>CAISIK010000001.1 GCA_903885375.1 uncultured Pseudomonadota bacterium
GGTCGGGCACCGCATCGCCATCCAGGTCGTCGACCCAGAAGTAGTCGATGGGCGCCCAGTTCGACCCCCGCGTGATGCGGCTGTGCACGCGGTCGTTCACCGCGCCATCGGGCACCCCGCCGGCGACCATCATGAGGTCGGCGGTGTCGTCGTCGTAGGCGACGCCGACCACCAGCTCGGCCAGGCCATCGCCGTCCAGATCGGGCGCGCGACCGTCGAGGGCGGGGCCGGGTTCGATGTAGGTGGCAACATCCGCAGCGACCCAAATCTTGTGCGCCACATCGCTGAATGCAGATCCCGATCTTAGGTCCTCCCCTTCCACCAGCGCCAGCTCCAACCACATTGGTTGCGTCTCCCACCCACACCATGCCGTCACCTCATCGAACCCGTCCCCATCGAGGTCGCCCACCGCCACAGGATGGCTCCAAACTTCCTCGTCGATGGTCACCGGCGGCAGGTCGGAGAGCTGAAACTCGCCGCTCGCGCGGGGCCCCCCTTCCACGACCACCCATGACCACTCGTGGTCCCAGGCCGTGGCCAACGAAACGACGTTGTCGGGACGGTCATCGCCGGTGAACTCGCCCACGCTCGGGCCGGGGCGAAAGTAGGCCGCGGTAGGCGCGGTCCATTGCACGTCGGCGACCTCGTACTGCGGCTGTTCCACGTATGGAAAGCCCTCGGGGCTGCCGTAGAACAGGTAGAGAGCGCCGGTGGACATTCCGTCGTTCCCTTCGCTCTGCACCAATACGTCATCGAAGCCGTCGCCGTCCTGATCTGCCGCGGGCCACGCGAAGGAAGACCCCGACCCACCCGCCTGCCACTGCAGGATGGGGTTGTCGGAAACCGGGGCGAGGGTGACCAGAGTTGCCCCGAAGAACACCCCGCTGGTGTTGCTGCCGTGATCGAGGTCCCCAACGAGATCGTGCAGCCCGTCGCCGTCCACATCGCCGAGGTCGTAGAGCACACCCCCCTGCGAGTCCCTGTGCGAAACCATGCTCCACGTCCACATCGCCGTCGCGTCGGCAGCGGCCCCGCAACTCCCATCGGGAATGGGCTCCCCGTCGCAGTCCTGATCCAGACCATCGCAGTAGTCAGGCGCGCCGGGGTACACATGCGGCAGGGTGTCGTCGCAGTCGCCCTCGCCGATGGTGTAGCCGTCCGCGTCGGCGTCTACGAGGCTCGCCGTGTCCACCGGCTCGGCGGTGTCCCCCGTGTCGCCGGTGTCCGGCGGCTGCCCGGTTTCGGCCGTATCCACGCGGGCCGCGGTGTCCAGCTCCGCGGCCGACGTGTCGGCCTTCTCCGCCCCAGCGCCGGCGCAGCCAAGCGCGAGCAGCACGCTCACCACGACAACTCCCCCCGCCACACACCGCCGCCATCGATGCCAGCTACGATGTAGCTGCCCTTGCCGTCGGACGAGTCGTCGTCCACCCCGAGGTCGGACCATACGGCCGAATTCACCATCAGGTGCGGAGGCCGGCCGCTCATCGGCCGGCGGGTGATGCCGAGCGCGTTTCCGCTCACGAGGATCGGCACGGGCTCGAGGCAGGTCGGGGCCGTGTCGCGCTCGTCGGTGCACTCCTGGTAGGTGCCGCCATCCAGCTCGGGGAACACCACCCACAAGTCCGAGACGCTGGGGTGCGCCTCCACCGCGCCTACCCCGCGCGCCTCGGTGCGCGGATCGATGACGATCTTCCGCGCCCCGGTCTCGAGGTTGATCAGGCAGGCACCGCCCAGAACCTTGCTCGGGGCGCCGCCCGACCAGTTGCGCCGCAGACTCCCGCCGATCATCACCTCCGGGGCCCAGGGCGCCACCGCCATCGTCGTCAGGTTCTCCCACGACACCCCGCAACTCGATGCGTTCCAGCCCGTTTCGCCGTCTGTGGGGAGCGACACCCACGTCCAGTCGGTGGCGGGCGTGCTGCCCAGGTCGGTGACCACCACGCGGGCGAGGGCGCAGTTGGCCGACGCAGCGCCAGCGATGGCACCCACGACCAGCTCCAGCGCACCGTCGGATCCGTCCCACGGCGTGAGAGAGTCGTCGTGAGGGGCCGGGCGGAGCGAGATGGCCGCGCTCGCGAACATCGTGGCTTCATCGCAGCTGTCGGGCCCGGGATCGAAGTCGAGGTGTTCCCACGTGCTGCCGCCGTTGGTCGTGAGGTAGAGCCCGCCATCGCCCGTACCGCCATCGTCCGACCCCATCACCAGAACGGCGAGGTGCTCATCGAGAGCCCGGATGAAGCGGGGACGGCCGATGGTGGCCGTCGTGATCAACCTCGCGGTGGCCAGGCTGGTACCCGAGGAGAACGCATGCGCGGGGTCATACTCATCCCCCCCATCGAGGTCCTCGAAGGGCGTCATCACGTGCCCCGTGTCCTCGTCGAGGCAGGCGCGGTTGCCATATTTCGCATCCGACGACTCCCAGTCGGCCGCCATCGCGAACTCCTCCTCCGTCCCATCCATGAACCCCGCCCCCGCGTACTCCCAGGTGCCGCCGTTGTTCATGGAGCGCACCACGCCCGCCGCGTGGTCGTACCCCGCCGAGCTCTGGTCACGAACGGTGGCCCAGATCACGGGGTCGCCGACTTCGCCCTCGTCGCCCTCCTCGCCGGCGAAGCGCCGCGACACCACGTGGATGCTCTGTGAGCTGGTCCGCCACCCTGCCCAAAGGCAGTCGATCTCCGCGCCCGCCGGGTTCGCCAGCGTGGCGGGCACCGTCATGTCGTGGTGGGCGATGCCCACGTCGCCGTTGGCGCTCCAGATGTGGCCATCGGGGCCCATCGCAACGTCCTTGCACGAGGTGCCCTGGGGAGTGAGGGCATCGACGTGGTTGATCCACGGCAGGAAGGCAAACGCCACGTCGTTCTCGGCGTCCGCGGTGGTGTCCGTGGGGTTGAACGTGGCTTCATCGACCTCGTTGTCGGTCCACGGCTCATCGAGCCCGGCGATCACCCACCCGTGGTTGCCGTTGATGCCCATCACCACCTCGAGGTCGGGTCCTTCGGCTTGCTCGGCCGTGTAGCTCGTCAACCACTCGAAGTCCGGCATCGCGCCCGGCGCGGACCGGGCTGGAAACACGTTGGGACGAACCGACGTATCCGCCCCCAGCCAGGTGCCCAGGAGATCGAGGTCCACGATGCGCCGGGCCTCCTCGTACGGATCCTCCTGGTTCATCGGGACGGTACTGGTGCCGTCCATCCCGCGGTTCAGGGCCTGAAACACTGGCGTGGCGAAGCCACCGAGCAGGTCGTCGGCCAGCACCCGTATGGCACGATCCACGGAATAGCGACTGTTGGGGCCCATCGGGGTGTTCACGAAAACGTACTCGGAGTCACCATCGAGGCTCACGCCCGTCATGGCCACGCCGGCGGCCACGTCGGGAACGTCGGCCCCAGTGATCAGGTCGTCCACCACCGTCACCGAGAGGCCGCCGCTCCCCGAATCCGAGATCAGGAGCTCACCCACGGTCCCGCCGGTGTAGTCGCAGGTGTCGCCCTCCACCGCGGGGCGGCCACCGGATTCCACCACCAGCACGCCGGTAGCCGTGGTGTCCATCCAAACGTCCCGCCGCCAGGTGTTCAGCTCCAGGTCACGGACGTCGGGCGCGCCATCGCCGAGCTCCACCTGCTGGCAGTCGGTGGTAACCGCGCCGCTGCAGCTCGCACCGGCAGGGTCCAGCTCGCACACATACAGGCTGTCCCCGCCGCCCACCCGACCGCGAAAGCCCACGACGAGCGCGGGCGTGCCGTAGGGCTCGGCCTCCACGTACAGGAGGGCCCCCACGAGGTCGGCCGGGAGCGCATCTCCCGTGTGGGGGAGTGCGCAGGATTCGGTGTCGTCCCAGATCGCCACCCCGGTGCTCTGCGGGTCGGCGTTGGCCATGTAGATGACCGGTGGGGTGAGGGCCCGCGCATCGGCGGCCAGCAGCGCACCGCCGATCTGGTACGTCGCATCCGAGCCGCAGTGACCCGAGCGCGGGTCGCCCATCACGTCATCGTCGTGGGTGGCGGCCGCATACGACTGCCCTGGCAGCTCGTACTCGGAGCTCGCCAGCTGTTCCCACGTGTCGCCCGAGTTGGTGCTCCGCCAAAGGCCGCCGACGTTCTTCGCCGACCACTCGCCCATCAGCGCATACACCTCCCCCGTGGCATCCTCGAGCGGGAATATGTCCGCCACACCCAGCGTGCCGCCCATCAGGAGACTCCCGGCTCCCGAGCCGTTGGCGACCTCCCACGTCATTCCGTTGTACCGCGACACGCCCGACACATCGTCGCCAAAGTAGATCATGCCGGCCGTGTCGTCGCGGACCACCGCCACGCTGTGCGCGCCCGCCGGAAGGCGGGTGTCCTTCCACGTCACCGACAGCTCGGCGGGCGGACCAAATTCCTCGAGCGCGTCTTGGATCACCAACCAGTCGGCGTCCAGCGTGCTTCCGGGGCCACATTGCAGCCGCACCTGCTTGATCACCTCCGGCGGCGAGAAGGAGGTGCGGAAGTCCAGGAGCTGCACGCCCGTACCCGTGAGCCACTTCGTTTTCCACGTACCGCCCGAAACCCCAGGTTCGGACGTGTTGAGCTGAAGGTTGCAGGTGGTGCCCGACAGGGAAGCGATCTTCAACGCCACCACCGACGCGGTGCTCCGACTCAGCGTCAACCCGGAGCGGGTGACGGTGGACGTGCCGTTGAGCGTGACGCCGTCCGCATGGAAGGACACCGAGCCCGAGCTAGCCCACTGTACAGGGAGGAATGCCGTCTCCGTGAACCCGGGGAGCATCGCGCGACGCCCGTTGCAGTTGTCGTCGTACACCGTGCTGCCCAGCTCCAACTGGTTCGGGTACACCGCGGCGTCGTAATCCCTGCAATCCACCACCGAAGGGCAGCCAGGACCCGCCACTACGCTGCCGTACCCATCCCCATCAACGTCCCAGGTGCAGACGGCCCAGGCGGGGGAGGCGAGGCCGAGCCCGACACAGGCGGCGACCCATCGACAAGCGGCACCGAACGCCGCGCGAACAATCTGTTGGGGGGGGGGGTGAACATGCGATCAGGCTCCGTGGGGTGAGTGGACAACGCCCGCTTACTACACCACGGCCGACAAGCCGGGTCAAGGCGATTTCCGGATATGCCGCCCCGCCTCGGGAGCCCCCATGTCGCCACGAACCCGCGCCGGCCTCGGGGTCGGCCTCGCCCTCGGGGTGCTCGGCCTCCTGAGCCTCGACCCGCCCGCCCCCGCGCCCCCGGGAAGCGACCCGCTGTACGCCGAGGCCCGGGTGGCCCTCGCTGCCGCGCTCGACCGCTCGGGTGAGCAGCTCCGCCTGCCCGTGGCGTGGGCCGCCCCCCGTATCGGTCGCCTCGGCCTCGCCGCCTGGCTCTCCACCCTCGACCTCCCGCCCGAGGTGCGTGCGCGCATCGACGCCCGCGTGGAAGCGAAGGACCTCGTGGACGAGCTCGTGCCCTTCGCGCTCTTCGTGAAGGAGACCTACGCCGACCCCGGGGTGCCCCCCTTCGCCCCCGCCGCGGAGCCCGCGCCACCGGCCGAAGAAGGCGGCGGCGGGGGCATCTCCGGCGCCCAGGCCGCGATGCTCCTGCGCCTCTACGACGCCGCCTACCTGCAAGGGCGCGAGGGTGCCGCCGGGGTGTCCGACCGACTCGCCTGCGATGCTGACGACAGCGAGCTGACCACCCGCGCCGAGCGCGCGCGCCCCATCCTCCGCGAGCTGCTCGTGGCCCACCGCGACACCCTCGAGGCCGGGGAGGTGCGCGATGGTGTGGACCGCATGCTCGGCGACGAGGGCACGCTCACCACCATCACGATCTCGCTCCTCGAGTTCGTGGATGACGAGGTGTGCAAGCACTACGGCGTTTTCGCCCGGCAGGTGCGGCGCGAGGAGCACC
>CAISIK010000002.1 GCA_903885375.1 uncultured Pseudomonadota bacterium
CCCGCTGCATCATCCCGCCCAGGTTGACGCGCACGGTACGCCCGGCGCAGGCAAACACCCGCGCCCCATCGCGGGGCAGCCCGGAGAGCACCGCCACCGCCTCCGGCGCGAGCGGTACCAGCCGCTCCCCCGTCTTTCCGTCGAGCCGCACGAGCGCCCCGTCGAGGTCGACCGCGGGCCACTCCAGATCGGCAATCTCCCCGACGCGGGCGCCCGTCGAGTAAAGGAGGAGCACGGCCGCGCGCGCCCATCCGGTGAGGTGCGCCACCACCGCCGCCACGTGGGAGGCCTCCGGCGTCGTATGGTTGCGGGTCGCCCGCGTGCGAACGTCCACCCGGGGCAGGTCGCGCGCAGGGCACGCGCCCACCTCCCGCCCCCAGCGCCACGCGATCCGGAGCACGTTCAACTCCATGCTCACGGACTCGGGCGCGGCCTCGCCCCGCAGACGCCGATCGCGGTAGCCGCTCAGGGTCACGAGGTCGAGCCGGTCGAGCCGCGCGGGGCCCACACCACCGACGAGGTGCCGCGCTTTCGTGCGGTAGTTGAGCACGGTGCCGGGGCGGAGATCGGCCCTGTCCTCTTGTGAAGCGACCCACGCCTCCAGCAGGTCCGCTACGGTCACGAGATCGGCGTAGGCCGGACGGTGCCGGTCGAGCCCGTCGACGACGAGCGCCGCGAGCTGGCGCTCCACCTCCGCGCGGGACGCCCACCCCGTCCAGGCGCACGACTCCGTGCCGTCGACGTAGCGGCGCGCCCGCCAGTACCAGCGCCCATCGGCACGCGGTCCGCGGATAGCCGCAGCCCGGAGGGGGCCGACAACGAGGGGGGTAGGGCGGCGAGGCATGATGGCTCCGTGTTGGCACTCTGACGTATCCACAGAATCCACAGAAATCTAGCGGAGGCTCATTCTGTGGATTTAGTGGAGCTTTCCCGCCCGCCCCCACATCGGGTTCGCTTCCCAGAGGGGGGAGGCCGGCCGGCCGCGGCTCCGGGGGCCTGCCTCCCCACCCGTCGGAACAGGCCTCGCGTAGCCGTGCGCGTCGAGCAGCCGGAGCGCTGCCCGCACGAGCTCCACGTCGACGTCGGAGCCCTTGACCGCCGCGTGTGCGTCGCGCTCGCTGAACGTCACGAGCTCCGGGTAGCGCCGGAGCCAAGCCAGTAGCCGGGCCGCGAGACGCGCCGCCGGATCGACTTCAAGGCCGATCAGGGCCGCCCTTGCGTGCTCCGAGAGTACCGCGAAGATCGCCAGCGCCCGATTGAGCGAACACAGCCCGATCACGCCCCCACCACCTTCGGCAAGGTGGAGCACGCCGGCGAGGCGGAGCACGTACCCGTCGACCTTTGCCTCCCATTCCAACAGGACGTCCGGGAGCGACGGGAGCGAGGCCTCATGTGTAGCCCGCCACTCCACGAACCGGTCGAGGGCGGGCGGGTCGAGGCGCAGAACGAGCGGCACCCCACGGTGTGCGAACGCCCGGCGGAATACGGTCGACCACTTGCGCGGGATCTCGGGGTCGAGCGGGCGCGGCGCCGTGTCGCGCGAGCCGATCCCATCCGGGGGCACCGCCCACAGGAACCGCTGAAGCACCCCCCTCCCGGATAGCGCTCGGGCCTGCCGGGCCTCCCCCACGGCGAACGGTTGAACCGCGAGCGCCACCGCGAGGAGCGGCGCAGGCACCTCCAGCGGGGGATCACGTCGCCGATGCACCGTGAGCCGCTCCCCTCCATGGGCCTTGAGGTACACGTCGACGTTTGCGCCCTTGTCGCTGTAGAGCCCCGTCATGTGCTGGAAAGCTACGCCCTCCGCCGACGCGATCGTGAGCCCGTCCGGGTTCGCGGCGAGCAGCGCAACCAGCGCCTCCGGCGTGTCATCCCCCGACGTCACCAGCGTAGGCACCGGGGGCGGCTCCTCGTCGCGCGGGGCGCCCTTGCCGCGCTTGGCCTCGTCGCCGCGCTCACGCTCCGCCAGAACGCGGGCCGCGATCCGCTGGGCAGTCTCCAGCTCGTCGATCGGTCGCCGCAGAACTTCAAGCACCGGCGACTTTCGGGCGCCGGGGCGCAGGACCACACATGCCCAGAGGGGGAGCGGCACCTCCCAGCCCCCCCAGGGGCTCACGCGCACCGTGGCGCACGCACCGGACAGAAGCGCGAGCGCCAGAAGCGCGGGCAGCGCGGCGGGCACCTGGTAGCTGTCCGCGATCCCCTCGACCACGGCGCGCAGATCATCGGGCAGCGCGTCGACCGGCACAGGCACCCTGCAAACGGTGTCGGCGAGGGGCACGGGCGGCTTCCATGCCGCCTCCTCCTCCTCAGGGGTAGGCGGGGCGCCCGGAGGAGGCGGCCCGGGATCGGCGCTGGAGCCGTGCCGAGCGTCGGCGCGCTCCTCCGACGGCGGCAGTCCGCGGGGCGAGGCTGCGCCCGCCGCAAGGCCCCGGCGGGCCGTGGCGGTTGCCTCCCGCCGGTCCAGCCCAGCGACTCCCGCCGCCGCGACGAGCTCCTCCTCGACCACTGACTCCGAGAGCGAACAGGCTCCGCCCGCCACGAGCTCCCCGATGGCCGCGGCCTCACGAAACAGCGTTGCGTTGCGCTGGCCGCGTGGCGAGCCGCGAACGAGGGCAAGCGCAGCCGCAAGGGCCGCATGACCGTAGCGAGCGCCTCGACCCTCGCCAGCTACGGCCTCGCGTGTGGGGGCGGGGGAGGCAAGCGGCGGGCGTTGCGCTCCAGCCTGAGCCGCCGCCGCGGTGAGGATCGCGTCGACGTCAAGGGGGCCCCACTCCGGCGGGCTCACGTCGCCCACGTACTGCCCGCCCGCCAGCCTCAGGGGGACCACGTAGGCGCGCGACGGCTCAGCCCACGTCGGATCGGCGTCGACACCGGCGAGGCCCCTTCGGCGGAGCGTGGCGCCTACCCAAGCCGCGATCGTCGCGTGCTCCGACGGCGAGCAGGGGCGCGAGTACGGCAGGATCACGCGCCAGCGGGCCGCATCCGTGCGGTGACTCCATGTTGTGTGCGCGAGGTAGCGCCATCCGGTCAACGCGGCGCGCAGGTCGCGCGCGTCGAGGTCGGGAGAGCCTCGCCCCGGCGCTTGCTCGGGGAGCGTGGGGTCGCTGTCGAGGTCGACCGCGAGGGCGTGGAGCGCCAGCAGCCCGGAGGCCCGTCGATACGCCCCCGCGAATGTAGCGAACGCCCAGGCAGGGTTCCCCAGCTTGTCCCCGTGTGCGGCGGGGCGCGGCTCCAGAACGCGGGCCGTGAGCTTGTCCCAAGGGCTCCGACACTCGCGCCCCTGGCCCGGCGAGCGCACTCCGCCATCCCAGCAAGTGAACGTCAACGATCCCATGGGGCATCTCCCGTCTCGACGAGGTAGGCGTGGCACTCCCCGGCGGAGTCATACGCGAGGAGGGTGCGCGAACCGTCGAGGTTCACGAGGGCGAGGAACCCACGTTCCGGCCGATCGACGACGATCGAGCCAGCGCGGGTCGGCGCAGGCTGGACACACGTAGGGCGTTGCGCCCTCGACCAAGGCCGGGAGCGCCTGAATAGGCTTAGTTGCATGTACGTTCCTTGCGATCCGCCCGAACTCGGCGCCGGGCGGGTTTCAGGGGCTCAGAGGGGGTCGAGTCGGGTACGCCGGTGACGGCGAGCGGGAGGCGCAGCGGTGAGGGCGCCGGGGTCGAGCGCGTCGAGCACGTCGAGCCACCGCACGACCGCCCGCCCGTCGAGATCACGCACGAGCCCCCGTGCGCGAAGCCAGCGCCGCGCCGCGCCGTCTCCCATCGGGAGGAGCGCTGCCGCATCGGCGAGCGGGAGGAGCGCCGCAACTCCGAGCAGGAGCCGCCGGTCGCGCCGGTCGAGCGGCTCAGCCGACACGGGCGGCCTCTCTCCCAGAGGGGGGCCACAGCGAGCGCCGCTCCAGCCCCTCCGCGAGGAGCTGGCGAAGCAAGGCGCTAGGGGTAGCCCCCCGAGAGGCGGCGAGGGCGGCGAGGGCTCGCGCGAGCGATTCGGGGACGCGGGCGCGAATGACCCTGGCTTGAGCACGCATGTTTTCTCCGTTGCGTGCCAGCATGGTAGCCCCCCGGCGTGGCCTCCACGGGCCGCGAGGTTGTCTACAATATCTTCAATATCTACGGAGCTTGTCAGCGGCCTTTTCGACGGCCAGCCCGAGCTCGGTGCTGCCATCCGCGAAGGCAGACTGTTGCGCCCGTTCCATAGCCGCCTGCACCTGCGCGGCCGTCGCCTCGACCGCGCCCCAGTCCACGCCTGCCAGCTTCTTTGACAAGGCGATCGCGCCATCGGCTTCATAGGCCAACGCGCGCATCAGCGGTTCCAAGTCTGGCCCGAAGGGGGATGCCGAATCCACCTCGCGGCCCCGCTGCGCCCATTGGTCAATGAGGGAGCCGCGCGCCGGAGCAGCGGAGACGCCGGCCGCGAGGGGTGACTTCTCATGCGCCGGGCGCTCGCCCGTCGGCATCGCAGTGGGAGCCTGCAGGGGCGCCGCCGCGCCGCGCCGGATCAAGCTCACCACCGCCGCCGAAAGCGAGATCTCGGATCCGGC
>CAISIK010000003.1 GCA_903885375.1 uncultured Pseudomonadota bacterium
CCGGAGGCGCGCCCGCGCCGCCGGGAACCGCTTCGCCGCCCGGGGCGCCGCCGCCGGGGGTGGGGCCGTTGTCGCCCTTGCCGGGTGTGAACTCGCCGAGGTCCGGCGTGTCGGACAACGTGACGTCGAGGCCGGTGATCGGCTCGCTCGCCACATCCACGAGGCCGGGCACGCGGGCCGCCGGATCCCCGTCGTTGGGGCCATCGCCCGCGATGTCCACGTAGGCCACGATGCCGAGCTTGCCGGTGCCCTTGGGGGCCTCGACCTCCCAGGGACCGAGGGCCTCGATGCTGATCGAGTGCACCAGCTCGGGGTAGCTGGAGTTCTCGGGCGCCCGCAGGAAGTCCACGTGTACCGCGCCGGTCTTGGCGCCGGTGTACGTGATGGTGCCGGAGAGCTTCACGCCTTCGCCGGGCGTGACCTCGAACTTCGCCATGCCGAGCGGAGGGGGCTGCTGACCGCCGCCACCGGGGCCGCCTTCCCCACCGGGGCCGCCAGGACCGCCGGGACCGCCGGGACCCTGCTCGGCGCCGGCCACGTCGGTCGTACCATCGGCCGGGGAGCTCGGATCGGGGCAACCACAGAGAAGGAGACCGACCAGACAGAAGTTGCGCATGGAACCATCCTGACGCCGCCACTTATCCAAGCACCCGCCGCCGGTCACCTCCGGCGGCACGTTTGACTTTGCCAACGCGGTCCGCTACAAGCAACGTGCCCTCCGGCACAGGAGTTTGCGTGTCAGTCACGCTACGCAGCTACGTATTCCTCGACAGCCTTCAGCCGCAGCTTGCCGCGTTCACCGGCACCACGGCCAAGGGCTTCCTCCCCCTTTCGGGGCAGGCCAGCATCTGGATCGAGACCGCCCCCGGCATGATCATCAACCGCGTGACCGACGTGGCGCTGAAGGCCACCGCGGCCATCCCGGCGGTGCAGGTGGTCGAGCGGGCGTTCGGTCTCCTCGAGCTGCACCACGACAACAAGGGCGAAGTGCGCTCGGCCGGCGATGCCGTCCTCCGCTTCCTCAACCTCCGCGAAGACCAGTACGTCTCGCCGAAGGTCACCAGCAACCAGATCATCCGTGCGGTCGAGCCCTACCAGGCCCAGCTGATCAACCGGAACCGCCAGGGCATGATGCTCATCCCCGGCCAGAGCCTGTTCATCCTCGAAACCGAGCCGGCCGCCTGGATCGTGCTCGCGGCCAACGAAGCCGAGAAGGCCGCCCAGGTGAACCTGATCAACCTCCAGCCCTACGGCGCCTTCGGTCGCCTGTGGATGGCGGGCACCGAAGCCGAGATCGATAGCGCGGCGGCCGCCGCCATCGCCGCGATCGAAGCGTTCCAGACCAAAAAGTAGTCTTTCTTCCTCAATCCAAGGTACCAGGAGTTCAAGATGGCAGACGCGCTCGGGATGATCGAGACCAAGGGCTTCACCGCCATGGTCGAGGCTGCGGACGCGATGGTGAAGGCGGCCCGCGTGGAGCTGGTCGGCTTCGAGAAGATCGGCGGCGGCTACGTCACCGCGATCGTGCGCGGCGATGTCGCGGCGGTCAAGGCGGCCACCGAGGCCGGCGCGCGTCAGGCCCAGCGGGTCGGCGAGCTCGTGAGCGTGCACGTGATTCCGCGCCCGCACGAGAACATCGACGCCGTTCTCCCTCTCGGCCGTCAGGGCGAGAAGAAGTAGTCGCCGATGAAGCTGGGCAAGGTCGTTGGAACCGTCGTCAGCACCCGGAAGGACGAGAAGCTCGAGGGGCTCACGCTGTACCTCGTGCAGGACCTTTCGCTCGACATGAGCGGCAAGGACTCGTTCGTCGTGGCCGTCGATGCGATGGGCGCCGGCGTCGGGGAGGTCGTGCTCTATGCATCCGGCTCCTCCGCCCGCCAGACCCGGGCCACCGACGGCCGTCCGGTCGATGCCGTGATCATGGCCATTGTGGACACGGTGGATGCCGGTGCCACCGTGGTCTTCGACAAGTCCACCGCGGGCTAGGGGTAGGCCATGGAGCGCGATCAGCTCGAAACGATCGTCGGGCAGGTGCTCGACCGCATTCGCGCCGGCAACGCGGCCCCGGCCCGGACCGAAGCCCCGAAGAAGGGCCACGGCGTCTTCAAGACGGTCAGCGATGCGGTGGGCGCGGCCTCCGAGGCGCAGCGCCTGCTCGTGGCGCTGCCGCTCGAGAAGCGGCGCGAGATCATCGCGAACATTCGGAAGCGCGCCGCGGAGGATGTCCGGTCCCTCGCGCAGTTCGCCGTCGAAGAAACGGGCCTTGGTCGAGTCGAAGACAAGATCAAGAAGAACCTGCTCGTCATCTACAAGACGCCGGGCCCCGAAATCCTCGAGCCCATCGCCTACACGGGCGATGATGGCCTCACCCTCATCGAACGCGCGCCCTACGGCGTGATCGCCGCGATCACCCCGAGCACGAACCCCACCGAAACCATCCTGTGCAACGGCATCGGCATGGTGTCGGGCGGCAACACCGTGGTGTTCAACACCCACCCGGGCGCGAAGGGCGTGAGCGCCTTCGTGATCGACCTCATCAACAAGGCATCGATGGAGGTCGGCGGGCCCGACAACATCATGACCGTGATCGAGTCGCCCACGATCGAGTCCGCCAACGAGCTGCTCCGATACAAGGGCATCCGCCTCAACGTCGTCACCGGCGGCCCCGCCGTGGTCAAGGCCGCGCTGGCCGCCAACAAGAAGTGCATCGCCGGCGGCCCGGGCAACCCGCCCGTGGTGGTCGATGAGTGGGCCGACATCGATCAGGCCGCCCGCGGCATCATCGCCGGCGCAAGCTTCGACAACAACATCATCTGCTGCGACGAGAAGGAGACCTTCGTCGTCGACAAGGTGGCCGACAAGCTCGTGGAGACCATGGCCGGCCACGGCGCCGTGGTGCTCCGCAACCACCAGATCACCCGGCTCGAGAAGCTCATCCTCAACGCCGAGCGCGATCACACCGTCACCCGTTGGGTGGGCAAGAACGCGGCCGAGTACCTCAAGCAGATCGACGTGCCCGTGAAGGGCGATCCCCGCCTCATCGTGTGCGAGGTCCCCTTCGATCACCCCTTCGTGCAGCTCGAGCTCCTGATGCCCATCATGAGCGTGGTGCGCACGCGCGATGTGCACGAAGCGATCGACCTCGCGGTGAAGGCGGAGCACGGCTTCGGCCACACGGCGAGCATGTACAGCAAGAACATCGACAACCTGCACCGCATGGCGCGTGTGTCCAACGTGTCGATCTTCGTGAAGAACGCGCCCAACTTCGCCGGCCTCGGCTTCCAGGGCGAAGGCTACACGAGCTTCACCATCGCCTCGCCCACCGGCGAGGGGCTCACGACCGCGCGGAACTTCACCCGTGAGCGCCGGTGCGTGCTCGCGGGTCACTTCCGCATCGTGTAGCGCGGCCCGTGGCGAAGTCCGGAGGCCCCACCCTCGAAGCGCTTGCCCTCCTCGAGCTCGGGAGCGTGGCCCGCGGCTACCGTGTGCTCGACTGGATGGTCAAGGAAGCGCCGGTCACGATCGTCGAGGCCAACGTCGTCGAGCCCGGCAAGTACCTCATCCTCTTCGGCGGCGGGGTGGCGGAGGTGCAGGCGAGCTTCGACGAGGGCGTAGAGATCGCGGGCGAGCTCGTGATCGACAAGCTCCTGCTGCCCATGGCGCACCCCCGGGTCTGGGCCTGCCTCGCGGGCCAGGAGTCGCTCGGCAACGCCGACTGCGTGGGCATCATCGAGGGCACCGCGGTGGCCAGCGTCATCGAGGCGGCCGACCGCACCGCCAAGGAGGCCGATGTCCACCTCGCCGGCCTTCGCCTCACCCCGGGCCTCGGCGGCCGCGCCTACTACGTGATCACGGGCGAGCAGCACTCGGTCGAGGCCGGCGTGGCGGTTGCGCGCGACCTCCTCGGGCCGAAAGGCCGCCTTCTGGATACGCAGATCATCCCCCGCGCCCATGCAGAGTTCCTTCCTTGGGTTCTCCGCCGCGCGGCCTTCGGAGCTTCCTGATGCAGCTCGCCAAAGTGCTCGGCACGGTCGTGGCCTCGGTGAAACACGAGTCGCTCGTGGGCGTGCGGCTCCTCCTCATCCAGCCGCAGGACGAGAACGGCGTACCGGATGGCGATGCCATCGTAGCCGCCGACCCGCTTCAGGCCGGCATCGGCGAGCTCGTGGAGTGGACCACCGGCCGCGAAGCCGCCCTCGCCCTCCCCGTCACCTACTCCCCGGTCGACACCGCCGTGGTCCGCATCGTCGACCAAGTTTGGAGCGACAAGAAGTACCTCGGGGGTGGTCGATGATCCTGGCCCGCGTGATCGGCAACTCGGTGGCCTCCATCCAGCACCCCTGCATGGAGGGGCGCAGCGTGCTCATCGTGCAGCCCGTGAAGGGCGATGGCCGGAGCCCGCTCGGTCGGAGCTTCCTGAGCATCGACAGCGTGCAGGCCGGCGTGGGCGACCTCGTGCTCTGCGCGCGCGAGGGCAACACCGCGCGCCAGATCCTCGGCAAGGACACCGACCCCTTGCACAGCGTCATTCTCGGCGTGGTCGACGTCGTCACGACCGGGTGAATCCTCACGATTGCGGGCGCCAATGGTCGCCCGCTCGCGGTACCCTCTCCCCATGGGCACGCACGCCGACCTGCGGGTAGGGTCCGAGGTGCGCCGGGTGGACCTCGGCGAGCTCGAGGAGGACATTCGCCGGGCGCGTGTGCTGGCCGACGCCGAGCTCCACCACCCCCCATGGACGGGCGACCACTGGCAGCGCATCGACCAGATCGCGCCCCTCGCCCACGCCCTCGACACCCCCGACGCCCGCCTCGCCGCCCACCTCCTCCGGCCCGGCCGCGCCTGGCTCGTTGCGGCCCTCACCCTCGGCTTCATGCTCGCCGCGGCAGCCCAGCTCGCCTCCGGTGCCCGCCTCACCGGCAACCCCGCCCTCGTCCACCGCCTCAGCGTGGGCTGGGAGTCCACCCTCGTGGACGGCGCCTGGTGGAGCGCATGGACGGCCCCCCTGCTCCACCAGAACTTCGCCCACCTGCTCGGCAACCTCGTGATCCTCGCCTACTGCGGCTGGCGCTGCGAGCGGGCCGTCGGCGCCACGGGCCTCGCGTGCATCCTCGCGGGCGCGAGCACCGGCGCCGCGCTCGGGGTGCTCGTGGGCGCGGAACACGGCGCCGTGGGGGCCAGCGGGCTCGCGTTCGGCGTCTGGGGCGGCCAGTTCGCCATCGGCTGGCGCTACGGCACCACGATTCCGGCACCGCTCCGGGCGTACTACGGAGCGGGCACTCTCTGGGTGGCGCTCGTGCTGCTCGCGTGGACCTCGCTGAGCCCCACGGTCACCTTCGCCGCCCACCTCGGCGGCTTCGCCGGCGGGTGCATCGCGGTGCTCTGCCTCCCCGTCGCCACGGCCGTGCACCCGGCCCGGCGCACCGCAGCCCGTCGGAGCGCGCTGCTCCTCGGCGCCGCCTTCGCCGCCATCGTGCCGGCCCTGAGCGCCGTGGCGCCGCACCTGCCAGCCCTCCTGCTCCACCCCTCCACGCGGGTCACCGACCCGCACAGCGGCCTCACCGTGTCGCTGCCCTGGCGACTGCGCCCCGCCCGGCGTGCCCCCTCCGGTGATCTCGCCGCCGCACCCGGCGCCCCGGTGCTCACGCTGGCGTGCCTCACCGTGGAGGCGGACACACCCCGTCCCCGCGAGCTCGTGGCCATCCACGGCACCGACGCGCTCATGGTCACCTGGGACCCGAACGCGCCCATCGAGCCCGGACGCAAGGCCCTGTACGAGGCGATCGCGGCCTCCGCGGGCTGGGAGGCGCCGGCGTGGCTGCGCCCGCCCGGGGTGGTCACGGCAGCGGCCGCGGAGCGGTAGGAGGAAAGCGGACACCTCGCGGGAAGCCGGCCCGCCGCGGCCTCCCGGCCGCTCGACCCTCCCCGCCTACGCGCGTGGCGCCGCCGCGAGCGTGAGGCGGTACAGGAACCACCACGGGAAGGCGGCGAAGGGCAGCGCGGAGAAGAACAACCAGCCCCAGCGCCGCGCCAGGACCGCGGGGACCGGCGCGAGCGCCAACACCATCACGAGCGCCCAGGGGATCGCCACCACCGGGGCCACCGGCTCCGTTTCGAGGAAGAAGTACATCTGCCCCACCTGGCCGAGCGCAGCGCCCCACTGGGCGCATACGAACGTGCCCGCAGCCCCCGCAGCCCACGCGCTGGCCGCGCTCGCCAACGAGAACAACACCCGCGCCTCGCGCCCGGTGCGCGCCGAGGCCTCGGCGACGAGCTCCGGCGAGGGGACGTCCATGCCCGAAGCTATCCTGGCACGGGGATAGGACGTGCGCATGGCTGAGCTCACTGCGATGTACGGCACCCGGCTGTTCGACCAGCCCGCGCACGCCGCCGTCCGCGCGCGGCTCCTCGAATTCCTCGACGGCCCCGGGCCGCTCGGGGTGGAGATCGGCTTCGATCACGGCATGTGCATCCTCGATCGGGCCCGGCGGTTCCCGGAGGCACGCCACCTCGGGGTGGAGCTTCGGGAGGCCCGCGTGGCCGCGGCAGCCGCGAACGCCCCCCCGAACTGCCTCCTCCTCCGGCTCGACGCGCGCACGCTCTTCTCCGTCCTGTTGCCCCCCGCGAGCGTGGACTTCCTGTACCTCCTCTTTCCCACGCCGCCTTCGGGGCCCAAGCGGGTGCTGCTCTCGGAGGGCTTCGCGGCCCACGTGGGCCGCACGTTGAAGCCCGGAGGAACGCTGTGGTTCGCCACCGACGTGCCGGAGCTCCACGCTGCCGCCCGGTCGATCTTCCCCTGGCCGGAGGGGCCGCCCCCTCCCCTCGGCACCGAGCTGAGCCGCCGGGAGCGCGTCTGCCGGCGGGATGCCCTGCCGGTGTACCGGCTCTGCCTGCGCCGCCCCGTTACGGACGCGCCATGAACTGGAGCGAGGTGACGCGGCGGGTGGTGGTGGAGGCGGCCGCGCCCCACCCCGAGGATGTCGTCTACCAGCTCGGTGGGGACTGGCTGCTCGCGGCCGCGCTCGCGCCCCGGGTGGCCCGCCTCGTGGTGCGTTGCCCCGGGGATGCGCCGCCCCTTCCACCGAACGTGGTTCACGAACGCGGCGAGGTCGGCCTCGCCGCTGTTCCCGCCGGCACGTCCGTGGTGGTCCTGCACGACGAGCTCCGTCGACATGCCCCCGCGTCGCAGCGGGCACTCCTGCTCCACCTCGGAAAGTCCCTCGGCCGGCGAGCGCTCCTCGTCGTGGGCGACGTGATGTGGTCGATGCCCCCCGAAATGGTGGACGATCCCGACCAGTTCGGCGATGCCATCACCCATGCCCCCACCACCGCCGCGCTCGAACGGCTGGTGCGGGAGGCGGGATTCCTCCCCGACGTGCATCGCTTTGGCGTCGGCCGCGCCGTATGCATCGCGCTGCGGAGTTAGCGCTTCGGGATGCGGCTCTTCGTGACCGGCGCCAGCTCCTTCGTGGGTGCCCACTTCAGCTCCCTCGCCTCCCGTGAGGGCTTCGTGGTGCACGGCCTGCACCGGAAGACCCCGCTACAGTTGCGGGGCGTGGTGGCCGTCCGCGGCGATGTCGCCGGCACCCGGCCCAGCCCGGGCACCGAGGTGGTCGTGCACCTCGCCACGAAGGTGATGGCCGACGATGCGCGCGAGCAGAACCGCCGGATGCTCGACGCCGTGCTCTCCTGGCGCCTGCCGATCGTGTACGCGTCGAGCACGGTCGTCCACTGGGAGCGCCAGAACGAGTACGCGCGTTCCCGAGTGGAGGACGAAGCGCGCGTGCGGGAGAGCGGCCTGCCCTACCTGATCGTTCGCCCCTGCGCGCCCTACGGGCCTCGCCACCGCGAGCACCAGCCCGCGCACAAGGAGAGCTTCCACACCCTCGCCCGCATGTGCCGGAAGCTGCCCTTCGTGCCCGTCATGGGCCAGGGCGACTACCGCCGGCAGCCCGTGCACGTGGACGACTTCAACGGCGCCATCCTCCGCCTCATCTCGGCCGGCGCCTGGGGCGGCGAGTACGACGCGGGCGGACCGACGCCGCTCTCGCTCCGCGACATCATCCAGCAGCTCGGCGGCAAGCGCGTCCTCCCCATCCCTCGGCCCGTGCTTCGGGTCGTCGGGCCGCTCGCTGGACTCCACTCCGACGTGCTCAGCACCTTCGACACCGACGATGTCGTCGACCCGGGGCCCCTCGCCGCTGCCTCCGGGCTCTCGCCGCGAGCGTTCGATCCCGGGACCCTCGCCAACGTCTGAACCTCGCTTGTGCTCCCCAGCCGGCCGGGCAGCTCCTCAGCCGGCCGGGCAGGACGCGGCGACCCGGGCGACCGGCGGGCGCGGCGGCGCCGGGGCACCCGGGGGGGCGACACCGGCGGGGGGTAGGTCGCCGCACGACACCCGCGGGCGGGGTCTGGCTGCACCGGCCTGACGTGGGTGGGCGGCGCGGCGGCGGCGGGTCCTGGCGCAGGGGGGAGCGCCGCGGCGGCGATGCAACGCGGGGCGGGGCGCTCGCGGACCGGCGACGGGCAAACCCGCGTTGCCCATCAGCTCCGAAAGAGCTCGCGGACCGCTCGGCGCACCACGTCGGGAAGGTCTCCGTACACGCGGGCCCGGTAGATGCGGCCGCGGCCCGCGCGGGCCATCGCGAGGCAGGCGCGGGCGCCCTGGGGATGGTGGTCGCCCACGTGGACCACGTGCAGGTGCGGGTAGCGGAAGGCGGCGCGCACGGGGTCGTGGCCGACGTTGGCCACGCCGTCGGTGAACAGCATCCCCACCCGCTCCGGGTGACGTCCGCGCGCGAGCTCCTGGCGCCCCGCCACGAGGCCTCCCTCGATGTTGGTGTAGCCCTGCGCCGGCACCTCGAGCACCCGGCGCACGAGCTCACGGAGGGGGACACGCTCGCCCGCACGCACGAGGATGTGCGGCACGGTGTCGAACGCCACGACGGCCACGTGCTCCAGCTTGAGGCGGAGGATCGCCGTGGCGACCGCTACCAGCGCGATCTTCTCGCCCGTCATCGAGAGCGACATGTCGAGCACGGCCACCACGTCGGCCTCGCGGGCCACGCGGCGGGTGAGGCGCACGTCTTCCGGGGTCCAGGGACGGGGCCGCTCCACGGTGGCGTCGAGGTCGAGGTCGCCGTCGTCGGGCCACGCGAGCGACACCACCCGGGTGGGGCGGACGGCGTGGCGAACGAGCTCGCGGGCGCGGGCCACGACGGCGTCGATCGCGCGGTCACGGACGGTCTGGCGGGCCGGACCTGCCGGGAGCTGCGCCTGAAGGCGGCGCCAGCCCGCGGCGGCCGCCCAGCCATCCGGCAACGATCCGGGGGGCGCCGGCGAGGCGGGGCCGAGGTTCCCGATGGAGCCGGCTTCCTGGTCGAGGAGTTCGGTCGCCGCTCCGGGGGCGCTCAGGCCGGTGCGGCGACCCCCGCTTTTTTTGCGAGGTCGTCCAGCACGCGGTCGATCGGGGTGGCCGAGGCATCGAGCAGCTCGATGCGCGTGGGCAGGGCGAGCCGCGCCGCGCGCAGGACATCGCCCCCGAGCCGTGCGGCGATGTCGGCGATGGCCACCGCGGCGCGCACGGATGCCCCTCGACGGATGCGCGGGTCGTGGCGGGTGGCGCGCACCAGCGCCACCGAGGCCGCCACCAGCTCGGCGCTCGGCGCACCGCGACACTCCTGGAGGACGATCCGGCGCTCCTCCTCCTCCGACTGGTAGTCCAGGACCACCAATTCGAACCGGTCGAGCAGCGCCTCGGACAGGGCGCCCGTGGCCACGAACTCGCTCGGATTCTGCGTGGACACCACCGCGAAACCGGGGAGCGCCACCACCTCGCCGAGGCTCGGAACCTGCGCGCGGCCCTCGTCGAGCGCGGGCAGGAGCACGTTCTGCACGCCCTCCGGCATGCGGTTCAGCTCGTTGATGAAGAGCACGCCGCCGCTCTGCATGGCCGCCACGAGCGGGCCCGCCACGAAGAACTCCGGCTGGTACCCGGCCCGCAGGACGGCCGGCGGGTCGAAGTAGCCGACGAGCTTGCCCTCGGTGTACCGGCCATCCCCGTCCACCCGGAAAAGGGGGCGGTCGAGGACCCCGCACACGGCCCGCGCGAGCGCCGTCTTGCCCACCCCGACCGGGCCTTCGAGCAGCACGTGCCTCCCCGCCGCGAGGCAGGCGTGCAGGGCTTCCGTTTCGCTGGCGCGACCGACGATCAGGCTCATGCCCGCGACCTATTCCGCCCGGGCCTCATGCGGGGCTACGCGGCATCGGCCACCGCGGCCCCCACCGTGAGGCCCACGGCGTAGACCGTGACCTGGGGGTTCACCCCGAGCGAGGTCGGGAAGACGCTGGCGTCGGCCACATGGAGGTTGTCCCACCCCCAAACGCGACCATCGGCATCCACCACACTCGTGGCGGGGAAGGCGCCCATCCGGCAGGTGCCCATCGGATGGGAGGCGTAGAGACCAAGCTGGTGCGCCGGAAGATCATCAGGGATGGCCCGGCTGAGGTCGGCGTTGGCGGGCACGGCGCCGACACCCTGGGCCCCCGCCACCACCGCATCTGCGCCCGCGGCGAAGAACACCCGGGCGGCGCTCCGGACCCCCTCGAGGAGCACGCGCCTGTCCCGCTCACCGAGCGAGTACTGGATGCCGGCCCGACCGACGCTCCCCGTGCTGTCCTCGTCGTGAACCACCACGCCTGCCGAGCCGCACCGCCGCAGGTCGGCCATCCACTGGAGCGCCTCCGCGGGCTTCAGCGCGAGCTGCACCCACGCCTGGTCGGGGGGCGCGTTGTAGACCTGGAGGAGGTAGCCCTCCTCCCAGCGGTCCACGTAGTAGCCCTGCGTGACGCCCATCCACGGACGGATGTCGTGGTCGAACCTGCCGACCACGCCGGTGGTGGGATGGATGCGGAGGTTCTCGCCCACGGGGCCGCCCGCGAGCCCGTTGTCGATGAGGAAGCGCGGGGTGCCGATGGCGCCACCGCTCAGGATGAAGTGCCGGGCGCGAACCCGGAAGGTGCCCGTGGGCGATTCCTGCGCCGGATCGAGCATCTGCCCGAGCAGGGCCGTGACCCGGCCCCCCTCGCTCTCCACGCCCTCCACGCGGCAGTCCCCGAAAACCCCGCAGCCGCCGCTTTCCACCGCCTCGGCGAGGAAGGTCCGGTCGGCCGAACGTTTGGCGCCCACCTCGCAGCCCTGCTGGCAGCTACCGCAGCCCACACAGTTGGGCGCGGCCCGAGCGAGCCAAGCACCCTTGAGGCCGAGCCGATCGGCCCCGAGCTTGAAGATGCGGTTGTTGTCGCGCTGGACCTCGGGCGGGTTCACGCTGACGCCGAGCGTGCGCCAGATCCGCTCGAAGCACATGTCCATCCAAGCGGGGGCAAACCGCGAGCACCCCTCGGCGCGCCAGCGCTCCAGCACGGGCTCCGGCGTGCGAAAGCAGATCGCGCTGTTGATGAGCGTGCTGCCGCCCACCCCGCGCCCGCCGGGAAGGACGGTGACGGCGTTGCCATGCGCCGCCCGCGTGCCGCGCCCCTGGTACAGGTTGCGCCAGGCCCAGATGCTGCTGGGCC
Source organism: uncultured Pseudomonadota bacterium (assembly GCA_903885375.1). Lineage (GTDB taxonomy): Bacteria > Myxococcota_A > UBA796 > UBA796 > SXON01 > SXON01. Next base: position 11,575 of record CAISIK010000003.1, read on the forward strand.
GGAACTGGCTCGGCTGCCAGTGCGAGCCCTCCTCGATCACCGCCACCCGCAGGCCACGCTCCGTGCAGGCCGCTGCCGCCGCGCTCCCGCCGGCGCCGGCGCCGACGATGACCACGTCCACGTCAAGCTCCAGCGTGGCTCCATAGTCCCGCGCCCCATGTCGGCCGGGTTGGAAGGTTCCGATCATGGTGCCTCCGCAGGGCGCCGAAGCGCTACGCGGCGCCCACGTGGCAGTCGGACTGCCAACCGAGGCCGGCACGCACGGCGGGCGCGTTGAACCAGGCCCAGCCGACGCAGGTCTTCAGCACCTCGTAGGCCATGCGACGGGGCACGTTCCCCGCCTCGGACCACTCGGCGAGGATCTCCTCGCGCACGGGGCGTTCGAGGTGGCTGAAGCGCCCGCCGTGGGTGGCCACCGAGCCGTATTCCAGGCCGCGGAGGAGGTGCCGGAAGACGGGGGCCACCACCGGGTCGAGGTCCTCGGCGAGCATCCGATCGAGCTCGCCGGCCACGTTCACGGCCGAGCCGGCCACGCCCACAGGATTTCCGGGCGGGAAGAACGCATCGGCCAGCGCCGCCACGACCTCGGCCTCTGCGACCGAGAAAAGCCGGCTGCCCGCGGCCGCGGCCGGGAGGTGGGCGAGCACGCCGCCACCCGAAGCGAGCGCGGCGCAGGCGGAGGAAGCGGCGAGGAGCTGTCGGCGGGTGATCGGCATGGAGTAAAGATACTGACTGGTCGGTCCGACCGCTACCGGCTGGATGCGAAAAACTTTACGCACCCCGCGCACAACATTTCGCACATGTAGACTATTGAACGTTTCAGCATGTCTATTGCCAATAAGCGCCCAAACCGACCCATCGGTCGGACTGATGAAAATGTAACGCATCATACCAATCGTGGGCCGGGCCCCGACGGGGTGCGTCGGTTACCCGGCGGGCGGTCCGGAGTCCTGATGTCCTACGCCCACGGTGGTTACCTCGTCGCCGAAGCCCTCAAGAAGGAGGGCGTCAGCCACGTCTTCACGCTCTGCGGCGGCCACATCCAGCACATCTACGACGGCTGCCTGGACCTCGGCATTCGCGTGGTCGACTTCCGCCACGAGCAGTCGGCCGGCCACGCCGCCGAGGGCTGGGCGCGCGCTACGGGGCGCCCGGGCGTGGCGCTCGTCACGGCCGGCCCCGGGGTGACCGACGCCGTCACCGCCGCGGCCAACGCGATGCGCGGGGGCGTTCCGATGATCCTGATCGGCGGGCAGGGCCCGCGGTTCTTCTCCGGCATGGGCTCCCTCCAGGAGATGGACCACGTCACCCTCCTGCGCAGCATCACCAAGTGGTCGGTCACGGTGCCCGAAACCCGGCGCATCCCCGACTTCATGGCGATGGCGTTCCGCAAGGCGATGACGGGGGTGCCCGGCCCCGTTTTCCTCGAAATGCCGCTCGACGTGCTCATGGGCATGGAGGAGATGGACGGCCTCCACTACCCGTCGAACTACCGCACCGACGCGGTCGCGGGCGGCGATCCTCTCGCCATCGCGGCGGCCGCCGCCCTGCTCGAAGGCGCCGAACGCCCGGTGGCGCTCGTGGGCACGCAGTGGTGGTGGAGCCCCTACAAGCCCGCCATCCACGAGTTCCTCCGGGCGTGGGACCTCCCCGTCTTCCTCAACGGCGGCGCCCGCGGCGCCCTCCCGCCGGATGACCCTCGCTTCTTCCGCCTCTGCCGCAACAAGGCCCTCGCCAGCGCCGACGTCATCGTGGTCTTCGGCACCCCGTGGGACTTCCGGCTCAACTACGGCAACGACGTCCCCGCCGGCACTCGCGTGATCCACGTCGACCTCGACCCCGACGTGATCGGGCACAACCGCGGCGCCGACGTGGGCATCGTGGGCGACAGCGGGCTGGTGATGAAGGCGCTCGCCGCTTCCGGCCGTCGCTCGGGGGCCGCGTGGGTGGAGTCCGTGCGGCACATGGAGCGGGCCCGGTTCGCGAAGATGGAGCCCGAGCTCCACAGCGACAGCACGCCCATCAACCCGCTCCGGTTCTCCTGGGAGCTCGCGCAGGCGATGCCGCGCAACGCCTCGGTGGTGTGTGATGGCGGCGACATCGTGGGCACGGCCGCGAAGGTGGTCGACGTACACGAGCCCGGCCGCTGGATGGACCCGGGCCCGCTCGGCACCCTCGGCGTCGGCCCCGCGTTCGCGATGGCCGCCAGCCTCGCCCGGCCCGCCGACCCCGTCTTCGTCATCTACGGCGATGGCAGCTTCGGCCTCAACGGCATGGAGTACGAGGCTGCCGCCCGCCAGAAGATTCCCTTCGTGGGCGTGATGGGCAACGATGCCGCGTGGACCCAGATCCGCCGCGGACAGCAGCAGCTCTTCGGCGCGGAACGCCTGCCTGCCACCGCGCTGGAGTTCACCCGGTACGACCGCGTGGTGGAGGCGCTGGGCGGCCACGGCGAGTACGTGGAGCGGCCGGAGGACATCCGCCCGGCGATCGAGCGCGCGTTGGAGAGCGGCAAGCCGGCCCTGGTGAACGTGAAGATCGGCACCTCCAGCTTCCGCGAAGGCGCGATCTCGGTCTGAACGGGCCGAACTACTCGACGCGGACCATCGCGCAGGTGTTGCCGATGCGCTCGCGCTTGCCCTCGCAGGTCTTGTAGCGATCGAAGTAGATCACGTGCTTGCCCTTCTCGGCGAGGGTGACCGTGGTATCCCAACGGGGGCCGAACTTGGCGTCCTCGGTGGTGGTCATCTCCGACTGCTGCTTGACCCAGTCCTTGTAGAGATCGGCGGTGTAGATGCAGCCCTCCGCGCCCTTCTGGTCCTTCTGGAGGATGGCGGAGAACTTGACGGCGCCGCCGGGCTGCACGGGCACGTGCGTGTCGTCCGGGCCCGGCGACCAGGCGGAGTCGGCATCCTTGCAGGACTCCCAGGTGTACTCGGTGTCGACCTGGGCGAATTTCGCGGAGCCGAGCACATTCTCGTACTCGTTGAGCTTGCCGTCGACCATCGTCTGGTACTTGTCCTGGAGGGTGACCTCGCAGGTGCCGGGGTCCACCGCCACGCGGAACTTCCCGCGCATCTTGTTGCCGGGGCTGTTGTCGGACTTGCGCTGCTGGGCGATCTCGTCGCCCTTGAGCTTCTTCAGCTCGGCGTTGACCGACTCCGCGGCCTTGGTGGCCACATCCAGAGGGATGCCCGCCGCGGTGCTGACCGCCGCGGGATCGCACACGCCGTCGTGCACCGCGGCCCAGGCCTTGCAGAAGGCCTCCGCGTGCGGCTCGCTCTCCAAGCAGGTCGCAACCTTGCCCTCGAGCGCGCAATCGTACTTGAAAACGTCGCTCGAGGAGCCGGCCGTGTAGTCGGCCTTCAGGGCGCCACCTTCATCGCGGAAACGAACGCGGGCCGCCGGCTCGGGCTTCGAGGGGCCGACCGGCTGCGGGGCCTGGTACACCCACTGCGTACCCGCGAGCTTCGTCACGTCGACATCGCACTTCGGCTTGGTGACCTCCGGTTCGGCGGTCTGCGGCGTGGGCATGTCACAGGCGAGGACGAGGAGAACGAACATTCTGACTCCGGGGGGGCAGGGCCGGAATACCAAAGAAGCGGTTCCGCTGTCAAGGGCGCCACCCAATCCTCCGTTGACGGACTTTTTGCGATCCCTTCTGTCACATCCGTGGTCTGATGCCTCCCATCGACTAGACGCGGCTTCGATCAGGCTTGACGGTTCCCTTGCGAGGGTATCTGGCAGGCGCTGAAAGATTCTGCTACAAGGGTCGGCGCTTCCAAACCCCCAGTCGGCGTTGTTGCCGAGGAGTCATCATGGCCGGATTTATCGAGTTCTACCGCGAAGGCGGGTGGGGTATGCACCTCATCCTGGCCTGCCTCCTCACCTCCATCGGCATCATCATCGAGCGCATCAAGGCGCTCTGGCTCGACAGCTCCGAGAACAAGCACGCGCTGCTCACGGGCCTCAACCAGCACATCATGCGGGGCGACGTGCAGGCCGCGATCCGCTGGCTCGCTTCCCAGAAGCAGGGCCCGATCAGCCGCATCCTCCGCGCGGGCCTCATGAAGGCGCACCGCCCCGACAAGGAAATCCAGGCGGCGCTCGATCAGGCCTCCCTGAGCGAAGTCCCCTACATCGAGGCGCGCACCGGCTACCTCGCCGTGCTCTCGAACACCGCCACCCTCTGCGCCCTCATCGGCACGATCTCGGGTCTCATCAAGACCTTCAGCTCGCTGTCCGGCGCCGACCCCGCGAAGAAGTCCGAGCTCCTCTCCGCCGGTATCTCCGAGGCGATGCACTGCACGCTCTTCGGTCTCGCCAGCGCGGCGTTCGTCATCGTGATCTACGCGGTCATCCAGGCGAAGACCCAGCACACGATCGAAGCCATCAACGAGTCCATCGTCGCCGAGCTCAACTTCGTCCTGTCCAACCGCGCCGCCAAGCAAGAAGGCGCGCAGGCGGTGGGGTAAGTCATGGGCGTTTCGGTTGAGGGAGGCAAAGGCCGCGGCAAGTCCATGGGCGTCGAGCTCAACCTCGTCCCGTTCATCGACTTCCTTTCGTGCCTCATCGCCTTCCTCATGATGACCGCCGTCATGACCGAAATCCACTCGCTCGAAGTGGAACAGAGCGTCTCGCCGCCGGATGCGGAGCCCCCGCCCCCTGTGGATCCTCCCCCTCCCCCGCCGCTCACGGTTCACGTGCGCGCCGATGGAATGTGGCTGGCCCGAAAGGTGGAAGAGGGTGTCCAGATTCCTCGCGTCGGCGAAGAGAACGACTGGGTGAAGCTCGAGGAGCTGATGACCAAGGATCACGAGACGTACCCGACGGAGGAGATGATCGTCATCAACACCGACGACGGCGTTGAGTACGACAACATGGCGCGCGTGCTGGATCTCAGCCGCCGGATCGGCTACCCCAAGACGCTCCTCGCCGGTGGCCCTGCCGCCGCCGTGGCGCCCTGGGATGCCGCCGCCGCCGCCCCCGCCGGAGTCCCGTAATGAGCATCATCGTCCCCGGGCGCCGCCCGGCGTTCGCGCCCCTCGGTCGCCTCCGTGCGAGTTCCCTGTCGAGCGGGAAGAAGAGCGGCTTCGTATCGCTCAACCTCACGCCGATGGTGGACATGTTCACCATCCTCGTCGTCTTCCTGATCCAGCTCTTCAAGGCTTCGGGTGAGGTGGAACTGTCGAGCCGCATCACGGTTCCCCGCACGCTCGCCAGCCAGCCTCTCGAAGGAGAGACGGGTACGGTCGTGCAGGTGTCGCAGGAGATCCTGCTCCTCGACAGCCAGCCGTTCAGCGCGGAAGAGATGGGCTCCGAGCTCGACGTGCCGATCCCCGGCATGGTCACCCGCCTCACGGCGATCCGCGAGCAGAACGAGAAGATCTTCGGTCGTGACCCCACGAAGCCCTACGATGGCATCCTGATCATCCAGGCCGACATCAAGACGGACTTCCGCACCGTGCGCCGCATCATCGCCTCGGCGAACGGTGCCGGCTGGGCCAAGATGAAGTTCGTCACGCAGCCCGCGGCCAAGCCCAAGGCTGAAGGCGCCGAGTAGTCGTTCCGGACCGGTTTCAGCGGCCGCCTTCGGGCGGCCGCTTTCGCTTTTGGGCCCAGCCTGCCGCCGGGTGGTGGGGTAAGCGGCCCCCATGGGCCACCTCGAACAGCTTCGTCAGTCGCTCGAACGCGAGCGGAAGGCGATCGAGGCCGAGCACGCCGAGCTCCGATCGCTGCCGTTGGCGGCGCGGCGGGCGCTAGGCTTCTCGCTCTACCCGCTCTCGCTCGACACCACGGAGCTCCGGAGCCGAAACCGCGTGAACGTGGTGCTCCGCGGCGATGACCTTGGCGACACCTTCGAGCCCGGCGCGCCCGTGCTCCTGGCCCCGCTCGGCAAGCCCGACGTGGGCATGGCGGCGCGCGTGGAAGGTTCCGACGAGACCGCCATCGAGCTGCGCGTGGCCGACGTGCCCGAGGGCCCAGGGCCCTGGTGTGTGAGCCGCCGGCTCGACCACAGCCAGATGGACGACTGGCGCGCCGCGCTCGAACGTGCCGAGCGACTGACCGGTCCGCTGGTCGGGCAGTTGCTGGGCAGCGAGGCCCCCTACCGGCCCGACCCGCTGGAGCACCCGGCGTTCGCCAAGCTGAACGACTCGCAGCGGGCCGCGGCCGAGCTGGCCTTCGGCGCCACGGAGATCGGGCTGGTGCACGGTCCGCCCGGCACGGGCAAGACCCACACGCTGGTGGCCGTCCTGAAGGCGCTCCGCGAGGTGGGCGAGCGCCCCTGGGCCCTCGCCGAGAGCAACGCCGCCGTGGACCACCTCGCCCTCCGAGCCAAGGAGGCGGGGCTCGATGTAGTGCGCCTCGGCGTGAGCGCGCGGATCGGCTCCGAGGTGCAGCCGCTCACCCTTGAGTGGCGCATCCTCAACGGCGCGCGCGCCGAGGTCATCCGCGGGCTGATGCGTCAGGCCTCCCGCACCTCGGGCCCCGAGGGCTGGGAGCTGCGCGATGCGATCCGCGCCGAGTGGGCGGTCGCCAAGCGCGAGATCCTCGATTCCTGCGACGTGATCGCGATGACGCTCGGCACGCTGGCCACCCGGGGCAAGAACCTCGCCGCGCCGCGAACCGCCGTCGTGGACGAGGCCTCGCAGGTGATGGAGCCCGCGCTCTGGCCGCTCGTGGGCCGCGTGAAGCGCCTCCTGCTCTTCGGCGACCCGCTCCAGCTCGGCCCGATCGTAAAGTCGCGCGACCCCCTCCTGGAGCGCTCCTTGCTGGCGCGCCTCGTCGAGGCGGGGTTCAAGTTCCCCATGCTGGAGGAACAGTACCGGATGAACGATGAGCTGCTCACGCTGAGCGCCGCCACCTACGCCGGCCGGCTGCGCTCCCATCCGAGCGTGGCCACCCCCGCGCGGTCGCCCGCCGCGGAGTGGGTCGACACGGCGGGCATGAGCTTCGACGAGGAGGCCGACGGCCTCCAGTCCTTCCACAACCCCGGCGAGCTGGGCCTCCTCCGGAAGGTGTGGGCCGGCCTCCAGGCGGAGGGGGTGCAGCCGCACGAGGTGGCGATCGTCACGCCCTACCGCGCCCAGCTCCAGCGCATCCGCGCCGCGTTCCCGCAAATCGAGTCCGGCTCCATCAACGCCTTCCAGGGCCGGGAGCGGTCCGTGGTCGTCGCGTCGTTCGTGCGGAGCAACCCCGACCAGCGCCTGGGCTTCGTGGCCGACCCTCGCCGCTTGAATGTGACCGTCACCCGCGCGCGCGACCGGTTCATCGCCATCGGCGACACCGCCACCCTCGGGGCGAACCCCGACTACCAGCGTGTCATCGACACCATCGCCGCCCTCGGCGGCTACCGCTCCGGCTGGGAGATGGTGGACTGAAGGGCGGCGAGCCCGGCGGCCAGCTGCGGGTCGTCGCGAAGCCGCGTGGACATCGGCGTGCGCGGGCCGAACGACGCCGCCCCCGCTTCGACCACCACGTCGGGCTGGAGCCCCAGGTGCGCCGGCACGCCGCGCCCGGAGGGCAGACGGTAGCTGCCCACGGTGAGCTTGAGCACCGAGCCATCCTCGTACTGGAAATAGCGCAGCACCGAGCCCTTGCCCCAGGTGTGGGTGCCGAGGAGCCGCGCGCGCTTCATGTCCTGCAGCGAGCCGGCCACGATCTCCGCGGCGCTGGCGGTCTCGCCGTTGACGAGCACCACCAGCGGGAAGCTCCAGTCGGAGGCCGCGGCCGTGGCCTGGACGACCGCATCGGGCTCCCCGCGCACCTGCGTCGACACGATCACGCCCGTGCGCACGAAACGGTCCACCAGTTCGCCCGCCTCCTCCACGCGCCCGCCCGGGTTGTCGCGGAGGTCGAGCACGAGCCCCTTCGCGGTCGGGCGGGAGGGGATGCCGGCGGCCAGGGGTACGTCCACGTCGTCCCCGAAGTGGCGCACGCGGGCATACCACACGCCTCCCCCGAGGGGCTCCACCTCCACCGCCGGGGGCGTGGCGCGCCCCCGAAGCACCACCTTCTCCACGCGGCTCTCCCCCCGCACCAGCGTGAACCGGACCGTGGTGCTCGCGGGCCCGGTCAGCCCGACGGCATCGACGCCCGCGAGGCAATCGCCCACGCCCACGCCGGCGCGCTCCGCCGGGCTCCACGGCTCCACGGCGGCCACGCGGAGCCCGCAGGGGTCGGCCGCCACGGTCACCCCGATGCCCACCTCCAGCCCGGCCTCGGCCTGCCGAATGCGGGTCCATTCTTCGGGCGGGAAGTAGTCGCTGTGCTCGTCGAGCACCGCCGGAACCCCTTCGAGGGCGGCGTGCACCACATCGAGGAGCGGCAGCTCCGTCTGGTAGTGGGCGTCCACATCGCTGAGCACGCGCGCGAACAAGTCGAGCCCCGCGTAGGGATCGCTGGCGCCCACGAGCAGCGTCACGCTCACGCCAGCGAAGAAGGCGCCGACCTGACCGAAGCGCGCGCGGGTCACCTGGCCAGCCACTCTGCGGGGTCCTGGGGCGTGCCGTTGTACCGAACCTCGAAGTGGAGCTGGGGCGTGCCCTCCACGGCGAGGCCGGTCGTTCCCACCGTGCCCAGCACATCGCCGGCCTTCACGGCCTGGTCCACCACCACGCGCAGGCCGTTGGCGTGGGCGTAGAGGGTGGTGAAGCTGCCGTGCTGGAGCATGACCATCTGCCCGTAGCCGCGCACGTAGCCGGCCCGGGTGACGATCCCGCCGAAAACCGCACGGAAGGAGGCCCCGGGGTCGGCCAGCCAGTCCATCCCAGGGTTGTTGCTGCGTGCGCCGCTCACCTCATCCGTCCACGCGCCGAAGCCCCGGAGCAGGCGACCGCTCACCGGACGCGGCAGGCGACCGCGCTCGGCGCGGAAGTCCGCCGTGGTGGGCGCCGCGGCCGTCGCGGGCATCGTGGCCTCGCGGCTCATGACCGAGGCCTGGAGCTCCCGCCGGGCCTCCGCGGTCTCCGTGAGCGTGCGCCCCACGAGCGCCGGCTCCCGCCGGACCTCCACCACGAGCGCCCGCCGCCGCGCCCGCTCCGCGCTCAGGCTCTCCCGCTGCACCCGCAACGAATCGCGGAGCTGCGTCGTGCTCGCCTGTGCAGCGGCTGCGGCCGCGGCCGACTCGCGCCTCTGCACCGCCAGCGCGGCGAACTCGGTGGTGCGGGCCTCCTCCGCCGCGAGGATCGCCCGCAGGTAGGTGGTGCGGCGCCTCAGCTCCACCGCATCGTCGGCGCCGAACAACAGCCTCAGCACCCCGTACCGGCGCAGACGGTACAAGCCCTGGAGGAGCGTGGCCGCGCCTTCGCCCCGGGCCTCGATCTTCCCTTCCGCCTCCTCCGCCTGCGCGACGAGGCGGGCGTGGGAGGCCTCCGTTTCGGCGAGCGTGGCTTCGAGCGTGGCGAGCTGCCCGTCAAGCGCGGCGATCTGCGTGTCGAAGGCCTCGATCTCGCCGAGCACCATCCGCGCGTCGGGCGCCGCCGGCGCCGGCCCCGTGAGGATCACCCCGGCGAGCAGGAGCGCCGCGATCACGCCAGCCTCGACAGGAACCTTCTTACCGCCAACCCGGCCGCCGCCACCCCGATCGCCACGCCCGTGACCAGCAGCAGCACGATGGCGGAGGGCTGCAGGAAGGCCAGCCCGCCCTCGCCGAGCGCGAGCGGGATCGCCTCCGGGAGCCGCGCCACTACGAGCCGATGCACGGCGTAGAGCAGCGCCACTGCCGCGCCACCGCCAGCGACCCCCTGGATGGCCCCCTCCACGAGGAAGGGGGAGAGGATGTAGCTGTCGGTCGCGCCCACGAGGCGCAGGATCTCAAGCTCGTCGCGACGGGCGTAGACCACGAGGTTGATGGTGTTCCCCACGAGGAACAGCGCGGCGACCACGAGGATTCCGCCGAGCGCCACCCCGAGGATGGTGAGCGTGCGGAGGAAGGCGCCCGAGCGCTCCACCCACTCGCGCCCGTAGTCGATGTCGCCGAAGCGCCCGCCCTGCTCGAGGCTGGCCGCGAAGGCATCGAGGCCCTCCGGCGAGGTGTAGGCGGGGCGGAGCGCAATCTCCAGCGAGGACGGCAGCGCGCCCTCGCCGAGCTCCTTCACCATGGCTTCCACCTCGGGCACCCGCTCCAGCATCCAGGTGCGCGCCTGCTCGCTGGTGACCCACTCCACGCTCTCCACCTCCGGGCGCCCGGCGAGCTCGGAACGCGCGGCCGCCTGCACCTCGGCGCTCTGCCCCGGCGCAAAGTAGGCCGACACGTGCACATCCCGCTTCCAGCCGCTCACCACGGCCTCCAGGTTGCCCACGATCATCGCGTAGGCGCCCAGCAGGACCAGCGCGGCGGCGATCACGCCTGCGCCCACGCCCGCGAGGTAGGTGTGCTCACGGAGGCCGCGGAGCGCATGGCGGAAGGCCTGGTTCATCGGCGCGCCGCCCCGAGGGTGCTGCCGACCACGAGCCGCCCATCCACGAAGCGGAGGCGGCGGTAGGGGAAGCGGTCCATCAGCCCCACGTCGTGGGTGGCCACGAGCACGGTGGTGCCGCGCAGGTTGATGGCCTGGAGGATCTCCATGACCTCGACCGCCATGGCGCCGTCGAGGTTTCCGGTGGGCTCGTCGGCAAGGAGGATGGCCGGGTCGTTCACGATGGCGCGGGCGATCGCCACGCGCTGCTTCTCACCGCCGCTCAGCACGCCGGCCTTGTCTTCTTCGCGGCCCTTCAACCCCACGATGTTGAGCACGGCGGGCACGCGGCGCCGGATCGCATCGGGCTCGGCCCCGATGACCTCGAGCGCCATCCCCACGTTCTCCGCGACGGTGCGTTGCGGCAGCAGCTTGAAGTCCTGGAAAACCACCCCGAGGTTGCGGCGGAGGCTGGGCAACTGGCGCGAGTCGAGCTTGGAAACGTCGGTGCCCGCGATGAGCATCTTGCCGGTGCTGGGCCGCTCGGCGCCGTACAGGAGCTTGAGCATCGTGGACTTTCCGGCGCCCGAAGGCCCGGTCACGTACACCATCTCGCCCTTTTCGACGTGGAGCGACACGTCGCGGAGGGCGTCGCGATCGCCGTAGGACTTTCCGATGTGGTAGAGGCGAATCACGGGGCGGCTACGTTATCACGGGGGCCGAGGCGCTTCTGGCGTCGGGGAGCGCAGCGTGAGGGTCGCCGTCTTTGGAGGCAGCTTCAACCCGCCGCATGTGGGCCACGCGATGATCGCGGGCTGGCTGCGATGGACCGATCGGGCCGACGAGGTGTGGCTCCTCCCCACCCACGTGCACGCCTTCGGCAAGCCGCTGGCGCCCTTCGCCGCGCGCATGGCCGCCTGCGAGCGCATGGCGGCGCTGGTCGGGCCGCATGTGAAGGTTTCCGGCATTGAAGCCACGCTCCCCTCCCCTTCTTTCACCATCGTCACCCTCGACCGTCTGGCCGCCCTACACCCCGAGCACCGGTTCCGCCTCGTGGTGGGCGCCGACATCCTCCGTCAGGCCGCGAGCTGGAGGGAATGGTCGAGGATCGAAGAAGACTACCCTCCCATCGTCCTCGGGCGCGGCGCAGAGGCCGTGCCGGGGGCGCCGAGCTTCCCCGACGTGTCGTCCAGCGACATCCGTGCCCGCATCGCCACCGGACTACCCGTCGATCACCTCGTTCCCAGCGGGGTCGTCGAGGCATGGATGGGGAAAGCGGGCACCTCGTGACCGGCCGGGTGGCTCAGCGGCGGGCGGCGAGCGTCCAGCTCTCGCGGCGGGAGCGGCGGAGGAGCTCCGCCACCAGCACGGCCTGGAACTGGGTGTGGGCGCTGGAAAGGTCGTCGTTCATCACGAGGTAGTCGTATTCGCCGGCCTCCGCGAGCTGTTCGTCGGCCTCGCGCACCCGACGGGCCACGATCGTGTCGTCGTCGAGGCCACGGGCGCGGAGGCGCGCCTCGATCGCGGCGAGGTTGGGCGGCAGCACGAACACGCTCACCGCCTCCGGGTGCGCGGCACGCACCTGCGCGGCGCCCTGCACATCGATGTCGAGCACGATGCTGCGCCCCTCGGCGAGCGCGGCCTCCACCGGGGCGCGAGGAGTACCGTAGAAGTTGCCGTACACCTCGGCGTGCTCGAGGAGCGCGCCTCCTTCGAGGAGGCGCTCGAACGCGGCGCGGGTCACGAAGTGGTAGTCCACGCCGTCACGCTCGCCCGCACGGGGGCCGCGCGTGGTGGCCGACACGCTGAATTCCAGCCCGGGAACGGCCCTGAGCGCGGCGTGGAGCAACGTGGTCTTCCCGGACCCGCTGGGGCCGCTCACCACGAAGAGGGCGCCCACGTCGGGGGCGGTCCAACGGGCACGGATCGACTGAAGGCCGCTCATCCCTACTCCACGTTCGCGACCTGCTCGCGCATCCGCTCGAGCACGCTCTTGAGTTCCACCACCCGCGCGCTCACCACCTGCTCCGCGGCCTTGCTGCCGAGCGTGTTCACCTCGCGGTGCATCTCCTGCAGCACGAAGTCGAGCTTGCGGCCCACCGGCTCGTCGGAGCGCAGGGCCTGATCGAACTGGTCGGCGTGGGAGGAGAGGCGGGCCAGCTCCTCGCTCACGTCGGCCTTGTCGGCGAGGAGCGCCGCCTCCTGGGCCACGCGGTCGGGGTCCACGCGGTCGCCGATCAGGCGGTTCACGCGCTCCAGCACCCGCGCCTGCAAGCGGACCACGACCCCGGTCATGGCGGCCTCCACCTCGCTGCAGTGGCGGCGCAGCTCCACGAGGTGCCGATCGAGGTCGCGGGCGAGGGCCTGGCCTTCCTGGCTGCGCATCCCCGCGAGGTCGCCCAGGGCGCCCTGCACCGCGAGCTCCACCAGTTCCCACTCGGCGAGCGCATCGCCGTCGTTGTCGGCGGTCACCAGCACACCCGGCTGCCCGAGGATGAAGGCGAGCGGCACCTCGGCGGGGTCGCGCTGGAGCCGGTGCGAGACCTCGTTGATCGCGATGCGGTACTGCTCGACGAGCTTGAGGTCCGCCACCACCCGGGTGGCCCCCTCCGTGCAGCTCCGGCGGACCGTGACCTCGAGGCGCCCGCGGCTCACCGCATCCTTCACGAGGTTGTTCACCCGCGCGTCGAAGGCGTTGTACTCGCGGGGAACGCGCACCTGCACGTCGCGGAAGCGGTTGTTCACGCTCTTGATCTCGACCACCACGGTGGTGGCGCCGCTCGCGGCTTCGCCGCGGCCGAAACCGGTCATGCTGTTCATGCGCGTGCCTCGGCCACCCAGGAGACCTCGGCGGAGCCGAAGCTGGCGGCGCGCTCGGCGGCCGCGCTCGCCGCGCGCCCGCCATCCTTGGAAACGAAGCACACCGCCCCGCGCAGGGCGGGCCAGCCGGCCGGAGCCAGCGTTTCGGCGCCCTCGGGGGCGGGCCCGGGGCCCACGTGGATCACCCGCGCCCCCACCGGGGCGGAGGGCACGGCGCGGGGCAGGATCACGCGCGGAGCGGCGCTCGCCGGTGCGGGCGGCGCGACCACGCCGGACCGGGCAGGCGCCGGAGCGGGCGGCGGGCGCACGAGCAGGCGCAGACGGTCACGAAGGCCCATGGGCGCGTGCTAACCGATCGCCGCCCCGGGGGCGGTGCCCGTCAACCGAGGCGGCGCAGCGCTTCCTGCACCACGGCGGCGACATCGGTGGAAGCGGGGGCAGGCCCCGCCGCCCCGGGGGGGGCCGCGGCGCCGGGGCCGAGGCCGGCCTTCTTGCGGGCCTCGAGCAGGGTGGTGACCATCTCCGCCGGGAGCGGCATCGGGCCGCCGAGGGGGCGGGCGATGGCCGCGATGCGGGCCAGGTGCTCCACCAGCTCCATGCGCAGGAGCGCGGTCTCGGCGTCGGGACCGACGGTGAGGACGCCGTGGTTGCCGAGCAGCACGGCGTCGGCGAACCCGAGCGCCGACTCGAGCGCGCCGGTGCCCGCCCCGGGCGCGGCCGTGGGCACGAGCGGGATGCGATCGCCAAGCGACACGACCGCCTCGGCGAGGAAGGGCGACGCCCAGAACTCCTCGCCGCAGCAGGCCCAGGCCGTGGCGTAGGGGGGGTGGGCGTGCACGACCCACCGGACCTCGGGCCGGGCCCGCCACGCCGCGCGGTGCAGCGAGATCTCGCTGAACACCCTGCGCGTGCCGGCCACCACCTTGCCTTCGTTGTCCACGGTGACGAGCATCTCCGGGCGAACGTCGCGTTTGCTCACCGCGGTGGGCGAGGCCAGCGCCCCTCCTTCCGGCAATCGCACGCTCACGTTCCCGTCGTGGTTGGCCACCCAGCCGCGCTGGTGAAGGTCCTGGCAGAGCTGGGCGAGCTGACGGGCGGCCGTTTCGATCATCGCCCCGCATTATCACCACGCGCGCGTGCACACCGATTCCTGACATCCTCCGGGCGGGTACAGGGTATTCCAGCGACGATGCCCGCCGCCCCGTCCTCGCTTCTGGCCCTTCTCCTCTTCGGCGCCGCCTGTTCCGACGAGGCCGTGGACTCGGGCGAGCTGCCGGTGCGCACCGTGGAGATCGCCGTCGCGCCAAGCGAATACGTGGCCAACGTTGCGCTCGTCACGTGGCATACCGACGAGCCGAGCCTCGCCACCGTCACCGCCACCGCCGCCGACGGCGAGACCTGGACCCGATCGGTCGAAGCCGCCGCGGAGGACCACGAGGTCGCGCTGATCGGGCTTCCGGAAGGGGTGGAGGTGGAGATCACCGTCGTCGGCGAGTCGGAGAGCGCCCGCTACGTGTCCGAAGCTTCCGCCTTCAGCGTGCCGTGGGCCTGGTCGTCACTCTCGGGGCTCACCGTCGAGGAAGGCGCCCCCGGCTACCGCCTCACGACCGCGATCACGTCCGGGAGCGACGCCACCATCCCCAACGTGCTCATCCTCGACGAGCGCGGGCGCATCGTGTGGGCCGTGGCCACCCCGCGCCGGGCCCTGTCCACCAGCGCAAAGCTCTCGCTCGACGGGAGGACGGTGTACATCGTGGCCGGCGGCGACCTCCTCACCGTGGGCCTCGCCGGCGACCGTTACGAGGAGCACGCGCTCACCGGCCTCCACCACGACCTCGCCCCGATGCCCGATGGGGCCGTGCTCGTGATCGACAAGGTCGCCACCACCCACGAAGGCGAGTCGGTCACCTGCGACCGCGTGCTGCGCATCGAGGACGACGGCACCAGCACGGTCGTGTGGGACGCGTACCCCCAGCTCGACACGCTCCCCGAGTCCAGCGGCGAAGCGGTCGACGGCGTGCGGGAGCTGACGCACGGCAACAGCATCCGGTACGACGAAGCCACGGGCGATGCGCTCTTGAGCCTCGCCCGCATGCGCTCCCTCGTGCGGTTCTCGGTGGCCTCCGGCGAGAACCGGTGGGTGCTCGGCCCTTACGGGGGGCCGCAGCCGGCGGCCCCGGAGGATGTCCTCTTGCAGCACCAGGTGATGTTCACCGCCGACGGCGTGGCGTTGTTCGCGAACTACGCGAAGGACTACGCCTGCTCGGAGATCTTCGACTACGCCACCGAAGATGCCGGCGCGCACTTCCACGTCTCCCGCCGGTACCAGCCGGAGGAGTGCATGGAGAGCGCCGCGCTCGGTGGCCTCGACGACGCGGGTGAGGGCCGTCGGGTCATCGCGTGGTCGACCGCGGGTGTGATCGACGTGATCGACGCCGACGATCAGCGCGTGTCCCGCATCTCGGCGCCCCTGGGGATCGGGTTCGGGTATGTCGACTGGACCGACTCACTGTACCCGATGGAGTGAGGCCGCTCACGTTAGCGGAACGGGTGCTGCCCACGCCGGCCGACTCGCTGCTCTTCTCCCCCGTCCGGGTGGGCCCGCTCACGTTGCCGAACCGCATCTGGTTGCCCGCGATGGTCACCTGGTTGAGCAACGATGCGGGCGAGGTCACGCCCGACATCACCGCCCGCTACGTCCGCTACGCGCGGGGGGGTGCGGGCGCGCTGGTGCTCGAAGCCATGGGCATCCGCGACATCGCCAGCGGCCCGCTCATGCGGATCGGCCACGACCGCGCCGTCGCCCCGCTCCGGGAACTCGTGGCCCGCATGAAGGACAACGGTCCCGGCCGCGTCTTTCCCCAGCTCATCGACTTCCTGAAGATCTCGCGCCGCGACCCCGCCCGGGCCCTGCAACGCCTCGAAGCCCGCTACCCCGGCTGCACCTCCTGGTCGGAGGCGGAGCTGGAAGCCCGCCTCTCGCCGCGGGACTGGCGCGACTACGCCTGGGGATGGCGCCAGCAGATCGAGGACCTCTCGCTCGCCGAGATCGCCCAGATCCCCGGCTGGTTCGCGCAGGCCGCGCGGCGGGCGCGCGAAGCGGGTTTTGATGGGGTCGAGCTCCACTTCGCGCATGCCTACACCATGGCGAGCTTCTTGAGCGCCACCAACGCCCGCACCGATGCGTACGGGGGCACCCGCGAAAACCGGCTCCGCCTCGCCCTCGAGGTCGTCGCCGCCGTGCGCGCGGCCGTCGGCGCCGACTACGCCGTGGGGTGCCGCCTCCTCGGCAGCGATGATGTCGTCGGCGGGAGCCCCCTCGAGGACAGCGCCTGGTTCGCGGCCCGCCTCGCGGCGGCGGGCCTCGACTTCATCTCCGTGAGCCGCGGCGGGCGCTTCGAGGATGCCAAGCGCCCTCCGCTCGGCCAGGCCGCCTACCCCTACACCGGCCCCTCGGGCACCGCCTGCATGCCCACGCGCGAGTTCCCCGACGGCACCAACCTCCACCTGCCCGCCGGAATCCGCGCCGCGGTCCGGGCCGCCGGCTTCTCCACCCCGGTGGTCGGTGCCGGGAAGATCAACACCTTCGCGGTGGCCGAGGGGGCCCTGCAGGCCGGCCAGCTCGACATCGTGGGCATGGCGCGCGGCCTGCTTGCCGACCCGGACTGGCCGAAGAAGGTGCGGGCGGGCGAGGAGGAGAGCGTGAACCGCTGCAAGTACACCAACGTGTGCGAGGCGCTCGATCGCAAGCACCTCCCCGTGCGGTGCCAGCTGTGGATGAAACGTCCCGACGGCGGGATGCATCCCCCGGGCTGACGGCGGGCTACATGGCGAGGCATGAATGTGCTCGTGACCGGCGGGGCCGGCTACATCGGCAGCGCCGTGGCGCGGGTCCTCGAGGGCGAGGGCCACACGGTGGCCGTGCTCGACAGTCTGGTCACGGGGCACCGCGCCGCGGTAGCGCTGGGCGTGCGGTTCTTCCACGCCGACACGCGCGACAAGGCGGCGGTGCGCGCGGCCCTGGAGGCCCACCGGGCCGAGGCGGTGGTGCACCTCGCGGCCATCTCGCAGGTCGGCACCAGCGTGCGCGAGCCCCGCGCCTACTTCGACAACAACGTGGTGGGCGCGCTCTCGTTGTTCGATGCCATGCTCGATGTCGGCGTGCGTGACATCGTCTTCTCCTCCACCGCCGCCGTGTACGGCGAGCCCGACCACTGCCCGATCGTGGAGGAGTCCCCCACGCGGCCGGTCTCCCCCTACGGCGATACCAAGCTCATGATCGAGCAGGTCCTCGCCCGCTACGGCGCGGCGTACGGCCTCCGCCACGCGTGCCTTCGCTACTTCAATGCCGCCGGCGCCCTGCCCGATGCCGGCGAGGACCACCGTCCCGAAACACACCTCATTCCCCGCCTCCTCCAGCTCGCGCAGGGGCGCGGCGAACCCGTTTCCGTGTTCGGAACCGACTACCCCACGCGCGATGGCACCTGCGTGCGCGACTACATCCATGTGGGCGACCTCGCCCGCGCCCACGTGCTCGCCCTGGGCGCGCTGCGAGCCGAAGGTCGCGTGTACAACCTCGGCTGCGGCGGCGGCTTCACGGTGAACGAGGTGCTCACCGCGGCGCGAAAGGTCACGGGGCACGCCATCCCGGTGGCCTACGGCCCCCGCCGCGAGGGCGACCCCGCCGAGCTCGTCGCCAGCAGCGCCCGCATCGGCAAGGAGCTCGGCTGGGCGCCCCGGCACGCCGGCATCGAAGAAATCCTCGCCTCGGCCTGGGATTGGATGCAGCGCCATCCGCTCGGCTGGCCGGCCTGAAGGACGCAGGCTAACTCCCGCCCCCCGGAGCACGACCATGGGACGGATCTTCGAAACGCGCAAGGCCACGATGTTCAAGCGGTGGGACCGCATGTCCAAGGCGTTCACGCGCGTGGGCAAGGAAATCGCGATGGCCGTGAAGGCGGGCGGCCCCAGCGTGGACAGCAACCCCGCGCTCCGTCGCGCCATCCAGAACGCGCGGTCGGCGAACATGCCGAAGGATCGGGTCGAGGCCGCCATCAAGAAGGCCTCTGGCGGCGATGCGGCCAACTACGAGGAGATCATCTACGAGGGGTACGCCCCGCACGGCGTGGCCGTGGTCGTGGTCACCGCCACCGACAACCCCACCCGCACCGTGAGCAACGTGCGGCAGGGGTTCAACCACAACGGCGGCAACATGGGGAGCTCGGGCTCCGTCGCCTTCCAGTTCAACCGGATGGCGGTCTTCCGTCTGGCTCCCGCCGGCCTCGACGCAGAGTCGCTGGAGCTCGACCTCATCGATCACGGCCTCGAGGAATTCGGCGAGGGCACCGGCGAAGAGGGCGATGCCCAGCTCGTGGTGCGGGCGGCCTTCGAGAACTTCGGCAGCATGGCCAAGGGGCTGGAGGAGCGCGGCATCACGCCGCTCTCCTCGGGCACCGAGTACGTGCCCACGAGCCTCATCGAGCTCGACGAGGCCCACGCCACCGAGGTCCTGAAGCTCATCGACAAGCTCGAGCAGGACGACGACGTGCAGCACGTCTTCCACAACCTCGGGTAGGCGGGCGCCGCCCCCCAACGAGGAGTACACTGCGGGGGGAAGGGAGCCGGAATTGACGCCACGCTGGTTCATGGCGCTGCTGCTGCTCGGCTGTGTCCCCGAGTCGGGAGGCAAGTCGGCGGAGGACCGTGACGGCGACGGCTTTACCGACACCGATTGCGACGACACCGATGCCGCCATCGGCGAGGCCAGCGTGTGGTTCGTGGATGCCGATGGTGATGGCCACGGCACCGAAGGGGCCGCGATCGCCGACTGCGAGCGCCCCGAAGGCCATGTGGCCACCCATGACGACTGCGATGATGCCCTGGCCGCGGCGTTCCCCGGCAACGCCGAGGTGTGCGACGGCATCGACAACGACTGCAACGACCTCGTCGACCTCGACGATCCCGCGCTCGACCTCACGAGCGCGCTGACCGTCTACGCCGATGCTGACGGCGACGGCTTCGGGGATGACGACCTCTCCTCCACCGCCTGCGAGGCGGGCGGCTTCAACGTGGTGGAGGGCGGCGACTGCGACGACGCCGATGCCACCGTGCATCCCGACGCCGAGGAGGCCTGCAACGGCCAGGACGACGACTGCGACGGCCTGGTGGACGACGACGACCCCGACGCCGCGGGCACCGACTGGTACCTCGACGACGACGACGACGGCTACGGCGACGACGGCACCCGCACCCGCTCGTGCGAGGCCCCCGACGGTGCCGTGGCCGCCCCGGGCGATTGCGACGACGCCGATGCCGCGCGCCACCCCGGTGCGGCGGAGGTCGATTGTACCGATCCCGTCGACTACAACTGCGATGACAGCAGCGGCTACGAGGATGGCGACCACGACGGCGCCCCCGCTTGCGACGACTGCGACGACTCCACCCCCGACGTGGGCCCCGACGCGGCGGAGAGCTGCAACGGGGTGGACGACGACTGCGATGGCGCGGTGGACGAGCCCGGCGCCATCGACGGCACCATCTGGTACGCCGATGCCGACGGCGACGGGTACGGCGATGTGTCGGTCCCCACGACCGCCTGCTCAGCGCCCGCCGGCGGCGTGGCCGATGCCACCGACTGCGATGACACGTCTGCCACTGTCCATCCCGCCGCCGTGGAGAGTTGCAATGGCGACGACGACGACTGCGACGGCGACGTGGATGCGCCCGACGAGGTGGCCACGACCGTGTGGTACGCCGATGCCGATGGCGACGGCTCGGGCGATCCGGCCACCGCGGTCGACGCGTGCCTCGCGCCCGCCGGGTACGTGGCCGACGCCACGGACTGCGACGACGGCGACCCCGACGTGAGCCCCACCGCCGACGAACGCTGCAACCTCGTCGACGACGACTGCGATGGCACCACCGACGAGGACAGCGCCATCGACGCGCCGAGCTGGTACGCCGATGGGGATGGCGACGGCTTTGGTGACCCGTCCTCCTCGAGCGCCGCCTGCTCCGCCCCCACCGGCGCGCTCGCCGACGCCACCGACTGCGACGACACCGACAGCGCCGTGAACCCCGCCGCCGACGAGGTGTGCAACCTCGTCGACGACGACTGCGACGGCGACCTCGACGAAGCCTCGGCCATCGACGCCTTCACCTGGTACGAGGACACCGACGCCGACGGCTATGGCGATGCCGGGAAGCCCACGCCCGGCTGCACGGCGCCGATCGGCGCGGTAGCCGACGCCACCGACTGCGACGATGGGGATGCCGCCACCCACCCCGGCGCCACCGAAAGCTGCAACACCGTCGACGACGACTGCGATGGCGACACCGACGAAGCCGACGCGATCGACGCGACCGCCTGGTACTTCGATGCCGACGGCGACGGCTACGGCGACCCCGCCGCCGGTGAGATGGCGTGCACCCAGCCGAGCCGCTCCGTCGCGGACCGCAGCGACTGCGACGACGGCGACCCCCTCGTGAGCCCGGCGGGCACCGAGTCGTGCAACAGCGTGGACGACGACTGCGATGGCACCGTCGACGACAGCCCCATCGACCCCGAGCTCTGGTACGAGGATGCCGACGCCGACGGCTACGGCGACGAGCTCGGCGCCGCCGTGAGCGCGTGCGACGCCCCCGCCGGCTACGTGGCCGATCAGACCGACTGCGACGACGGGACGGCTGACGTCAACCCCGGCGAAGCCGAAGCGTGCGACACGCTCGACAACGATTGTGACGGCAACCGCGATGAGTCGGGGTGTACGTGCTCCTCCGAGGAGTACGCCGGCAAGCTTTACCTGTACTGCACCACCGCGGCCACCTGGACGCTGGCCCGGGCCAACTGCCTCACCTGGGGCTACGACCTGGTGGCGATCGAGAGCGCGGCCGAGAACACGCAGGTGGTGAACGAGGCCGTGAGCCGGTCTACCGGGTACTGGTGGATGGGCTTCACCGACAGCACGACCGAGGGTACGTGGGTGTGGAGCAGCGGTTCCGCAGGCGGCTACAGCAACTGGGCCAGCGGGGAACCGAACGACAGCGGAAAGAAGGGCGAAGACTGCGGACAGTTGTACCGCTTCGCCGACTACACATGGAACGACGCCGCCTGCTCGGGCTCGCTCGCCTACGTTTGCGAGGAGTAGGTGCGCTCCCCTTCCACCGCCCGGGTGGTGCTCACCCACGCCGCCCTCGCGGCCCTCACGGTGGCCACGCTCCTCCCGATCCTGTGGGTCGTGCGGATGTCGTTGTCGCCGGTGCAGGGCTTCAACCTCTCGCTCGCCGGCGCGTGGACGCTCGACAACTTCCGCGCCGTGCTTTCCACTACGAGCGCCGATGGCAGCTGGCTCTTCGGGCGCCAGCTGTTCAACAGCCTGGTGGTGAGCGGCGCCACGGCGCTCGTCGGCGTGAGCCTCGCCTGCTCCGCCGGGTACGCGCTCTCGCGCTGGAGCTTCCCCGGCCGGGACGAGCTCATGGGCACCTTCCTGCTCACGCAGATGTTCCCGGGAGTGGTGATGGCCATCCCGCTGTACATCCTGCTCGACGCCCTCCACCTGCTCGACTCGATGACCGGGCTCGTGCTCGTGTACAGCACCACCAGCGTGCCCTTCGCCACCTGGAACCTCAAGGGCTACTTCGACACGATCCCGCGCGAGCTCGAGGAGGCGGCCACGATGGATGGCGCCTCCCGCTTCACAACGTTCACCCAGGTGATCCTGCCGCTCGCCCGTCCCGCGATCGCCGTTACCGCGCTCTTTGCCTTCATGACCGCCTGGAACGAGTTCATCCTCGCCGCGACGCTCATGGGCGATGAGCGGGCGTACACCCTGCCGGTGGTGCTCAACGGCTACGTCGGCGAATTCGGCGCGGAATGGGGCCGGTTCGCGGCGGGAGCGCTGCTGGTCAGCCTGCCCGTCACCGCGCTCTTCTTCGCGCTGCAGAAACAGCTCGTGGAGGGCCTGACGGCCGGCGGCGTGAAGGGCTGAACCACCTTCAGCGGGCGGCGGTCCCTTCCCACTCCGTGGTCACCCCGAGGTCGTTGCCCCAGGGCTCGCGAACCTGCACCTCCAGGGCCTTGCCCGTCCACACCCCGATCACCTCCTCGCCGTGCTGCGGGCGCCAGGCCCCCAGCGGCCCGTAGTCGAGCAGGTAGGTGCCGCACGGCTCGAAGGGTCGGGGACGCTCACACGCGTGTCGGAGGGTGTGTCCGATCGGCTCGAACCACTCCGCGGAGTAGCGGGGGTCGGAGAGCCACTCGGGGCGGACCGTGAACACGAAGGGTTGGCCGATGGGCGCCTTCGCGAGGACCTCCGATTCGGGGAGCGGCGCGAGCGGGGCCTTTCCTTCGTGCACCATCCGGCCCGCGTGGAAGCGGCGAAGGTTCTTCACCCGCTCCACGGCCGAGGCCTGCGTGGCGGTCGTGAGCGGGTCGGCGTCGCGCACGTAGAATTCGTCGACCCAGAGCTCGTGGCCGCTCCCGGTCCGGATGACCTGGGGGGAGAGCCGCTTCACGGGCTCGCCGTGGCTCAGCAGGGAAGGAGCGCTCCACTCGGGGTCGTCGAGCGGGATGCCGAGCGTGGGACTGTCTCCGGCCTGGATCACCCAAGCCGAGCCGGTGGACCGCGCCCGATCCCAGCCCGACTTCGGCGGACGGGAACCAAGCGATGCCAGCGGCACCAACCAGGCCTGCGTTCGGGCCTGCCCGTACCCCTGCACGTGGAACCGTACGAACCGCCACTCCTCGCCGCAGGCGGACTCGGCCGGCTGGGCGAGCCCCCGCAGACCGACGGGGAGCTGAAGACCCTCGACCGGGCGGGCGTCGCAACGCGAGCTCGCGGCGTTGTGGAAGCCTGGGGTGGCCTCGCTGATCCACACGGTCTCGGCGACGGGGGTGGGCATCAGCGAAAGCTCCGGGCGGCCTGCTCGTCGAGCTCCTTCACGCGCCGGGCCGTCTCCTCGGCGTCGCGGGCGGGCACGGCGGCCTGTTGGTCGAGGAGGACGGCGAGGCGCTGTTCGGCGAACCACGCGTCGCTCCAGATGCCGTCGGCGAGGGAGCGCCACCGACCCGCGAGGTCGCGGTAGTCGGAGACGGTGGCCACATCGGCGTAGAAGCCCGCGCGGACACGGGAGTGGAAGGCGCTGTAGCCGCCGAGGACGAGCGCCCGGTCGCTCGACGCGGCGCGCGTGGCGCGCAGCTCCTCCGTCACGAACCGCGCATCGGCGCGGGCACGACCGGCAAACCTGCCCTGAAGAGCCTCCCACGCCTCCCGCGCTTCGCGGCCCTCCTTCGCATCCTCCACCGCCTCGTCCACCACGCGGAGCAGGCGCCGCGCCGCCTCGTCGTGGCCGAGGCGAGTGGCCTGCTGGAGCTCCTGCCGGCGGCCCAGAAGGGCGAGGTCGAAGAACCCGCGGCGGGCCGCCCAGTCGCTGGGGTTCCGCGGCCCGGAGCTGGGCGAGAAGACCGGCCCGGGGGCCTGGAAGGTGCGCAGAACGAGCGTCCACGCCTCCTCCCGACGGCCGAGGGCGAGGAGGAGGTCGGCGTTTTCCATGCGGACCTCCCACGGCCACACATGGACGTCGCCGAGCAGGTGCCCGAGGTAGCCGCTCGACTGGTACTCACGCAGCGCGGTGTTGAAGGCCCCACCCCGGCAAGCCGCGTCGGTGGTGGCGGCGGCGCGTGCTTCTTCCAGTGCCACGGCGCCGGCGAGGTCTCCACGCGCCAGGCGCACGCGCGCCCGGGCGGCGGCCTTCGCGAGGTCCGCCACGGTGGGCGACTCCGGGAGCGTGCCCGCCACCCGCACTTCGAGCGCGGCCAGCTCGGCGCGCGCGCTGGTCACGGCCTCGTTCGCATACCCCTGCCGCGCGGCCGCCACCTCCGCCGTGACCCGGGCCAGCGCCCCCTCCGCCAGCCGGAAGCCGGGTTCGAGCGCCAGCGCCTCCTGGAGCGCCTTCTCCGCCGCCGGCCGATCCCCCCGATCGAGCGCGGTCACCGCGCGGCCGTAGGCCTCCACCGCGCCGAGCCCCTTCACCGCGACCTGCCCCACCTCGATCCGGTCGCGCGCCCCCAGCTGGATCGACATCGCCGAGATGAGCGCGGCGGTCGCCTCATCCACCAGCACGAAGAACTCCTCGCCGCGCTCGCCGACCTCGCCGCGCACGTCGGTGGCGGCGAGCACCCTGCCGGTCTCCACCTCCACCACCCGCAGCGTCAGCGCCAGCGACGGCAGTCGAGCGCTCACGAGGTCGCCCGTGACGATGTGGGTGGCCCCCAGCAGCTTTCCGGCCCGGGCGGCCGTAGCCGGATCGAGCGCGCCATCCTTCGCGAGCTTCAGCTCGGCGAGCACCGACGCGAGGCGCTCCCGCTCCACCACCTCCAGGCCATCGACGAGGAGGAGCTTTGACACGAGCACGCTCGAGAGCCCGGCCCCCGCCCCATCGAGGGAGGCATCCCCCGTGTGGTTGCTCATGTCCATCACCGCCAGACGCGGCGCGCCAAGGGCAAGCGCGACAGCGAGCAGGACGGAGAACAACGCCGGCCTAACCTTCCTTGATCTCGATGCAGAGCCCCTCGGGCGAGACCCAGCTCATGACGCCCGGGCCGTCCACCCCATCCTCCGGAACGAAGTTGCCGTCGTTCACGCCATGGTCGTTGTATGCGCGGCTGCTGGCATCGTCGCGGAAGAAGGTCCACACGTTCACGTCGCCCTCCTCGCCGCCGAGCGGG
Organism: uncultured Pseudomonadota bacterium; assembly: GCA_903885375.1. GTDB lineage: Bacteria > Myxococcota_A > UBA796 > UBA796 > SXON01 > SXON01. The sequence goes on from CAISIK010000003.1 coordinate 36,520, forward strand.
TCGGTGTCGAACATCAGGGCGAGCGTGTACTCCTCCTCGTCGATGCGGTCGGTGTCGTCGTTGTCGAGGAGCGATTCGTAACCGTCCCAGGCGCAGGTCTGGGAGTCGAGCACGTAGTCGGCGGTGAAGTCGCGGTCGCAGCTGTAGCAGGGGTCGTCGGGCACGGGCGTGGCGGCCTCGTTGCCATCGATCTCGAACTTGTCCACGCAGTCCTCCTGCGGGTTGTCCTCGGGGAAGAACCAGAACCAGCGCTCGGTGCCGTGAATCTCGGCGGCGTCGGTGATCTCGCCCTCGAAATACCAGTAGGCCGTGGCCCCCTCGGGACAGCCCACGCTCTCCACGTCCCAGCCGGCCGTCACGTCCTCCGGCACGTCGGCGAGGGCGCCGGCCTCGCCGGAGTCCGCCGTGTCGCCCCCGGCGGCCTCCCCGGAGCAGGCGGCGGCGAGCAGGAGCGAAAAGGAGAGGCTGCGCATCGGTACTCCGTTCGGACCCCGCGTATCGCGCCCGTCGAACCCTGCACGCCCTCGAAGGCGTGCTTACATTCCGATGCCGTGCATCCACTTCCCGCACGGAACAGGTGATTGCTCATGTCGCTCTGGGACACGTTGAAGGGCCATGCTGGCGCCCAGTTTCTCGACGTCATCGAATGGACCGACGACAGCCGGGACAGCGTGGTGTTCCGCTTCCCCATCTTCCAGAAGGCGATCCAGAACGGCGGCAAGCTGGTGGTTCGGGAAGGGCAGGTCGCCGTTTTCGTGTCGGAAGGCAAGCTGAGCGATGTCTTCCCCGCGGGCACCCACGAGATCAGCACCCGCAACGCGCCGATCATGTCGTTCTTCGAGAGCATCAAGTACGGGCTCGACATGCCCTACAAGGGCGATGTCTACTTCGTGAACACGCGCGTCTTCGCCGATCACAAGTGGGGCACGCCCAACCCCATCCCGATCCGGGATGCCGACCTGGGCGTGGTGCGCATCCGCGGCTTCGGCAGCTTCGCCTTCCGCGTGAGCCAGCCCGCCACCTTCCTGCGTGAAGTAGTTGGCACCGCGGGCCTCCTCACCACCGAGGACATCACGGGCCAGCTGAAGCGCAAGCTGGTGAGCGCCCTGGCCGACACCATCGGCGAAGCGAAGATCCCCCTGCTCGACCTCGTGGCCCACTACATGGACTTCGGCGAGGCCCTGCGCGACCGGCTCAACGGCTGGTTCAGCGAGAACTACGGCATCACGCTCACCGACTTCGTGGTGGAGAACATCTCCGTGCCGCCCGAGGTGGAGAAGATGATGGACAAGCGCAGCTCCATGGCCCTCGCGGGCGACATGGGCGCGTACACGCAGTTCCAGGCGGCCAACGCCATGGAGGAGGCGGCGAAGCAGCCCGGCGGCGGCGGCGGCTTCATGCAGGCCGGTCTCGGCCTCGCCATGGGGCAGACGATGGCCTCGCAGCTCGGCCAGGCCGGTCAGGGCGCGCCGTTCAACCCCCACCAGGGCATGGCGAGCGCGCCGCCCCCCTTGCCCCCGCCCCTGCCGGGTGAGCTGATCTTCCACCACGCCGGCCCCGACGGCGTGCGCGGGCAGCTCCCCGCCGCCGAGATCGTCACCCGCGTGCTCGCGCAGCCGGGGCGCCATCTCGTGTGGAAGGAGGGCATGGCCGCCTGGGCGGAGCCCGCCGCCGTGCCCGAGCTCGCCGCGCTGCTGCGCGCCGTGCCGCCGCCGCTCCCGCCAGGCTGAGCCCCCCGGGCCGAGCCCGTTCGAGCCGCACGACCGCCGCCGATCAGCTCGGCTGGCGGTCCACATTGCGGACGTGCAGCTCGTTGAGCTGGGAGGCGTCCACCTCGCTCGGCGCGCCGGACATCAAGTCCTGCGCGCTCGTGGTCTTCGGGAACGCGATCACCTCGCGGATGTTCTCCGTTCCGCAGAGCAGCATGATGATGCGGTCGAAGCCGAAGGCCAGCCCGCCGTGGGGGGGCGCGCCGTGCCGCAACGCATCGAGGAGGAAGCCGAACTTCTGCTGGGCCTCGTCGGCCGACAGGCCCAGATTCGCGAAGACCTTGCTCTGCACGTCGGGGTCGTGGATGCGGATGCTGCCGCCGCCGATCTCGGAGCCGTTGCACACGAGATCGTAGGCATCGGCGTACATCTCGCCCTCCCGACCGGTGCCGAGGAGGCCGATGGCCTCGGGGCGCGGGCTGGTGAAGGGGTGGTGCACCGCCATCCAGCGGCCGCTCTCTTCATCGCGCTCGAAGCACGGGAAGTCGACCACCCAGGTGAAGGCGAAGCCGGGCGGGATCAGCCCGAGCTCGCGGGCCACCGCCACGCGGAGCTTGCCCATGCCGGCGTTCGCCGCGTTCACGGTGCCGGCGCCGAGGAGGATGAGGTCGCCCTCGACCGCGCCACACGCCGCCGCGACGGCCGCCTGCTCGGCGGGAGCGAGCTTGGAGAGGGGGCCCGTCCATGGCTCGCCGACCTTGGCGTACAGGAGGCCGCCCAGGCGGTAGTTCTTCACGAACTGCGTCCACGCGTCGAGCTGCTTGCGGCTCACGGAGGCGCCCCCACCCTTCACCACGAAGGCCTTGGCGATGCCGCCCTCATCGAGCTGCGAGCGCACGACCACGAACTCCGTACCGGCGAGGAGCGCGGTCACGTCGGTGTGCTCCATCGCGAAGCGCACGTCGGGCGCATCCACCCCGAAGCGCCGCATCGCGTCCACGTAGGAGAGTACCGGCACCTCGCCGATCTCGTGGCCGAGGACCGCCCGCCAGAGCGCGCGGACCACGCCCGTGGCGAGCTCCATCACCACTTCGCGCGTAGCGAAGCTCATCTCGATGTCGATCTGGGTGAACTCCGGCTGACGGTCGGCCCGGAGGTCCTCGTCGCGGAAACACTTCACGATCTGGAAGTAGCGGTCCATGCCCGCCACCATCAGGATCTGCTTGAAGATCTGGGGGCTCTGCGGGAGCGCGTACCACTGGCCGGCGTGCACCCGGCTGGGCACGAGGTAGTCGCGCGCGCCTTCGGGCGTGGCCTTGGTGAGCACCGGGGTTTCCACTTCCACGAAGCCTTCCGAGTCCATGAACTGCCGCACGACCATCGCGGCGCGGTGGCGGGTGATCAGGTTTTTCTGCAGGTCGGGCCGGCGGAGCTCGAGGTAGCGGTACTGGAGCCGCAGGTCCTCGTTCGCGGACACGTGGCCCTCGATGGAGAAGGGCAGCGGCGGCGTGCGGCTGAGCACCACCACGCTGTGGGCCACCACCTCCACGAGCCCCGTCGCGAGCTTGGGGTTGGCGCTGGCGCGGAGCTGCACCACACCCTCCACCTCGACCACGTACTCGAGGTGCACGCCGGCGGCCGCCTCACGGGCCAGCGCGGGCGAGCGCTCGTCGGCCACGATCTGCACGAGTCCGTGCCGATCGCGGAGGTTCACGAAGACCACGCCGCCCATGTCGCGGGCGTTGTGGGCCCACCCCTGGAGCACCACGCGCTGGCCCACGTGGTCGGGACGCAGCTCACCGCAGGTATGGGTACGACGAACGGAGTGC
>CAISIK010000004.1 GCA_903885375.1 uncultured Pseudomonadota bacterium
CGCCGAGGGCTACACCTTCGACACCGACCTCTGGCACTGGTGGGAGCCGGGCGCCGAACACAACGAAGTCGCCTGGGCCGCCCGCGTCGGCCGCCCGCTCGAGCTCTTCGCGGCGATGTGAGGGCGGGTCAGGGGGGGCCGGCCTTCAGGGCGGCGGTCTCCAGCCCGAAGCCCTGCACCACGAGCGGATCCCTGCCGGGGTGGAAGAGCGTGACGAAGCTCGACGACCGGTTTCCCCGCATCGCGCGCAGCTGGGTTTCGACGGACGCCTCCACGTCACCGGGGCGGGCGTCGTCGGCCCACGCTCCCGGGGTGACCCCACGCATCCGCGCCAGCAGCTCGCGCGCCTCGGCGGCACGGCCAGACCGGTGCTGCGCCCGAGCGAGCAGCAGCCAGGCAGACCAGCGACCGGGGTGGGACCGCACGGCCGACCGCAGGCAGTCCTCAGCCTCGCCCAACCTTCCCTGCAGCAGGGCGAGCTCGCCGACCGCGGCGGGCAGCGTCGGGAGCTTCGGGTGCCGAGCGCGCAGCGCGACGAGGGCCGCCTTCGCGCCGGGAAGGTCGCCCGCCCACATCTGCGATTGCGCGAGCCCAAGGTACGCCCAGCGCACGGACGGGTCGAGCGCGATGGCACGCTCGCAGTCGAGCCCGGCCTCCACGCTTCGTCCGAGCCAGTGGAGCACCTCCGCCCGGTACGAGGGGACGAGGGCGCTGTCCGGGTAGACGAGGGCGAGCTCGTCGAAGCGCCCGATCACCTCTTGGGGATCGGCCACGCGCAGCCCCATGCGGAGGGCGGCGAGCCGGAAGCGCAGGTCGGTGGCTCCGGTGATCACCGCGAACCCGGGTGGCGTCGCCCGCGAGAGGACGCGCCCGCGGAAGGGCCCCAGCTCGCCGTCGAGGACGTCGAGGCGGGCGCGGAGACGCCACGTGAACGGCACCCACATTCGGCGGGGAATGGCCTCGCCCAGCGCCCAGGGGAGGCATTCAAACTGGTCGACGTCGCGGAGACCGAGGTGGGGGGCCGTCAGGCCCTGTAGGAGGCGTTCGATCGACAGGGCCGGCAGGGGGCCGGAGGCCGCGCCTTGCGCGCGCGCCAGCCACGCCGCCGCCTCGACGCGGTCGCCTGCACGACGTGCCAGCGTGGCCCTGAGGATCAGCGCCTCGGCGAGAGACGGACCGGTGCCCTCAACGATGGCCGCGTCGAGCTCCCGGGTGGCCTGCTGCCAATCCGCCGCCACCCATGCCCGCCGCGCCAGACCCAGAGCCTCACCACCGCCGGGGGCCGGGGGGAGTCGCCCGCTGCGCAGGTCCAGCTCGGCCGCGAGCTCGGCCGCCTCCCCGGCCGGACTGCGGTGCGCGATCTCCCGCGCGAGCTCCACCTTCCCGAGCGCGAGCGCCAACTCGAACGCCGCGCGGCCGCTCGCGGCCGCGAGCGAAGCCCGGTCGGCGGTGTCCGGGGGAAAGGGCGGTCCCAGAGCCCCGAGGCAAAGGGCGCGCAGGCTGGCGTCGTCGGGGCCCGCACCGGCCAGCTCCAGCGCGTGCCCGGGCAGCGCGTGGTTCAGCAGGAGCCGCGACAACGCCACCTTCCGCATCGGGTCGGGGGACTCCCGAACCCGCGCTCGCAGCTCACCATCCACCCGGAGGGGAGCCACCGACGCGGGCGGCTGCGCGGTCACGGCCGCCCGTACGACAGCCAGGCCTGCCCGCTTGCCGCGCCAGCGTCCCACGCGCTCAACAGGAGGTCCGCCGCTCCATCCCCGTTCACGTCGGCCTCGCCCGCAAGGCCGACGCCCTCTGCCTCCGTGGAGGCGCCCGTGATCGCCACGAACGCATCCGCATCGCTGTACGTGGCGCCGAGGCTCGGACCGCCCAGGAACACGAGCACCGACCCCGGCGTCGAACCGTGACGCGCCGAACCGGCCGCCAGGTCGGGGTAGCCATCCCCATCGAGGTCGCCCGGGCCCGAAAGGGAGGCGCCCAGACCCCGATCCGCCGTCTCCGCCATCCAGACCACATCCGCGACGCCGGCCAGCGTCCCCGAGCCGGCGAGCACGGGCGACCCGAGCACGACGTAGACGGCACCGCTCCCATCGTTGGCGCCCGGCGCCGAGAACGCGGCGTCTCCCCGGCCGTCCCGATCAAGGTCGCCCACCGCCGCCACCGCCGCGAAGGTGAGGTCGGCGGGGGCACCGGACCACAAGACGGGGGCGTCAACGAGATCTCCGGATGCCAACCGCGAGCCGTCCCCCGGGTACACGTGACCGTAGCTCAGCTCGCCCGTGCTGGTGACCTTGTTGTCGGCCACCACGAACTCCGATTGCCCGTCGCCGTCCAGGTCGCCAAGGTCCGCCACGCGCTGCCCCGCCTGCGCCCGATCCCGGCTCGACGCCAGCACCACCACCCCCGCATCCCCCACCGCGATCGTGCCGCCGGTGCCGGTGCCGTAGTACAGGAAGGCGGCGCCGGAGGCCTGGTAGAGGTAGTCGCCCACGAGCCAGTCGCCCCAGCCGTCGGCGTCGAGGTCGCCGAG
>CAISIK010000005.1 GCA_903885375.1 uncultured Pseudomonadota bacterium
ATCGCGCGCTCGATGCGGCCGCCGCCGGGCCTCGCGGCCCGGCTCGCGGCCGTGGCGCCGGTCTTCCTGCTCTGGGGCCGCCACGACCGGTGGTATCCGGCGCTCGTGGGGGCTGGCGTGGCGCGCGGCACGGGCGCTACCGTGGTCACGGTGCCCGGCGGCCACTTCGCTCCCTGGGAGGAGCCCCGCGCCTACGCCAGCGCGCTGGCGGAGGTGCTGTGCTCGCTCGACTGAACGCCGACGCTCAGTAGAACTTCGAGGTGCGGGCGCCGCCGCCGTGGTTCACGTAGACGGTCTTCGACTCCGCATAGAACTTCCACGCGTCGGGGCCCATCTCGCGGGGTCCCACGCCGGTGGCCTTGATACCGCCGAACGGGAGGTGGCCTTCGCCGCCCATGGTGGGGGCGTTCACCTGCGTCATGCCGGTGTCGAGCCGCTCGATGAAGCGGAAGGCCCGCCCGAGGTCGCGGGTGTACACCGAGGCGGTGAGGCCGAAGGGGATGGCGTTGGCGGCGTGGAGCGCCTCGTCGGCATCGCCCACGCGGATCACGCTGAGCACGGGGCCGAAGATCTCCTCGCAGGCCACGCGGGCATCGGCGCGCACGTGGTCGTACACCGTGGGGAGCGGGAAGAAACCCCGCTCGAGTCCCCCGCCCGTGGCTCGCGCGCCACCCGCGGGGATCGTGGCCCCGCCCTCGCGCGCGATGGCGTGGAAGCTGAGCACCTTCTCCATCTGCCGTTCGCTCACGCTCGGCCCCATGGTGGTGGACTCGTGCAGCGGGTGCCCCGGCACCATGCCGCGCGCGTGGGTGAGGATTCGCTCCACGAAGGCGTCGGCCACGGAGCGGTCCACGATGGCGCGGCTGGTGGCGGTGCAGCGCTGGCCGGTGCTCCCGAAGGCGCCCTGGGCGCAGGCGAGCGCGGCCATGTCCACGTCGGCATCGCTGAGCACGATGATCGGGTTCTTGCCGCCGAGCTCGCACTGCACCGGCTTGTGGAGCCGGCCGCAGCTGGCTTCGATGGCGCGGCCCACGTCGGTGCTGCCCGTAAAACTGATGGCGTGCACATCGGGGTGTTCGATGATCGTGATGGCCGGCTCGGCGTCGCCGTGCACGATGTTCACGACCCCCGCGGGGAACCCCGCCTCCTCCACGAGCTCGCCGATGAGCGCGGCCGTCCACGGCGTTTCGGGCGCCGGCTTGAGCACCACGGTGTTGCCCGCCACGAGGGCGGGGGCCAGCTTCCAGAGCGGGATGCAGACCGGGAAGTTCCACGGGGTGATGAGGCCCACCACGCCGTGCGGGCGCCACATGGTGAACGCGAAGGTGCCGGCGAGCTCGCTCGGCGCGGTGATGCCGTTCATGCGGCGGCCATCGCCGGCGGCGAAGATCACGTAGCGGAGCGCCTTCTGGACCTCGCCGCGGGCTTCCGCGATCACCTTGCCCTCCTCGAGGGCCAGGGCACGGGACACCTCCTCCGCGCGGCGCTCCAGCACCCTCGCGAGCTTCAGGAGCAGGTCGCCGCGGCTGGGGGCCGGCGTGTCGGCCCACCCGGGGAAGGCGGCGCCCGCCGCGGCGATGGCGGCCTCGGCGTCGGCGCGGCCGGATCGGGGCGCGCTGCCGAGCACCTCGCCGTCGGCCGGGGAGATGTTGGGGGAGGTTTCACCGGTGATCGCGGGGCAGGCGCGCCCGGCGATGAAGTTCTGGACGTGGGCCATGGGGGGCGGATGGTAGCACGAACGCCCCCGGGCGCAGCCGTGGCCCTTGCGGTCGCAGGAGTGCGCGCTACACTGTGCGGCACTTCGGGACTTGCCATGTTTTTCTACCTGATCTTCGCGTGTTCAACGACGGCCGTGGTCGGCGAGGGCGTGGATGATGGCGCCGCCGATACGAACGTGGACTCCGGGGGCGATTCCGGCGAGATCATCGAGGAGCCCCAGCCCGAAACGGTATGGGAGGACTACGAGGGCTCGCGCACGTACTCGGCCACCACCGACTGGGGAGCCTGCGAGGAGTCCACCGAGGATGAGGGCGAGGAGCTCCTCGAGGGCGAAGAGTACGACCAGATCATGGCCCTCTGTCCGGACTGCGAACACGTCTTCGAGAACGATCCGGTGGAGTCCTCGCTGTGCTACGGCGCCATCACCCTCGGGCGCAGCTGGCGGTCCGTCGATCTCAATGAAGAGGGCACGGCCGGCACGCTGGCGTTCTACACCGAAGGGGATGCCGGCCTGGAGGCATGGGCTTCGTCCGAGGTGGAGTTCGATGGCTCGATGATGCCGTTCGCCTACAGCTTCGAGCTCTGGGGCATCCCGGTGGACGTGTCGGGCGAGATGGTCTTCGAGTTCGCAGTCCCCGAGTGACCCGCGTCCTCCATCGGGGGCGGGTGGGGAGCTTCGGCATCGAGCCGGTCACCCTCCCCAACGGGATGGCGATCGAGCTGGAGATCCTCCGGCACCCGGGCGCGGCGGCCGTGGTGCCGGTGCACGCCGATGGATCGGTCACCCTCATCCGGCAGTACCGGCATGCCGCCGGCGGGATGATCTGGGAAATCCCCGCCGGCAAGCTGGAGCCGGGCGAGCTGCCCGCGATCTGCGCCGGGCGCGAGCTCGAGGAAGAAGCGGGCGTCGCCTGCGCCGAGCTGCGGCACCTCACCACCATCTTCACCACGCCGGGCTTCACCGACGAGGTCATCCACCTCTACCTGGCCACGGGGCTCACCGAGGTCCCCGCCCGCCCCGAAGCCGACGAGGTGATCGAGCGGCATCGGTTCGCCGGGAGCGAGGTCCTGGCGATGATCCGCCGGGGCGAGATCACCGACGGCAAGTCGATCTGCGCCCTCTTCCTCGCGCTCACCGCGCCCTGAGCGCGGCGGTGCGGCGGTGGTGGCTGGCGGCGCTCCTGGGGCAGGCCGCGTGCGGCGGAGAGGGGCCGGTCGTAGCGGCGGCGGGCGTGGCGGCGGAGGGCGCGCCGGCGGGGGTGGCGGCGCCGACCGGCGATCGTCCCCGGGCCGCGAGCTGGCCGGAGGCGGGGGCGGAGCTGCGGGCCCTGGCGCCGTTGCCTTCGCCGGGGCGCCGGCTGCGGATCATCATCGATGCGGGCCACGGGGCGCCGGGCAACGTGGGCAACACGTCGGTGCGCTGCGAGCTGGAGCAGGACTTCACCCGCCGCGTGCAGGACGAGGTCGTGGCCCGACTCGCGCGCGCCCCGGAGCTGGAGGTTCGTGCGGGTCGTCCCGATGCGGCGTTGGTGGACTACGGAGCGCGCATCGCGGCCTTCGATGGGTGGCCGGCCGACGCGGTGGTGAGCCTTCACAGTGATGCGCGTGCCGGCGAGGGGGTGGAGCTCCATCCGGTCACGGGCTGCTGGTCCGTGCGGGGCGCAGCGGGCTTCTCGGTGCTGTTCAGCGACGAGGGTTCCCCGGGGCTCAAGGCCGCTCGCGAACGGCTCGCCCGGGCGGTAGCCGGCGCGCTGACGGAGGCCGGCTTCCCTCCCTACGCGCGCGGGTACAGCGAGGCGCTCTACGGCGCCGTCACCGACGGGGTCTTCGTGGACCGGCACGCGAAAGGCAAGCGCATCCGCATGTTGCGCGGCACGCACGTGCCGACCGTGATCGTGGAGACGCACCAGGCCTTCGATCCCGACGAAGCGGAGCGATGGACGGAGCCCGGCACCCTCGATGCCTTCGCCGCTGCGCTGCGGCGCGCCGTCGTGGCCGCTACCACAAACCCGGAATGAGCCGCCACCGCACGGAGCGCTGGTAGGCGGCGTAGCTCGCCTCCTCCGCGAGCACGCGCTCCTCCGCGAGCAGGCGGGGCACCTGCACGAGCCAGCTCACGGCGTAGCAGGCGAAGTTCGTGGGCGTGGGGTTCATGCCGAGGACGGCGAGGTGGGTGAGCAGGTAGCCGAAGTACATCGGATGGCGCACGAAGCGGTAGGGGCCTCCGAGCACCACCTCGCGCCGTGCGGCGACGAGGCCGAAGTTGCGGCCGAGCCAGAGCTTGGCGCCCACCTGCACCACGAAGCCGAGCAGCCACAGCACGGTGACGAGGCGCGTGGGAAGGTGCCCCTCGCCGAGGCCGCCGGTCACGAGGAGCGGCGCGGTGGTGGCCACGAGCGCGAGGACCCAGTCCATCGGACGCACGCTGATGGCCTTCGCGGGGCGGCGCACCAGCAGGAAGAGCACGATCATGCCCTCCGACACGAGCTGGAATTTGCCGAACTCCAAGCCCGCCCCGGAGGCGATGCGCCACACGAGCCAGCCGTAGAGGGAAAATACGCCCGCGCGCTCCAGCGCGTCGAGGAGGCGGGGACTCATCGGCACATGATACCAGTGCACGACCGGAGAGTCCCATGCCCCGCATCCAGCACGAGCGTCTGACCCACCCCTGGGTCCGCGAGGGAGGCCACCTTCGGCGCGCGTCCTGGGAGGAGGCGCTCGACCGCGCGGCGAGCGGCATCGCCGAGTCCGTGGGGCGCCACGGCCCGGCCAGCTTCGGCATCTTCAGCTGCAGCAAGGCCACCAACGAGATGAACTACTTCGCACAGAAGGTCATCCGCACGGCCGTGGGGTCGAACAACATCGACTCCTGCAATCGAACGTGACACGCGCCTAGTGTCGTCGGTCTGGCGACAGTCTTCGGTGCCGGTGGCGGAACCTCCTCGTACCAGGACGTGGAGGATACCGACGTCGTGGTCTTCTGGGGCAGCAACGCCCGCGAAGCGCATCCGATCTTCTTCCACCACGCGATGAAGGGCATCCGGGCGGGCGCCCGGTGCTTCGTCGTGGATCCCCGTCGCACCGGCACAGCCGAGTGGGCCGAGGGCCACCTGCCGCTGCGCGTGGGCACGGACATCGAGCTGGCCCACACCCTCGCCCGCGAGATCATCCACGCGGGTTTGGTGCACGAGGCCTTCGTGCAGAACGCCACCGAGGGCTTCGAGGCCTTCCGCGCGCACGTGGAGCCGTGGACGTTGGCGCGCGGCGAGGAGGTCACCGGCGTGCCGGCCGCGCGAATCCGCCAGCTCGCCCACGCCCTCGGCACCGCCGAGCGGGCCCAGATCTGCTGGACGCTCGGCATCACCGAGCACCACAACGGCGTGGACAACGTGCTCTCCCTCATCAACCTCGCGCTCCTGCGCGGGCACGTGGGGCGCCAGGGCTCGGGGCTCAATCCCCTGCGCGGGCAGAACAACGTGCAGGGCGGCGGCGACATGGGGGCCCTGCCGCACAAGCTGCCGGGCTTCCAGGACGTGGAGAACGACGCCGCACGCGCCCGCTACGACGCGCTCTGGGGCTGCAAGGTGCCGCCGAAGAAGGGCTGGCACCTCACCGAGATGTTCGAGGCGATGCGGGCCGAGGCCCTGAAGTCGCTGCTCATCATCGGGGAGAACCCGGCGCAGTCGGAGGCCGACGCCGGGCACATCCGCAAGCTCCTCACCACGCGTGACATCCTCGTGGTGTCCGACATCTTCATGACCCGCACGGCCGAGATCGCCGACGTGGTGTTCCCTGCTTCGGCGAGCTGGGTGGAGAGCGACGGAACGGTCACCAACTCCGAGCGGCGGGTGCAACGGTGCCGGAAGGCGCTCGACCCGCCGGGAGAGGCGCGCGACGACATCTGGATCCTCGCCGAGCTGAGCCGGCGGCTCGGTCGCGACTGGGGCCACCCCACGCCGCGCGAGCTCTGGGAGGAGATGCGCAGCCTGTCGCCCCTGCACGGCGGCATGTCGTGGGAGCGGCTCAGCGAGGGTGAAGGCATACAGTGGCCCTGCCCCACCGAGGGTCACCCCGGCAGTGTGGTGCTCCACGACCGGCTGTGGGCGCAGCCCCGCCAGGGGCGCGCGGCGCCCTTCTCGTGCACCGTGGGGGAGGGCCCGGTGGACGAGCTCACCCCCGAGTACCCCATGCGGCTCACGACGGGGCGCCGGCTCGACGAGTTCAACACCGGGGTGCAGACGGGGCAGTACGCGAACCCCATGCGCCGCCGGGAAACGGTGGAGCTGTGCCCCGCCGATCTCGCCGCCATGGGCGTGGCCGACGGCGACACCGTACGCGTGACGAGCCGCCGAGCCAGTGTACTGGCGATGGCGCGCGCCGACGAGCGGCTCAGCCCGGGGCTGGCGTTCATGACCTACCACGACCCCGACGACATCGATACGAACCTGCTCACCATCGAAGCGACCGATCCCAAGGCCGGCACCGCCGAGTTCAAGGCCACGGCGATTCGTGTAGAACCCCTCGGAGCCCATGGACATCCACCCGATCAGCACGCCCCCCACGCCTGACGAGGTCGAGGCGGTCGCGTCGGTCGTGGGGCCGGCGGGTCCGCTGGTCGGTCCCGAGGGGCTCCCGGCCACCGAAGCGCGACGGCACCTGCTCCTTCCCGTACTGCATGCCCTGCAGGCGCGGGTGGGCTGGATTTCGCCGGGCGGGCTCGGCGAGGCCTGTCGCCGCCTGCACGTGCCGCCCGCCGAGGCCTACGGGGTGGCGTCGTTCTACGCGCTGTTCTCGACCACTCCACGCCCGCCGCGGGTGGTGCACGTATGCGACGACGTCGTGTGTGCGGCCCGTGGCGCGGGAGCGGTGTGCGCCGCGCTCGAAACGAAGCTCGGCCCGGCGGGGAGCGGGGAGGGGGCCACCTGGCTCCGGAGCCCCTGCCTCGGGCTGTGCGAGGCGCCCGTGGCCGCCATGGTGACGGTCGCGGGGAAGGCGCCCGAGGAGGCGTCGTGGTCGGTGCGGGGGAGCGCCGAGGAGGCCGCCGCCGAGCTGGCGGCGGTGGTCGGAGGCGCGTCGGCTCCGGCCCGCGAGGAGGCGCGGGTGCGGCAGCCCCGGGAGGGGCTGCGGCTCCTGCGGCGGGTGGGCGTGGTGGACCCCACCAGCCTCGACGCCTACCGCGCCACGGGCGGCTACCGCGCGCTGGAGCGGGCGCTGCAGATGGGAAATGACGCCGTGATCGCCGAGGTCACCGCGTCGCGCCTCATGGGCCGCGGCGGCGCGGCCTTCCCCACGGGGCGGAAGTGGGCGGCGGTGGCGAGCCAACCGGCCCGCCCCCACTGGCTGGTCTGCAACGCCGACGAGTCGGAGCCGGGCACCTTCAAGGATCGGGTGCTGATGGAGGGGGATCCCTTCGCGCTGGTGGAGTCGCTCACGATCGCTGGCCTGGCCACGGGCTGCGAGCTCGGCATCGTCTACCTGCGCGCGGAGTACCCGCTGGCACACGCCCGTGTGCAGGGCGCCATCGATGCGGCGCGCGCGGCGGGCCTGCTGGGCGCCAACGTGGCCGGCAGCGGGCGGGCGTTCGACCTCGAAATCCGCCGTGGCGCGGGCGCCTACATCTGCGGTGAAGAAACGGCGCTGTTCGCCTCCATCGAGGGTTTTCGCGGCGAGCCGCGCTCCAAGCCCCCGTTCCCGGTGGAGGTCGGCGTTTTCGGCAAGCCCACGCTGATCAACAACGTGGAAACGATGATGAACGTGCCGGCCATTGTGCTCGGGGGTGGTGCCGCCTTTTCGGAGGTCGGAACGGCCGGGTCCACGGGAACGCGCCTGTTCTGCCTGTCGGGCCACGTGCGCCTGCCCGGCATCTACGAGGTGCCCTTCGGCACCTCGCTCCGCGCGCTCATCGACCTCGCGGGCGGCGTGCCGGAAGGCCGCTCCCTCCGCGCGGTGCTGCTCGGCGGCGCGGCCGGCACCTTCGTGGGCCCGGAGGAGCTCGACGTGCCGCTCACCTTCGAGGACACCCGGCGCATCGGCGCCACGCTCGGCAGCGGCGTGGTGGTGTGTTTCGACGACACCACCGCGATGATGCCGGTGCTCCAACGTATCGCCAGCTTCTTCCGCGATGAGAGCTGCGGCCAGTGCGTGCCCTGCCGGGTGGGAACCGTCCGGCAGGAGGAGCTGCTCGCGCGGCTGGCAAACCGTCGCCCGCACGGGGGGCTGCCGGCGGAGCAGGAGATGTATCGGGAGCTCAGCCAGTGCATGCGGGATGCGAGCATCTGCGGGCTCGGGCAGACCGCGTCGAGCGCGGTGGAGTCGGGGCTCAAGCGGTTCGCCGGCCTGTGGGAGGGCGCATGAAGCTCGTGCCGCTGGAGATCGACGGGCAGGCCATCGAGGTGCCCGAAGGGTCGACCATCCTCGACGCCGCGCGGGAGCTCGGGGTTGATACACCCACCCTGTGTTGGGCCTCCACGCTCACGCCGGTGAACGTGTGTCGCGTATGTGTCGTGGAGCTCGAGGGCGCACGTACGCTCGTCCCGTCGTGCGCGCGGCAGGTGGAGCCCGGGATGAAGGTGCTCACCGACAGCGAGCGGGTGCGCACGAGCCGGAAGGTGGTCCTGGAGCTGCTCTCGTCGAGCGTGGACACCTCCACGGCACCCACGCTCCGGGCGTTCGCCGCGCGCTACGGCGCCACGCCCGGCCGTTTCGGCCCGGTGGCGCCCCCGGCCGGTCTCAACGAGCGGGATGCAGCCCGTGCCGGCCATCACCACAGCTCCGACGGGGCGTGTGCCGAATCCGTCCACCAACCCCGCAAGGTCGACAACCAGCTCTACATCCGCGACTACGGCAAGTGCATCACCTGCTACAAGTGTGTCGAAGCGTGTGGCACCGACGCCCAGAACACCTTCGCGATCGCGGTGGCCGGGCGGGGGTTCGAGGCGCGGATCAGCACCGAGTACAACGTGCCGCTGCCTGATTCGGCGTGTGTGTATTGCGGGAATTGTATCAACGTGTGTCCCACCGGTGCGCTCATGTTCAAGAGCGAAGCCGACCTCCGGGACGCGGGCAACTGGCGTGAGGCCGACCAGACCACGACGCGGACGATCTGCCCCTACTGCGGCGTGGGGTGTACGCTGGAGCTCACCGTGCAGGACAACCGCATCGTGCGGGTGATGTCGCCGCCGGAGGTGTCGGTGACCCAGGGAAACCTGTGCGTGAAGGGTCGGTTCGGCGTGACGTACGTGCACGGGAACGAGCCGGCCGGCGAGTAGGAGAAGGCCCGCTCAGGGGAGGAGCAGGCGCCTTCGGTCCACCCGGGGGGGAAAGGCGGCGTCGGCGAGCCGCCAGGGAGCTTCGCGGTGTTCGGGCGTAGCGTAGTCGATGCCGACTCGCGGGCCCGCCAGCACGCTGGGCACGGTGCGGCGGGGGTGGATGACCAGCGGGCCCCCGCCGAAGAGCGGCGTGCCGCTGCTCGCAAGCTCGAGGCCAAGCGCCACGCCCACGCGGCCTGGACCATCGGCGCGCCCATCGGGGCGGCGTTGGCGGAAGGTGGCCTCGCCTTCGATGCACCGGGCCCCGCGCACGAGCACGGCGGATGCCACGCCGTCGGTGTCGGTGACCACGTTCAGCATGCGGTGCAGGCCGTAGCAGAGGTACACGTAGGCGTGGCCGGGCGGCCCCCACATGGGGGCGTTGCGCGGGGTGCGGCCCATGCGCGCGTGGTTCGCCGTGTCTCCCCCGGCCCGGTACGCTTCCACCTCGGTGATGGCCACCCGCACATCCGCGACCACGATCTCTGCGCCGAGGAGCTCCTCGGCCACGACGAGGGCATCGCGGGCGTAGAAGGCGGCGGGGAGCGGGTCGAACACGGGAGCCTGGGGTGGACGGTAGGGTGGGCGGACGTGGTGATACATCGGATGTATCATCATCGTCGCGGCCGGGTACCGGAGCATCGGCGCGCTCCGAGGGGCGGGAGGCTTGACGGCCGACCGGATGGATCATAGTAGCGGCTCGATCGGGGCGTAGCTCAGCCTGGTAGAGCGCCTGGTTCGGGACCAGGAGGTCGCAGGTTCGAATCCTGTCGCCCCGACCATACCGAATGACGGCGATCCGGAGACCCCGGATCGCCGTTTTCCGTTTCCGGCTCGGTCGCGGGTTCGGTAAGTTGATCGAAGGGACTTGCGAAGGTCACGGTGAGCTTCCCCTCGGCCAAAACGGAGTTCGATAAGAGGATTTCCAGCAAACGCCTCTGATCGCGGGGCTCCCTGGAGATGAGTAGGTCATACGCCCGGTTCGCGAGTTCGAAGACGTAAATGGCCGTATCGAGGCTCTTGGCGCTCACGCGTGTGAGCCGCTGGATCTCCTCGGCAGCCTCGGCGCGCTGCGTCTCCCACTCCGACCGCTTGCTGTTGAAGAAGGCGTCGTCGATGCGGCCTTCGAGCTTGTCCTCGTAGGCGGCGTTGATGAGCCGCGTGACGCGCTCCAGACGCGCCTGGGCGGCGACGGTGCGGGCGCGCACGTCCACCTCGATGTCGCGGCGTGAGTCCTTCAGGGAGGCCAGGAACGCCTCGCGCACGTCCTCGGGCAGCTTCAGGGGGCGCACGGCGGCGGCGAACATGGCGGCGAGCTTCGCCTCGGAGACGAACGCCTCCCGTTGGCACCGCGTCGAGCAGTGGTAGTAGACGTACTTCTCCTTCTTGATCTCCGCGGTGACCGCCCCCTTGCAGTGGCCGCACGTCACCAGCCCCGAGAACGCGAAGTCGTGGCTGCGGCCCCGCGTGTAGGGGTGCCCGTCCAACCGGGCCTGCACCCGCTCGAACAGGGTCCAGGTGATGAGCGCGGGGTCGTTGCCGACGTAGGACTTGCCGCCCCAGTGGAACTGGCCCGCGTACAGCGGGTTGCGGAGGGCGTTGTGGATGACCGCCGCGCCGAGCAGCCCGCCCTTCTTGCCGCGCAGCCCGCTCTGCTGGGCGTACTCGGCGAGGGCCTCGATGGAGTGCTCGCCGCGGTCGTAGAGGTCGAACAGGTTGCGGACGAGGAGGCCGCGCTCGGGATCGACGGCGAGCAGGCTGCGGCCCCCCTCGCGGACGTTGAGGTACCCGATCGGGGCCATGCCCGGGTAGTGCCCCTCCTCGCACTTCTGGTGCATCCCCTTCTTGACCTCCTCCGAGAGATTGTCCACGTAGTTCTTGGCCATCAGCACCTTGATGCCGTGGATGAACTTCTCGGACGATCGCGACTCCTCGGAGACGACGATCCCCTCCTTCACGAAGTGGACGTCCACCCGCATCTCGTCGAGGGCGACCCAATCCTTGAGGTTCCGGTAGAGCCGGTCGGTCTTCTCGACCAGCACGACGGGGGCCTTCGGTCCCTTCTTCTTGAGCATGGTCCCGTCCCGCTGATTTTACCCAGTTGGATCCCTCCTTCGGCTACCGGTAGGCAAGCCGGGATGAAGCTGTTTGCTGTGTCCCACGCCCGCCTGCCGGAGCCCGCCGGGGTTGAACCCGGGCGGGCTGGGCGATCAGAACGGGATGTCGTCTGTGTCGAGGTCCTCGTCCGGGAGGACCTCGTTC
Source organism: uncultured Pseudomonadota bacterium (assembly GCA_903885375.1). Lineage (GTDB taxonomy): Bacteria > Myxococcota_A > UBA796 > UBA796 > SXON01 > SXON01. The sequence continues at coordinate 11,289 of CAISIK010000005.1, forward strand.
CACCGGTGGCGTGGGCGGTCGCCGAGAGCTTCGGCCATGGCTTCGCCGTGGACGGCCCAGACGGCGTCGAGTGACGCCCGGAGGAGCCGAGCGGCGAGCAGGGCCTGCTCTCCGGTCCAGTCGCGAGGCACGAGCGCGTGGAGTAGCGACCGCATCAGGCCCCCGTCGACGGGTCGTACAGGGGGTGGTTGTGTAGCTGCTGGGTCATGAACTCCGACGTGATCGAGTCGATGCCGAGCACGGCGCCCTGGATGAGGACGTGGAGCGCCAGTTGGTTGATGCGCCGGGGGATGCCATTGCTGGCCTGGAAGAGCTTCTTGATGGCCCCCTCGGCGAAGAGCTGATCGCGGGCGCCTGCCTGCCGAAGCTGGAAAGCGACGTAGTTCCGCGTGTCCTCGAGGTTGAAGCCGCGGAGGGTGTGGACGAAGCCGAGGCGGGTGTTGAAGGGCTCGAGCGCGGGGTTCTTGAGGGTTCGGAGCACGGCTTCGGTGCCGGTGATCAGCACGCTGAAGCGGTCCTCGGCGTCGAGCGCGTAGTTGGTGAGGCGGCGGAGGACGTCGAACAACTCCGGGCTCATGGCCTCCGCGTCGTCGAGGACGAGGACCGGGTGGGGGCCACGGTCGGGTCCGTTGGCGGTGAGGAAGTCGTGGGCCTGGTCGAACAGGTCGCTGCTGTGCTGCCGCATCGGGAGGTCCAGCGCCCGGTTCACCGAGCGCAGGAACCCGGTGAGGGTGCTCCGTGCGTGCGAGAGGTAGACGACGCGGAAGCGGGCCTCGTCGAGCGAGCGGACGAAGCGCCGGACGGTGATGGACTTCCCGGCGCCGCTGGGCCCGGTCACCAGGCCCATGCCGTGGATGTCGGACCAGAGCATGAGCCCGTGGAAGAGGTCGCGCTGGGAGCGCGAATCGAACATCTCGTCGTAGCCCATGGTCTTTCGGAAGGGCAGTCGGACGAAGGCGTAGTGGGCCTGGAGGCGGACCTTGACGGGTTCAGCGAGGACTCTGGCGTTCATTGTGAGGATTCCTTGAGTTGGTGGTTGAGGTGGCCGAGCAACACCTGCACATGCGTATCGGTGGGGTGAAGGGCGAAGAAGGTGTCGGTGATCTCGGCGACCCGCGCGGGGTCCCAGGGGCCGAAGCGAGCGAGGAAGGCGCGGATGGAGGCGGGGTCGACGACCGCCGGGTCCATCCGGGCGGCGAGCACGTCGAAGACCGCGGCGTCCGCCTCGGCGCGCCGTGCCGCGACCGCCTCCGCGAGGGCCTGCGGGGTCGGCTCGACGAACTGCTGCGCGCGCCGCTTCTCCACGAGGTGGCCAAGGTAGTTGGCCACGGGCAGCGGCTTCGGGGGACGCCCGACCTTCTCCCCGGGCACGGGGTGCGGACGGCGGTGGCGCCCGACCACGAAGGGTTGGACGCGCTCCACGAGTCGGTCCTCGAACCAGGCCTCCACGAGCGCGAGGTTCTCGGGGTCGTAGCGCACCTCGATCCGCTTCTTCGCGAGCGCCGCCCCGACCTGGTAATCGACCCCGAAGAGGGAGAAGATGCCGGACTTGTCGGGCGTCCGGTTTTCCGTCCAGAGGAAGGCGTCGCGCAGCTTGTCCTCGTCGGCGAACCGCACGTCTGCGAGCCGCCGGCGCCACCGGTCGCGGGGCGCCTCGCCGGTCTCTCCGTGGGGGCGGAGGTTGTAGACCCCGTCGGACCAGGCGAGCCAGGCCTCGTTCAGGGCATCGAGCGTCTTGATGGTGGAGGCGGCGATCTCGGCAAGAAAGGCCGACACGATCAACCGGTTGAACGCTTCTATTTTTCCGTGCCCCATGGGCCTCCGGACGCGTGTGAACACGATGCCGTGGATGCCGAGGCAGGCGACGATGTGTCGCATGTGTCCGGAGCGGTAGACGGCCCCGTTGTCGTAGTACACGCGGACCGGCTTCCCGAACTTCTGGAGGGACCGGCGGAACACGAGCTCGAGCGCGGGAAGGTCGCCCTTGAAGGAGAAGCGGCCGTGCAGGCACATCCGCGAGTGGTCGTCGAGGAAGGTGTAGAGCCAGGCCCGCCGATGTCCCCCGCGGCGCCCGGGATCGGGAAGCAGTGGCCCCTCCAGCATGTCGGACTGCCAGAGCTCGTTGGGGAAGCCAGCCTCGAACCGGTCGAGGTCTTCACGGGGCGCCCGCGACGGCCGGCGGGCAGAGAGGTCCTGCGCGCGGAGCGCTCGGTGCACCGTGCTCCTCCGGGCCCGACCGGCCTCGATCATGCCCATCGACTCCGCGATCTCGATGAGCCGGTCCAGCGAGCGGGCGGGGACCTCGCGCTTGAGCGCACAGAACAAGGCGACTTCCTCCTCCGTGAGCGCCCTCGGCCCAGGACACACGGGCGGCGCGGCGCGAAGCGCCTCGAGACCCCCCACCCGGTAGCGCCGCGCCCACGCGCGGAGCGTCTCGGCGGAGGCCGTGAACGGCTCCCCGTCGGGGCCGGGCCAGCTGCGCGCAGCCAGTTGTTCGAGCAGCGCGCGGCGCTGGCCACGCTTCGGGACGAGGGCCACGTAGGCCGCGATGGCCTGGAAGCGGGCGAGGGCCCAGGGGTCGGACATTGCAGACAGCTCCAGTGTGGGGCCACAGCCTGCCCACGAACCTCCGAGCCCTCGACGACACGATTGGTGGGATCACCAAGTCAGCGCCAGGTTCACCTCCGTAGGGCGCATCCCACCGACCCCGCCCACTGCAGGGGTCAGCGGCGGGGGATGCCCAGCGGTCCGTCGAGCCTCTTCAGAGCCTCAGCCAGCAGGACGGTTGCGGAGGTAGACAGCGCCACGGCGCCCTCGACGAGGAAGACGAGCCCGATAGCGAGGCGATACACCGCCTCCGGGTCCTTCCACCGCCGGCACCGGATGGCCACCGGGGGCGACACGCCACCCGGAAACAGTCTCTCTACTGGCTGTGGTTCTGAACGTTCGATGACGGCGGTGCGAAGGGCACCTTGCACCCGGGCGGCGTCGGGGAGGAGTCGCTGCAGCCAGCGCTGCAGCGTGCGTCGCGAGCCCACCGCTTCGAGCGCGGGCAGCCCTTCGTCGTAGACATGGAGCCCCACCCCCGACAAGACCCAGCCCGCGAGCTTGAGCAGCACCGCCAGCAGCACCACGCCCACACCGCCGACTTCATCCGGGGTCCGGTCTTGCCGCGTGGTGGTGCTGCCCGCCATCCGCCACCGGCGACGGGCCACGACCACGTGCCGAACGACGTGGTCATCGACCAGTCGGAAGCGCCGGAACCGCCAGTCGTGCCGGTGCCACCCCGGACCCGGGCGTGGTCCTTCGTAGAAGAGGGTACGGCAGCGCCCCCGCACGTAGCCGCCGCACAGGCCGTCGCCGACGCGGGGAAACGGGGAGCGGCCACGGAGGGAGGACAGCCCCGAGGTCTATTCCGGGTCGGGGCCCGCCGCGGCGGGCCCCGACCCGACGACCCCCGTCCCAGGCGCGGCTACCGGTAGCCCCTGACGGGATGTGGGCGCCAGGAGTCGGATCTCCGCCTCGCCTGGCGTGCGAAATCAACGGGACGGGACACGTGAGCGCGAAGACGTGGTCCACCGCCCGCGCGCGCGGCTCGCCGGTGGGAAAGCGCGGCGGGGTGGCCGCCTCCTTCCAGGTGGCGCCGCCATCCTCACTACGGAAGACGGTGGGGCCGAGGTGCCACTGCCGCGAGGCGCAGAGAAGCGTGCGCCCGTCGCGAGGGTCGAGCACCGTGTGGTGCACC
>CAISIK010000006.1 GCA_903885375.1 uncultured Pseudomonadota bacterium
CCAGCGGGGCTCGGCGCCGCCGCCGGGCCTGCCCGGGACCGCGAGCGGCGAGTCGGCGGGCGGAGCGGGCGGGCGCGGCCCGGGGGCGGGCGGCTCCTCCACCCCCGAGAAGGTGGCCCCCTCCAGCGGCTCGCCGCGCAGGGCCCGACCGAGGTCGACCGCCAGCGGCCACGCTGCGCGCCCATCGAACGCGGCGTGGTGCGTGCGGACGACGATCCGCCCCGTGAACCGCACTACCTCGACGATCGGGCCGCACGCGGGATCGAGCCTCGCGGAGAGCGCCGGATGCGGGCTCACACCATCCCAGTCCCCGCCCTCGCGAACGGCGGGAGGCCGACCATCGGCCACCCACCGGCACCCGCCGAGGCGCCCCTGCAGGCGGGCGCGCGCGGCCGGCCAGGCCGCGGCGAGCGCCGGGAGCGCGCGCAGGAGCGCGTCGGGGTCGGCCTCCCCCTCCCCTTCCACCACGAGCTGGTTGACGAACGGGGGCCACGAACGGTCGGCCGCCAGCCAGAGCCGCTCCAGGCCGAACAGGCGGCGCCCGGCCGGCGCCGCGAGGAGCTCGGCGGGCACGCCCACCTAGCCGCCCAGCCGGCGGTCCACGCCCTCGTACAGCGCGCGCCCGGCCGCCCAGGCCTCCTCCGACCAGGTGGCCACGAGGTCGCCGGACCAGAGCGTCTCGCAGTCGAAGCCCGCCTCCAGCTCGGCGAGCAAGGCACCCGCCTCCACCCCACGGAGCCACTCCCCCGCCTCGCGGAGCTCGCTGCGCCCGCGTTCGAAGAAGGACCGCGCCTGGGCGCCAGCCTGCACTTCGAGGCCCCCGCTGCCCGGCATGCGCGGGCCGAGCGCCACCCGTCGCCGCCTCGGATCGACCTCCAGCGCGAGCCGCCAAGGCAGGCCATCCTCGGGCCACCCCTCCTCCAGCGACACGAGCCACCCTCCGGCTACCGGCATGCCGGGAGTGTATTCGTTTCCGTCAGCCGTTCCGCCGACGACGGAGGATGAGGCCCGAGGCCAGCAGGAAGGCCAACCCGCCGCCGCGCGCCGAGGCCGCGCCGTTGCAGGCGCCACACTCCTCCGGCAGCTCCGAGGGCATGGTGCCGAAGTCGTCCTCGTCGAGGAGACCGGAGTCCTTGCCGCCCGCGCCGGTGTCGGCCACGCCGGTGTCGCCACCGGTGTCGACGCTGCCGGTGTCGCCGCCGGTGTCGCCCCCCCCGTCGGCCAGCCAGTCCTCCACGAGCCCGATGGTGTCCTCCTCGGTGTAACGCTCGCCGAAGGCGATCATCCAGGCGTCGTCGTCGTCGGCCGCGCCGGCCTGGATCAGCAGATCGCCGGTGATGGGGGAGGCGTAGAGGAGGTCGAGGTGGGAGAGGTTGGCGGTGTGGGTGTCGACGAGGGTGGCGCCGCGGCCGGTGAGCCGATCGCCCGCGGTGGCGCTCTCGATGAACACGAGCCCATCGCTCTCGCCGGAGATTTCGCCGAGGATCACGTCGCCCGCGACGAGGCCCTGGATTTCCTCCTCGGCCACGCCCACGCCCACGAGGCCATCGCCGATCGCGGCCGACACGATGTCGCCCCACTGACGAAGCGTGAGCGCGCCGGTCTCGGCCCAGGCATCCCCGAAGAGGTCGGTCGCGTAGTCGGACGAGCCGTTGGGCATCAGCGGGTTGTTCCCGGCAAGCACGTAGAGCGACACTGAAGGGTCGAGCCCGTTCTCGGCGAGCGCATCGAGCACGCCGCCGCCGGCCTCGACGACCGCATCGACCCCCTCGCTGTACGAGTAGTAGCCGTACCCGCCCTCGTAGGTGGTGTACCAGTCCTGCTGCATCGCGTACGCACCGAGGAAGGGCAGCGAGCCGGGGAGCTCGTGATCCTGCCGCGCGTAGAGCTGGCGCTGGCCCGGGAACAGGTCGCCATCGGCCGCGAAGAAGTCCTGCCCCCTGAGGTCGGTGGAGACGTAGAGGTTGCCGGTGGTGTAGGGGTAGTACGCCTGCCACGAGGAGGGGCTCAGGGTCTCGTCGGTGTCGAGCGCGAGGTAGTTCGCGTTGGGCCAGCGGAAGGCGGTATCGATCCCGCCGATGGGGGTGGCGATGAGCACGAGCCGACGGATGTCGCCGCGGTACTCGGTGCCGACGGCCGCGTAGGCGCTGTCCGACCAGCTGGCCCCGCCCGAATTCGACGCGTAGATGGCCGCCGCGATGCCACCCTTGCTGTGGGCCACCACGTCGACCTGGGCGGCGCCCGTGCGCTCCCGGATCCGGGCGATGGCGTCGGCCACCTGCTCGGCCTGCTCGAAGGCATCGCCGTGGGGGTGCGCGAAGGTGATGGCGTACACCGGGCGGCCCAGGAGGTCCTCGTGCCAGGCCATCGTGATGAAGCCGCGGGAGCCGTTGTCGGCGGCACCGGGCACGAAGAGGATCGGCGTTCCCGACGCGATGGCCGAGCTCGGGCCGACGTGGAGCAGGAACTTCGAGGTGTGCGGCGTGGCCGAGCCAAAACAGGTGGCGATGTACGGCGCCCAGGGGGCCGCGCTCGGCCAGCTGGTGACGCTGTTGTACTGGCCGGCGCCGAAGAGCGTGCGGTCCGGATCGGCCAGCCGCTCGATCGCGCTCCACAGCCGCACGGTGCCCTCGAGGTTCTCCACCTCCGTGCCGGTGAAGGTGGCCTCCGGCGCGGTGGCGTCGAAGCCGGTGGTGGCGAGGGCAAGCGGGAGGAGGGCGATGAGGGTCATGGCAGGAATTCCTCGACGGCGCGGTTGAACGCCCGGGGCGAATCGTGGTGCACCGTATGACCCGCGCCTTCGATCACGACGAGGCGTGAGTGGGGGATGAGCGCGTGGGCCTTCTCGGCGATGGCGCGAGGGCGACCGCCGTTGAACACGGGGTTGGGGATCATCCGATCCTCGCTGCCGTAGATGATGAGGGTGGGCGCGGTGATGCCGCGGGCCCGCTCGCCGACCGGGTAATCGATCATCCCGGCGATGGAGCGGGAAATCGCCACGCTCGTTCCCGCGAATCGCGGCGACTGGCCAAGACGGACGCGCTCCTGGATGAGCCGCTCCACGCCCTCGTCCATCCGGTTGAACACCATGGTCTGGAAGTTGGCCCGGACCTGCTCCTCGGAGGACTCCATGGCGCGGGTCTCCGTCCAGAAGCCCTTCATGAACCGCGCGGCGCCGGGGCCGAAGGACTCGATGCCGGCGGGCGCGGAGAGTACGAGGCGGTCCACCCGCTCGGGGTGCCGGAGCGCGAGCTCCATCGCCACCTGCCCGCCCATGCTGTGGCCCATCACCACGGCGCGGTCGAGGCCCTGGGCGAACATCCACTCGTCGACCACGTCGGCGTACCAGGAGGGGGTGCAGGGCGCGTCGGGGCGGCCGGAGGCGCCATAGCCGGGGAGGTCGAGCGCGAGGACCCGGTGCGTCTTCGCGAGCTCCTCGACCTGGTACTCCCAGAAGCCCATCGAGGAGGACAGGCCGTGGATGAGCACGATCGGCGGGCCCTCGCCGCCGGAGTCGATGAAGGCGATGTCGATGTCGCGCACGAGGGTGTGCTCGACGGGGAGCGGCGCCCAGAGGTCTTCGGGTTCGAGGGGGCCGAGGTGGGCGTAGCCGGGCACGCAGCCTCCGAGGAGCGAGAGGAGCAGGGGGATCATCCGGGTACCAGCCAGTCGAAGGTGAGGAGCGCCGTCCACGGGGTGACCGGAAGGTTGCTCCCGAAGACGCCAGCGCCGACCGCGGCCACCGTGGCGAGCGGGAATGGGCTCGCCGACACCCGCAAGTTGGCTTCGCTGCCGAGGCCACCGGTGGCGTTCCGGGCGTGACCGCCGCCCACCGACACGTTCACGCGCTCGGGGATCACATCCCAGCCGAGGCCGCCCGTGACCGCGAAGAGGCCGCGCCCGCCACCGGAGACGTCGGCCACCACGGCCACCTCCCGGTTGATGGAGCCGGTGTCGGGGAAGAGGAGGTAGCAGCCGTGGGTGGCGTGGATGGCGCCCGCGATGCCCCACGAGTTGGCGGTGAGGAGGCCGGTGTACACGTCGTCACCATCGTGGTCGGCAGAGGCCAGCACGGCCTCCACGCGCGCCACGGAGCCCTTGCCCATGGCGTAGCGGAAGCGCGCCTCGATATCGCCGTAGCCGCCGAGGATGTCCACGTCGCCATGGTCGGCCACGTAGATCCGACCGGTGTTCATCACCACCACGCCACGAACCCCCACCCGGCCCATGTCGAGGCCGGCGTTGTACCCGGCGTCGGCCGCGAGCCAGACCACGTCGGTGTCGACCTCGGGAGCCACCTCGGCCGAATCGCTGCGGAAGTCGAGGCGCGGCCCGCCCTGGAGCTCGGAGAGCGCGCTTCCGGGCCCCGAACCGGCGATGCCCGCCGTGCCGCCTGCCCGATCCCGGATGGCCCAGGCGTGGAGCCCGGCCCGGGTGGCGTAAGCGGGCGCCGCCTGCACGTCAGCCACGAACAGGGTCACATCGTCGCCCTCGGCGAAGGCCTGCTCGTACAGCGTGAACACGCCGGCCCGGTAGCGGAGGCGCTCGCCGCCACGGTCGCCCACCTTTCCGTAGGCGGCGATGCCGGTGGCCTCGCTGCCGAACAAGCTGAGCCCGCCGCCAGAGCGCACGAGGTCGTCGAGCTTGCTGGTGGCGGGGTCGTTCACGGAGTCGCCCACGAACTGCAGGCCGGCCACCACGGTTTGTGACTCGAACCACTCCACCCGCGCGCCCAGCCGGCGGGTCTGGAGGTTCACCTGATCGCCGCCGAAGGCGCCGCCGGTGTTGCCGCCGGTGGCGTAGCTCTGGTCGCCCCAGGCGAAGTCCACCTCGAAGCCGGCGTCGAGGGCGGCGCGGCCATCGAGGATGGCGGGCGAGTAGGTGAAGAACGCGCCCACCCGCTCTTCGGTGTAGGCGCCGCTCTCCTCGCTCGTGGTCGTGGAGTTGGTGCCCCCGAGGCTGCCAACCACCTGCCCCGTGACCAGCGGGTTGGTGGTGACGACGTCGGTGAGCACGCCGCGGGCGCTCACCACCCCGAGAAAGCGCAACGGCGCGGGCGCGGAGGGGGTGGGCGCCACGTCGGCCGCGCGGGCTTCGGCGGGGAGGGAGGCATCGCCGGCGAGGGCGGCGGAGAGGGCGAGGAGCATCACTGCCGCCGGTAGGTCTGGATGTTCTGGCCCGGCTCGAGCTCGGGTCCGGCGGAGGAGCCGAAGCCCTTCTTCGTGGTGGGCGGCGTATAGCCGTAGCTGGGCTCGACGATCACCACCTCGTAGCGGAGCGTGTCGCCATCCACCTCGAAGATGCCCACCGAGCGGGCGTTGCTCGGCGAGGTCTGGACGAGCTCGATGTCGCCCGGGGAGCGGGAGCTGTCGGCGGTGAAGGTGCCCACGAAGGTAGTGGCGGCGCCGTCGTTGTCGGTTGCCACCACGGTGTAGCTTCCGTTCTCGCGGAAGTCGGCCGTGATGCGGCTGAAGTAGGGGGCGAAGAGCACGCTGAGGTCGGCGCCGGCCGAGAGCCAATCCCCGGGGAGCCCGTCGGCGTCGGCATCCGCGTCGGCGTCGGCGTCGGCGTCGGCGTCGGCATCGGCGTCGGCGTCGGCATCGGCATCGGCATCGGCGTCGGCGTCGGTGTCGGCGTCGGCGTCCGCCTCGTCGCCACCTGCCACGTTGCGGTATGTGCCGGGCGCGTCGACATCGTCGGGCAGACAGGACACCAGGAGGAGCAGGGCGATCACGAGCCCACCTCGCCGACGGCGCCCGCCCGCAACGCCACGCGGTCGAGCTTTCCGGAGGCGGTGAGCGGCAGGCTCGCCTCCACCCGCACGTGCCGGGGAATCTTGTACCGGGCAAGGCGGCCCGCCAGCCCTTCGATGACCGCGGCGGAGTCGAGCGCCACGCCGGGCCGGGGCTCCACGAACGCCATGCCCACTTCGCCCCAGCGGGCATCGGGCACGCCGACCACGGCCACCTGCGCCACGCCCGGAAGCTCGGCGATCGCGGCCTCCACCTCCGGCGGGTACACGTTCTCGCCGCCCGAGATGAACATGTCCTTGATGCGGCCGCGCACGGTGTAGTAGCCCTCGGCGTCGCGGCTCAGGAGGTCGCCCGTGCGGAACCAGCCATCCCCCATCGCCGCGGCGGTGGCCGCGGGATCGCCGAGGTAGCCGGCGCAAACGGCCGGCCCCGAAAGCCACAGCTCACCGGGCTCGTCGGCCCCGCACTCCGTGCCATCGGGGCGCACCAGCCGCGCGGCCACATGCGGCACCGGCAGGCCCACGGAGCCCCACTTCCGCTCGATCTCCGCCGGCGGCAGCGAGAAGCAGTTGGGCCCCACCTCGGTGAGGCCGAAGCCCTGGCGAAGCGGGATGCCGCGGCTGCGGTAGCGCGCGAGGAGCGGCATGGGCAGGGCGGCACCACCCACGAGCGCATCGCGCACGCAGCGGAGGTCGGCGCCGTTGAAGTCGACGTGGTCGGCCATCATCTGGAAGATGGTTGGCACACCCATCAGCAGGCTGATGCGCTCGGAAACGATGACCGCCAGCGACTCCGCCGCATCGAACCCCCGCGCGAGCACCACGCGGCCACCGCGCCAGAGGAGCGGAGTGGTGAGGCAGTTGAGGCCGCCCGTGTGGAAGAGCGGCGTGAAGGTGAGCGTGCTGTCCTCCGCGGTGAGGTTGCACGCGAGCTGGGTGTTGACGGCGTTCCAGTGGAGCTGCCGGTGGCTCAGGAGCGCGCCCTTGGGGCGGCCGGTGGAGCCCGACGTGTAGAGGAGCACCCACGGGGCTTCCAGCGTGCTGCCGGGGCCCGACGCGGGCTCGCTGCCCGGGTCTTCCGTGAGCGCGATGCCGGCCAGCCGCCCGGCGAACGAAGGATCCACGAAAACCACGGCGGGCGCTGCGTGATGGCGCTGCCAGGCGAGCTCGGCATCGGCGAGGCGCCAATTCATCGGGAAGAGCACCGCGCCCACCTCCGCACAGGCGAAGAGCAGGAGGAGGGTTTCGGCCCGGTTCGGCGCGAGCACGGCCACCCGATCCCCCGCGCGCACGCCCTCCGCCTGCAGGCGGCCGGCCCATCGGAGCGAGTCGGCGTGCAGCTCCGCGTAGGTCCACCGGCGGCCGGACGCGAGCTCCACCAGGGCCTCCGCCCCCGGCCGGAACCGCGCGTTCGCCTCCAGCCAGTTGCTCGTGGCCCTCACGACGCCACCTCGCGGAAGAAACCATCGAGCAGCGGGTAGAACCGACGCGGGCCTTCCGCCCCCACCACCACTCCGATGTGGCCGGTGTCGAGCTCCACGTGGCGGGCGTGCGGCCCCACGCGCTCGGCGAGGGGGGCCGCCGCCGCGACCGGCGTAATGAAGTCGCGCGCGCAGCTCACGACCAGCGTGGGCACGCCGATCGCGCCGAGGCGCACCGTTTCGCCCCCCACCCGCCAGGTTTCGTTCCAGAGCCCATCGCGCTGGTAGCCTTCCCGTACGAACTCCGACGCGAAGGCGCCGGGCAGCGGCACGTTCTCTTCCAACCAGCGCTCCCTCGCGAGCACGCGCACGAGCCGGGCCGGGTCGTGGCTGGCTTCTTCGATGGCGAGGTGCTTCGACACGTTGCCCACCGGGTCGAGCATCTGGAAGGCCGGCTTCATCGTGGACACCGGCACGAGCGCCTCGGCGGGGAAGGCCGTGGTGGTATCGAGCGACGTGACGAAGCTGGCGAACCGGCCCCCCTCAGAGAAGCGCACGGGCGCGGCGAGGGTGACGAGCGCCACGACGCGCGCCGAGCCCAGTGCCGTGAGCATCGCCGCCAGCGTGCCCCCCATGCAGTAGCCGAAGAGGATGGCCCCCGGCGCGCCGGCATGGCGGCAGGCACGATCGATGCTGCGACGCAGCAGGTTCAGCGTGAAGGCCACATCCTCCCCGCCGTTCTCCTCCTGCGGCACGCCCCAGTCCACGAGGTAGGTGGGGTGGCCGGCGGCGGCGAGCGCCTGCACGAGGGAGCGACCGGGCTCCAGATCGAGGATGTAGGCGCGGTTGATGAGCGAGGGGACGAGCACCACCGGGGTTTTCCTACGCGCCCCGGTGGGTGCGTAGTACCGCACGGCCAGCCGGCCCTGCTGGTGGATCACCTCGTTGGGCGTGAGGCCAACCGGAGGCCGCGGCGCGGTGGCGAGAATCTGCATTCCGCGCCGGATCCGGCTCGCCGGCAGGGACTCCATGCCCGGAAACTCCGGCAACCAGCCTGGACCGGCACCGAAGGAGGCCATCAGGAGCCCAGCCACTCGAGGATCGAGGCCGGGAGCGCGCTGCCGGCGCACACGCCCACATGCCCGCCCCGCACCACGGCGGTCTTCACCGGGCCGCCCCAGACCTTCCGCAGCGCGTGGGCCGCAGCAGCGGGGACGATGTGGTCCTCGCTCGCAGCCACCGCCATCGCAGGGATGGTGCACCGGGCGAGGTCGACCGGCTGGCCCGACATCATCCACCCGCCGCTCATCGTGGCGTTGTCCATGTAACAACGCCGAATGTATTCGCGATAGGTCTCGCCGGGGAAGTCGACACCATCCCCATTCCAGCGCTCGAGCGCGGCCCACAGCTCCTGGAACGCCGGCTCGTGCCCGCGGTCCACCACCGCCTTCCACTTGGCCGCCGCCCCCATCGGCCGCAGCCAACGGAAGCTCTCCTGCATGAGCGCTGCGGGGAAGTTGCCGAATCCGTTCACGATCGCGTCGAGCGGGAAGTTTTCCGGACGCGACCAGCGGCAGAGGCGACCGCCCTCGTGGAAGTCGATCGGTGTGGCGAGGAAGTAGGCGCGCCGGGCCGGGCCAGGGTTGCGCGCGAGGTGCAGCGCGAGGAAGGTGCCGCCCACGCAGTAGCCGAGCACATCGATCGTTTCGACGCCCGCGTGCCGGGCCGCACGACGCAGGCAGCGACCGAGCACGTTGTCCACGTAGTGGGACATCGGCAGGTCCTGGTCCTCACGACCCGCCCGCCCCCAGTCGAGCACGTACACCGGCACCCCCGCCGCGAGCAGCGAGCCGACCACGCTGCGACCGGGAAGGAGGTCGAACACGCTCCAGGTGTTGATGAGCGGCATCACGCAGAAGAGCGGCGGATGCACCGCCTCCTTCGGCGCGAAGTAGCGGACGCACGCCTTGCGATCCTGGTGGATCACCGCATGCGGCGTTTGACCGATGCGCACACGCGCCACGGGTTCGGTGGAGAGCCACCGGAGGGTTTCCGTGGTCTGGGCGATCGTGGCGACCATCAGCGGGCCCTCGGCTTCGCGGAGCGGGGCGCCGACGGGGCGGGCGGCGCCGCCGCGGCCGGGGCGAGCGCCGACGCGACCGGAGCGCCGGCGGAGAGGCCACCAAGCTGGGCGCGGATGTCGGCGAGGGTTTCCCGCAGCTCGATGCGAGCCTCGGCGGCTTCGATGCGCGCCTGCACGGCCTCGCGCTCCAGGCGCACCATCTGGTCCTTCAGGCCGAGCACGAGGTCTTCCTGCTGCAACAGGCGCTCCTCCAGCATGGAGGCCACCTTCGCGACCCGGACCACATCGCTGCGGCTGGGCAGGTGCATTCGCTCCGCGGCTTCATCCACCGCCTTCTCGTAGTGCCCGCGCGCGCCGGCCATCGCCTCGAGGTTCTGCCCCATGGCGCCGAGGAATGCGGGGGTTTCGAGCACCTGATCCCACCAGGAGCCCATGGCGCGCTCCCAGTGCTTGTAGAGCTCGTCGCCCATCTGCTTCATGTCGGGGGTTGCCTGGGTGGTCATGGGACTCCGGGTTGGCTGCGCTGCGGCATGCACGTAACGCATCGCAGCAAAGAATCAAGGGGCGATGCGCCGGGCCAGGTGACTCGGCGGGCGGTCCACCGGCGCATCGCGGCGCCGACGGGGCGATGGCGAGGCGTCGGATCGCGCCTCGCCATCGGGGCGGGTGGGGGTTCCCACCCGGGGGCCTCAGGCCTTGGGAGCCTCGGCAGCGGGCGCGAAGGTGTCGACCATCGTGCGCGCCATGTTGTGGCCCATCTCGGCGCTCACATCGAACCCCGCGCGGCCGATCTTGAAGCTGGCGAGGGCGGCCTCTTCGGCGAGCTTCATCTGGGCGCGCTGCCAGTCGAGGAGCTGGCGCTGGCCCGCGAGGACCTGCTCGGCGGCCTGGTTGATCTGGTTCGCGAAGGGGTTGTTCATCGTGTTCATGTTGACTCCAGGGGTTGGGCCGGCGCTGCGTCCGGGGTGCACTCCATGTATGCGCGATGCTGCGATGCGGCAAGACACCATTTTGCGTCGCAGCAAAAAAGTTCCACGATGGGCGCCAGCGCTGGCCCCCGTCTCGTCGCATCGCAGCAAAGCGGATAGCCAGCCCCATGCCCACCATCCGCAAGTACGAGAACCGCCGGCTCTACGACACCGAGGCCTCCCGCTACGTGAACCTCGAGGACATCGCGGCCATGGTGCGTTCCGGCGCCCCCGTCGTGGTTGAGGACGTGAAGACCGGCCGCGATCTCACCCGCGAAACGCTCCTGCAGGTGCTGCTCGCCTCCGAGGGCGGCGCCGACCTCCTCCCCATCGGCATGCTGCGCCGCATCATCCGGGCCACCGGCGATGACCCCTTGCAGCGCATGCTCCGCCCGCACATCGGGAGCGCGCTCGAGCTCATGCACGGCCAGCTCGACGAGTTGGAGGCCCGCGTCACCAGCGGGTTCCCGAACCTCAACCCCGCTGCGTGGGGAGTGCCGATGGGCCGTGCCGCCGCGCCGCCGCCGCGCCCCCCTCCCCCGCCGCCGCCGGCCGAGGAGGACAGCCTCGCTGCGATGCGCCGCCGCCTCGATGAGCTCGAAGGGCGCCTGAAGGGGCGCTAAGCGCCCTCGGGCCCGCAGAGCCCGAAGCGCGCCGCCAGATCGGTGCGGAGCCGCCGAGCGGGGTCGACCATGGCGCGCAGCGCGTTGAACCGGGCGATGCGCGCCTGGCCCCACGCCCGCTGGAAGTGGTCGGGGCGGATCACGGCATCCTTGGCCGGGTAGAAGCGCCCACCCGCCTCGCAGACCATGTCCGACACCTCGTGGAGCGTCTTCCAGAGCACCGCCCGGTTGGCCGGAGTGACGGGGAAGTCGAGCGCGAAGCTGTAGCCGTCGAGGCCGTGGCTGAGCAGGAATTCGTCGGCGCGGTGGCGTTTCATCACGCCGAGGTAGCTGGGCACGCCGCGGGCCTGCGTGAGCCGCAGGATGTTGGTGAACACCTCCTGGGCGGACTCCTTCGGCACGAAGGGCTGGTACTGCACGAACCCGTGCGGCCGGTAGGCATCGCGGAAGGTGGGCACGTAGTCGAGGAGGAAGTTGAAGGCGACGTGTCCCTGGATGACCTCGGACTTCGGTCCGAAGCGGGAGGCGAGGTTCTTGCCAAAGTTCAGGAGGCGCATGCCGAGGTTGGTATTGAACTTCGCGAGGATGGTGCCGACGAGCGCGCGCGGCACGCCGAGGATGTGCCCCGGGAGGTCCTGGTGCGCCGGGTCGAAGTCGGGCGTGCGGTCCTCATCTTCGTGCAGGTACACCGCCGAGTGGGGCTGACCGCGGCCGAGCGAGGCGCCGCCGGCGATGCAGTCCACCCAGCTCACGCAGTAGTCGGACTTCTGCGTGTACTCCTCGAACCAGGCGAACTGCTCCGCGAGGTCGCGGCAGTAGTGGCCGCGGACGCGCAAGCCGCCGCTGTACACGCGCTTGAGCTGCACGCGCAGACGGCTGAACGCCCCGAGCATGCCGAAGCCGCCGATCGCCGCGTTGAACAGCTCCTCGTTCTCGGTGCGCGAGGTGCGGTACACGTTGCCGTCGGGCGCCACGAGGTCGGCCTCAAGGATGTGATCCCCCCACGGGCCCACCTTGAAGCAGTTCTTGCCGTGCACGTTCATCGCGGCGATCCCGCCGATCGTGGGGAACATCGTGCCGGGCACCACCGCCGGCCACCAGCCCTCGCGGAGGAAGGTGCGCCACATGTCCTCGATCGTGAAGCCGGGCTCGAGATCGGCCACGCCGGTAGCCGGGTCCCACGCGAGGACGCGCTTCATGCGCCGCGCATCCACCACGAGGCCACCGCCGTTCATGGCGGCATCGCCGTAGCTGCGGCCCGAGCCGCGGAGCCCCACGGTGAGGCCGTGCTCGCCCGCATAGCGGAAGGCTGCCTGCAGCTCGGCCACGCTCCCCGCGTCCACAAAACCGGACACCGACCGGGTGGAGTAGCCGAAGCCGTCGAACACGCGGCGCGGGAGCTGCGACGGGAGCGGTGGGAGCATGGTCAGATGTTCGTGCGGCGGAAGATCACCGACGGCACGTGCTGGATGGTGAGCATGATGGGCGACCAGGTGCGGGGCACGTAGCCCACGCCCGTGCCGGCTTCGGCGAGCGCCAGGGCACCCCGGGCGGCCTCCTCGGCGGGGATCATCAGGGGGAGCTTCAAGCCTTCGGTCATGGCGGTGGCCACCGGGCCCGGCTTGACGGTGACCACGTGGACGCCGTACCGATCGAGCCGGTTGCGGAGGGACTCGAGGTAGGTGGTGAGCGCCGCCTTGCTCGTGTGGTAGGCCGGGTTGCCACGGCGCCCGCGGTCGCCGGCCACCGACGAGATGCCCACCAGCGTGCCTGCCCGGCGCGCCTCCATGTAGGCGCCGGCCGGGTTGAACCAGGCCATGGCGCCAAGCAGGTTGACCTCGATCATCTCCCGGTCCTTCCCGAAGTTGTATTCGCTCTCCTCGACCCGCGGCATCACGCCCGCGTTGTAGATGAGGCAGTCCACCCCGCCGAGGTCCGCGCAGATGCGGTCGAACAGCGAAGGCGCCTCCTCGAACCGCCGCACGTCGTGCGAATAGACCGACACCCGCTCGGGCCCGCCGCACGCCGCCTGTAGCGCCTCCAGCTCGGGGAGCCGCCGCGCCACCGCCGCCACCCGGACGCCGCCGGCCGCGAGCTGGCGCACCATCTCCGCGCCGATACCCACCGAGGCGCCGATGACCGCCGCCGTCTTGAAAGTGCCCATCGCCTCGCTCCAGGGGGAGGGCGCTCTATCACGCGGGCCCGGCCAATGCGCCGTCGTCGGCCACCCTCCACGCCCCCTGCACCACGCCCTCGGCGCGGAATTCCGTCGGGTCGAGACCGCCCACGCCGAGGAGCGGCCCGAGGGTGCGCCACACCCGCTCGGCGCTCCAACCGGCGGCGCGGAGCGCACGAAGCTCGGTGCTGCCGTGCGACTTGGACAACTTCTGCCCGTCGGGACCCACGAGCAGGGCCACGTGCAGCCAGGTGGGCGGCTGCAGGCCCAGCACCTCGTAGAGGCGCACCTGGGTGGCCGTGGCCGCGAGCAGGTCGCCGCCCCGCACCACCTCGGTCACGCCGTCGCGATGGTCGTCGAGCACCACCGCGAGGGGGTAGGCGGCCTCCCCATCCGCCCGGACGAGCACCGGGTCCTCGTCGGGCTGGAAAGACTGCAGGCCGGCGGCCCGGTCCACGAAGCGGACCTCCCCGCGGGGGGTGTCGAAGCGCCACGCGCCGCGGTCGTGCGCCTTCGAGCGGCACATGCACACGAGGTAGAGCCGCGTCTGGCGGTTGCAGAGGCACCGGAAGACGGGGATGCCATCGAGCGGGTAGCGGCGGGTGGACTGCGGCGGAACCTCCTCGTCCCAGTCGAGGCCGAGCCACCGCAGGTCCTCGCGTTGGGCCTCGGCGATCTCGGGGCGCGCCCGGCCGCGATCAAGGTCCTCCACGCGCAGCAGCACGCGCCCGCCCGCAGCGCGCGCGGAGAGCCACGCCGCGCCGAAGGCCAGCGCGTTGCCGAGGTGCAGGTGCCCGGAGGGCGTGGGCGCCAGCCGCCCCGTCGGGGTCGTGGCGCCCATCCTCGACTCAGCTCAGGCGGAGGCCACCGTCCACGTCGATGACGCGACCGGTGAAGTAGTCGTTCTCGATGATGAACTTCACGGTGAGGTACATCTCCTCGGGCTCGCCGATGCGCTTGAGCGGCACGGGCGCGCTCACCTTGGCGAGCGCCTCGGGGGGCATGCCCTCGAGGATGGGGGTGCGGGTGAAGCCCGGGGCGATGGCGCCCGTGCGGATGCCGTAGCGGGCGAGCTCGCCGGCCCACAGCGCGGTGTCGGCCACGATGGCCGCCTTGGCCGCGGAGTAGTTGCCCTGGCCCTGGTTGCCGTGGCGGCTGATGGAGCTGATGCTGATGATCACGCTCTGGGGCACGTTGTTCTCGATGGCGTAGGCCGCGAACTCGCGCGCGCAGAGGAAGACGCCGGTGAGGTTCACGTCGAGCACCTGCTGCCACTTGCTCAGCGGGAACTTCACGACCGCGCCCGTGGCCTTGTCGATCTTCACGAGCAGGCCATCGCGGATGATGCCGGCGTTGTTGACGATGCCGGTGAGGCCGCCGAGCGCCGCCCCCGCATCGCGCACGAGCGCCACCACGTCATCTTCCTTGGCCACGTTGGCCACGAAGCCCTTCACGCGACCGGCCAGGCCGCGCGCCACCGCTTCGGACTCCACGGCGGCCACGGCCTCCGCATCGAGGTCGCAGAAGGCCACATCGGCCCCATCGCGAGCGAGGGAGAGCACGAAGTGGCGGCCCATGCCGCTGGCGCCGCCGGTGACGAGAATCTTGGAAGTCTTGATGTCCATGGAAAGCTCCGGAAGGCGGCGCTGCTAACCGCGCGCGGCGAGGCGGGCATGGCCCGGTTCGTCAGCGACTGGTGCGGACCGAAACGAAGCGCAGCTCGGGGAGCAGGACGGCCGTGAGCGTGTCGTTCGCCGTGGTGCCCGAGCCGGTGTCGATGGCGATGCAGTGCGCGGAGGCGTGGGGGCCCTGGCGGCACATGTGGCCCACGACGAAGGGCCGCGAGGCGCGGGCCACCTGGCCCACGTCGTAGCGCCCCCAACGCAGCCCCTCGCCGGACCGCGCGAAAAAGTCGCGCACCTCGTCGTCGGCCGCGCCGTCGCCGAGCACATCGCGCTCGGGCGCGGAGTGCGCCACCCAGTAGGACCGGCCGCCCACCTGGAGGTCCACCAGATCGACGAGCGAGCGGAACCAGGCCTGGTGGGCGGCCGGCACCCTGTCCAGCTGCGCGACCACGTCGGCCGGCGAACGGCCCGTGATGCCGTAGCTGCGCAGGGTGGCCTCGCCGCCCATCGCGTGGCTGAGCGCGAAACGATCGAACCCCCCGCCGGTGACGAGCTCCCGCATCCACTGCTCGTGGTTGCCCAGCACCCCCACCGCGCCGCGGTCGATGAGCTGCTGCACACAGTCGCGGGCATCCTCGCCGCGGTCCACCACGTCGCCCACGCTGACGACCAGCCGGTCGCCGAGCTGGGCGAGCAGCTCGCGGAGCAGCGAGGCGCGGCCGTGCACATCGCCGATCACGGCGACCGGCTCTTCCGACACGACGGTACGGAGGCCGAAGCTACCCAAGCAGGCCCGCGACCGAGGAGATCAGCTCGGGAATGCGCGAAACGTCGTTGCCGCCGGCCTGGGCGAGGTCCGGCCGACCGCCGCCCTTGCCGCCCACGATGGCCGCGAGGGTGCCCACCAGCTTGCCCGCGTTGTAGCGGGTGCCGGCGAGGTCCTTGCTCACGGCCACGAGCAGGCGCACCGCCTCGCCATCGCGCGCCACCAGCACCACCACCGCGCTCCCGAGGGAGTCGCGGAGCCGGTCGGCCTCCTCGCGCATGGCCGCGACGTCGCCCACGAACTCGGCGGCGACGAACTTGCCGCCACCGGGGAGGGCCTGCGCCTTCTCGCGGAGGTCGCCCGTGGCGGCACGCGCCGCCTCACGACGGGCGACTTCGATCTCCTTCTGCAGCGTGGCCCGCTCGGCGAGCAGCCGCTGCACGGACTCGAGCAGCCGGTCGGGCGAGGTCTTGAGCGCGGCGCTCGCCTCGCGGACGCTGCCTTCCAGCTCGCGCACCCAGGCCTGCGCGCCCGGACCCGTCTGCGCTTCGATGCGCCGAACGCCCGCCGCCACGCCCGACTCGCCCACCAGCTTGAAGAAGCCGATGTCGCCGCTGCGGGTGGCGTGCGTGCCGCCACAGAGCTCCTTGCTGAAGCCGGCCACCGACACCACGCGCACCTTGTCGCCGTACTTCTCGCCGAAGAGCGCCATCGCGCCCGCCGCCTTGGCGGCCTCCACATCCTCCACCTCGGTGGTGACGGCGTGGTTCGCGAAGATCTCGGCCTGCACGAGGTCCTCCACGCGGCGGAGCTCCTCCGGCGTCATCGCCTTGTGGTGGCTGAAGTCGAAGCGCAGGCGGTCGGGGCCCACCAGCGAGCCCTTCTGCTGCACGTGCGCGCCGAGCACCTGCTTGAGCGCAGCGTGCAGGAGGTGGGTGCCGGTGTGGTTGAGGCGTGCGCGATTGCGCCGCGCGGCGTCGACCTCGAGCGAGACCACCTGGCCGGCGCGGAGCGTGCCGGAGACGATCCGCACCTGGTGCACGTTGAGGTCGCCCGCGGGGCGCACGGTGTCCAGCACCTCGGCCTCACCGCCCGGCCAGCGCAGCCAGCCGGTGTCGCCCATCTGGCCGCCGCTCTCGGCGTAGAAGGGCGTGCAGCTCGCGAGCACGCTGCCTTCGCTCCCCACGGGCAGCATCGTGACCTGCGCGCCTTCGCTCACCAGCGCGGCCACGAAGCCCTCGCAGCTGTCGCTTGCGTAGCCGCAGAACCGACCCGCGTGGTTGCGGGCCAGCTCGTGCCACAACGCGCCCACGGACTCCTCGCCGGAGCCCTTCCACGCGGCGCGACCGGCCGCCTGCTGCTCGGCGCGGAGCGCCTTGAAGCCGGCCTCGTCCACTTCGAGGCCGCGCTCGGCGGCGATGAGCTGGGTGAGGTCCACCGGGAAGCCGTAGGTGTCGGCGAGCGTGAAAGCCACGCGACCGGAGATCTCGGTGGGCTTCCGATCGAACTCGCGCTCGAGGAGCGCCAGGCCACGATCGAGCGTGGCGGCGAAGCGCTCCTCCTCAACCTTGACCACGTCGGTGATGAACGTGGACCGCTCGCGGAGCTCCGGGTAGGCATCGCCGAACTGGTCGATGCAGGTCTGCACCGTCTGGTGCAGGAAGGGGCCCTTGAGGCCGAGCTTCACGCCGTATCGAATGCCGCGGCGCATGATGCGACGGAGCACGTAGCCGCGCTCCTCGTTGCTCGGCATCACGCCATCGGCCACGAGGAAGGCCGCCGCGCGGGTGTGGTCGGCGATGACCTTCAGCGCCACGTCGGCATCACGGTCGGCGCCGTAGCGGACCTTCGCGAGCGAGGCGGCATGGGCGATGATCGGCTGGAAGACGTCGGTGTCGTAGTTCTGGTACTTGCCCTGGAGCACGGCGGCCACCCGCTCCAGACCGGAGCCGGTGTCGATGCTCGGGCGCGGCAGCGGGGTGAGCTTGCCGCTCACATCGCGGTCGAACTGCATGAACACGAGGTTCCAGATCTCGACGTAGCGGTCATCCCCGCCGCCGGGGCCGCGCGTGTCGTCGGACACCGACGGGCCGTGGTCGAAGTGGATCTCGGTGCAGGGACCGCAGGGGCCCGTGTCGCCCATCTGCCAGAAGTTGTCCTTCGCGCCGAGCTTCTGGATGCGCTCCACCGGCACGCCTTCCTGGTCGTGCCAGATCTGCAGCGCCTCGTCGTCATCCTCGAAAACCGTCACCCAGAGCCGGGCCGGATCGATGCCGAGGTCGTTGGTGAGGAGGTCCCACGCGTAGTGGATGGCCTCGGGCTTGAAGTAGTCGCCGAAGGAGAAGTTTCCCAGCATCTCGAACAGCGTGTGGTGCCGGGCGGTGTGCCCCACGTTCTCGAGATCGTTGTGCTTGCCGCTCACCCGCAGGCACTTCTGCGAGGTGGTGGCCCGCTTGTAGTTCCGCTGGTCGGCCCCGAGGAACACATCCTTGAACTGCACCATGCCCGCGTTCACGAAGAACAGCGTGGGGTCGTTGTGCGGGATGAGCGAGGACGAAGCGACGACTTCGTGGCCGTTGCGGGCGAAGTAGTCGAGGAAGCGACGGCGAAGTTGTGCAGATTCCATGGGGCGCGCGGCTAACCTGCCCACCGCCGCCGCGCGGTCAAGCCGAGCGGGGCCGGCACACTTTCTGGGCGCTCAGTCGTCGTCGGCGCCCATGCCGCTGAGCCGCAGCGCCAGCTCATCGGGGTTGTTCGCGTACTTCAGCGCCTCGGCCTCGAGCACGCGGCCCTCGTTGACCAGCGCGAGCAGGTGCTGATCGAAGGTCTGGGTGCCGTAGTTGGCGCGGCCCTTGCGCATGTGATCCCGAATCTCGCGGGTGCGCTTGGCATCGACGATGCACTCGTAGATGGTGCCCGTGTTCACCATGATCTCGAGCGCCGCCACCCGGCCCCCCTTGGCGCCGCCCACCAGCCGCTGCGACACCACGCCCTTCAGCACGCTGCCGAGCGTGAGCCGGATCTGGTTCTGGTGGTGGGGCTCGAAGAAGCCGATCACGCGGTTCACCGTTTCATGGGCATCGACGGTGTGCAGCGTGCCCAGCACGAGGTGGCCCGTTTCGGCCGCCGCCAACGCGATCTCCACGGTTTCGAGATCGCGCAGCTCGCCGATCAGGATCACGTCGGGGTCCTGACGCAGGGCCGCCCGCAGCGCGTTGTGGAAGTTCATCGCATCGATGCCCACCTCGCGCTGGTTCACGATGCTCTTCTTGTCGGCGAAGATGAACTCCACCGGATCCTCGATGGTGAGGATGTGGCAACGCTCCTCGCGGTTGATCTCCTCGATCATCGCCGCCAGCGTGGTGCTCTTGCCCGAGCCCGTGGCGCCGGTGACGAGGATCAGCCCACGCCCCTCCCCCGACAGCTTCTTCAGCACCGGGGGGAGATTCAGCTCATCGATCGAACGGACCTGGGTGGGGATGGTGCGGAGGACCGCGCCGATCTTGCCCTGCTGGCGGAAGACGTTCACGCGGAACCGCGCCAACCCCGGGAAGGTGGTGGCGAGGTCGCACTCGTTGGAGGTCTTGAATCGCTCGCGCTGGCCGGGGTTCATGATGTCCCAGAGGGCACGGCCGAGCTCATCGGGATTCACGGCAAGCTGCCGCGGAACCGGATGGATTTCGCCGTGCAGGCGCATCATGGGCGGCAAGCCCACCTTGAGGTGGATGTCGCTTGCGCCCGCCGCCACCGCGACCCCGCAGATCGCCGCCAGATCCATCAGCACTCCGTCGTGCGGGAGCCTTCCCGACACGAACGAATGCTACCGGAAATCACGCCTCGGCGCTGGCGCCGCTCACGACGGGGATGGCGGCTTCGCCCCGGTTCATGATCTCCTTGCGGAGCCTTTCCCGGACTTCAGGCTTGTCATGCAGGAACTGGATGGCCTTCTCCCGACCCTGCCCGATCCGCTCCTCGCCATACGCGAACCAGGAGCCCGACTTGCGCACGATGCCGAGGTCGACCCCGATGTCGATGAGCTCGCCCTCGAAGTTGATGCCCTTGCCGTAGAGGATGTCGAACTCCACCTGCCGGAAGGGGGGCGCGAGCTTGTTCTTGACCACCTTCACCCGCGTGCGGTTGCCGATGGACTCTTCGCCCACCTTCAGGGTGCCGATGCGCCGGATGTCGAGCCGGATGCTGGCGTAGTACTTCAGCGCGTTTCCACCGGTGGTGGTTTCGGGCGAGCCGAACATCACGCCGATCTTCATGCGGACCTGGTTGATGAAGATCATCGAGCAGTTCGACTTGTGGATGTTCGCGGTGAGCTTGCGGAGCGCCTGCGACATGAGCCGCGCCTGCGCGCCGGGCTGCACATCGCCCATCTCGCCTTCGAGCTCGGCCTTGGGGACGAGCGCCGCAACCGAGTCGACGATCACGGCATCGACGGCGCCGGAGCGCACGAGCGTGTCCGCGATCTCAAGGGCCTGCTCGCCGGTGTCGGGCTGGGAGATGAGCAGCTCCTCCACGTTGACCCCGAGGGCGCGGGCGTAGTGCACATCGAGCGCGTGTTCGGCATCGATGAACGCGGCCACGCCGCCGGCCTTCTGGGTTTCGGCGATGAGGTGGAGCGTCATCGTGGTTTTGCCGCTGGACTCCGGCCCGTAGATTTCGATGACGCGGCCGCGGGGCAGGCCGCCGATGCCGAGCGCCAGATCGAGCCCGATGGAGCCGCTGGACACGGTGCCCACTGCCACGTGCTCGTTGGCGCCGAGGCGCATGATGGCCCCCTTGCCGTAGCTTCGTTCGATGGAGGCGATGGCGGCTTCGAGGGCTTTGGAACGTTCGGGGTCGATGGGCATGAGGGCTCCGTGGGGTGCTCGAGCATGTAGCGCGCACCTGTACGGACGCAAGCTCCGTCAGGCCAAAAAATGGTCGCCGATGTTTTTTTCGTTCAGGTTCGCTTCAGCATCGCCTGCCGAAGCAGATCGAGCGTGAGCGCCACCGACACCGACAGGTTCCGCAGGCGATCGTAGGGCAGGCGCAGCGCGGTGTGGTCGACACCGCCCGGCCCAGCGCACGCGATGTGCAAGGTTCCCACGGGTTTCTCCTCGCTTCCGCCACCCGGCCCGGCGATGCCGGTGACCCCGAGGCCCCAGGTGGACCCCATCCGGGCGCGGACCCCTTCGGCCAGCGCACGCGCCACGCTTTCGCTCACCGCACCCTCACGCGCGATCAGCTCGGCGGGAACGCCACAGAAGTCGGTCTTGGCCGCGTTGGCGTACACCACCGCGCCGCCGAGGAAGAAGTCGCTCGCGCCCGCCGCGGCCGTGAGCTCGGCCGAGATGCGCCCCGCCGTGCAACTCTCCGCCGTGGACACGGTTTCGCCGCGCTCCCGCAGCATGTCGCCCACGACGCTGGCGAGCGGGCCCGTGCCCACGCCGAAGACGTGCTGGCGCCCCAGCCGGGCGATGGCCTCCTCCGCGAGCGCATCCCCATCCAGCCCGGCATCGACGTGCAGCTTCACCTGCACCTCCGGGAAGCTCGCGCGGTAGCCCACCGTGACCCCCGGGCGCTCGAAGCCCGCCATCCGCTCGCCGGCCACGCTCTCCGCAAGGCTCACGCAACGGAGGAGCACGGTGCGGCGGGGCTCGAGCGAGAACCGCGCCCGCACCCGCGGCAGCACCTGCTGGATCACCATCGGCCGCATCTCGAAGGGCACGCCCGGCAGGAAGAAGAGCATGCAGCTCCCCGTGTCCCACGCGAAGCCCGGGGCGGTGCCGAGGCGGTTCTCGAGGAGCTCGGCGCCCCGCGGGAGGAGGGCCTGCACGCGGTTGGTGGGCGGCATCGGCCGCAAGCGTGAGCGATAGCGCTCCTCGATCTGGGCCAGGCCCTCCGCGCTCTCCTCGAGCGGCACCCCGAACGCGGCGGCGGCCGCATCGCGCGTGAGGTCGTCGGTGGTGGGACCGAGGCCCCCCGTGCACACCACCACCGACGCGCGCTGCGCAGCCTCGGCGAGGACCGCGCGGATCGACGCCAGCTCGTCGCCCACCACGCTCACACGCCCGGGCACGAGGCCGAGCGACTGCAGCTCGCCCGAAATCCAGGGGGCGTTGGTATCGACGTTCTGGCCCGACAACAACTCTTCGCCTTGACTCACGATGTCGAAGCGTACGGGCATGGGACAGCGTATCGCGCCGCTCCTCCGCGCTATGCTCCAAGCGGGTTCTCGTATGGCTTTTCCCGGTCCGGTCCTCGCCCTCGATGTCGGCACCGCCAAGATCGGCGTGGCCGTGAGCGATGCCGCGCGGCGCATGGCTTTTCCCGTCACCACCCTGCAGCGGCAGTCCGTCGCCAAGGACTGCACCGCGCTGGCCGTCACCGTCCGCGAGCGCGGCGTCACCGCCCTCGTGGTCGGGCTCCCCGAGCGGAGCGAGCGGATCACCCACCTCGCGCGGCAGCTGGGCACGGCGCTCGCGGAGCGCACCGGGCTGCCCCTTCACTTCATCGACGAAGGCTTCACCAGCTCCGAAGCGCGCCTGCGGATCGAGGAGGCCGGCCTCCTCCGCTCCACCGTGGATGCCCACGCCGCCGCCCTGATCCTGGAAGCGTGGCTCGCTGCCCAGGCCGAGCCGGAGGCCGTACCCCCCCGCCCGCCGACGGGATAGCCGCCCGCATGCCCCACGAAACCGCACCCGCCGTCTCGT
Source organism: uncultured Pseudomonadota bacterium (assembly GCA_903885375.1). Lineage (GTDB taxonomy): Bacteria > Myxococcota_A > UBA796 > UBA796 > SXON01 > SXON01. The sequence goes on from CAISIK010000006.1 coordinate 22,119, forward strand.
TGCAGGTCCTCGTCATCACCGTGTCCACTACGCGGGGAGTCAAGGAGGATCGAAGCGGTCCCCTCCTGCGCGCGCTCGCCGAGGGTGCCGGCCACGTGGTCACGGGCCACGCCATCGTTCCCGACGACCCCGAGGCCATCGGTCAGGAGCTCGACCGGGCGCTGTCGGCCACCAACGTGGATGTGGTGCTCCTCACCGGCGGCACCGGCATCTCCGCGCGCGACTGCACCCCGAAGGTGGTGCGGACCCGTCTCGACCGCGAGCTGCCCGGCTTTGGCGAGCTCTTCCGCCTCATCTCCTTCGAGGAGATCGGCGCCGCCGCGATGCTCTCCGATGCGGTCGGCGGTCTCGCCCGCGGGCGGCTCGTCTTCTCGATGCCAGGCTCCTCCGGCGGCTGCCGCACCGCGATGGAGCAGCTCATCCTGCCGCAGCTCCCCCACCTCGCCAGCGAGCTGAGGAAGGAGTCGCCGCTCCCGCCGAAGGGCTCGGAGCTGGTGAAGCCGGTGGTTCGCAGCCGCATCACGCCCGATCCGGAGCCGGAAGCGCTGCCGCTCGCGGCGCCCGCGCTCATCCAGCCGCCGCGCCGCGGGGTCGATGTCACGCCGATGGAGTCGCCGCCGGCCCCCGAGCTCGAAACGCCCGCGGCCGGCTGGCAGGCCGCCGTCGCGGCGGTAGGCGGGCGCCTGGTCCCCGCCGGCAGCACGCCCATCCCCGATGCGATCGGCGCCATCCCCGCCGCGATGGACGTGCTCACCAGCGCGAGCGCGCGGATGCGCCTCACCGACGACAGCGGCCGCTCCTGGCTGCTCTTCGGCTTCCCCGACCTGCTCCGGCCGGGGTCGAAGGTCATCGCGGTGCGCGAGGCGCTCCCGGTGGCCGAGGTGGTGGCGCTCCACCGTTGGCCGGCGCGTGTGGGGCTCTGCTGCGAGCTGAACGACAGCCTCCTGCCCGACACGGAGGCCAGCCTCGACGAGGTGAGCACCGAACGCACCGGCAAGCCCTGCCCTGAAGCAGGCAGCCTCTTCGCCGTGGACACGGGCGCGGTCTGGGTGCAGCAGCGCCGTTACGTGCGCCGTTGGGATGGTCGGAAGCTCGGCCCGGAGGAGAACGTGGGCCCCGCGATCGGCAGTCTGCTCCTCGGCTGGTCGCAGCGCTAAGCGGGCGCACGCGCGGCCGTCAGTCGAGGAAACTCGCGGCGTAAGCAGCCTCGTTGCAGCGATCCGCCTCCTCGGGGGTGAGGATTTCTGCGTCGATCAGGAGCTTGTACTCCCGACGCAGGTTGGTACGGCAGAGGTAGGTGCCATCGGTGTTGATCGAGAAAGGAATCTTGTGCGCCTGGAGGCTGCCCAGGATGTAGCGGACCTCCTCGAGGTGCCGCACCGCCCGGGTGTGCAGGTTGGAGGTGGGGCAGATCTCGAGCAGCGTGCCGGCGTCGGCGAGGCGGGCGAGCGCCTCGTCGCTGTAGGTGGCGCGGATGCCGTGCCCGATCCGGTCGGGCTTGAGGCGCTTCAGCACGGCGATGACTCCCTCCCCGCCGCTCGACGCGGTCTCGCCGGTGTGGATCGTGGTGCCCAGGCCCGCGCTCCGTGCCCGCTCGAAGAGCTGCTCGTAGCGGCCCACCGACTCGTCGAGCTCGATGGTATGGCTCTCGGGGCCCGCCACGTCGATCCCCACCACGCCGCGGTCGCGGTAGCGGATGGCCTTCTCGACGAGGATCTGGTTGAGGTCGGGGTCGAACTCGCGGGCGAGGCAGAAGATGAGGCCGGCCTCCACGTTGTACTCGAGGCAGGCGCGATCCATGCCGCGGATGGCGGCGTGGATGATGTGGTCGAGGTCGCGCTCGCCGTGGAGGTTCCGCTTCATGGGGTTGAAGCGGAGCTCGATGCGGCCCACGAGGCTGCCGCGGTACTCCTTGCCGATGATCTCGTACACGCTCCGCTCGATGGCGCTGGGCGAGGACTGGATCTTCTCGGTGACGTCGTGCAAGATCTTCAGGTAGTCGTCGAGCGACTTGACCTTCTTCGGATTCACCGTGATGAGCTCGACGAACTCGAAGTAGTCCTTGGTGGGCAGGCGGTAGCCCTGCGAATGGGCGATGGACCACATGATGTGCGGGGCAACGCTCGCGCCCACGTGGATGTGAAGGTCGCAGAGGGGGCGAGTGAACATGCCCCTCCGTAACCCTCGCGCGCGCGGGGAGTGTCCGCCGCCGTGGCGGGTTACGTCCGGCACGAGGCGACCATGCTGCACTCCGCAATCCTCCTGCTCTCGTTCGCGTACGCCGACGATGAGGGCGCCACCGTGGGCGACCTTTCCTACGAGGGCAATCTCTCCGAGAGCGCCACCTCCTACACCGTGGGCAAGCCGGTCTCCGTCACGCACAACGGCGGCAACGTGAGCGTTCGCTGCATCGACACCGACACGCTCTCCGGCCGCCTTCCCTACGCGATCACCGGGTCGTCCGAAGGCGCCATGGAGAGCGCCGGCAAGGGCATGGGCCTGAAGGTGTCGGGCGATGGCAAGGGCGGCGGCGTCGTCTCTACCCGCGTGTCCGGCCGCAGCTCGGGCGTCAGCTCGATCGATGCCCCCCTCACCGTGAACATCCCCGCGGGCACGAGCGCGCTGTCGATCACGCAGTCCGGCAGCGGCTGGGTGCAGGTGATCGGCTGCTCCGGCGCGCTGAAGGTGGCCGCTGGCTCCGGCGGGCTGTTCGCCTCCGGCCAGTACACCTCGGTGAACGTGAACGCGGCGGGCGGAGATGTGAAGGTGGTCGTGGATGGCGGCGCCACCCTCACCGGCGCCTCTACCGTCACCGCGCGCGCGGGCAACGTCACGTTCACCGTCGGCACCGCCCAGGGCGGCAAGCTCAGCGCGAAGGGCTCGCAGGTGTCGGTGCAGCAGGCGGTCATGGGCGGCAGCCAGACCGAATCCTCCGTGAGCGGCGACTTTGGCATCGGTGGCCCCACGATGACCGTCTCGGCCAGCGGCACCGTCGAGATCGGCGCGAAGTAGCGTGGCGCTCAGCTGGACGGACCTGCACGCGGCCGCGCGGCAGTCGCTTCGGGAAGCAGAGGCGCGAGGGATCGGTATGCGGGTGCTCGCCGCGGCCGTCGCGGCCCGGTACCGGGGCGAAGCGGCGCCGGCGGGGAGCGAGGCGGCCGAGGCCGAGGTGGATCGGGTGGTGTGGCTCCTCTGCGGGCGCATCACCCTGGTCGACCCGGAAGGGCTGCCCGCCTTGGAGGCCACCCTCGCGGAGGCCGAGTCCAACGGCAACGTCGATGCAATCATGGAGGTTGCCGAAGCCTGCGAGCAGGCCGACCAGGACCGGGCGCAACAGCTCCCCCGCCCCGAGCGCGCTGCATATTTCTACGAGCGCGCGCTCCGCTTCTGGGAGCAGGGCGACCTCATGAGCGCCGTGGCCGACGCGGCGAGCTCGCTCGTGGCCGACCCCAACGATATCCACGTGCGCAGCAACCGCGGCTCCTGGCTATACCAGCTCCAGCTCCCCTGGGCGGCGCTCGAGGAGTGGGAGCGTGCGGTGGCGCTGCAGCCTGCTTACGCCAAGGGGTGGATGCGGATGGGCACGGTGCTCGCCGAGCTGGGCCACATCGAGCGGGCCCGCACCTGCTTCGAAACGGCGCTCGAGAAGGCGCCCGAGGCCTGGCCGTATCGGCGGGCGGTCACCGAGGAGCTCGCCGCGCTCGGCGGTCGTCGCGCCTGAGGCGGCGGAGAGGGGTTACGACTCCGCCGTGGTCGCGCTCCGCTTCGCCCTGCCGCTTCTCGTGTCCCTCCTCGCCGGGTGCGGCGTGGGCCTCGATTACTCCGCCCACACCACCGGCGACAGCGCGGTCGACCCGGCGGGCGCTCACGAAGACACGGCCGACGCCGACGACACCGCGGCAGAAGACACCGCGCCCGACGACACGGGCGAGCCGCCCGAGGACACCGACACCGGCCCGCGCATCGCGCCGCCAGAGCCTGGCGAGCTGGTGATCAGCGAGGCCCTGTTCGACCCGGCGGCGGTGGACGACGGCGACGGCGAGTGGATCGAGGTCGTGAACGTGTCCGACCACACCCTCGACCTCGGCGAGCTCTGGCTGGGTGACGACGGCGTGGACGGCGTGGCGCTCGACGCCGGCTTCACCCTCCCGGCCGGTGCCTACGCCGTGCTCTGCGCGAACGGCGACGCCGCCCAGAACGGCGGCGTCACCTGCGACGGGTCGTACCGCTACAAGTCCACGGGCGGCGGGCTCGCCCTCGCCAACACGGGCGATGAGCTCGTGCTCTCGCGCACCTCCGGCGGCGACGTAGTTGATCGGTTCGCCTGGGGCGCCTCCTTCGTGAGCGCGGGGGTGGCGATGGGCGTCCGCCCCGGCCGGCTCACGGCCGAGGCCAACGACCCGGAGTCGGCGTGGTGCGAGCAGACCGCGCGCCTCTCCGGGGGCGACCACGGCACGCCCGGGCGCGAGAACGGCTGCTGAACGGCGCCCCGGCCCCAACGTTAGGGGGGGCCCTCTCCGAGAGGCGCATCATGGACATCGACCAGGTCATCCGCAATGCGGGTCCCGAACGAACGGCGCGGGCGCTGGCCACGTTCCTCGAGGCCTACACGAACCCCGCGTTCGGGACGCTCCCCAAGAGCGAGACCGAGCTCCTGGTGCTGGGCCTCCTCACCGACCTCGGCGCCGTCAAACGAGCGCCCACCGCCTACGAGCTCATGGCCGGCCTCAAGGTGACCCGCTCGAAGGCCCGCCGGCTCCTGTACGACCGCGACCTCCGCCGCCAGACCACCGCCGACCTCGATGGTGCCGTGCGCGCGCTGCTCACCTCCGCCAAGCTCTCGCGCTCGGGCGATCTGTTCTCGATCGACGTCGACAACCCGCTCCTCGCCGAGCACCTCCGCGCGCGGGTCGTGGAGCTCGGGCATGTGCCCGACGGCTCCTTCTCGCCAAGCGTGGTGCGCCTCCCGCTGGGCGCGTTCGCCGCCCTGATGGAGTTTTCGCTCCCGCCTGAGGAGCACGCAGCCGTGCGGGAAGCGCTGGTGAAGGCCGGCGCCCCCGACACCTCGCTGGGCGGCGTGCTCACGGCGGTGCTCACCCGCCTGGGCGAGCGGGTGGCCGATCGGGCGGGCGGCGCGCTCGTGGCCGGCGCGGCCGAGTTCCTCACCCCCATCCTCGCCGCGCAGGTCGACAGCATCCAGGCCGCCGTGAAGCCGCTCTTCTTCCGCGGCGCGCCCTGACCGAACGGGGGGAGCGGAGGGGCCGCTACTCGACCTCGCGGCAGGTGCCGAACCCGCACCGCCAGGTGGTGGTCTCGTGCTCCACCACGTCGACCTCGCCCTGCGAAGCCCACTCGCCGCCGATGCGCGCGAAGAGCTCGTAGCGGCCCTTCGGCAGCGTGCCGGGCGCCCGTTTGCCCTTCTTGCCGATCACGTACGCCTCGGCCCCCACGACGACGAGCACGCCGGAGCCCTTGGGCGCCGCGGCCGCGAGGTCCTCGGGCTCCTCGTCGGGGCCCGGAGTGCCGCTGCCTTCCGGTGCGGGCGCAAGCGCGACCGGCGCCGGGTCCGGCTTCGGCTCGGCCGGAGGCCGCGGGCGCTCGATCGGCGGGCGCTCCTCCGGCGCGGCACGCGGCGCCTCCGGTTCCGGCACCG
>CAISIK010000007.1 GCA_903885375.1 uncultured Pseudomonadota bacterium
CGCACGCTCACCTTCTCCGCTTTTTTCCTCGCCGCGGCCGCCGGGGCCCTCCTCCCAGCCGAGGCCGCCCCACCCTCGAAGATCACGCCCGAACAGCCCACGTTCTCACCCGCGAGCGACGTGGTGCTCCGAAACACCTTCGACGATGACCCCACCGAGTACATCGGCGCCTTCTTCACCGGCACCGGCATCCCCGACGAGAGCGCCGCCGCCAAGCTCAAGTGCTCGTCGTTCGTCTCCTACAAGGAGGTGGGCGGCGGCGGAGAGACCGTCACCGACTATTTCCGGTCCAGCGTGGGCGGCGCCCTCAAGCTCGGCTTCCCCGCGGTGATGGCCGACGCCAGCGCCAGCTCAGGCGTGACCGTGCTGGTGGAGTACCTGCACACCAAGACCTTCCGCGCCACCGTGGCCGACGCGGAGGGCTTCTCGCAGTGCTGCGCCAACTACCCGGGGGAGTGCCGGCCCTACTACGTGGGCGACTTCCTCGTCGGCACCGGGAAGGTGTACATCGGGCAGGAGTTCGACGCGAAGGGGAAGGCCCTCGTGGTGCTCCCGGCCGGCGCGATCCAGGCCAAGGCCTACGGCGGGCGGGACTGGTACTCGAGCCGGGAGTTCAAGCGGGAGGTGGCGTTCGCCTTCAAGCTCAAGGCGTCGCCCGTGGCCACATCGGCGGCCTTCGAGGACCCCATCTGCGGCACCGACTGGCAGAACAACGTCCCCAACGACACCCGAGGGCATTGGGAGGATGCGGTGTCGGACATGTTCCCCGACCTCGCGGGCGCCAAGGACAACAGCTGGGACCACGCCGCGCGCCAGGTGGCAAAGTGGTGCGGGGCCAGCGTAGACACCTCCTCGGGCGGCAGCCGCTCCGACAAGGGCGACGGGCGCTCCGGGAGCGCCACGATCCTCTCGGCTTCCGAGTACTCGGTGTTCGCAGACGCGGTGGTCAAGCGCATGCGGCGGGTTTGCGGCAAGGAGGAGACCGCCGAGAGCCCCCGTGGGTTGCAGTATCGCTACCGCGGGCTCTACGTGCTCCCCGCCGACCAGGTGGACCGGGTGTGTGAGGAGGCGAAGGCCACGGCCGCCTCTGACGGCGCGCCGCCTCCCGGCGCCACCGGGCCGAAGCCGGCTCCAGGGAAGCCCTGACGCATCGGACGGACAGGTCGGGGCGCTTCGCCGCGACCGTCCGTGCTGCGGGCGTGGGCAGGCGCGAAGCGCAGCGCCGACGGGGCGCCTACCGGCAAACCGGCGCGTCCGCCGCCACCGTAGAGGCCCCGGAGACCCCCGGTGCACAGCCGCGCATTCCTGCCGGGTGCACGATGAAGGTGGTCGTGCCGATCGCTGCCGACCCGGGGAACCAGCTCGCGCTGAACGGCCCGGGCAAGCGGCAGTACTCGGTCCACGCGCCCGACCGGCCAAAGTCCGAACCGGGCGGCACGGCCACGGCCACGAGGCGTTCGTCGCCCCCTTGCGGCATCGGCGTGAGCGTGCCCTCCCCGAGGGACGTCGTTCCGTTCAGCTCCCACGCGCCCACGAAGTGGCCACCGCCGGTCCGATCCACGCTGAACACCTGCACGCGCGCGGGCGCGCTGGTGGAGAGGACCGGATTATCGGGGTCGCCCTCGCAGGCGTCGCTCGCGTGGCTCCCGAGCCGCAGCCCCACGGTCAGCCCGGCGGCACCCCGCCGGTCGTCGCCTTCCAGGCCCAGCGTGCCGTTCGCGGCACAGCGGCCGGCCTCCCCCGGCTCAACGCCGAGCACCGTGAGCGGGAAGTCGAAGCCGCCGAGCGCCACGCCGTCGAGGGTAACGGCGCCCGTCACCACCCTGTCGAGCGCGGCGAGGCGGATGGCGAGCCGGGGCCCCCCTCGCACCTCCTTTACGCCCTGAAGCTGGCCGAGGAGCGTGGTGCGGATCGCGTCGCCGTTCTCGGCGGCACAGCCGCTGCGGTCCCAGACCGGCGCCAGCAGGTCCACGCTGGCGGTGCGGTCCCGCACGCGATCGGCGAGCGCCCCGAGACTCGCCGTGAGTCGGTCGAGCGCATCCCGGTGAGCCGTGAACGCCTCCTGGGCGATGGCCAGCCGCACGCAAGCGGTGCCTTCCACCATGAAGCGGCCGGGCACCCAGTTGTCGTCGCTCCAATCGAACACCTGCTCGCGGAAGGAGGCCTCCTGCAAGGGCGAGAAGTGGGGGGCGTAGAGGACGAGCGCGTTCTGCAACGCACGATCGCGAGCGGCCTCGATGGCCCGTGCGCGCGGACCGGAGGCGTGGCCCACCACGATGCGGTACCCGAGCGGAGGGGTCTTCGACCCGCACAGGTCGTCCGCGTGGGCAAGGGTGGCCAGCGTGCTGATGAGGGGGAGGATCATCGTGAGGGGTATCTATCCCTGCGCGGCGCCTCGCTCGCCAACCACCGTGGCCGGGGCAGCGTTGCACCTAGAGGCAAGAGGGCAAGAGGGATCAAGGGCCAACCCTCGCGAGACGCAGGCCACGGTCGCGCCAGCGGTCGTCGGGCGTGCTCCCCCACCGGGCGGCCACCCGCGCGAACCCGTGGGGGTTGATCCAGGAGCCGCCACGGTGCACCCGGAGGGCGCCAGCCGAGACGCCGCCAGGGTCCGTGACCGCGCCAGCCGGGTACGCGCCGTACCAGTCCGAAACCCACTCCCGCACGTTCCCGGTCATGTCGCAGAGGCCATACCCGTTGCGCGCCTTCCCGCACGCCGCGTGCGTGGTGCTGCCGCCGTTCCAGCCCGCCCACGCCACCG
>CAISIK010000008.1 GCA_903885375.1 uncultured Pseudomonadota bacterium
CCCTGCGGCGGCAAGCCGCCTCCGCTCGCCCCGTGGCGCGGCGCACGTCGGGGGGCCGTGGTCTACGCTTCGGGCGTCGGTCCAAGCCGAGAGCCTTGCGCCGGGGCGGCGAGCGGGGGGGCCCTTCGGAAAGAGCGTTCACGTGTCCTGTCCTCATCGGGTGGCCCACTCGGATAGAACCACTTGGCATGCAGACGCGACGGTGGTTGGGCTGGATGGGCGCTGTTCTGGGCCCTGTGGCGGTGTTCGTCTGGGCCTTCCAATTGCTCACCCCGGTGCGTCAACTCGGCGGGTCGGCCGTGGCGATCGACCGGCTGCTCCGGCAACAGCGGGCCGAGGTGCTGGTCGTCGGCGCGTCGTTCGCGGGCTCGGACATTGATGGTCCCTCGTTGGGCCGGCGGCTCTCGCCGTCCGGCAGCGAAGCCCTGATTCTGCAGCTGAGCGCGAGCTCCGCAGCGGTCTGGTACGCCGCCCTCAAGGAGCGGGTCTACGGCCACGGCCACCGCCCTGGCTTGATCGTGATGCCCGTGTCGCTGACCACCGCCATGTTGACGCGCCTGCCGCCCGGACACATGGCGATGCTCTCCGAGCAGATGCCGGTGCCCGACGAGGTCGTGGTGCGGCGTTCTTTCGGGAACGACCGGTTTCCGGCGTGGCAGCGAATCCTCGACGCGCGGCGCTCCGTCCGCGACCTGGGGCTGCACGCCTTCCGCGACGCGCCGCCGCAGCTGCTCCTCGGTCGGGGTGGCGCCGCGGTGGAGGCGGCGGGAGTCTCCGTCTTCGGCGAGCACCACGAGGCGGCGGGCCAGCGCGCTCTCCCGGCGGCAGAGATGACGGAGGGCGAGGCCGGTGTAGACGGTAGGGGGTGGATGGTCTCCGACCCCGATGAGAGCTACCTCTCCGACCTTGCGGACCTCGCCGACCGCCACGGCGCCCGGCTGGTGGTCGTGCTCCCGCCCACCATCGAAGTCAAGGGGCAATCGCTGGCTCCGGAGGTGGAGGCGGCGGTGGTCGCGTGGGCGGCGCGGCGCGGCGTGGGGCTCCTCGACTACCGGAAGCTCGGCTGGGGTGCGAGCCAGTTCCGCGACGGCCTTCACATGACGAAGACCGCAGCGAAGGAGTTCAGCGACCTCGTCGCCGATGGCATCCAGGCCCTCGAAGGTGCCGGCGTGTTGGACGTCGAGTGGATGGGCGAGCTGGTCCCCAGCGTCGTCGTTCGAACCGGTGAGCCGCCGGCTCTGCCGCCGGTGGAGTGGGTGGCCGGCGCCGAACCATGCGCCGGCGCCGTGCCGGTGCCCGGCTTCGAGCTTCTCGGCAAGCGGGCGCTGGCGCGCGTCGTGCCGGGCGTCGAGTCACCGATCGAGCTTTGGGAAGGCGGCCGCGTCCTGCCGGCGCCGTTGGGCAAGGGAGAGTGCTCCGGCAGCGCCACCCATCGCGTGGCGTTCGTGGTGAGCCGTCGGGAAGCCGCGGGAGCGCCGCTCTCCCTCCGGTGGAGCGCGGCGGTGCCGACAGGCACGGCGGCCGACCCCGCGTACTGGGTCCTTCCGGGCACTACCCTGACATGGACTTTCTCGGCTCCCTGGGGAGGGGCCGTCGCGGGCCTCGACCTCGAGGCGGTCGTCGTCGGCGATGGAGTCGGCGCCCCGGTGCTCGCGGCCGGGGCGGTCAGCACGCCGGTGTCCGTTGAGGCCGGCGGCGCCACCGCCTCGCTGGTTCCACCCCCAGCGGGTGGGTGGACAGCCTCGGTGAGCTCCCCGCCCGACGGACCCTACCTCCTCGTCCGGACGCTGGCCGCCCGGGTGGGCGGCGCCAGCCGCAACCTGGTTCCACCCCCTCGCGAGCGCCGCCTCGACCTGCTCCGGGCTGGCCGCTGGTCCGTGGCGAGTGCGCTGCCTGAGCCGCCGAAGGTCCCGGTCGGGTATGATCCTGCAGGCGCCTCGTTCGAGCTCGGCTGGGTGGCGAGCGTGGACTGCTCGCCGGTGAGGGTGTCCCACGGGGGCACGCTCCTGCCCGAGGCGCGGCCGGGAAAGGCAGCGAGCGGCACCCGTCACATCCAGACCCGACTGACCTTTGCGCCGCTGCCAGGCACCTCCGCGGAGGAGGACTATGCCGTGGCCTACGACCCCGACCGCGGGTGCAAGCGCCTCTGCAGCGCGTGCGCGGAACAGCTTTGGCTGTACCCCGGGGAGCGGCTCCTCTCGGTGGTTCCGGAGCGCGATCGGGCGGTGGCCGATGCCGTTCTCGGACGCATGGTGCTCGACGTCCTCCCCGCATGGCCTCCGGATGCAGCCGCGGCCCGCCTGCGCGTCACGCTCGCGCTCGGCGACGAGGTCCTGTTGGATACAGAGGTTCTACCAGAACAGTTCTCGACAGTACTCGATCTTCCCCTCTCGCGGCCTCTGCGCTCCGCCGAACGGGGTGAGCTGCGGACGGTGTTCCAGGCCGATGCGCTCCTCCCCCCGCTGCTCGTCACCAGCAGCCTCGAGGAGCCGTAGGTGTCGTTCATCTCCGCCGAGTTCATCGGGTTCCTCGCGGTGGTGTGGGTCCTGTACTGGGCCATCCCCGACCGCGCCTGGCAGAACAGGTTCCTGCTCCTCGCCAGCTACACCTTCTACGGGTGGGTGCATCTGTGGATGACCGCGTTGCTCTTCGCGGTCACCGCGATGAACTACGTCGCCGGCATCACGATCGAGCGGCACCCCGAGCGCAAGGGCGCGATCGTCGGCACCGTGGTGATCCTGTCGGTGCTCAACCTGTGCGTGTTCAAGTACTTCGGCTGGTTCGTCGGGTGGGACATCCTCCTCCCGCTCGGGCTCTCGTTCTACACCTTCCACAACCTGAGCTACACCATCGAGGTCTCGCGCGGTCGGTTCGCCGCGAAGCATGATGTGGTCGACTACTTCCTCTACGGCAGCTTCTTTCCGCAGCTCGTGGCCGGACCTGTCGAACGGGCGGCCCACCTGCTCCCGCAGCTCGAAGTGCCCCGCCGCTTCTCGATGGAGCAGGTGGCTTCCGGCTTCGGGCTCTGCTTGTGGGGGGCGTTCAAGAAGGTCGCCCTGGCCGACGCCCTCGCGCCGTTCGTCGATGTGATCTTCGTGAGCGAGTCCTCGAGCTCGGCGATGATCTGGGCCGCCGCGCTGGGGTTCACGATCCAGGCCCTCGCGGACTTCTCGGGGTACACCGACATCGCGAGGGGGGCGTCGCGCCTGCTCGGCATCGAGCTGATGGACAACTTCGACCATCCCTACCTCGCCGCCTCACCGATGGAGTTCTGGCAGCGCTGGCACATCTCCTTCTCCACCTGGCTGCGCGACTACGTGTACCTCCCCGCGTGCTTCTCCGAGTGGGTGCGCCGCTGGGTCACCGTGCCGTTCACTGGCGATTGGGGCGCCTTCGCCACCACCTCGAGGGCGCTCTTGATCACCATGCTGATTTCGGGCATCTGGCACGGTTCCACCTGGAACTACGTGTTGTGGGGGCTCTACTACTTCGCCATTGGCACGCTGTATGCGGCGCTGCTTCCCCGCCTGCCCCGCAAATGGAAGAAGGACGGACGCTGGCGCTACTTGACGGTTCCCGTGATGTTCGGCTTCACGGTGTTCGGGATGCACATCTTCCGGGAGCCCTCCGTGGGCCGCTTCCTGGCCCACCTGAGCCTCAACCCTCTCGGGGGGAGCCCCGAGCAGTGGACCCTCGCCGCCGCCATGCTCGGCGTGTGTGCTTACGCAGCCGTGCCCCTCATCGTGGCGCTTGTCGTCGAGCGCTACTGGCTGGCGAGCCTCGCGCGTTCCCCGTTCTGGCCTGCGCTCCGGTTCACCACCTGGGCGTTCTTCGCGGTCGCCATCTTCGTTTCGGTGCGAATGAGCGCCACCGAGTTCATCTACTTCCAGTTCTGA
>CAISIK010000009.1 GCA_903885375.1 uncultured Pseudomonadota bacterium
CTGACTTAGCCGGGCACCACCGGGACACACAGTGCGTCTGGCTCGGTCCGCCCGGTCTGGCTGGCCGTGAATCCGCGGCAACACCTTTCCCCGCCCACCTCTTTTCTACCTCTCCCCGCCGAACGCCGGAATTCTGCCGCGAAGACGGCGCTTCGCCGGCTTCGTCGGCAGCAATTCGTTGTTAGGCTCACTGCGGGTGGCGAGGAGCACTGAAGCAACCTCGTATTTGCCTCGATGGCAGCCCGACCACCACCCGCTCGACGTGCGACTCGGGCGCCGGGCAGAAGCGCGACGGGAGGGCGCCGCGGGTCGGGCCCGGCGCCACGGGCGCCGAGGATCGCCGGAGCGTTCTGCGACGAGGGTTGAGCGGCAGAAGCTGATAGTGGAGCGCAGCGGAACTGTCAGCTTCCGGCCGCCCGCGAGTGCGCCGATGCTGTGCTCACCAACCACGGTGGTAAGCACCCGACGACGTGTCCTCGTGGCGACGGTGCGTACCGACCGGCGGCGTTGCGAACGGGTCGAGGCTTGCGATGGGATCGAGCTGGATTGAGGCGGGGCTTGCGGGCGACGAGCGGGGCCGTGTAGGGTTAGCGACACCCATGGACATCGACGCCCCTCAAGCCGAAGTCGCGGCGGCGCCCGAGGCGCGAAAGCCGTTCCGGGCGCGGGTGGCGTTCATCGGCATCGGCGCCACCGTAGGCGTGCTCGACACAGGCCCCCGGTTGTGCCCGGCGACCGGCTGCGCGGACGAACCGCCGACCTTGGGCGCGAGCCCGGAGGCTTCAGCGGGCGTGGAGATCGGCGGCGAGTGGGTGCGCCTCCACCTGGAAGCCACGCTGCGCTTCTGGTTCTACAGCGACGGAGGTCTCGACCTGCCCACCTACAGCCTGGGCGTCGATGTCGGACCGCCCGCCTTCCACGGCACCGTCTACATCCACGGCATGAACGTCGTGCTGCCCTACATCCTGGGCGCGCGCCTCGCGTGGTCGCCGCGGCCCACCGAGGGCCGCTTCGCTCCCTTCGTCGCGATGAATGTCGAGCAGCCGATCGGCACCCTCCTGCCGACGGGCCACATTGAGGTCGGGGCACAGTGGTGGCTCGACCAGCCGCGCCGAATCACGCCGGATCCCTTCCCGGACGCCGCCGACCTGTCGGTGTTGCCGGAGCGGGAGTGAATTGCCTGCAGCGCCGCTCGCGCGCGGGTGACCGCCTTCGGACCGCTCGGCCAGAGCGACGACGGTTCGACCGCCACCTCTTCCTTCGACCTTTCCGCGCCTAACGCCAATTCCCCCGGTCAGGATAGCGCCGCCCCCATCGCGGCCCCGCCCCCATAGCGGCGTCCGCGGTGCCGACGGAAGGCCGGGGAGCTGCCCCGACGGGAGCGTTAGACAGACCGGCCGAATCCGCGTGTCCGGCGCAGCAGGTGCCGGCCGACTCCTTCACGAAGTGGCGGTCAGCGCCCCCACCACCGGGCGCCCCTGCCGACCGCGAGCTCCTTCACGAGGAGCCGATCACAGCGCCCACCCCAACCCCCCGGCGGAGTACGCGCCAGCGGGCTCCTTCACGAGGAGGCGGTCGAGGGGGCTGACCACGCCGCAGGCGCCGCGCTCGAGGACGTGGGTGTAGATCATGGTGGTGGAGACGTCGGCGTGGCCGAGAAGCTCCTGGACGGTGCGGATGTCGGCGCCGTCCTCGAGCAGGTGGGTGGCGAAGGAGTGGCGGAACGTGTGGCAGGAGGCGCGCTTGGGGATGCCCGCGGCGAGCACGGCGGCGGCTACGGCGTCCTGGAGTACGGTCTCGTGCAGGTGGTGGCGACGGACCTGCCCCGACACCCGGTCGGTGTAGCGCCGCGTGGCCGGAAAGGCCCACTGCCACGGCCAGCTTCGGCCGTGCTCGGGGTACTTGCGGCCGAGGGCGTCGGGGAGCGCTACCCAGCCGGCCCCTTCGGCGAGGTCCGCCTCGTGGAGCGCGCGGGCGGCGGCGAGGCGGTCGCGCAGGGGGCCGCGCAGCCGGGCGGGGAGGACGGCCTGACGGTCCTTGCCTCCCTTGCCGTTGCGGATCAGCAGCACCGACCGGTCGAAGTCCACGTCGGCCACGCGGAGCTGACAGACCTCCAGCAGGCGGAGGCCGGCGCCGTAGAGCAGGCTGGCCATGATGGCCGGCACGCCTCGCATCTCCCCAAGCACCCGCCCGACCTCCGCGCGCGAAAGGACCACTGGCAGGCGCCGCGGGCGCCGGGCACGCACCACCTCGTCGAGCCAGCCGACCTCCATGACGAGCACCTCCCGGTACAGGAACAGCAGCGCGGCGAGCGCCTGGTTCTGGGTGGAGGCGGCCACGTGGCGCTCCACGGCGAGGTGGGTCAGGAACGCGGTGAGGTGCTCCTCGCCGAGCTCGCGGGGCGAGCGGCGGCCGTGGAACTCGTAGTACCGGCGCATCCAGCCGAGGTAGGCCTCGGCGGTTCGGGGGCTCAGGCCGCGCACCCGGAGGGCCGCGCGGGCCTTGTCGCCGAGCTGGGGTGGGTCGGAGGTGGCCAAGCCGCGGAGCTAAACACCCCCATGCAGCGTTCAAGCGGCGGGGGGCGCCCGCCGACCGGTCAGCGCTTGCGTCCGCCGCCAGGGCGCCCCCAGGTGCTGACCTCGGGGGACTTCTTCTTGCCGGCGCGGGCGGCGCGCTTCTGGGAGAGGGCGCGCTCGTCTTCCTTGGCCGGCTCGGCGGGGCGCTTGCGCTTCGGCGTGAACTCGAACTCCGGCAGCGGACGACGCGGCAGCTTCGCGCCGATCGCGCGCTCGATGGCGCGGAGGTCCTCCTCCTCCTCCGGCGAGACGAACGTGAAGGCCTCGCCCACCGCCTCGGCGCGCGCGGTGCGCCCCACCCGGTGCACGTAGTCGCCGACCACGTGGGGAACGTCGTAGTTCACCACGTGCTGCAGGGCCTCCACGTCGATGCCGCGGGCCACGACGTCGGTGGCGCAGAGCACGCGCACCTTGCCAGACTTGAAGTCGGCCATGGCCGTGGCCCGCTGCCCCTGGGTGCGCTCGCCGTGGATGCGCGCGTTGGGGATGCCCTGCAGGTCGAGGTACTCGGCGAGGCGGTTGCAGCGCGCGCGGGTGCGCGTGAACACGATGGCGCTGCCGAGCGCGTTGGTGTTGAGGAGGGCCACCAGGAGCGGGTTCTTGCCCGCGGCGTGCACCGCGTACACCGCCTGCGAAACGCCGGTGGCCGGGGTGGAGCGGCGCTCCACGTTGATGGACACCGGGTCCACGAGGATCTCGCGGCTGAGGGTGCGGACCTCGGGGGGCAGGGTGGCGGAGAAGAACAGCGTCTGCCGCGTGCGCGGGAGGCGGGCGAGCACGCGCCGGACGTCGGGCAGAAAGCCCATGTCGAGCATGCGATCGGCCTCGTCCACCACGAGGAAGTCGAGATCGTCGAGCTTGCCGTACGGGCGGGAGAGGTGGTCGAGGAGGCGGCCGGGGGTGGCGATGAGCACGGCCACGCCGCGGCGGATGGCCTCCTCCTGCGGCTCCATGCCCACGCCGCCGTAGATGGGCGCGCACGCTAGGCCGGCGTGGGCGCCGATGGCGGTGCAGACCTCGCGGATCTGCACGCAGAGCTCGCGGGTGGGCGTGAGCACGAGCAGGCGGGTGCCGGCCTTCGGCGCCTGCAGGATCCGGTGCAGGAGCGGGAGCAGGAACGCGGCGGTCTTGCCGCTCCCGGTCATGGCCGCCGCCACCACGTCGCGGCCGAGCAGCGCCGGGGGGATGGCCTCGGACTGGATGGGCGTGGGGGTGGAGAAGCCCTGCGCCTCGATGGCGCGGAGCAGCCGAGCGTCGAGACCGAAATCACTGAATTGCACGCCAGCTCCGCGGAGCGGGGCCGCTAACGCGCGCCCGGGCGGAACACCGGGCCGCGACCCGCGCGGGCCGGGCGGGAACTACTTGTCGCGCAGGTTCTTCTGGCCGGGCTCGGCGCCGGGGTTGGTTTCATCCCAACCGTCCACGTCGTCCGCGTCCTGGAGGAACCACGGCTTGTCGGAGCGGCCGGTCTCCGCGGTGGCGTCGGGCAGCGGGGCGGGGGCGGGCTTCGGGGACGGTCGGGCCGTCGCCGCCGGGGGCGCCGCAGCGGGCGCCGGGGGCGCCGCGGCCGCAGCGGGCGTCGGGGGTGCCGCCACGGGTGCGGCAGGCGGCTCGGGGGCCGGGCGCGCAGGGGGCGGCGACGAAGGCGCGGCGCCTCCGCTCAGGGCCCGGTTCAGCGCACGCTTGGCAAGGTCTCGCAGCCCCATCGGCATCCTCCGTGATCCCCGCCTATCGCGCCCGGATGGGGGCGCGACGGCCGGATGTGCACGCACGACGAGTTGCCGGGCAAACGGCCGTCGCCCACTCGTTAAGCCCCTCGGACCCGGAGGACCGAATGGCCCCACCCTACCCGCCGACCCCCGTCGGCGTCCCGGCCGATCTCGCCGTGCCCTCCCCGCGCTATCGGCGGCACGTGTGGACCGCCGCGTTCGCGCTGTTCGCGTTCGTGGGGCTGTACGCGGGCACGATCGTGTGGCTCGTGTGGCTCGTGCGGCTGGTGTGGCGGATGGCTTCGGCGGTCGGGAGTGACAAGACCGTGCTGGCGATCGGGGTGATCGCGCCCTCGCTCTTCCTGCTGGCCTTCCTCGTGAAGGGGCTCTTCTTCGTGCGGCGCGGCGACATCGGCGCGGCCACCGAGATCACGCCGGAGGAGGAGCCCGAGCTCTTCGCGTTCATCACGCGGGTGGCCGATGAGGTGGGCGCGCCGCGTCCGCATCGGGTCTTTCTCACGCCCGACGTGAACGCCTCGGTGTTCTACGACCTGTCCCTGCGGAGCCTCGTGTTCCCGTCGAAGAAGAACCTCAACATCGGGCTCGGGCTGGTGAACGTGCTCACGCTCGATGAGTTCAAGGCGGTGCTGGCGCACGAGTTCGGGCACTTCGCCCAGCGCAGCATGGCGCTCGGCACGTGGGTGTACGTGTCGGGGCAGGTGATCGGCGCGATCGTGGGCCGGCGGGATGGCTTCGACACGTTCATCCGTGGGCTCTCCCGGTTCGACCTGCGGGTGGCCTGGGTGGGATGGGGCCTCGGGCTCCTCGTGTGGGCGATGCGGGCGGTGTTCGACTCGGCGTACCGTCTGTTGCTGTTGGTGGACCGGGCGCTCTCCCGCGAGATGGAGTTCCAGGCCGACCTCGTGGCGGTGTCGATCACCGGGAGCGACAGCCTGATCCACGCGCTCCGCCGCCTCGGACCGGCCGACCAGGCGCTGAACCGGGCGTACGACTTCGCCACCGAGGAGGGGAGGGCGGGCCGGCCGATCGCCGACGTCTACCGCGCCCAGTCCGAGATCCTCGGGCACCTGCGCCGGGTGGACCACGACCCGCTGCTCGGCGCCGTGCCGGAGGTGCCGAAGCGGGGCGCCGAGGCCCACCGCGTCTTCTCGCCCGACATCGCGGAGGCCCCGCGGATGTGGTCCACGCACCCGCCGAACCACGAGCGGGAGGCGGAGGCCAAGCGCCGCTACGTGCCCTCCACGCTCGATGCCCGCTCGGCGTGGACGGTCTTTCGGAACCCCGCGGCGCTCGCCAGCCGGGTCACCCGGTCGCTCTACGAGAAGAACATGCCGGCCCTGGCGGCCCTGGCGAGCCCCGACGCGGAGGTCACCCGAGAGGCGCTCACCCGGGCGTGGACGCGTCCGGCGCTCGCGACCGAGCTGATGGGCGTCTACACGGACCGCTCGCCGGTCTTGTGGGCGCGCGAGGCGGCGGCGTTGGCCGACAAGCCGCCGTCCGACCGGGAGGAGGTGCTCGCGAGGCTCGACGCGCTCTACCCGCGGAGCCTCGTCACCACGAACCAGGAACGCCGTGCGGCCGAGTCGCAGGTGGTCAGCTCGATGCCCTCGCCGAGGGCCTGCTCACGGCCCCCGGCGGCGTGATCCGCTACCGGGGGGAGGCCCTCGCGCGGTAGGCGCTGCCGCGGGTGCTCGCCCAGGCGAAGGCCGACCGCGAACGCCTGCAGGGGGTGCTCGCCGCCCACGACCGCGCCGCCCGGGCCGCGCACCTCGGGGCCGCGCGCGTGCTCGGCAAGGGTTGGGAGGACCACCTCCGCGGCCTCGCGCACACCCTGCACTACCTCGCGCACCAGCACGCCAACGTGATCGACGCGCACGGGTTGCTTCTCAACGTGTGGGCCCTCGCGGCGGCGGACGGCACGATCTCCGAGCGGGAGATTCCGGGGATCATCCTGGCGGCGAACGAGTCGCAGGCGGCGCTCGCGGCGGTGTACCAGCCGGCCGGGTCGGTGCGCCTCCCGGAAGGGGTGGCCGTGCGCCTCGACAAGCCCTCGTGGAAGGCCCAGCTCGGCGAGGAGCTCGGCCTTCCCCCGGCCACCCGCGACCACCTCGCCGGGAACTGGCTTCAGGTGGAGCAGGGGTGGGTGAACGCGGCCGTGGGCCACCTCCAGGACGCCGTGGACGCCACGCTCGACGAGCTCCTCGAGGCCGAGGCCCACGTGGCCCGCTGCCTCCGCACCGGGGAGGACCCGCTCGATGCGCCGGAGCCCGCGGCCCTGCCCGCCAACTACCCCACGCTCCATCCTGGCTCCGAGCGGAAGCGCACCCGCCGCCTGGGCGCCTGGGACCGCTTCCAGACCGCCGACGGCATCGGTCCCGGCGTGCTCCGCTTCGGCGCGGCCGCGGCCGTGCTCGCGCCGCCTGTGTACTTCGGCCTCCACTTCGGCAGCGCCATCGTGCTCGTGCACAACGGCCTCGACGCGCCCGTACGCGTGGAGCTCAACGAACTGGCGATCGCCCTCGGCCCCTTCGAGGAGCGGCTCGTGGACGTGTCCCCCGGCACCGTGGCGCTCCGGGCCACCACCCCGGAGGGCGTGGAGATCGAGCGGCGCAGCGAGTCGGCCACGAGCCTTTTTCAGCCGTACGTGTACAACGTGGCCGGCGCCGACGGCTTCTACCGCACCTGGATCCGCTACGGGTCCGGCGATGCGCCCGAACCGAACCCGCTGGGGGCGAGCCCCTGGTTCCAGCCGCAGCTCGACCACGTGGGCGAGGCCCCGCCCGAGTCGATCAGCAGCGACTCCCCGAAGAACCACTCCGTGCTCAGCGGCACCGCGGGCTTCCCGCCGGGCACCGTGCTCTCCGCGGCCCCGCCCGAAGCCCACGCCGCGATCATCGGCGCGCACCTGCGGTACGACGACCCCGAATCCGCCGACTACGCCGTCTGGGCCCAGGTGGCCGGGCAGGCCGGGGTGGACGGCAAGCAGCTCGTGGTGGACCGCGCCACCGGCTCCAGCAGCCCTGCCCTCGGGCGGCTGTGGCAGGAGCTGGACGCGAAAGCCGCCTGCGCCGCACACACTCCGGCGGCGCGCGCCGCCCCCGAAAACGCCGACCTCGCCTACCTCGCCATCCGCTGCCTGCCCGACGGCCCCGAGTCCGACGTCGCCTTCGCCGAGGCCCACGCCCGCTTCCCGGAGTCGGGATGGATCCGCTGGGCCACGGCCACGAGCGCGGGCCGTCAAGCCGACTGGGCGCGCATGGGCGAGCTGGCCGCCTCCCCCTTCCCGCGGCCGCTCGAGGGGGCGGCGATGGAGCTCCGCCTGCAGGCCGCCCGCATGGCGGGGCACGGCGTGGAGGTGCAGCTGGCCACCGTGGAGGGGCAGCGCAACGCCGAGGGCTACAAGGAGTTCCTCCGCGCCGAGGCGACCGGCAACGCTGGCAACCCCGAGGGATACGACGCCGAGGCTCGCGCGGCCCTCCTCCGGGCCGGCGGCCACATCGAAGCCGCCGAGGCTGTCGCCGATCTGCCCGACGAGGAGCGTGCGCTGACCGCCTGCTCCGACGGCGCCAGCGCCGGCGCCCGGAACGGCTTGCCGGCGCTGGCGCCCCGGCCCGGCACCGTGGGCGCCCTCTGTCGCCTCGCGGTGCTCTCCCGCGAGGCCCCGCCCGACGATGCCGCGCTCGCCGCGCTCGCCCCGCTCGGCGAGGAGCTGGCCGTGCCGTTGGGGAAGCTCCTGCGCGCGCCTGCCGCCGAGGTCGTGACCACCGGCGATGCGCTCGCCGAGCTGAGCTTCCCGCAGACCCGCAGCCTGCTGCGCCTCGTGGGCGTGCTGCGCCTCGGCGAGGAGGCCCCGCAGCGCTGGCGCGACGAGGCGCGGGCGCTGTGCCTGCCCTGGCAGCGGCCCTGGCTACACCCGTAGGGGGCGCCCGGGCGGGCCGAGCACGTCGGCGAGCGTAAACGCCAGGTTCACCGCGCCGCCCTCCGCCACCCCGCCCCGACATGCGCCGTGAGCCGGGCGAGCTCCGCGGCCTCGGCGGCGTCCTCCTCGTCCAGCGGGCGCACCTCGGGCACGCTGTCGTGGCTGACGAGGGGGTCCCAGCCAAGGCCGGTCACGCCGCGCTCGCCGAGGCTCACCGTGGCGAGAAGGCCCACCTGGCAGGGCAGCGTTCCCATCGTGGTGGCCGCGTTGCCGAGGCTGTAGAGCACCGCGGCGGTGCGCGGGGCGCCGCCATCCTGCACCGCGCACGTGCCCACGCCGGGCTCGCGGGTGCCGTTCACCTCGCAGAGCTCGGGCGGCTGCACCACGTGCGGCCCGGTGCCCACGAGCAGGTCGGCGCCCGCCGCGATGAGCTCGCGCGCCTGCACCATGAAGTGCGGGTCGGGGTAGTACTCGTACTCGTAGCCCCAGTGGAGGAGCACCACGACGAAGTCGGTCGTGGCGGCGCGGATGGCCTGGGTGGCGGGGGAGAGGTCCACCTCGCCGGCGTGCCCAAAGGGCACGATGAACAGCTCGCGGGCCGGCACCACCCCTTGCTGGTTGATGCCCCAGGTGAACGACAGGAGCGCGATGCTGCGGCCGGCCACCTCCACGACCGCGTGCGAATCGACGCCGGTGCGGAGGAGCCCGCGCGCGTCAACCTCCGCGAGGGTGTCGGTGAGGCCCGACTCGCCGGCATCGAGCGTGTGGTTGTTGTTGAGCTGCACGAGGTCGACGGGCAAGCCATCGAGGTAGGCGGGATCGCTGTTGAAGGCGTAGGTGCCCAGCGCGAAGGCCTCCGTAGAGGCGTTGGGCGTGGCGGGCGTTTCGAGGTTGGTGACGCGGAGGTCGGCGTCGAAGAGAGAGGCCACGGGATCGAACACGTGCGCCCAGTTGCCGCCGACCCACATGGTGTCGCCGGAGAAGGCGAGGCGAAGGTCGGCGTTGTCGGGGAGCGGCGGGACGGCTTCCCGCATGGCGGCGAAGTGCTCGATCGACTCCACCGGGGCGCCCTTGCGGTGGAGGAAGGACTTCTGCACGTACAAGCCAGTTTCGCCGTCGTCCTCCAGCGGAACCCACGTCTCCTCCTCCACGCGCACACGCTCGTAGGCTTCGAGGTCCTCCTCCGCCGTGTAGGTGTACGGGTACACGAGCGGCGGCTCGGCGGAGTCCGCCTCGACACACCCGAGGAGGAGGAGGCCAGGGGCAAGGCGAAACACCCTCGAACGTAGCGCGCGAGGGGCCGCGGTGGCGCCCGGGGAGCTGCCGGGCAGACGCCCCTCGCCCCCTACTGGCTGATCATCTTCTTCAGGTTGCCGTACTGCTTCACCTTGAACCAGGTGAGCTCGCCACGGCGCCAGTACTGCCAGCCCACGTGCGCCATGCGCAGGTAGTTGGCGCCCCAGGCGAGGTAGAAGACCTTGTCCACGTTCTCGGGCTTCTTCCAGTGTTCGCGCTCGTCGATGAGCTTGCGGATGAAGCTCTTGGGCACGAAGTTCTTCGAGGCGAGGCAGTAGATGGCCAGGTAGAAGCGGTCTTCATCGCTCCGCGGCCAGTCCATCGACACGCGGAACTGCTGCCAGCTCTTGGTGGCCCGCCCCTCCACGTCGTCCGCGTCGAGCAGGCCATCGGCCAGCATCTTCCGGGTGAGCGTGGTGTGGGGGAAGTAGTTGAGGCTGTAGAAGTAGATGCTGTACGGGCGCGGCAGCTCGAGGAGGAACTCAGCGGTTTCGAGCTTCATTTCCTCCGTGGCGTAGGGATTGTCGATGATCACGTCGTAGACGATGTCCATCTGCAGCGTCTTGTTGAACTCGCCGAACTTGAGGATGGCCGTGTTGCCCGGGCTGCGGTTGTGGATCTCCTTGGACTCCTTGGAGCTGCCGGACTCGATGCCCGTCTGCACCCGGATGAGGCCGGCCGCCTTGAGCTTGACCAGCATGTCCTCGCGGAGCATCGGGGGGATCAGCAGGCACTCGAACGGCACGCCGATGCGCGAGGGGTACTTTTCGAGGAACTCGTCCATCCACTGCTGGCCGAACGCGAAGCTCGTGTCGTCGTCGATCTTGATGCGGGCCACCTTGGGGAAGGTGGCCTTCATGTGCTCCAGCTCGCCGAGGATGTGCTCCACCGAGCGCGCCCGGTAGAAGTCCTTGCCCTTCTCGTCGTACACGTCGCGGAGGATGGAGACGTAGCAGTAGGAGCAGTTGTAGGGGCAGCCGCGGCTGAAGTAGATGCGGTACTCGGCACCCCGCTTCCAGGGCTCCTCGATCGACATCTTGTTGGCTTCGATGTAGTACTTGTTCTCGTCGCGCGTGTCGGGGTACGGCAGCCAGTCCATGTCCTTGATGAGCGGACGCGGCTTGTTGACGTAGATCTTGCCGCCCTTGTTGGCGTACACGTTGGGGATGTTGGTGTCGTCCGTGCCATCGCGCAAGGCGGTGCAGAGATCGATCGCGGCCACCTCGCCCTCGCCGACCACCACGTAGTCCACGTAGGGGATGCACTCTTCCGGGCAGCTCGTGGGGTGGATGCCGCCCCACACGATGGGGGTGTTGGGGAAGGCCGCCTTGATGCGGGCGGTGACCTCCTTGGCCATCGGCAGGAGCGACGACATGAAGCCGAGCCCGATGAGATCGGCCTTCTTCTCGCGGATGACGCCCAGCGCGAGCTGGATTTCCGTTTCGCTGGGCATCTCCAGCATGTTGTGACGCCAGTCGCGCAGGAAGATGATCGAGGTGTCGAAGCCCTCCCGATCGAGCGCGGCGGAGATGTAGCGGATGCCGGCGTTCTCTACCGAGTAGATGGTGAGCAGCACCATCGAGAAGCGCTTCTTGACAGGGGTGTCCATGCGGATGCCTCGGAGTAGGGTCAGGCTACGAGCATGCGGAAGCCGGCGGTGGCCTTGCGCATGAAGTCTTTGGGAGACTGGATCTGGGTGATGTTGCGCACGACGAACTTCGGCCGCCAGTAGAAGCGCTTGTAGGCGAGGTCGAGCATCTCGCGCAGCTCGGCCCGGGTGAAGTGTTCATCCCACACCTGGGCCTTGAAGTCTTCGCGCGGGGCGCGCATGAACTCCATCCAGGGGGTGACGTCGAGCACGCCATCGCGCTCACCTTCGTCGTAGAGCGTGGTGCCGGGGAAAGGCGTGAGCACGTTGAACATGACGAAGTCGGGGTCGAGCTTGATGGAGTACGCGATGGTGTCCATCACGTCGTCCCGGCTGCGCTCCACCGGCGTGCCGATCATGAAGTAGGCCACCGTGTTGATGCCCACCTCGCGGCAGAGGCGGAAGGCGCTCTCGATCTCGCGGACCGTGACGTCCTTCTTGAGGCGCAGGAGCCCCTCCTCCGTGCCCTGCTCCACGCCGAATTGGATGCGCTGGCAGCCGGCGGCCTTCATCTTCTCGAGGAGCTCGCGGGTGACGCCCTTCACCCGGAACCGCACCGTCCACTGCAGCTTCTGGCCGCGGCGGATGATCTCGTCGCAGAGATCGATCACGCGCTGGTTGGTGATGTTGAAGGTGTCATCCACGAAGTAGAACTCCTGGATGCCGAGGTCGAGACAGGCCTGGATCTCGTCGCACACGCGGCCCGGCTGCATCACGCGGTAGCGGTGCCGGGGGGTGTTGCAGAAGGTGCAGCGGTAGGGGCAGCCGCGGGAGCTGATGAGGGTGGTGAAGATGCCGCCCTTGCCCATGACGTCGTAGTAGCGGCGGTAGTCGACCAGCGTACGGTCGATGATCGGGTACTCATCGAGCGAGTTGCTGAAGTAGACGTCCTGCTCGGGGATGGGGTCGTCGGGGTGGCACATCGTGCCGGGAATCCCCTTCGGGGTTTCGCCCTTCGCCCAGGCGTTGCAGAGGTCGAGCATGGGCTTCTGGCCCTCGCCCTTGACCACCGCATCCACCCCGGGGAGGCCCACGCACTCGCGCGGGAAGTCGCTCACGTGGGGGCCGCCGACCACCGCGAAGCGCGCGCCGGCCCGCTTGGCGGTCTGCACCGTCTTCAACACATCCACGAGCTGCACGGTGAACGCGGTGACGCCGACGACATCGGGCTTCCACTCGCGGACCTTCTGCTCCAGCACGTCGTACTCGAGGTCATCGAGCTGGGCATCCAGGATGGTCACCTCGAAGTCGCTGTGGTCCTTGAGCACCTGGGCGATCGCCATCAGCGCGAGCGGCGGGTAGCTCAGGTTCTCGGCGGACACCGCCTCAGGCACCTCGCTCTCGACGGTGTGCTTGGCGGGCGGGCGAATCAGCATGACACGCATGGGCACAAACCTCGACGGATGATCCTCGCCCGACGAGGGGGAGGATCGCAAGGGTGGATCGCGGCCGTTGGGAGAAATGGTGGCGGAGCGCACACGATGCGCGGCCATTCCTTCTATGCCGGCACGATCACCGGTGCCGCGGCGCGCAGGAGCGCGTGGTGCAAGGCATGGCCGCCACGGTTCGCCACGAGGCGCACGCGGGGGGCGCCGGGCACCAGCGCGAGGTCGCCGAGGGCATCGAGCGCCTTGTGGCGCACCACCTCGTCGGCGGCGCGGAGACCGCTCGGGTTGAGCGGCCCGGCCTCGCCGAAGACCAGCGTGTTCTGGAGCGACGCGCCCCGCACGATGCCCAGCGCGGTGAGGCGTTCGGCATCCGTTTGGAAGCCGAAGGTGCGCGCCCAGGCCAGATCACTCCCGAAGACGGCCATCGGCGCGCCCGACCAGCGCTGCACGCCGATCGACGGGTGCGGGAAGTCCACCGCCACGTCGAGCTCCAGCGCGGCGCTCGGCCGCAGCTCCGCCCAGGACTCGCCCCGCTGCACGCGCACGGGCTCCCGCACCGTCCACGCGCGGCCCGGCCCGGGGAGCGCCGACCGGCCGGCCGTGGAGAGCGCGCCGAGCCAGCCGAGGGAACAGCCGTCGAGGATGGGCACCTCGTCACCATCGACCTCCACCCGCACGCTGTCGAGTCCCGAAGCCACGATCGCGGCGAGGAGGTGCTCCACCAGCGCCACGCGCGCCGTTCCCGACCCGAGCGTGGTGGCGAGCGTGGCATCCACCACGTTCTCGGCCACCGCCGCGATCTCCACCCCGCCGCTCACGAAGACGACGCCGGCATCGCCCGGCACCAGCCGCGCACGACGGCGCTCGCCGGTGCGGAGCCCGACGCCCGACACCTCCACCGGGCGTGCCAACGTGTACCGGACGCTCATTTCTTCGCGGGCCCCGGCAGGCCGCCCACGAGCGCGCCGACTTCGATCTGGTGTGCAGCGAACCACCCCTGGTTGGCCTCGACGGCGTAGAGCGCCGCGCCGCGCGAGAGGATGAGGGTGGTGTCGAAGGGCTGCATGTCGGAGATGCTCACTACCCGACCGTCGGCGCCCACGTAGGCGATGGAGAGCGGGCTGGGTGTGTCTTTCATCCAGAAGGTGAGCTCGCGCGGGGCCGGGTACACGAAGATCATGCCCTCGTCGGGGGCGAGCTCGGTGACGCCCATCAGGCCACGCGACCGCTCCTCGGGCTGGTCGGCCACGTGCGCGCGGAGCGTGGTGCCCGCGAACGTGAGCGGCACGACCTCGCCCGGAGCGGGCGTGGCCTGGGCGACCAGCACGAAGGCGACGAAGCTCATGCGCCGAACAGCCCGCCGCCCGTGTAGCCCACCACGGCGGCGCCGCCGCTGGTGAGCGCGCGGCCCTGCGGGGTGCGCTGCAGGAGACCCTCGCGGATGAGGAAGGGCTCGTAGACCTCCTCGATGGTGTCGGGCTCCTCGCCGATCGCCGCAGCGAGGTTGCTCAGGCCGACGGGGCCGCCATCGAAGCGGAAGCCGATGGCGTGGAGGATCTTGCGGTCCATGCCATCGAGGCCGCGGCCATCCACCTCGAGGCGCTCCAGCGCCCCGCGGGTGACGCCGAGGGTGATGGTGCCATCGCCTTCCACCTGGGCGAAGTCGCGGAGGCGGCGGAGCAGGCGGTTGGCGATGCGCGGCGTGCCGCGGGAGCGGCAGGAGAGCTCCGTGGCGGCATCATCCTCGATGGAGAGGCCGAGCCGCTCCGCGCTGCGCAGCACGATGCGCTTGAGCTCCGCCGGGCTGTAGAAGTCGAGCACGCCGTGGATGCCGAAGCGGGCCCGCAAGGGGCTGGTGAGCATGCCGGAGCGGGTGGTGGCGCCGATGAGCGTGAAGCGCTGCACGGGGATGCGCACGCTGGACGCCCCCGGACCGCTGCCCATCACGATGTCGAGGTGGAAGTCCTCCATCGCCGGGTAGAGGATTTCTTCGACGGCGCGGTTCAGGCGGTGGATCTCGTCGATGAACAGCACCTCGCGAGGGCCGAGCGAGGTAAGGATGGCGGCGAGATCGCCTCCGCGCTCCAGCGTGGGGCCCGCGGCCGTGCGCATGGTGACGCCCAGCTCCTCGGCGAGGATGTTGGCGAGCGAGGTCTTGCCGAGCCCCGGTGGCCCGCTGAGCAGCACATGGTCCAACGACTCACCGCGTTGGAGCGCGGCCCGGATGTAGACCCGGAGGTTGTCCTTGATGCGCTCCTGGCCCACATAGTCATCGAGCCGCCGCGGCCGGAGCGCGGGGTCGGCGGGCTCGATCTCGGCGGGGTCCACGAAGCGGCTCACGGGCGGGCCCATATCCCGGCCACGCCACACCGAGCGGCCCCTTCCCGCCAACACCCCGCCCTCGCGATCTTGATAGGGCCGGTGCGATGCTGACCGCCGACCGGCTCTACCGCGATCTCGTGCGGCGTGAAGGAATGCCACCCTGGCTCCGGACCAGCCTGCGCTTCCTCGCGATCCTCACACGGAAGATGGAGCGCGACGCGATCTACGTGCGCGCCGGCACCCTGTCGTACTGGAGCCTCGTGGCGCTCGTACCTGCCGCCGTCCTCACGGTGCTGGTGCTGCGGGCGCTCGGCCTCGAATCCTGGTTCTCCTTCTCCACGTTCGCCGGCCGCGCGCTCGCCGCGATGCTGCCCCAGTGGGATGCCGTGGGCCTGCCCGCCGAGGTGGATGCCGCGAAGATCGGCGTGGTCGGCCTCGTGACCGCCTTCTCCGCCAGCACCCGAATCTTCCTCTCCGCCGAGGAGGCCTACAACCGCATCTTCAGCTCGCGCGCCCGCAAGCCGCTGAGCAGCCGGCTCGCGCTCTACTACGTGACGCTGACCATCGCCCCGGCCATCACGGCCTTCGGCTTTTCGCTTACCGCTGCCGCCACGAGCGCCCACCACCTGCAGCGCGTCACCCCCTTCCTCGTGACCATGGCGGCCTTCACCTTCGCCATCCGGGCCATCCCCGACGCGACGATCCGTTGGCGCAGCAGCCTGATCGGCGGCGCGGTGTCCGCGTTCGGCTTCGAGCTGGTGAAGGGCGGCTTCGCCGCGTACATCATCACCTTCAAGGGCGCAGGCGCCACCGAGGTGATCTACGGCTCGTTGGCCTTCGTGCCCGTGCTGCTCCTCTGGGTCTTCGTGGTGTGGGTGATCGTGCTCGTGGGGGCGGAGGTGGCCTGCGTGGACCAGCGCTGGGAGGAGCTCGTGCGGGCGGAGGAGCGCCTCCTCTCGGGCGCGGAGAACCGCGTGCCGGATGCGTTCTTCGCGCTGCAGGTGGTCCTCGTCATCCTCTCCCGGTACCGCCTCGGGCAGGGCCCCTCGCCAGAACCCACCATCACCGCCGCGCTCGCCAGCGACCCCGACCACGTGGGCGCCGCCCTGCAGACGCTCGAAGCCGCGGGGCTCATCGCGCGCACCGACCGCGGCTTCCTCCTCGCCACGCCGCCTGACCTCACCACGGGCACCGACCTCCTCACGCGCTACCGGCAGGCCTCCCGCCCCGCCACGGACGCCTGCTCCATCGGCGCACGGCTGGCGGAGGCTGCCTACGGGGCCGAACCCCTCGCCCACCCCCTCACCGAGCTGGTGCGGTCCTGAAGAACCGCCTCGCCCCCACCCTCCTCGCCCTGGCCGCCGTGGTGGTGCCCGTCACCCTCCTCGCGCCCGTCGGCGCGCCGGCGGTGGCCCGCTCGCACGGTGCGGCGATCGGCGCGGCGGCGTGGTGCCGCGAGGGGCTCTGCGTGGTGGGCGGGGTGGAGGCGGGCCGCATCCACGCCGACGATGCCGTGCTCCGCTGGGATGGCGTGCTCCTCCTCCGGAACGTGACCGTGCGGAGCACCGAAGGAGGCGCCGGCGTGGGTGCGCGCGTCGCCCCCACCGCGGATGTCTCGCTCAGCGAGATGCCCTCGATCCCCTTCGTCCGCAGCGTGGAGGTGGAAAACCTCGTGGTGGAGGGCCTCCCCCTGCCCCCGCTGTCCGGGGAGGTGCTCCCGGAGCGCAACCTGTATGGCGAGGGCGCGAGCGTGGTCGGCGACGAGGTGGAGCTCGAGTTCGACAGCCCGTGGGGACACGCCCAGCTCAGCGTGGCGCCCGGCGAGGGGCCCGGCGTGCGGAAGCTGAGCGGGCGCTGCAGCTGCACGGTGCACCACGACGCGCTCGGCGGCACGCTCACCGACCTCGCCGTCTCCGCGGAAGGCACCCTCACCGACAAGGAGTTCGAAGGCAAGGTGGTGGTGGAGGGCGTGCCCGTGCAGGTTCACGCCACGCTGCGCTCGCTCGACGACGCCACCGGGCGCTTCCGCATCGAGCCGACCTCGCTCGCCCAGGTGTACGGCATCTTCGCCGACGTGGTGCCCGAGCTGAAGCGCGCCGAGGTGCGCGGCACGATCTCGGCCACGGGGCGCTTCACCCTGAACCCGCTCTCGCTGCACGTGGAGCCTGTCGTGGAGGGCTTCGCGGTGGAGGGCCTCGTGGGCGACGAGTACCGCGGCGGCACCTTCACCTGGATGGGCCACGATGCCGGCGGGGACCAGGTTCCCGTGCGCGGCGGCGACGGCACCGAGGGGTGGGTGCCGCTCGCGGCGATGGGCGAGTACCTCCCGATGGCGGTGATCGCGGCGGAGGACTCGGCCTTCGAGCGCCACGCCGGCTACGACATGGAGGGCATGCTCGCGGCCGCAGCCGACAACACGAAGGCGGGCGCGGTGGTTCGCGGCGGCAGCACGCTCACGCAGCAACTGGCCAAGAACCTCTTCCTCACGGGCGACCGCACCTACGCCCGCAAGCTGAGCGAGCTGCTCTTCGCCGTGGAGATGGAGCGGGAGCTCGGCAAGCGCCGCATCCTGGAGCTGTACCTCAACGTCGTGGAGTGGGGCCCGGCCATCCACGGCGGGCAGGCCGCGGCGGAGACGTACTTCCTGAAGGCGCCGCGCGGTCTACTCCCCGAGGAGGCGGCCTTCCTGGCGAGCATCCTCCGGAACCCGCGCGGGGGCTGGTGGCGGGAGTACCGCGGCGGTCGGGTGAACGGTCGCCGCCTCTCCGCCATCCTCGACAACATGGTGGGGCTCAGCCCCACCCTTCGGCGGGAGGCGCTCGAACATGACGTTCGCTTCGTGCCCCCGGCCTCGGAGTAGGGTGTGACGAACGGATTTCCACGAGTCGGGCTGCTGGTTCTCACCGCCCTCGCGGCCCTCGCTCCCGGGCCGTCGGAGGCGGCCACCAAGCTCGGCAAGGCCACTCCCATCGTCGATCCCGACCACGCGGGGCTCCGCCACTGGTTCGAGGTGCTCCAGCGCAGCAAGGACGGCACGACGGTGGCCCGCGCGCTGCACTACGGCGACAGCACCATCGTGGCCGATGGCCTTGCCCGCACCGTGCGGGCCCGCCTCGTGGAGCGCTTCGGCGACGCCGGACCGGGCTTCGTGAGCGCCGCCCTCAACCCCACCTGGAACCAGCGCAGCGACGTCAAGGCCAGCCGCAGGGGCGCCTGGGAGTGGCGCACCATCCTGCTTGGCGGGGCGGGCGGGCGGTATGGCCTCGGCGGCATCGTGGGCATCGTGCGCGGCGGTTCGGCCACGGTGCAGGCGGTCAACCCGGCGGGCGAGGTCGTACCCCAGAAGCACGTGGAGCTCTGGTATCAGGGCGGCGCCGGCTACGGCAGCTACTGGGTTTCGGTGGACGGTCGCGAGATCGGCCGCGGCTCCGCGGCGTCCGCCAGCACCGACGACCGCCGCTTCCAGCTCGACGTGCCCGACGGGTTCAGCACCCTCGCCTTCGGCGCTACAGGCGGCACGGTGCCCATGTACGGTTTCGTGCTCGAGACCGGCCGCGGCGGCGCCACCTGGGAGGCCCTCGGCGTGACCGGCGTGGGCAGCAAGTCGTTCAGCACCTACGCGAAGGAGGCGCTCCGGCCCCAGGTGGAGCTGCGGAAGCCCGATCTCGTCGTGGTGATGCTCGGCGGCAACGAAGCCGGCTACCCGGCGCTCCTGAGCAAGGGCGGCGTGGCCTACGAGCCCACGTTCGACGGCGGCGTGAGCACGATCCTCGCCGGGCGGGGCGAAGCCTCCTGCCTCATCCTCACGCCCCTGGACCAGGGTTTCGTGGACGAGGTGGACGGAACGGCGCGCTCACGGCCCGGCATGGCCAACCTCGTGGCCGCGCAGTCCCGCGTGGCCCAGAAGCACGGCTGCGCCTTCTGGAGCACGTGGGAGGCCATGGGCGGCGAGGGCAGCGCGCTCACGTGGGGCCGGGCGCGCGGCATCGGCACCGGCGACTTCGTTCACGTCACCCCGGCGGGGCTCGAACGCCTCGGCGGGCTCCTCTCCGACGCGCTCCTGGCCGACTTCGACGCGTGGTCGGCCGGGCGCTGAAGCTCAGTTCGCGGCTTCGAGCACGGTGAGCAGGCGGGGCGCCGGCGTGCTGCACCCGCTGCACTGCAGGCCGAGCACCCAGGTGCTCTCGCTGTCGATACCCGTGAAGGGCTCGCTGCCGGTGAGCTTGCCGAGATCGGCCTGCGTGGTGTGCCCAAGGGGCATGGTCCAGCGGGCATCGGCCACGGCGGCCAGGTCGTACACGTGGGCGGCAAGCTCGGCCGGGGTGAGCGAGCTGCGAACGAGGAAGAGCTCGTCGGCGCTGCCAGGCACCATCGTGGCGCCGAGGCTCTCGGTGGTGACCGCGCTCCAGTCCATCTGCAGCGCCGGCTCGTGGGCCTGGACCTGCACGGGCTCGACCTCGGCGAGGTCGACCGCGTACTGGACGTTGGCCGAGCGATCGACGGTGAGCTCGGACACGCCACCTTCGAGGGTGGGCACGATCTCGACGACGGCGGCGAGGCCACCATCGCGGGGGTTCACCACCACGAGCCCCCAGCTCTCTTCGCTGGTGGCGAAGCGCTGCTCGACATCCGCGGCGCCATCGAGGAGCCGGAACTCGCTGAGCTGGCAGGCCGCATCGTCGGACAGGCAGGTCACGAACAGGGTGAGCGCGGCCTGATCGAGCGACTCGGAGACCATGCCGTTGACGAGATCGGTGAGGCTGCGGGTGCGGCTGGAGACGAGCCAGGCCTCGTACGGATCGTCGGACCAGTTGACGTCACGGCCATACACATCCTGACGGAGGCTCGACCAGTCGAAGGCCACATCCGCGCCGGCATGGGCGGCTACGACCTCGCTGGAGAGCGAGGGCTCGATCAGGGTCTGGCTCTCATCACCGATCCGGCAATCCACGCAGCCTTCCGTGACGGCGGTGGAGACGTTTTCCACCGGCGTACAGGCGGCGAGGAGGAGGGCGAACGTCATGGGAGTCTTATACCCCCTGCCTGAGCGACTGATTGTCAAAATAGTCCAAAGCCCTGATCACACGGTTCCGACAAACTGACGGTCGCTGCGACATTCTCGCGCCACAACCAGTGGATCGGGGTTGTGCCACAGAAGTCAAAATATCAAAAAAGACCCATGAAACGGCGATCACCGGGCCACCTCCACCCGGGTCAACAGGCGTGGCGCGGGGGTGGCGCACCCGGAGCAGGAGAGGCCCAGCCACCAGGTGCCGGTGTCGTCGAAACCGGAGAAGGGTTCCTCGCCGGTCAACGCGGCGAGGTCGGCCGCGGGATGGCGGCCGACCGGCATCCCCCAGCGCGTGTCGGTGACTGAAGCGAGATCGAGGAGATGAGAGGGCAGCTCGTCGGCCCCGAGCGCGCTGTGGACGACGAACAGCTCGTCGACGAGGCCGGCCTCGAACGGAGCGCCCGCAGCGTCGACCGTGATGGCGTCCCACTCCACACGCAGGGCCGGCTCGCCCGCCGGCACGTCGACCACGGCCTCCCCCGCTTCGGTCCGCACCGACAGGGGCGCCGTCGGGGTGAGCTGCACGTTGAGCTCGGCCCCGGGCGCGCCCGCGGCGAGCTCGTACACGCCCGCGAGCCCTCCGTCGGCCGGGTTCACCAGCACCAGCCCCCACGCCACGCCACTCGCCGCGAGGCGCTCCGGCACATCCGCCGCCCCGTCGAGGAGACGGAAGTCACGGAGGAGGCAGGAGGAATCCGAGGCGATGCAGGTGGCGAAGACGCTCAACGAGGCCATGTCGAGCCGCTCGTTCACCATCGCGTCGAGCAGTACGCCGATCTCGTCGTCGCTCGGCGCGAACACCCAGGCCTCCGAAACCGCCTCCTCCCCGAGGGGCCGCCCGTACACATCCTCGAAGAGCCCGCTCCAGTCGAACCGGACCTCCTGGCTGGCGTCCACGGCCACGCGCGACGGGTCGACGGCGGCCTCGTAGTGGAGCTGTTCCGCGTCGGTCACGCGGATCACCGCGGCACCCGGGGCTCCATCGACGGAGTCTGCGGGCCCGCAGGCGAGGAGCTGCACAAGCGCGTACACGCGGGAGTAGTGCCCGCAGCCGCGCCGGCCGATGTCAAGAAAGCGGCAAGCGCTCCCCGACCGGGGCTACTGGTTCGGCTCGGTGACGTTGAGCCAGAGGCGCTTGGCGGCGAGCAGCTCGACCACATCGGGCATCAGCTTGCCGCTCGCGGCTTCGGCCCGGAGGATCTGCAGCGACTTCTCCGGCGACATCGCACCCTTGTAGGGACGATCGCCGGCGGTGAGCGCATCGAAGATGTCGGCGATGGCCATGAGCCGCGCGCCGTAGGGGATGGCTTCGCCCTTGAGCCGCCGCGGGTAGCCCGTGCCATCGATCTTCTCGTGGTGGGCGTAGGCGAGCGTGGGCACGTTTCGGAGCTCCCGCGTCCACGGGATGACGCGGAGAAAGCGGTAGGTGTGCTCCACGTGCCGCTCGATCTCGAGGCGCTCCTCGGGATCGAGGGTGCCGATGGGGATGCAGAGCCGCCGCACCTCGCGGGGATGCAGCACGGGCTCCGTTTCGCTCAGACGCCACCGCTCCGCCACCTGCCGGATGGCGCCGGTTTCGGCATCGCCCACCCGACCGAGACGGTTGAGCCGCCGGACCAGCGTGAGATCGTCGGAGAGCTGCCCCATCCGCCCGGGGAGCATGGAGCCTCTGGTGTTCTCGCGGATCGCCTCGAGCTGCGCCTGCAGCGCGGCCACGCGGAACCGCTGCTCGATCTGCGCGAGCTCCCAGGGGTAGAGGCGCGCCGCCTTCAGCAGGACCTCCTCGCGCACGCCGACCTTGCCGAAGTCGTGGAGGATGGCCGCGTAGTGCAGCTCGGTGAGCTCGCGCTGCGTGAAGTTCACGTTGGCAAACGGGGCTTCGGTGGACTCGCTCACCTCGCGCGCCATCATCTCCGTGAGCTGGGCCACGCGGTGGCTGTGGCCGCCCGTGCTCGGATCTCGCGCCTCGATGGCGGTGACCGCGGCCTCCACAAAACCGTCGAACAGCGTGGTGATCTCGCGGTAGAGCCGGTAGTTCTCCAGCGCCACCGCCGCCTGGGAGGCGACGGACCGCGCGAGCGCGAGGTGGCGTTCGCTGAAGGCGGTGACACGCTCGAAGGAGGCCAGCGGGATGCCCGGCGCCTGCTTGTGGTTCACGAAGAGGAGCACGCCGATGACCCGGCCATCCCGGTCCATCAGCGGAACGAGCATCGCGCTGCGGGTTTCGTAGCCGGTAGCCTCGTCGAACGTGCCGGAGGGCCGGTAGGGAACGTCGTGGGGCAGCGCCCGCACGTCGGGAATGTTCATGGGCAGCGCCCGGTTGGCCACAAAACCCACGAGGCTCGTGTCATCCACCGGGATGGTGCTGCGCGGCGGAAAGAACGGGACCGTGTCGTTCTGGGCGGCCGAAAAGCGCATCGTGCGGCCCGCGCGGGCGCCGCCGAGCGTGCCCTCCGCGCCCACCGCCGGCTCGTCCGTGAGGTAGATGCTCGCCCCGTCGGCACGGACGGCACGCCGGCTGTGCGTGAGCAGCTCATCGAGCAGGCGGCTCCGTTCGGTGATCGCCGAGAGCGCGTACCCGATCTGGTTGAGCACCGCGATGATCTCGCGCTCACCCTCGGCGCGCACCCGCAGCAGCTCGTGCTGCACGAGGTTGCGGAGCGCCCGCGGCAGGCGGCGCTCCACATCCTCCGGCGGGATCACGTCGAACGCGGTGAAGGCGTTGTCGTCCGAAATCACGATGCATCGGTTGTTCAAACGCGCGGGCGTGGTGATGCGCGTGAGGTCGACCACGTGGATGCGCGCGACCACATCGCTCGTCATCGCCTGCTCGCCCCGCACGAGCACCCCGCCCACCTCGGCGGTCATGCGCGCCACCACCCCGTTGAACGGCGAGTTGGCGGGAACCAGCACCACCTCCACGGCGGGCGACTCGTTGAACGACTGGGTGATGTCCCGCGGGGTGGGCACGCGCCGGCCTAACCTGCGTCCGGGACGACGGCGGGACTCGCGCGCTCCACCTCGACCGCGAGGTCGGCCAGCGCGGCCAGCATGCCATCGAGGTCGTCGAGGTGATGGAGCGCGGGCCCGGTGATGCGGGACACCAGCGCGCCGTCCTGCACACGCGCCACGCCCGGGCCCTCGGGCGGGTCGGCATCGCAGTCGACCGCGAGGAGCAGCACCCGCGGCGGGCCGAAGTGCAACGCGACGGTGAACCGCCGGTCGCCCCGCGCGCCGACGATCTCGACCGCATCGTCGTCGCGGCGCACATGATGGCCGCGCTCGCTGGCCCATCGCAGCACAGCGCTCCCCTCCTCGCCGCGTACCGGACGCGCGGTTCGGAGCGCCCACGCGAGGAGCGCGAGCGCGGGAACCGCGGCGGCGACCAGCATCCAGGGGGGGTTCACCTCCCCAAGATAGCCACATCGGGCCGCGGTACGATAGCTGGTCCGCATGCTGTGGTTGTCCGTGCTCGTCGCCTGCGAATCCACGCCCAGCTCGGGGAGCCTCTTCGCGCCCGCGGAGGTGGCCCGCCCGACCACGACGGCGGCCGCGCCTGCTGCGGACCCCCGCTTCGAAGAAAGCGCGGACGACGTCTTCAAGATGTCCAGCGAGGAGATGGCCGCCGGTGGGGCGGTCACCGAGCCGGGCGAGGCGCTCCCCGCCGCCCAGGTGGCCGCGGCGCCCGCCCCGGCGCTGCCCTCCACGGAGGTGGCGCCCGCCAGCCTGCGCTTCCCCGTGCGCTTGCTCAGCACGCTCCCGCAGGCCCAGCCGCCTCGCGCCGTGCTCGGGCTGCCGGATGGCAAGGAGGTGGTGGTCAGCCCCGGCTCCGTTCTCGGCGACGAGGGCGTCGTGGTGATGGCCGTGATGAGCGGGCGCGTGCAGCTCGCCGTCATCCATCCGGCCGGCGATCACGCGGTCATCGAGAGCCTGGAGCTCAGCGCCCAGTACCCGTGAGCCGGCGGTGAACGGCCGCGCTCGCGTGCTGCTCGCCGTCGTCGTCGCCTTCGACGTGGCCCTGTGGGCGGCCGGCGGTCCCATCCCCTCCGAGACCTTCGCGTGGTTCCGGATCCAGGACCGCATGGGGCCCGCGGGCTTCGTGGGCGCCGCCGCGGCCGGCCTCGTCGGCGTGCTGGTGGCCACCCGCGCGCGTGGCCGCGTCCAGGGCCTCGGGTTGGCCGCGATCACGTTCCTTTCCCTCGCCGCCAGCGCCGGGGCCCCCCAAGCCCAGGTCGACGCGCTCGAGTGGTTCACGCGAGCCCAGACCCTCGCCCGCGGGGATTGGCCCCCGTGGCTCGGCGGCGGCGGCGGCCTCCGCATGCCCGGCATGCCGCTCGTGGATGCGCTGGCCTTCCGCCTCCTCGGGGAGTCCGAGGCCACCGTGGCCGGCGTCCGCGTGGGCTGGCTGCTGCTCCTCGTGGCGGCCACTGCGCTCGGCGCCGGCCGCGACCGCCGTGGGGCCATGCTCGCTGTGGCCGTGGTGGCCACCACGCCGTTGCTCGCGGCGCAGGGCGCCTGGATGCTCGCCGACCTCCCCCTCGCCGCGCTCCTCGCCTGCGCCTGGGCCGCGGCCCGCCGCGGCGCCCCGCTGGCCCGCGTGCTCGCCGTCGCCGCGCTGGCCTTCGCCGTCAAGCCCGCGGCGGCGCTGTGGGTGCTGTGCACGCTGCCCGCGATGCTGCCCCGCCGACGCGCCATCCCCCTCGCCGCCGGCGCCGCACTCCTCGTCGTCGCCGCCCTCGCCGCCGGCCAACTCCACCCGCGCCTGCGCCCCCTCCCCCTCGACGCGCAGGCCGCCGCCGCCGTGCTCCTCGCGCTGCGCGCGCCCCTCCTCGTGGGCGCGGGCTGGCTCGCTTTCCGCGCCCGCCCGGCCGAGCCCGCGGGGCTGGCCGCCCCCGTCGACCGGCTCCCGCGCCTCGTTGGCGGGGCCCTCCTGGCCCTCGCGGGCATCGTCACCTTCGCGCCCCCCGCGCACGCCGCCCGCTACGCGCTGCCCGCGGTGGTGCCGCTGGCCTGGCTGCTCGCCGAACAGGCCCGCGGGCCGGCGGGGTGGCTCATCGGCAGCGGCCTCGTGCTGACGCTCCGCGCGTTCGGGCCGCTCGCGACCGGCTCGCAGGCGGGCAACGTCCGCGAAGCCGTGCAGGCCCTCGAAGCGGCCGGCGCCGACGGCATCGAGGTGGTGGCCGACACCCCCGGCGGCGCCCTCCCCGTGGCGGCGCTGGCGGCGCTCGTCGACCTCACGGCGACCGTACCCGTGGTGGCCGGCGCCCAGGTCCGTCTCGCCGAGCCCGGCGACCGCCCCCGCTGGTACCACAACTACCCGCTCGCGCCCTGGCACCGCGCCGGCCCCACCGCTCCCAACGCCATCCTCGTCCTCTGCACGCCCGGCGCCGACTGCGCGCCCCCCTCCGACGCCGGCCCCGAGATCGTGGACACCCGCCGCTGGCACGGCACGAGCCTCGACCTCCCGACCCGCGCCCGCGGCTTCCTCCGGCGGTAGGCGGTTCACCCGCCGGCCGACCATCGCCGACCCGCGCCGACGGTCGCCGCGTCCTGCCCGGTCGGCCCCGTCCGGCCGGTGCAGCCAGACCTCCGCGGACCGGCGATGGCCGGCGCCGCAACTCCCGCCGGTGCCGGTCCGACCCGGCCTCGACGTGTGGGTGACGGTGCGGTCCCGCCCGACCGAGGCCCGCTTCGGGCCGACGGAGGGAGGGACTGCGCCGGCAGGACCCGGCGCCGACCTTTCGTCCCGTCAATCGCCCACAGTTCCCGCCGACCATCGCCGACCCGCGTCGACGGTCGCCGCGTCCTGCCCGGCCGGCCC
>CAISIK010000010.1 GCA_903885375.1 uncultured Pseudomonadota bacterium
CTCCGCGCCGCCAAGGCCAGGACGATCGCCGAGCTCAACGCCGCGATCAACACGGCGATGCGTGCCGTCTCTACAGCCGACGCAAGTGGCTGGTTCGCACATTGCGGCTATTTCGCTCATGCCACTTGATCGGCGCAATCATGCCAACGCTCCTGCCGCAGCCCAACGGACAGTCCACCGGGTGCTTCGGGGCAGAGCGCGGGCACAGGCCACGTGCCTGTCGCCCCTATCGACAGCCCGCCGCAGAGCCACCACCGGGGCGCGGCGTGGCCGGGCGGCGGCGGCACCGGAACGGGTGAGACACATCGGTCCTCCGTCGCGGACATCGCCGCCCAGGACTCCAGGGTCCACGCGGGCGCAGAATGGCCGACTTCGCAGGCAACTTCCGACATTCGAGACCTTATCGCGGGCCTTGTGCCGCGCGACGCCTGCGGCTTGATCAGGCACGCCGAGGTCAGGTCGCGCCTTTCCCCATCTTCCCGATCAGCTCCCTGTCCCGCTCCGACAACTCGATCTGCACCGTGACCTTCACGCCCTTCCCGAGCAGGTACGCCCCCCAGACGAGCGCCCCGTAGGGCCCCATCGAGAGCAGGAAGTCCGCGCTCGGCATCGAGCTCGGGGCGACCATCGCGGGCACGGCCGCGCCGCCGTCCTGGGCGAACGCGAACGCGCTCGATGCGAGCAGGAGCGCCGGGCCGAGCCAGAGGAACGCGCGACTCACGCCCCCCCTCCCATCTGCGTCGCGGCCTGCTTGATGGCGTCGGCGAAGGCGTTGACCAGCGCCTGGTCCTTCGCCGGGTCCACCTCCGGGGCCTTCGCCTTCCGGGTGCGGGGCTTCTTGTCCGTCGGGACCGACTGCGGCGCTGCGGCGGGCGGCCACACGGGCTGCATCGCCACCGTCGGCCGGGCCGGAGCCGCCCGAAGCTGGGAGGCGGGCGCGGTGTCGGCGAGGTCGGTGCCCTCGCGGAGCATGTTCACGGAGCCGTCGGAGCGCACGTCCTGGACGATCCAGGTCTGGCCCTGCCAGGTGACGCGGTCGCCCCAGACCCAACCCGCTTCGCGCTGGCCGATGCCGGTGGCGATGTCGTTGGACGAACGCGGGGCCTTCGTGATCTTCTGCTGGCCGGCCGCGCACGACTTCGCCGCCCGCGCCGCCGCGAGCGAGACGCGCTCGGAGATGCGGCGGAGGGTGGTGACGATGTCGGGCTTCTCGCCGCGCACGAAGGCGTCGCGTGCCTGGGCGTAGGCGTCGGCACCGCGGCGGAGATCCTCCCACGCCATCTTCTGCTCCTTGCCGGAGCACAGCGGAGACTTCACCAGCGCCTCGGCGTGGCGGAGGAGCTTTCCGGCGCGGCCGAGCAGATCGGCGGCCTCGGTGGTGCCCCAGAGCGAGTCGGCGAAGCCTTCCAGGGCTTGGGCCTCCTTCTCGGTGGACGCAGCGATGCGGGCCACCGACGTGGGACACGCGGGGGCCTCGGGCATCGGGATCTCGGCGAGCGTCGGGACGACGTTCACGCCCGGCATCCCGGTGAGCCCGAAGCCGCTCGCGATGTCGGGCGAGACGCTGGCGGCCGGAGCCTGCCCCCGCGTCAGCGCGCTCGCGTGCTTCTCGGCCTTGCCCTTCTCGCGGGCGCCGAACTTGGCGACGACCGCGCCGACGTCGTTGACGACGGCCCAGCCGTCCGCCTGTTCGACGGCCTGTATCCACTCAGCCAACGGCATCC
>CAISIK010000011.1 GCA_903885375.1 uncultured Pseudomonadota bacterium
ACCGAACTCGACCTTCTTCCTCACGAGAGGCGAGTTCGGTTGCGAATTCGCCCCCGGCGAGCCCCGCGGCGACTCCGCCGCCAACCGAACTCGACCTTCTTCCTCACGAGATGCGAGTTCGGTTGGTCGGGGCACCCGGTCGAGGGCGGTTGAGCGGTCGGATGGGCACGACGCGGGGCCGGCGCCGCCTACTTCGAGCCCCAGTTGACGCCGGCAGTGAACCCGACCTTCCAGAAGCCGTCCACGTCGGGGACGTAGCTGAGGGCGATCGGAACCTGCAGCGAGCCCACCTTGGGCGTCACGGCGACCGCCACGATCATGTGCAGGAGCGGGGTCGGGGTGATCACGAGGTTCACGCCGGTGCCCAGCTCCACGAACTGCCCGATGTGGACGCCGACGAGCAGGTTCCCGGAAGGCAGGAGCAGGCCCTGGTTCATGCCGAGCCCCATCACGTTGGTGACCAGAATGAAGTCCACCTGTTCGGAGCCGAGAAGGCGGAACTCGGCCTCCCAGCCCAGGGCGAAGAAGCCCGGGTCCCGGTAGCCCGCCAGCTCGGCCTGGTTGAGGTGCACGTACCCCACGCGCACTCCGTGGCGGACGACTCCTTCGTTGGATGCCGTCGAGGGGTGGCGGCCGCTGAAGGTGTCCGGCTGCTCCGTGGGCGCGTCGCTGGTGGGCGCGGGCGCATCGGAAGCGGGGGCCTCTTCGGCCCAGACGAGGGAGGTGAGGGCGATGGCGGCGAGGGTGTTGAGCATCGGCTGTCTCCGGGGTGGTTGCGGCGGTCATCTCAACGGTATTGGGAACTCGCGACGCCCGGAAGGACGCGGTATGAAGGCCGTCTGAACGGCGGAGCCCGGATGCCTGGCCCCCCGGCCGGGCACC
Organism: uncultured Pseudomonadota bacterium; assembly: GCA_903885375.1. Classification (GTDB taxonomy): domain Bacteria; phylum Myxococcota_A; class UBA796; order UBA796; family SXON01; genus SXON01. Next base: position 883 of record CAISIK010000011.1, read on the forward strand.
GGGCCAAAGCGGCGGCGACGCGACGGAAGCACCGCACCGCATCCCGCCGCGCAGCGCCCGGCCAGCGCCCTGGAAGACCGCGACCGGCTCGGGGCCGCGGGAGCGGCCGGCCACCTGCGCTCGCCGCGAGACGCCCGCTTTCCCCCAATCTACGCTTCGTAGACGGTTCGCTCGCGATAGTCGAGGAGCGCGCGCCAGACGCACGCCCGGGCTGGCCCGGCGCTTGCTACTGCCTCCCGTAGACCCGAGTCCACCATGCGTTTGAAGCTCCCCCTCGCCGCCCTTGTCGTCCTTGCCGTGGGCGGTGTCGCCCTGCCGGCCTGCACCTGCAACGACGCCGCGAACCCCGAGCTCACCGTGTCGGAGGTCGCGCCCGAGGTGGTGAGCGCCTACACGTCTGGGCTCGTGAGCCGCAAGTCTCCGGTCACCGTGCAGCTCGCGCAGGAGAGCAAGGCCTTCTCCGCGATCGGCGCGCCGGCGGAGGGCATCTTCCGCATCACCCCCGAGGTCGCGGGGACGGCCACCTGGTCGAGCAGCAGCGAGCTCACGTTCAAGCCCTCGGCCGACCTCACCCCCGGCGAAACGTACACCGTGCAGGTGAACCTCCCGGCGGCGCTGCCCGGCGTGGCCGAGGCCACCCCCTTCGCGTTCACGTTCAGCGTGGTGCGGCCCGACTTCTCGGGCGAGCTGCTCGGTCTCGCCGCGGATGGCGATGGCGGCAAGCAGACCTTCAGCGGTCGCCTCGAGCTGGCCGACGTGGCCGAGGCCGCCCAGGTGGAGAAGCTCCTCACGGCCACCCACGAGTCCGATGCGCTCACGATCGACTGGCAGCACGAGGAGGGCGGGCTGAACCACCGCTACACCGTGCGCGGCATCCAGCGCGTGGCCGACGACACCACGCTGAGCCTGTCCTTCGACGGGGGGGCGCTCGGCGTGGAGCGCACCGACGTGCAGACGGTCGAGGTGCCCGGCCTCAACAAGTTCGTCGTGAGCTCCGTACGCGCGGAGACGGTGGGCGAGCGCCACATCGAGATCCGCTTCAGCGACCCGCTGCTCGAGAAGCAGGACCTCCGCGGGCTCATCCGCGTGGAGGGCCACTCCGACCTGCAGCTCGCCCGCGAGGGCAGCGTGGTGCGGGTGTACGCCACGGGCGGGTGGCGCGACAGTGAGACGCTCACGGTGAACGGCGTGAAGAACACGGCCGGGTTCTCCATGAAGGCCGAACACTCCACCGTGGTGAGCTTCGCACCCCTGCATCCGAGCGTGCGCTTCGTGGGCGAGGGCGTGATCCTCCCCACCACCGCCAACCTCACCATCCCGCTGGAGGCCACCAACCTGCGCGCCATCGAGGTGGAAGCCACGCGCGTGTACACGTCGAACGTGCCACAGTTCCTCCAGGTGAACACCCTCGCCGAGAGCGCCGAGATGCGCCGGGTGGGCAACGTGGTGTGGACCTCGCGGGTGGAGCTCCCGAGCGGCACCGACAGCTACAACCGCGTGCAGCGGGTGGGCCTCGACCTCACTTCGCTCGTGCGCGACAACCCGGGCGGCCTCTACCGCATCGCCGTGAAGTTCAAGCGCGCCGACATCCTGCTCGACTGCCCCGCCCAGAGCTGGGACGACAAGGAGCTCGAGGCCGGCCGCTGGGATGAGCCCGCCTCCACGCCGAGCTTCTGGGACTACTTCGAGGGCGAGGAAGGCGAGGACGGCTGGTCGGCCTGGGAGCACCGCGACGACCCCTGCCGCCGCGCGTTCTACCTCCCCTCCTACGACCACGACCTCACCGTGACCCGCAACGTCGTCGTCTCCGACCTCGGCCTCGTGGCCAAGCAGGGCGCCGACGACGTGCTGCGGGTCGTGGCCACCAACCTCGTGAGCGCCACGCCCACGGCGGGCGCCTCCCTGGACGTGCTCGACTACCAGCTCCAGTCCCTCGCCCGCGCCACCACCGACGCGGAGGGCCTCGCCACCGTGCGCCTCCCCGCTGGCTCCGAGCCCTTCGCCGTGGTGGCGAAGTCCGGCACCGACAACGGCTGGCTCCGCCTCGCCCGCTCGGCCGCCCTCGCCACCGCACACTTCGACGTGACCGGCGCCGAGCTCACCGAGGGGCTCGAAGGCTTCCTCTACGGCGAGCGCGGCATCTGGCGCCCCGGCGACGACATCTTCCTCACCTTCATGCTGCGGGACACCGCGGGCACCCTCCCCAAGGGTCACCCCGCCGACTTCGAGCTGCTCAACCCCCGCGGCCAGGTCGTGGATCGCCGCACGGTGACCGACCCGGTCGATGGCTTCTACCGGCTCACCACCCGCACCGCCGCGGATGCGCCCACCGGCGCGTATACCGCCCGGGTGCGCGTGGGCGGCGCCTCCTTCGAGAAGTCGCTCCGCGTCGAAACGGTCGTGCCCAACCGCCTGAAGATCGAGCTCGACAACCCGGAGATGGTGAAGAGCGCGGACCTGGCCCTCCACAGCACGCTGAAGTCCCGCTGGCTGCACGGCGCCCCCGCGCCCGGCTTCGCCGCCGACGTGGAGCTGCGCCTCGCCCCGAAGACGACCACCTTCCCCAAGTATGGCGAGTACGTCTTCGACAACCCCCTCGCCCAGTTCAGCTACGAATCGGCGAAGGTGTGGGAGGGCGAGCTCGACGAGAACGGCGTGGCCGCCGTCAACGCCGAGATCCCCGCGCCCGAGGGCGCCCCCGGCCTCCTCACCGGCACCCTGCGCACCCGGGTGTTCGAGCCGAGCGGCGCCTTCAGCGTGGACGAGAGCGAGCTCACCGTGTCGGCGCACCCCCGCTACGTCGGCCTGAAGCTGCCGAAGGGGGATGCGTCGCGCGGGATGCTGCTCACCGACATCCAGCACCCCGCCTCGCTCGTGATGGTGGATGAAAACGGCAAGCCCGTGCCCTCCGGCAAGCTGGAGGTGACCCTCTACAAGCTGGATTGGCGCTGGTGGTGGGAGAAGAGCCCCGAGAACCTCGCCGAGTACGCCGAGGGCTCGCACCTTCGCCCGCTCATGAGCGGCACGGTGGATGTGGTCGGCGGCAAGGCGAGCTGGAACTTCGAGGTGAAGTACCCCGACTGGGGCCGCTACCTCGTGCTCGCGAAGGATGCCGAGGGCACCCACGCGGCCGGCCGCATCGTGTACATCGACTGGCCGGGCTGGGCCGGGCGCGCCGGCGCCGACCAGCCGGGTGGGGCGAGCGTGTTGAGCGTGAGCGCCGACCGTCCGAAGGCCGAGGTGGGCCAGTCGGTCACCCTCTCCTTCCCGATGGGCGCGAAGTCCCGCGCGCTGGTGAGCCTCGAGTCGGGCAGCCAGGTGCTCGACATGGCGTGGGTGCAGCCCACCGCAGGGAGCGGCACCACGACCTACACGTTCCCCGTGACGAACGACATGGCGCCGGGCGTGTACGCCAACGTGACCGTGCTCCAGCCCTGGTCCGACCGCGGCAACGACGCGCCGATCCGCATGTACGGCATCACGCCGATCGAGGTCATGGACAAGGCCACGAAGCTCGAGCCGAAGGCCACCATGGCGTCGGTGTTCGAGCCCGAGTCCACCGCGCTGGTGAGCGTGTCGGAGGTGCAGGGCCGGCCCATGACCTACACGCTCGCGGTCGTGGACGAGGGCCTGCTGGGCCTCACCCGCTTCAAGACCCCCAACGCCTGGAGCACCTTCTACACCCGCAAGGCCCTCGGCGTCCGCACCTGGGACCTCTTCGACATGGTGGCCGGCGCTTACGGCGGCGCGCTCGACGGCCTCGTGGCCATCGGCGGCGACGGTTCGGGTGGGGATGGCGAGCCTCCGCAGGCCCAGCGCTTCAAGCCGATGGTGCACTACGCGGGCCCCTTCAAGCTGGCCGCTGGCGCCACCGCCAAGCACGAGGTGCCGATCGGGCAGTACGTGGGCGAGGTGCGCGTGATGGTGGTGGCCGGCGCGGGCCGGGCCTACGGCGCCTTCGACCAGGCCGTCCCCGTCAAGAAGCCGCTGATGCTCCTGGCCAGCCTGCCGCGCCAGCTCGGTGTGGAGGAGGACGTGGACCTGCCCGTCTCGATCTTCGCGCTCGACCCCAAGGTGAAGGAGGTCACCGTGACCGTGACCACCGAGGGCCCCGTGTCGGTGGTCGGCGACAAGAAGCGCACGCTCAAGTTCAACACCGTGGGCGACAAGCTCGGCATCTTCAAGCTGCACGTGGGCGCCAGCCCCGGCGTGGCGAAGGTGCACGTGACCGCGACGGGAGCCGGCGAGAAGGCCGCCCAGGACGTGGAGATCGACGTGCGCCACCCGGGCCGGCCCGAGTCCCGGACCGCCGCGAAGACGGTGTCCGCGGGCGGCTCGTGGAACGTCTCGATGGACCTGCCGGGCGTGCCCGGCACCAACGAAGCGGTGCTCGAGCTCAGCGCGATGCCCCCGCTCGACCTCGGCCGTCGCCTCCCGGAGCTCCTCCGCTACCCGCACGGCTGCATCGAGCAGACCACCAGCGCGGTCTTCCCGCAGGTGTACCTGTCGCGCCTCGAAACGCTCTCGGCGTCGGACCAGCGAAAGGTGGAGTCCAACGTGCGCGCCGGCCTCACGCGGCTCCGCACCTTCCAGAACGCCGACGGCGGCTTCGGCTACTGGCCCGGCCTGCCGAGTGATGGCTGGGGCACCACCTACGCGGGCCACTTCCTCCTCGAAGCCGAGCGGGCGGGCCATCCTGCGCCGTCCGGCATGCGCACCGCCTGGACCCGCTACCAGCAGGAGCGTGCCGCGCGCTGGGTGAAGGAGGGCGAGGACTCCGACCTCGACCAGGCCTACCGGCTCTACACCCTCGCCCTCGCCGGCAAGCCCGACGTGGCCGCGATGAACCGCCTCAAGGAGACCCGCCTCGGCACCGCGGCCCGATGGCGCCTCGCCGCCGCCTACGCCCTCGCCGGCCAGGAGAAGACGGGCCGCGATCTGCTCAAGGGCGCCGACCTGGCGCTCCAGCGGGAGCGCAGCCTCTCCGGCACCTACGGCTCCACCCTCCGGGATGAGGCCATGGTGCTCGAAGCGGCCACCGTGCTGGGCGACGCCACGCGGGCCAGCAAGCTCGCCGAGACGGTCTCGGCCGGCCTCACCGCCGAGACCTGGCTGAGCACCCAGGAGACGGCCTACGCGCTCGTGGCCCTCTCCCGCTTCGCCACCACCGGGCAGGCCACCGTGCTCTCCGGCGCCACGTGGCAGCTCGACAAGGGCGCCGCCACGAAGGTGACCGCCACCACCGCGCTCGTGCGCATCCCGCTCCCCGTGGGGCAGTCCGGGCGCCCCGCGCTCACGGTGACCAACAGCGGCAAGGGCGTGCTCTACGCCCGCACCGTGGCCACCGGCATCCCCGCGATCGGCAAGGAGACGGCGGCCAGCGCGGGCCTCGTGATGACCGTGAATTGGACCACCCCCGGCGGCGAGTCCGTCCGGGTGGACCAGCTCGAGCACGGCACCGACCTCGTGGCGCAGGTCACGGTGAAGAACGTGAGCGGCCGCCGGCTGCCGGAGCTCGCGCTCAGCGAGCTCTTCCCCACCGGGTGGCAGATCAACGGCGTGGCGCCGGGCACCGGCCCGGGCTTCGACTACCGCGATGTGCGCGATGACCGCGTGTACACCTACTTCGACCTCGATGTGGGCGCCTCCGCCGAGTTCGATGTGCCGGTGAACGCGAGCTACGCCGGTCGCTACTACCTCCCCGCCATGGTGGTCGAGGCGATGTACGACACCACCATCGTGGCCCGCGAGCCCGGCCAGTGGGTGACCGTCGTGGCGCAGCCGGAGGGGTGATGTCCCCGCGCATGCAGCGGGCCGGGCGGGTCGCCGCCTGGGCCGCCGCGCTGGTGATGCTGTTCCTGCTCGTGCCCACCCCGCGGGTGGACACGCCCCGGTCGCGGGTGCTCATCGATGGCTCCGGCAACCTCGCGGGCGCCACGGTGGCGGCCGACGAGCAGTGGCGGTTCCCGGGCACGGGACGGGTGCCGGAGAAGTACGCGCAGGCCGTGGTGGCGTACGAGGACCGGCGCTTCTGGCACCACCCCGGGGTGGACCCGCTGGCGGTGGGGCGGGCGCTCAAGCTGAACCTCGGTCGCGGCGAGGTGGTGAGCGGCGCGAGCACGCTCACCATGCAGGTGGTGCGGATCGCCCGCGGCAACCCGCCCCGTACGCTCGCCGAGAAGGCGCTGGAGGCGGTGCTCGCCGTCCGGCTGGAGCTGGCCGACTCCAAGGTGGAGATCCTCGCGGCCTACGCGGAGAACGCCCCCTTCGGCGGGAACACCGTGGGCATCGAGGCCGCGGCCTGGCGCTACTTCGGCCACTCCCCCGACAACCTGAGCTGGGCCGAAGCCGCCACGCTCGCGGTGCTCCCCAACAGCCCTGCCCTCATCCACCCCGGCCGCAACCGGGAGGCGCTGCGCACCAAGCGCGACGGCCTCCTGGGCCTCCTCGCGGAGGAGGGCGCGCTCACCGCCGTGGACCTCGACAGCGCCCTCCTCGAGCCCGTCCCCGAGCTGCTCACCCCCATCCCGCAGGACGCGCCGCACCTACTCGCGAAGTCACGCGGCGAGCGCCTCGTCACCACGCTGGACGCCAGCCTTCAGGCCCGCGCCCGCGCCGTGGTGGAGCAGGCCGCGCGGCTGCAGGCCGGGCAGGGCATCCACCACGCCGCCGCGCTCATCGTGGAGCTCGAAACCGGGCGCGTGCTCGCCTACGTGGGCAACGTGACGCCCGGCACCCTGCCCGGAAGCCACGTGGACGTGGTGACCCAGCCCCGCAGCACCGGCAGCCTCCTGAAGCCGCTCCTGTACGCGCTCGCGCTCGGCGATGGCACCGTGCTGCCCCGCCAGCTCCTCCCCGACGTTCCCGCGCGCATGGGCGGCTGGACCCCCGAGAACTTCGACCACAACTGGACCGGCGCCATCCCCGCCGCCACCGCGCTCGCCCGCAGCCGCAACGTGCCCGCGGTGTGGATGCTCCGCGACTACGGCACCGAACGGTTCACCGCCGACCTCCGCCGCATGGGCATGACCACGCTCTTCCGCCCCGCCGAACAGTACGGCCTGAGCCTCGTCATCGGCGGCGCCGAGGGCACCCTGTGGGAGCTCACCGGCCTGTACCGCGACCTCGCCCTCACCGTGACGCACCCCGACGGCGAGCTCCCCGCCGCGATGCACTGGCGCGCCGACGCCTCCCCCGACCCCCGCCCCGCTGTGCTCGACCCGGGCGCCGCCTGGCTCACCCTGCGCGCGCTCGACGAGGTGGCGCGCCCCGGCGTGGAGAGCCAGTGGCGCAGCTTCCGCGGGGCCGAGTCGGTGTCCTGGAAGACCGGCACGAGCCAGGGCTTCCGCGATGCCTGGGCCATCGGCGTGACGCCGAGCCACGCCATCGGCGTGTGGGTGGGCAACGCCGACGGGGAAGGCCGCGCCGGCCTCACCGGCTACCAGGCCGCCGCCCCCATCCTCTTCGACCTCTTCGACCTCGTACAGAGCGCCTCGGGCTTCCCGCAGCCCACCGCCCACCTCGCCCCCCTCCGCGTGTGCAGCCACAGCGGGCGCCTCGCCTCGCCCGACTGCGCCGACACCGAGATGATCGAGGCCCCGCGCGGCGCGGAGCGCGGGCCGGGCTGCGACCGCTGCCAGCTCATCCACTGCGCCAACGGCTGCTCCGAGCGGGTGGACGCCACCTGCGCCCGCCTCGACGAGATCGAGACCCGCTCGTGGTTCGTGCTCCCGCCGGCGCAGGAGGCCTGGTACGCGCGCCAGCACCCGGACTACCGGCCACTGCCCCCCCTCCGGGCCGGGTGTGCGGACAACGGCGAAGGCACCAACCCGCTCGCGATCGTCTCGCCGGCGGCAGGCAGCGCGCTCTTCGTGCCCGTCGAGGTGGGCGGCACCGAGGGGCGGGTGGTCTTCGAGGCGAGCCACCGCGACCGCAGCGCGATGGTCTACTGGCACCTCGACGACAACTTCGTGGGCGTGACCTCGGCGCCGCACCAGATGGCCCTCGCCCCCCGGCCCGGCGCGCACACGCTCACGCTCGTGGATGCCGACGGCTACCGGGCGGCCCGCACGTTCACGGTGCTCGCGGGCGTTGGCGCCGCGGACCACACGCGCGACTGAAGCTCCTGATGCAGCGCTCGCGCGCGGGCCGCGGTCGGGAGGCCCAGCCCCGCGGGAGCGCGGCGACCCGCCCGACGGCCGAGGCGGTCCGCGGAGGTCTGGATGTGCGCCCGCAACGCGGCCCCCGACACGCCGGCCTGCTCGGCCCAGGCGTGGATGGCCCACGAAAGCTCAGCGTGGCGCAGCTCGTCGGCGGCAATGATCGCGAACACGCGCCGCATCTCGGGGTCGGGGGCGTGGAGCGCCTGGTGGCGGACCAGCAGGGCGGACCAGGTCTCGGTGACACAGCCGGCGGCGGCGTTCTGCGCACCGAGCTCGCCGAGGTTGGGCGCGGGGGCGGCGCCGACATGGGCCCGCGGCGGCCTCGCGCCATGGCGGCGGGCGAGCGCCGCGACGAGCCGGGCGTGCCGCGTTTCGTCCTGGGCCGCGGCGAGCGCCGCGCGGACGAACTCCTCGGGCGCGCCGAGCCGCTGCAGATCGCGGGCCAGCTGCCGGAACGCCACCACCGACAGGGCCTCATCGGTGGCCATCCGGGCGAGGTACCGGCCCTTCGCGCTCCCCTTCGCCCGAGCCACGCGGGCCCGCCCGGCCGGCGTTCGCCCCCCCATGCACACCTCGTGGAACTTGCCGGTGCAGGTGAGGACGCCGAGCGGCTCGCCGCTGTCCCCCACCGCTTCGGTGTCCGAGACGTCGGCCGTGCAGCCGGTCACGTTGTCCCACACGACCATGGCTCCCCGGGCCTCGCACAGGGTGGCGCAGGTCGCGACATCGATGTCGCCGTCCTCCCCGCCTGCGGCTTCGAGCTCCGACACCGGAACCTCGTAGACCCGGGACGCGTCGGGAGCATCAGGGAAGGACTTGGGGCACGAGGAGCCGGAATCAGCGCAGCTGGCCAGCGTGGGAACGAGCAACAGGAAGTGACGGGCGAGGGGCGTCATGGAAATCCGGGGTGGTGCACAGGAGGAAGCACAGCCCGTGCCAAGCCTCGACGGGGGCGATGGCCGTTCGCCCCACCTCGGGGCGGGCGCCCCGCCGGCCATCGCAGCGCGCGGGATAGGGCGGCACCGTGCTGTTCCTGCTCGCCTTCGGGTTGCCCCTCGCCCTCGCCACGCCGCCGAGCGGAGCGCCGCCGTCCGCGGCGCCCACGGCCCTGGCCAACGGCGAGCGAGTCGCCGCCGAAGCGCTGATTACCGCGCTCTACGCCCCGTACCTCCGCGAAGGCGCGAAGACGCCTGAGCTCCGCGAGGCGCTGCCGTGGGCGCCGGCGCTGGAGGCCGCGTGGGCGAAGGCGGCGGCCGACCCCGAGGGGGGTCAGGCCGCGCCCGGCTTCGACCCCTTCATCGACGCGCAGGACTACCATCTCACCGGCCTCCGCGTGGCGGCGCGCCGCGAGGCCGACGGCCAGCTTGTCGTGGTGGCGTCGTTCCTCAACTTCGGCGAACCGCAGTCGATCGCCTACCACCTCGTCGGGGCGGGGGCGGCGTGGAAGGTGGCCGACGTGGCGGGCCGGGGCGGCTCGCTCCTGAAGACCCTGCAACGGTGGTAGGATGAGCGGATGCGCGCTTTCCTCCTCCTGATCGTCGCCTGCGCCTCCGAGTCGGCGAAGTCCCCCGACACCGGCGCCGCCGCTTCGGGCGAGGACTCCGCGGCCGACTCGGCCGCGGACACCGCCCCCGTCGACGGCGACGACGACGGCTACACCGCTGCCGACGGCGACTGCGACGACACCGACCCCGACGCCCACCCCGGCGCCGACGAGGTCTGGTACGACGGCGCCGACCAGGCCTGCGATGGGGGCGACGACTTCGACCAGGACGCCGACGGCTGGAGCCGCGACGCCGACTGCGACGACACCGACGCCGCCGTGAACCCCGACGCCGCGGAGTGGGAGAACGGCGAGGACGACGACTGCGACGGCGACACCGACGAGGGCACCGACCGCTTCGACGACGACGGCGACGGCTACGCGGAGTCCGACGGCGACTGCGACGACGCCGACCCCGCCCGCAACCCCGGCGCCACCGAGCTGTGCGACGGCGCCCTCGACGAGGACTGCGATGGCACCACCGACGAAGCCGACACCGTGCTCGGCAGCGCCGAGGCCTGCCCCGCCGACTCCTGCCTCGACCTCCACTACACCCGCCCCACCGCCCCCGACGGCGACTACTGGATCACCGTGGCCGGCACACCGCACGAGGTGGTCTGCGACATGACGGGCGACACCGGCGGCTGGACACTCGTGGCCAACTTCGTGTGGCCCGGCACCACCGCGGGCGTGCCCGGCTGGACGAGCGGCAGCGCCGTGGGCACGAGCACCACGGACCGCACGCAGTCCTTCAAGCTCGACGACACCGGGATCAACCTGCTCGTGGGCCAGCGGTACCGCGCGCGGGGGCGGGCGAGCTTCTGCACCCTCGACGACCGCAGCACCGGCGCCTGCGCCGTGGACACCACCCTGTACTGGGACGGCGCCTGCATCTACAGCTCGGGCACCACCTCCGCCGGCGCCTGCACCGCCGCCTACCAGACCTACGATCTCGACGCCTCCACCGAGCTCAGCAACCCCTGCGCCTGGCACTACGGGCTGACCTCGGCGGACTGCGGCGTGACGAGCGAGTTCGGCACCAGCCACGACGGCGACCACGTGTTCGCCGGCATCGTGGGCACCTACATCCACGGCTACGACGGCCGCTCCAACGAGGACCCGAGCGTGGAGGTCTGGGTGCGGTAGACGGGGCCGCTCAAGGGCGGAGGCGGAGCACCACCGGGTCGTCGGGGCGCCGGGCGCGGGCGCCTGTCGGGAGGTCGAAGGGCGCCCAGGCCACCAGCTTCAGCTCGCCAGCCTCCCAGGCCGCCCGCACCGCGTGGTGCACGGGCAGGGCGGCTGCGCTCGGGTCGGGCCACACGACGGTGCCGACGTTGTGGTCAAGCATCCACGCGGGGAGCGCCGCGGCGTCGCTGGGCGCATCGGCATCGCAGAACACACGGTCGGGGGCGAGCTCCGCGTAAGCGAGGACGGTGGCGCACCCCGACGGGATGCCGCCGGGGTACCGCTCGTCGCCCGGATCGAGGACGAGCACGGCGGCGTCGGGGGCCATCGGCGGCAGCACGGAAGCAGCCGCGTGGGCCCGGCGCACCAACGGGTCGGGCGCCCCGTCCGACCAGCCGCGCAGGGAGGGTACGCCGAACCCCGCGACGAGCAGGGCCGCCGCCCAGACCCCCCGCGGCGCCGCCGCCACCACCCGCGCGGCGAGGAGCGCCAGCACCAGCACGACGAGGTGGAGCTGGCGCATGTTGTCGGGGGGCGAGTACGGCCTCGCCACGGTCACGAAGGCGAGATCGGCGGCGCCCAGCAGCAGGAGCGCGGTGGGGCCAGGGCCCGGGAAGCGACCGCGGGAGGCGTCGCGGAGGAGGAGGACAGCGCCCACCGCCGCCGCCGCGACGGCGGGCCAACCCACCCAGTAGGCGAGGAGCCCGCGGAGGAGGCGCGCCGTCTCCACCGCCCGCGAGGGCGCGAACGACACGTCGAGCCAGCCCCCGAGCGCCTCGCCGCCCGCCTGCGCGCGCCAAAGGATCCATGAGGCCGGCGCCAACGCGAGCGCCAGCGCCTGCCACCGCGAGCCCGCCCTGCGCGACAACCCGGCCGCCACCACGCCGGCCAGGATCCACCCTTCGTAGCGGGTCAGCGAGGCCAGCGCGACGAGGCCCACCGCGAGCCCCGGCCGCCGCCGCAGCGCCGCCAGCGCGCCGCACACGAGCAGCACGAAGAGCGGCTCCTGGTAGAGCCCCGTCGCCGCGAGGCCGTGCACGGGGCTCACCGCCACCGCCAGGCCAGCGGCCAGCCCGGCCGCGGCGCCGTACTCGGCGGTCACGAGCAGCGCAAAGGCGGCGGCCGCGAGCCCGCCCACCGCCGCGTTGGCGCCCCGCAGCCAGAGGGGGGAGCGGCTCACGAGCGCGAGGGCATCGAGCAGCGCCTGGTAGAGCGGCAGCCAGTCGTGCACCACGAGGCGGTCGGTGTGGGCGAGGCGATCGTACCCATCGCCCGAGGGCATCGGAGTGAGCCGCAGGATCACGAGCGCCCTCGCCACGAAGGCCGCCACGAACACGGCGGCCACGACCCGACGGGCGGCGGGCGTCGCAAGGGGAGGGGCGGTCGGCAGGTCGCGAGTCTACCCGAGTGGCCGCCCGGCGGTCGCACGCGGGCCGGGCGAGGCGCCCGGGAACCGGCTATACCCCGGCCCGGGAGCGAGAACATGCGCCTGGTCCTCGTCGTCTGCCTTCTCGCCGCCTGCGCCACAGAGCCGGGCAGCCCCGCCGCCGACCCGGACACCCACGTGCTCGTTGTGGGCGCCGGCATGGCCGGGCTCACCACCGCCCGCGTGCTGCACGACGCCGGCGTGGAGGTGACGGTGATCGAGGCCCGCGACCGCATCGGCGGCCGCACGTTCACCGACAACGTCGGCGGCGCCACGGTGGACCTGGGCGGCGCGTGGTACCACGGCACGAAGAACAACCCCGCTTTCGAGTTCGCCGAGGCCCACGGGCTCACCGCCACGCCCGACCGGATTCCCTACACGAAGCTCTACGACGAGGCGGCCGACGCCGTGCTCGGCGACCCCGAGTGGGATGCCCTCGACGCCCACGAGGAGGGCTTCATCGAGGCGCTGCCCGACCTGCAGGAGGAGCTCGGCGAGGAGGCCTCGCTCGCCGAGGGCGTGAACGCCTGGGTGGCCGACGAGGGCTACACGGGGCAGGACGCCCGCCTTGCCCGCTTCGCCACCGAGCAGTGGATCGGCGACCTCGAGTACGCCTCGCCGGCCGCCACGCAGTCGCTCGAAGCGGTGTGGGCGGAGGAGAGCCTCGCCGGCGGCGACCAGTTCCCGGTCGGCGGGTACGTGCGGGTGGTGGATGCGCTCGCCGAGGGGCTCGACATCGAGCTGGGGCAGCCCGTGACCGAGGTGGAGGTGGAGGACGACGGCGTGGTGCTCACGGCGGGCGGCAACACCTTCACCGGCACGCACGTGGTGGTGACGGTGCCGCTCGGCGTGCTCCGCGCCGGCAGCATCACCTTCACGCCACCGCTCTCCGAGGAGCGCACCGACGCGCTCGACCGCCTCGACATGGGCAACCTCGAGAAGGTCGTGCTCACCTGGGAAACGGCGTGGTGGGACGGCAGCACCAGCTTCGTTTCGGCCATGGGCGACGGGCGCTTCCCGGAGTTCCTCGACGTGCGCGAGGTGGCCGGCGCCAACACGCTGGTCGGCCTCTACGGCGGGCAGTTCGCCCGCGAGGTGCAGGCGGACTGGAGCGACGAGGAGATCGTGGCGGGCGCGCTCGCAGCCCTCTCCGCCGCCTGGGACAGCACCATCCCCGCCCCCGCGGCCACGGCCGTCACACACTGGACGACCGACCCCTACGCCGGCGGCTCCTACAGCTCGCTTCCGGTGGGCGCCTGGCGGGAGGACCTCGTGAGCCTTCGCCGGCCGGAGGGGGAGCGTCTCCTCTTCGCCGGCGAAGCCACCGAGCCCGACTACTACGGCAACGTGCACGCGGCGGTGATGACCGGCTTGCGCGAGGCGGAGCGGCTGGGCGTGACGAACCCGACCACCCCCGGCTTCTCGGGGGATTGAACCGCGCGCCCCGGCCGGCCCGCGCTCCGCTGCGACCGAAGGGATAGAGTTCGCCACCCCCGGGCTTCGCTTGCAGTCACGCTGGTACCACGCGCCCAAGCTCCACGTGCACCGCCACGGTCACAGCAAGAAGGTCGGCTGGCTCGAGCTGTTCTACGACCTCATCTTCGTGGCCGCGATCATCCAGCTCGGCGACTTCCTCGCCGTGAATGGCAGCCTCGGCGACTTCGGCCTCTTCGCCCTTCACTTCGCGCCGCTGTGGCTCGCCTGGACCGGCTTCACCTTCTACGCGAACCGCTTCACCGTCGACGACGTGGTGCACCGCCTCCTCGTCATCCTCAACATGTTCGCCGTCGGGGCCATGGCCATCGGCTCGCGGTCGGCGATGGAGGGCCGCCCAGCCACGTTCGCGCTGGCCTACGCGGCCTCCGCGGCGGTCCTCGCCACGATGTACGCCCGCACCTCCCGCCAGTCGGCGGAGGCCCGCGACTACAGCCGCTACTGGGGCGGCGTGTTCGCGGCCACGGGGGCGCTGTTCGCCATCTCCGCGGCCCTTCCGCCCGCCTACGCCTACCTGTTCTGGGCGGCGGCCATGGTGCTCATCCTCCTCGCCCCCCTCTCGACGGTGGCTACGAGCCTGTCGGAGCGCTTTCCCATCGACATGGAGCACCTCGCCGAACGGTACGGGCTCCTCACGATCATCGTGCTGGGCGAGTCCTTCGTGAAGGTGCTCTCCTTCCTGAACGCCTCCGGCCTCGGCGAGCAGCTCTCCTACCAGCTCAAGGGCTTCTTCAACCTCGGCATCACCTGCTCGCTCTGGTGGCTGTACTTCGATGACATCGCGGGCTCGGAGGTGAAGCAGAAGAAGGGTCACTGGATGAGCTGGCTCTTCGGCCACCTCCCGCTCGCGCTGGGGCTCACCGCGGTGGGCGTGGCCGTGAAGAAGGCCATCAAGGTGGACCTCCACGACATTCCCGAGGAGAGCACCCGCTGGCTGCTGGCCGGCTCGCTGGCGCTGGTGTTCGTGTCGATCGCGCTCATCGACAGCGCCACGGAGCGGGCGAACGTGCAGGTCAACGAGCGCGTGCGCATCGCGGGGCGCTGGGGCGCCGCGGGCGCGCTGATCCTCCTCGCGCAGGTGGGCGGCACCATGAGCGGCGCCACCTTCCTGGGGCTCGTCACCACCCTCTGCGTGGCGCAGGTGGTGTTCGACCTGATGATGGCGCCGCTCGACTTCACCACCGCCGCCGCCGCGGGGGCCGTGTCCACCGCGGAGATCGCGGTCCGCAGGCAGGCCGGCACCGCCCAGCAGGCGATGCGCCCTCCGGTGGGCACCGCGGTGCGACTCGGGGCGCCTCCGGAGCTGCGGCGCGACCTCTACTTCTTCTTCCTCGAGGGGAGCTGGGGCCGCGTGATCGCCTCCTTCGGCTTCTTCTACCTCGCGCTCAACGTGCTCTTCGCCGGTCTCTTCATGCTCGACCCGACCGGCATCGCGGGGGTGGGCGAAACGGGGCGGGCCACCTTCACCGAGGCGTTCTACCTCTCCGTCCAGACGCTCGGCACCATCGGCTACGGCGTGCTTCACCCCACCAACGAATGGGCGAACTTCGTCGTCACGCTCGAGGCTGCGGTCGGCATGCTGTTCGCGGCCCTGGCCACGGGCACCATGCTCGCGAAGGCTACCCGCGCCCAATCCTCCGTGATGTGGGCGAAGACGCTGGTGATCACACAGCAGAACGGGCAGCCCACGTTGATGCTGCGCGTGGCCAACGCCCGCGGCAACGATGTGGTGGAGGCCACGATGTCGGTGGCGGTGGTGGTGGACACGCTGAGCACCGAAGGCCTGCACATGCGCCGCGTGCTCGACCTGAAGCTGCTTCGGGACCGCCAGCCGATGTTCGCGCTCACGTGGACCGTTCAGCACGTCATCGACAAGGACAGCCCGCTGTTCGGCCTGGACCTCGGGCCCACGAGCCGACTGAGCGCCATCGTCTGCACGCTGATGGGGCACGACGGCACCTACGGCCAGACGGTCTACAGCCGGCAGATCTACCAACCCAGCGATGTGCACCCCGGCCACGCCTACGTCGACGTGATGAGCCAGCTCCCCGACGGCCGCATGCTCATCGACCTCACCCGCTTCCACGACATCCGGCCCACGAGCGCCTGAGAGCTCAGAAGCCCGGGCAGGCGTCCCACACGCCGTTCACCGTGAGCGAGTACGCGTTCTGGTCGGAACAATCGCCGCTGGCCACCCAGTCGGCCATGCAGGTGTAGTCGAGCTCCTCGGCGCCGGTGCACTCGGCCTCGGGGTCGGTTTCATCGCTGAGGCCGGCTTCTTCGGCGCACGCGATGAGCGCCTTCTGGTAGCGGACGCACTCGCTGTCGGGCGGCGACCCATCGGCGGCGGCATCGCCGATATCGCCGCCGGAGCCCGCGCACGCGAGGAGCCAGAAGACCGAGAGGGCGATGACCGCGCGCATGTCGGTAGCATAGCGCCGGTGGCCCAGAAGAGCAGCAACCGGCGGAAGCGGAACGGGAAGTCGCCACGGCGCCAACCCGACGCTCACTCCCGCCGCCACCCCCCACCGTCCCCGGCCACCACGTCCGCGCCGCATACGGTCATCCGCGAGTCGGCACGCGCCACCTCCGTCCACGTGCCGCCCTCGTACAGCATCGTCACCGGCGCGTAGTCGTCGCCCCACCCATCCGTTCCCGCCACCAGCATCCCGTCGTCGTCACCCGCGAGGTCCTCCACCGCGAACGGCGCGCCCCCGACCTCGACGATCGCGGCGCCATCCCACGACAGGAGCGCGTCGCCCCCGAGGTAGAGCTCGGATCCGGAGCGCCCCCACAGCACCGTGATGTTCACGCCGAGGTCGCCGGTGAGGTCGCTCCAGGCCGCGCCGTCCCAGTGCAGGAGCTGCGAGGGACGCCCGGTGAGCGCGTAGACGTCGTCCTCCGCGAAGGCGTGGACCGCCACGAGGACCTCGGCGCTGGGCGGCACCTCGACGTCCCAGCCCGCGGGCCCGCGCCTCAGGAACACGGGGGACTCCACCTCCTCGTGGCTGCGCACCGAGCCGACCGCGAACGCGACCCCGTCCTCCCCGATCGACACGTCCCAGAGCTGCACGTCCTCGTCGAGCGGCGTCGCCTCCCACGCGCGCCCGTCCCACGCGATCAGGCTCTCCCACCCCACCACCACGACGTCGTCCGCGCCGGACCCTGCGACGGCGGCCGCGTCGCCCCCGATGTCCCACCCCTCGATGCTGCCGTCCGCGGCCCACCGCCCCACGGTGTTCCCCGACACCATCCACGCGGCGCCGTCGGGATCCCTCCACATCGGGCCGGTGTTCGTCGACGCGACGTGCCACGCCACGGTGAGCCCGTCGGCATCCCCGACGAGCCCGATCGGCCCGAACTCCTCGCCGACCACCACGACGCCGTCGGCCGTCGCGGCGAGGTCGTAGCCCTCGCCCTCCGGCAGCGCCATCGAGGTCCAGCCTCCGTCGTCGTGCCACACCGCCGCCGCGCTCAAGACCCAGACGGTCCCGTCGCCAGCAATGTCGACCGCGCGCAGGTCCTCCCCGCCCGCCCGCTCCACCGTGAGCGCGCCGGGCTCGCCGCGCACGACGAGGCCCGCGTTGCCGACCGCCACGACGCCCTCGCCGACACAGGCGATGTCCTCCAGCCGGTCCGAGACCCCGCTCTCCTCCACCTGCCAAGCGCTGCCGTCCCACGCGGCCACCTCGCCCCCGGTGCCCGCCGCGAGGAGCTCTCCGGCGTCCGTCTCGCAGAGGGCCCACAGGTACACGTCCGACAGCGGAGGCTCGTCGACGCTCCACGCGGTGCCGTCCCACGTGAGTAGGTTGTTCCAGGCGGACTTGTCCGCGCAGCCATACGCGCAGTCCCAGAAGAAGGTGAGGACGGCGACATCGCCGTTCGAACGCACGACGAGGTCTTCGACGTTGCCATCATGTTCGGGGAGCGCGACAGTGTCCCAGGCGTCACCGTCCCACCAGGCGAGTTCGCTCTGCGTCAGCGCCCACACGACCCCGTCACGCAGCTCCACATCGACCACCCCGTCGAGACCACCCCCGCCGGCGTCCGTCCACGGATCCCCGACGGCGCGGTGTACAACGTGGTGTAGGCCCACTCCGCACCGGGTGGCTCCTCGCCAGTGGAGTAATGTGCGGGCGCGGCGCACGCCCCGATCAGCATGAGCATGCGGGAGTGTACCGCCGATCTCCCCGCGACGGCATCCGGGCTGACGGGAAAGAGGATGCGGGTGGGGCCCAGCAGTACCGGCCGTCCACGGCGGTCGGGGCGACGCTCGATCCGGTACAGGTACGCGGGGCCGAGTCCTTCGAGACACGACGGCCACGAGCCGGCGAGTGTCCCGCAGCCGGCGGGCCTCGCTACTCCCCGCGGAGGAGCCGGTAGGCCGCGTTGACCTCGGCGAGCCGCCGGTTGCGAACCACCGCCTCCGCCGGGCTCCGCGCGTGGTCGGGGTGCCACCGCTGCACCAAGGCGCGCCACGCCGCGCGGACCGCCTCGGCGTCCGCCTCGGCGGCCACGCCGAGCGTGGCGCGGGCCTCCCGCTGGGCATCCACCACCGCCGCCGGGGGGCGCGCGGCCGAGGCGCCCAGCGCGTCGGCGAGCGCCTCGATGAA
>CAISIK010000012.1 GCA_903885375.1 uncultured Pseudomonadota bacterium
CGGCGGCGGGTTCGGTGGCGGCCGGCCGGAGCGAGCCCGGCGAGCTCGGCGCCGAGGCCCTGCCCGCGCTCGCCGCGCCCTCCCGGGCGTGGCTCACGCGCCAGCTCGCCGTCGGGCGCTTCCCCGGCCTGCCGGCCACCACGGTCGCCCTCGATGGGCTCGATGTCATCCTCGGGCGGCACCTGCGCGCCGGCGAGAAGCGCCTCCGCCTCGATCAGGTGGAGCGCATCGAGGTGCGCGTGGCCTTCGGGCCGGAAGCCCTCGAGCAGGCCGTGGGCTCGCTCGCGCCGCCCTCGCTCGGCGCCTACTCCCTGGCCGAAGCCATGGCGCTGCTCGTGGCCCACCACGAGCTCGGCGTGGGCTGGCTCGAAGCGGGCGCCTCGGGCGATCGCGCCGCCGACGTGGCCGGCCTCGCCGAGCGCGTGAGCGTGGTTCACGACTGGAAGCTCTCCGTCCGCAAGGCCCTCGCGCTCTCCTCGGCCCTCGGGCCGGTGCTGGGCGGTCAGGGCCGGCGCAAGGCCATCCGGGCGGGGCTCTCCCGCCTCAACGGCCTGCCCGACCCGGAGGCCATCCTCGCCGCCCTCCGCGAGCAGCCGTGGACGCTGCTCGCCGGCCTCGGTCACACCGGCGGCCTCGAAGCGTGCGACCTCGAAACCGCCGCCGTGTGGCCCACCGAGCTGAAGCTCTACACCACCCGCGGCGGCTGGTGGCCCGAGCGCCGCCGCGCCGCCAGCGGCGTGGGGCCCGACCTCGAGCCGGCCGCCCGCGCCCGCTACGGCAACGACACCGCCGTTTCCAGCCTGCTCGCCCGCCCCACCGACATGCCGGCGGCGGAGTTCGTGGCGGAGCTGCTGGCGTGAACGCCGCCCTGCACGCGATCAACGAGCTGGCTGCCCTCGTTCACGGCGGCGCCCTGCTCACCTTCGCCCTGCTCGTGAACGGCCGTCGCGCCATCCCGCACGTGCGCACGGAGGATGTGGTGCGGGTGTACCGGGCCTTCGGCGCGGGGATCGGGCTCTCGCTCGGCGCCTTCGTGCCCACCGACATCTACCGCCACCTCCACGCGGTCAACCCCACGGCCTCCCTCCCGGCGTCGCTCGCCCTGCAATTCGACACGCCGGAGCTCTCGCTCCTGAGCGCGCGCATGGTGCTGCTCTTCGCGTTGTGGGTGAGCTATGTGTGGCTCGAAGTGTGGACGCTCGAACCCACCCGCAAGCTCGACAAGAACGGCTCCGTGGCCGATGGCGCCGCCTACGAGGCCGCCACCGGTCGGGTGGGCCGCCACCTCGCCGTGAACGCAGCCCTGTTCGCGGGCGTGGTGCTCTGCGGCGCACTCAGCCGGAGCTGGCCATGATCGAAGCGCAGGCGATGGCCCCGTGGCACGCCATGGAATGGGGCTTCTTCGTGCTCGCCAACGTGGTGATCTTCTACTTCTGCGCGCCGAAGATGATGGTCGACGTGCGGAAGTGGCTCCGGCCCCGGCGGGACTGAGCGGTCGGACTCCGCTCCCTTACGGAGCGACGAGCGGCACCCACCAGTAGCCCTTGCTCGCCTCGATGGGAGCCTGCGTGAGCACCACGCGGGCGCCGCGCGAGAGGACACAGCGCTCCGGCGCGGTGGCGTTGTGGTGGTTCTCCTGCCGGGGGAAGTCGGCGCGCACGCGCGCATCCCGGTCGAGGGTGATGGTGGCGCCCTGCTCGCCCGGCTTGTCGCGACCGGCGTACCAGTACCCGACCACGCTGCCGGAGGCGCCGGCACAGCCGGGGCCGAGCTTCGCGGGCGCCGCCGGGGCGGCCGGGGGCACCGCTGCGACGGGCGCGGGTGCGACGGGCGCCGCCTCGACGGGCGCCGCTTCGACCGGCGCCGCTTCGACCGGCGCCGCTTCGACCGGCGCGGGCGCCGCCTCAACTGCGGCGGGAGCCGCCTCGATCGGCGCAGGCGCCGCTTCGACGGGGGCCTCCGCCAAGGCCGCGGGCTTCGCCACGGGCGGCGCCTCGCCCCCGCCACGCCCGACCATCATCCACGCCATTCCCGCCACCAGCAGGATGCCGGCGCCGCCCACCGCGAGCAGCGGCGCGGGAATCCGCGGCGCGGGCGGCGCGGTGAGCGCCCCAAGGGTGCGCGCGACGGCCTGCAGCGTTTCATCGCGGGGGGCCGCAACCGCGAGCGCCGCCGCGAGGCGGCCGAGCGATCCGTGTTGATCGGCGTGCGTGAGGATGAACGCCCAGTCGGCCTCGACATCCCCGATGGCCGTGCGATCGGGCGGCAGCCCCGCGAGCGTGGCGAACCGCTGCATCGACTCGCGCGAGGAGAACCGACGTGCGCACGCCGTGGCGAGGTTGGCGAGATCGTCGGGGTCGAGCGTCATCCTGCGGAAGCTAACCCCCTCCCCCCTTGATACCACCCGGGCGCGATGCCCTCCTCGCGCACCGAACCCACGCCCCTCGGCCTCGCGCTCCTCGCGCTCGCGGCCACGCTCGGGCTCCGCCTGCTCGTGGCGGCCGAGCTGCCGCTCGTGGAGGACGAGGCCTACTACTGGGTTTGGAGCCGGCACCTCGCCTGGGGCTACTTCGATCACCCCCCCGCCATCGCCGGGCTCATCGCCGCCGGCTGCGCGTTCCTCGGCAAGACCGAGCTCGGCGTGCGGGTGGTGGGCGTGGCGCTCACCGTTTTCGCCGCCGTGCCGCTCCTCCGGTTCGCGCGGGATCCGCTCCTCGCCGCCTTCCTCATCGCCGGGGTGCCGATCTTCGCGCTCGGCGGCATCCTCGCCACCCCCGACGTGCCGCTCCTCGCCGGGTGGAGCCTCGCGCTCGCCGCCGCGCTGGGCGGCCACTGGCGGCTCGCAGGCGTGGCCATCGGGCTCGCGGCGCTGGGCAAGTACACCGCCTGGGGCTTCTGGCCGCTCGTGCTCCTCGCCTGCCCCACCGAGGCGAAGAAGATTGCTGGCGGCGTGCTGATCTCGCTCCTCGTGATGGCGCCCAACCTCGTGTGGCTCGCCGCCCACGCGTGGGTGAGCGTGGCCTTCCAGTTCGGGCACGGCCTCGCGCGCGCACCCGGCGGCGCGCTCGCCTTCTTCGGCGCCCAGGTGGGCCTCGCGGGGCCGCTCACGTTCCTCGCGTTCTCGGCGTGGGCCTGGCAGCAGCGCGGGGTGGTCGTCCGCTGGGCCGGCCGGCGCGCCACGGAGGCCGATCGGGTCGACCGCATCCTGCTCTTCACCACGGTGCCGGTGCTGGGCTTCTTCACCTGGGCGGCCACCCGCGGCTCCGGCGAGGCCAACTGGGCGGCGCCGGCCTGGGTGGGGGCGGTGGTGGCGCTCTCGCGCGCGCAGGGGCTCGTGGGGCGGCTCGCCTGGCTGGGGGCGGGCACGGGCCTTGTGATGAGCGCGCTGGTCATCTCCCACGCGTTCAGCCCGCTCGTGGTGATCGCGCGCGACCCCACCGCGCGCCTCGGCGTGGGGCGCGACCTCGCGGCGAGCGTGCAGGCCTGGGGCGTGGAGCCCGTGTACACCAGCCGGTACCAGGAGGCGGCGGTCCTCTCCTGGTACGCGGGCATCGAGGCCGTGGCCCTGCCCGGGGTGGATCGCCCCGACCAGTACGACCTCTGGCCCACGCCCTGGGCCGAGCGGGCCCTCTTCGTGCGGCAGCGTCGGAGCGGGCTCGAAGCCACCGTGGATGCCTTCTGCGCCGAGCGCGGCGGCGAGAACGTGGTGTCGGAGTACAACGCCGATGGGAGCGTGATCGACCGGTGGCAGGTGTACGAAGTGCGCACCTGCGGGCCCGAAGGGGGGGCGCGGTGAGCCCCATCGCCCGCCGGCTGCTCGCCCGCTTCCGCCCCTTCCGGGGGTCGCTGCTCCTCGCCACGGTCCTCGTTTTCGTGGCCAGCGCGCTGCCCTCGTTCCTCGTCTTCGTGATCCAGCGCGTGCTCGACGACGTGCTCATCCGCAAGGACTCCACCGCGTTGGCGCTCCTCGCCCCGGGCATCGTGGTGCTCTACGCGCTCAACGGCGGGGTGGCCGTGGCGCGCGGGATCATCACCCGCAGCGTGGCGTGGCGTGTCGTCACCGACCTGCGCTCGGAGCTGCATGCCGCGCTCCTGCGGCTCGACGTGGGCTGGCACCAGCGCACGCCCGTGGGGGAGCGCAGCAGCCGCGCCCTCGCCGACGTGAACAACCTCCAGTACGCGGTGAGCGGCGTGGTCACGGCCATCCAGAAGCCGGTCACGCTGGTGGGTCTGGTGTTCACGGCCTTCTGGCTCAACCCCGAGCTCGCCGCCGTGGCGCTCGTGGTGCTGCCCTTCGTGGCCATCCCCATCGAGCGCTTCGGCCGCTGGGCGCGCAGCTCCTCCCGCGCCGCGCTGGATGCCAGCGCGCGCCTCTCCGGCAACCTCCACCAGACGCTCTCCGGCGTGCGTGTGGTGCTGCTCTCGGGAGGCGAGGCCGAACGGCAGGCCGCCTTCGACCGCTCGAACGAGGAGCACCACGAGGCCCAGATGACCGCCATCACCGCGCAGCTGCTGCCCGGGCCGGTGGTGGAGTTCATGGCGGCGCTCGGCGTGGGCGCGGCGGTGTGGGTGGGCGGGAAGCAGGTCTTCGAGGGCACGGTGCAGCCCGGCGAGCTGATCGGCTTTCTCGTGGCGCTCGGCCTCATGAACGAGCCGCTCAAGGGCCTGGCCCAGATGAACAGCCTCATCCAGCGGGCGCTCGCCTCGGCGGAGAGCGTGTTCGGGCTCATCGACACCCCGCCCGCGCTCGAGGACCACGGCACCCGCGAGGCCCTCGCGCCCTCGCGCATCGTGCTGCGGTCGGTGGGGTTCGACTATGGCGAGGGCGGCGTGCTCCACGACCTCAGCGTGGCCGTAGAGGCCGGGCAGCGCGTGGCCATCGTGGGCGCCAGCGGGGCCGGCAAGAGCACGCTGCTCGCGCTCCTCACCCGCCTGCGCGACCCGAGCTCGGGCACCGTGGAGTGGGACGACACCGACATCCGCTCGTTCAAGCTCGCCAGCCTGCGGAGCCGCATCGCGGTGGTCACGCAGGAGCCATTCCTGTTCGACGACACGGTGGAGGCCAACCTCCGCTTCGGCACCCCGGGCGCCTCCCGCGAGGCCGTCGTGGCGGCGGCCCGGATCGCCGACGCCGACGCCTTCATCCAGGCCCTCCCGCTCGGCTACGACACACGCGTGGACGAGCTGGGAATGCGCCTCTCCGGCGGCCAGCGGCAGCGTCTCTGCATCGCCCGCGCCGTCTTGCGGAATGCCCCCGTGCTCGTGCTCGACGAGGCCACCAGCAACCTCGACAGCGAGTCGGAGGCGGCCGTGAACCACGCCCTCGAAGCGGCCATGCAGGGCCGCACGACCTTCGTGGTGGCGCACCGGCTCTCCAGCGTGCGCTCCGCCGACCTCATCCTCGTGTTGAAGGACGGGCGCATCGTGGAGCGCGGGCGGCACGAGACGCTGCTGGCGCTGGAGGGGGAGTACGCCCGACTGTCGAGACTTCAGGTAGCCTGAAGGGGAGCCGCGCCGGGCCCCACCTCGGGGGGCGCGCCACCCGCGGCGCGGCTCGGCGCCGCCGAGGGTGGGCCAAGGGATTGCTGACTCGCCGGCTGCCAGCCCGTCAGGGATGGAACACCCAGCGCTCAGCGCGACGACCGCGTGCGGTCGTCAACCCGTGAACCGCACGAAATCCCGGACACCCGTGCGGCTGCCCGACGGGGTCGACACGGGACCACGGTGCTGCCACGGCGGTCGCCGACCCCTGACCCTGGGCCTCCCCGTGGTTCCTGATTTGTGTGCTGTCGCTTGCGCGCGGGCGTCGGGGAGAGCGGCGCGCGTCGGCGTCGGACGGGAGCGCTACCCGATGGGCCGCAGGCGGGCGGCCAACAACGGTGTGGCCGCGACCGCGCAGCGAGGCGCCGCGATCGCTTGCTCCGCCGGCTTCCGTTCCAGTGCAGCAGTTCGTCCGCGGGCTCATCCGGCGTCGCGGCGACGCGAGAGCGCTGCGATGCCGAACAGGCCGAATAGAGCGGCGGCGCCGGTGCTACAGCCTCCACCCTCCGGCTCGCCCCCACAGCCTTCCTCGGCGGGGTGGCTGCCGGAGTCCCCGGAGTCGCACAGGCGCTCGTCGCGGACGCAGCCAACCCAGTCTTGGCAGGTCCAATATACGGTTTCGGACTGGCCAAAGAACGCCTCTCCATGCCCCTGCACCCAAGGCGTCGCAGTGATCATGTAGGTGACCGAACAATCCTCCCCCGTGGCTCCGTACGAAACCTCCAGCCACGTGTTGCCCTGGCCGACGAACTCCAGCCCGCCGGGAGCGGGCGTGACGTGCGCGCCCGGCCACGAGACCCGGCACTCCTCGCAGGGCTCGTCGAAGACGGCGTCGAAACGGATCGTCGACCCGAACGACGCTACATGCGTGCTGACCTCGGTGTGCACCTCCAGCGCCCACGCGGTGCAGCACCAGAGCGCGGCCGCGGCTGCCGTCATGACGGCCTCGGGTCGCTGCACGGGCAGGCCTCGGGCGAAAACATGTCGTACTCGTTCTGCCGTTCGTGGTCCAGGGCCCGAGCGACCTCCTGCTCCAGCAGCTGCACATCCTGGGACTGGAACATGTACTTGCCCTCCTCCGTCTGCCGAGCCTGGGTCACCTGCCGCACCACATCTTCGACCGGGACGAGGTCATCTTGCGAGAGACAGAACGTGCTGGTGCCGGTGTGCAGGACGCCATCGGCACCGTCGAACTGCAGCGTGTACTCGATGTACTGACGCTCCCCGAAAGCGTAGTCGAACGCTTGGTCCCACAGCTGGCTGATCGTGTACTGACTTCCGTCGGCCAGCGTCTGCGCTCGCACCTGAGCGCGGACCACCAGCCCGAACATCGATACCGCTCTGGTGAAGTTCTCCAGGTCCACGGGCTCGATGAGGTCGGCGTTCGGCAAGTCCTCCCGCCCTTCGACCTCCGCATCCTCGTACGCAGCCGGATCGTTGAAGGCGCAGGCCGTCGCGTAGAAGTCGCTCGACCCTCCGCGCTCCTGTCGCGCGTAGGTGCACGGGGCGGTTACCGCCCCGGCGTCGTTGTACGTGACTTCCATATCCTCGAACCGGGAATCACACGGATATATCGCGGTCGCCTTCTGCTTCCCTTCGGCCCCACCGTCCCACTGAATCTTGACGGCCACTCCCCGTGTCCACTGCCCGAACGCCGCCACCCGCCCGCCCAACTTCGCGTACCCGCGGTCAGAGTACAGCCACTCCGGCAGATCCCCAATCGCGTATGGCCCGGTAGAGGCCGCCGTGTCCGCTGGAGCAAAGACCGCGAAGTGGTTGATGAGGCCGACCCAGAATTGAACGCGGAAGAAGGCGCGCAACCGGTTATCTTCGCAGGTTTCGCCGACGCCACCGAATCCGACGAGCCGGTAGGCCACATAGGGCTGCAGAGCCTGGACCAGCCACAACTTCGCTCCGGCTACTGGCGACCACCCGAAATCGCGCTGGCAGGTCTCGTGGGAGATCTCATGGTAGCGCCAGCGAAAGCCCGGCAGGTCGAACACCGAGGCGAAGCTCGGCCACGTTGCCAGCAGCTCGGCGGGCGCTCGCTCCGTGGTCACCGCCGACACGCGCTTTTCCAACATTTTTGCCAGGTCCACCATTTCAAGGGCGAGGCTGGGACCGGAGCCGGCTTCCTGTCCGACGAATGTTTCCCTGTAGCCCGCGCTGCACCGCGCCCACCGCACCCGTGAGGTGTTGGAGTAGGCGCCCTCCGGCCTCAACTCCAAGCACAGCGTCCTGGGCGTGATTACAATCGGAGGCGGCAGCTTGTCCAAGTGATAATCACTGGACAACGCCGTCGTGTCGCCATCGTGCCGGGTGACCGCGCCGCCTTGGAGGCCGAGGACCCTCGACCAGTCCAACTCGCCAGCACGGGGAGCGCCCAACTCCCCCTCGCCGCACGTCTGGGCAGCCTGCGAAGCCGGCGCCTGATTCTTCCTCCGCGTCGCATTTGGCGGCACCACAGGGTCACCGCCCTGGGCACACCCACAGCGGACTCCCGCTTGCAAAAACGCGAGCCCCTCTGGCCCGGTCGGCACGCCTGCCCAGTCGAGCCCACCGGCGGTGGTCACGGCCACCTCAGCTGCTCAGCCGGAGCCCGAGCGCTCCGCTTGCGATGCCCGCATTCACCCCCGTGATGTTGGTGGGGTTGCGCCACCAGAGTTGCAGGCGCGACTCCAGAAGGAAGTTGGCGACGGTGGTGTACTCCGCCGACCGCTGGCCTTGAGGGGCGGCCGCGCTCATCGCGACCGACGCGATGTCGATCGGGTTGCCGATCTGCGCGTCCCTCGTGAACGCCGACCAGAAGGCGACGTTCCACTCGAAGTCCGCCGGGGAGGCGCTCTCCGTGAGTCCCATGAGGAAGATCGCCGAACACCTGGGAAGCAAGTCGCGGAAGCGGGCGACATCAAGGTCGAGCGTGCGCTTGCTCAGCGCGACGCCTGCCGTAGTGAGCGGTAGACGGTGGAAGAGGGGGAGGATGACGATGTTCGAGGGCTGGTTCACGGTTGCTCTGGGATGGAGCTCCGGGATGGAGCTCCGGGATGGAGCTCCGGGATGGACCATAGCATCGATCGCAACGGACGCCATTGGCCAAGTTGAAAACTATACATCGTGAGGGGTCCACGCCAGGCGGCGGTTGATAGTCACCAAGACCAACGCCGAGAAGATCGCACGATTGGAGAGGGAGAACGCGGAGCTGCGGGCTCTGGTCGGCGACCAGCGCGGCACGGTGGAGCGGCTGCGCCGGGAGTTGCAGGAGTGGAAGCGCGGGCATTGGATTCGCGACCGCAAGCGCCCGGGCAGGACGAAGGCGTCCGCCACGGCCGGAGAGCGGTAGTCCGGCGGCGGCAAGGGGCACGCGGACGCGGGCCGCCAGCGCCCAACGGGGGTGGACAACACGATGCCGTGTCGGGTCGAGGGGGGCCTGTGTGTGCGGGGGCGTGCTTGGCGAGGTGGGCATCGGGCGCCGCCATCGCGTGGAAGAGCTGGTGAGCACCGTAAAGGTCACCAAGTCCCAGTGCATGTGCCCGCGGCGGGACCGGTGCGGCAGGGTCACCAAGGCGCCGCTTCCGGCCAGGCTCGGCGGCGCTCCAAAGGCGGGACCACATGCCCAAGTCGTGGCGATGTCGTTGCGGTTCGACGCCGACCTGCCAGTGTCGGCGATCTCGCGGGTGTTCGTCGAGTCGTTCGGCCTGCCGCTCAGCCCAGATCGCGTGTCGCAGCTGTTCGAGCGGAACATGGCGAAGCTCGAGCCGGCGACGGTTGAGGTTCGCAATCATCTGCTGGCTCCTCTCCCCGCCGCAGCCGCTCGAGCGTCGCGATGAACGCCGCCTGCTCGGCGGCGTAGACCGCCCGCATCTCGGGGGAGAGGTCGGCGATGGCGGCGGCGGGGATGCCCGCGGGGAGACCCTCCGCCTTCACGGCGGCGATCTCCCCCATGGTGGTGTCGTCGGCGGCATGGGCGAGGCGAAGGAAGCACACGAAGGAGAGCAGCAGGTTCATGTCGGGGGCAGTTTACCTCGAAGACCGCGTCCACACGCCGATCGCGCCGCAAACCGCGGCCAGGTCCGCCCCACCCGGGACCGGTCGCGGCGGTTTGCCCAACACCCTTCCGTTGCCGATCTGATTACAGCTCCCTCGCATGCGCCGCGCCCCCGCCCTCCTGCTCGCCTGTGCGGCGCTCGCGTGCGAGAGCCCGCCGTCCCGGCAGGCGCAGGGCCACGTGGAGCCGCCCGCCACGCGCAAGCTCGCCCCCCTCCCGGCCCCCCCGCCGCTCGTGCCGAAGCTCTGGGTGCAGCCGAACCCCGCGGCCGATGAGGTCGCGCAGGCCATGGCCGCCCGCAACCCGGCCGACGCCGCCCTCATGGAGCGCCTCGCCGGCCTCCCCACGGGGGTGTGGCTGGGCGGGTGGAACGCCGACCCGAAGAAGGAGGTCGCCGCCGTGGTGGCCGCCGCCGCGCGCGAGAAGGCCGTCCCCGTGCTGGTTCCCTACAACATCCCCGATCGCGACTGCGGCCAGCACTCGGCAGGGGGAGCCGCCGACGCGGAGGCCTACCGGAAGTGGATCGGCAAGGTGGCCGCGGGCATCGGCACGGGCGCCGCCATCGTGGTGCTGGAGCCCGACGCCCTCACGGTCACCGACTGCCTCGAGCCGGCCGCGTTCGAAGCGCGCCTGGCGCTCCTCGGCGAGAGCGCCGCGCTCCTCGGCGGGCTGCCCGGGGTGCGCCTCTACCTCGACGGTGGGCACCCCGGCGCGCTCCCCGAGGAGGAGGCGGCCGAGCGGCTCACCCGGGCGGGCGTGGCCAGCGCGCGCGGCTTTTCCCTCAACGTGAGCAACTTCGAGAGCACCGCGCACAACATCCGCTACGGCGAGGCGCTCTCCGCCCGCCTCGGCGGCAAGTCCTACATCATCGACACGAGCCGCAACGGCAAGGGCGCGTCCACGGAGTGGTGCAACCCCTTCGGGCGGGCGCTGGGCGAGGAGCCCTCGTTGGCCACCGGCCTCGAACATGGCGATGCTTTCCTGTGGGTGAAGCGCCCCGGCGAGAGCGATGGCACCTGCCACGGTGGCCCGCCCGCCGGACAATTCTGGGGCGGCTACGCCCTCGAGCTCGCCCGCGCCGCCTGGGAGCCCGAGCTCGGTGTCGTAGCCGAAGTGGAACCGGCGGCGCGATAGTTCCCCGTGCCGCCGCGGGCCGGCCCCGTGGGCGCTCCGTGGTTAGCTCTCCGGCTCGCCTGGGACCGCAGCATGTCTACCCCCGAAAGCTCCCCGCCCCCGCACTTCCTCCGCGCGCTCGTGGCGGCAGACAAGGCCCGGGGCGCCTACGGCGGCCGCGTCGTCACCCGTTTTCCGCCGGAGCCCAACGGCTACCTGCACATCGGCCACGCCAAGTCGATCTGCCTCAACTTCGGCCTCGCCGCCGAGTTCGGCGGGGTGTGCCACCTGCGATACGACGACACCAACCCCACGACCGAGAGCGTCGAGTACGTGGAGAACATCCTCCACTACGTGAAGTGGCTCGGCTTCGACCCGGGCGACAAGATCTTCTTCGCGAGCGACTACTTCGCGCAGATCTACGACTACGCCGTGCTGCTCGTGAAGAAGGGCAGGGCCTACGTGTGCGACCTCTCCGACGAGCAGATCCGCGAGTACCGCGGCAGCACCACCGAGGTGGGGCGGCCCTCCCCGTGGCGCGACCGCAGCGTGGAGGAGAACCTCCGCCTCCTCGAAGGCATGAAGAACGGGGAGTTCGCCGAAGGCTCGCGCGTGCTGCGCGCGAAGATCGACATGGCGGACCCCAACTTCAAGATGCGCGACCCGCTGCTCTACCGCATCCGGTTCGCGCACCACTACCGCACCGGCCACACCTGGAAGATCTACCCCTTCTACGACTTCGCCCACTGCCTGAGCGATGCCATCGAGGGCATCACCCACTCCATCTGCACGCTCGAGTTCGAGAACAACCGCGAGCTGTACGACTGGCTCCTCCGCGAGTGCGAGATCGTCGATCCGCCGCACCAGCACGAGTTCGCGCGCCTCAACCTCACCTGGACGGTGATGAGCAAGCGTCGCTTCTTGCGGCTCGTGAACGAAGGCCATGTAAGTGGTTGGGATGACCCGCGGATGCCCACGCTGGCCGGCCTACGTCGGCGCGGGGTCACGCCCGAGTCGCTCCGCATGCTCGCCGAGCGCGTAGGCGTGGCCAAGGCCAACAGCGTGGTGGAGGTGGAGCTCTTCGAGAACATCCTCCGCGACGATCTGAACACCCGCGCGCCCCGCGGCATGGCCGTAGCGCGCCCGCTGAAGGTGGTGCTCACCGACCAGGCGCCCGGCGCCACCGAGTCGATCGTGGCCCCGCTCTTCCCGCCGGAGATCGGCCTCCCCGGCGTTCGCACGCTCACCCTCGGCCGAGAGCTCTACATCGAAGCCACCGACTTTTCAGAGGAACCGCCCGAGGGTTGGCGCCGCCTCTCCCCCGGTGCGGAGGTGCGCCTCCGCTACGGCTGCGTGATCCGCTGCGACGAGGTGGTGAAGGACGCCGAGGGCCGCGTGGTGGAGCTGCGCTGCACCGCCGACCGCAAGACCTTCGGCGGCGTTGCGCCCGAGGGCCGGAAGGTCAAGGGCATCCTCCACTGGGTGAACGCCGCCACCGCGATGCCCGCCGAGCTTCGGCTCTACGACCGGCTCGTCCGGGTGGAGCGCCCCACGGCGGATGACTTCCTCGAGGAGCTCAACCCGCACTCGCTCGAGGTGTGCCAGGGCTTCGTGGAGCCGGTGATCGGCGCGGCGGACGGCCCGGCGCACTGGCAGTTCGAGCGCCAGGGCTACTTCTTCCGCGATCCCGTCGAGGCCGCCGCGGGCCGCCTCGTGTTCAACCGCACCGTGGGCCTGCGCGAGGGCTGGACGGCCGAAGCGGAGAAGCCGGCCTTGGCCGCGCCGGCGCCGGTGGAGCGGGTCGCGAAGCCGGTGGAACCCCACGCCGCGCGGGCGCTCCCGCCAGAAGTGGAGGCGCGTCGTGCCGAGCTCGTGGCGCGCCACGCCATCTCCGATGCGGCGGCGCGGGTGATCGCGGTCGAAGCTGGCCTCGCGGGCCTGTTCGAGGAGGCCTCCGCCGTGGCCACGCCCCCGGCCGTGGCCCCGTTCGTGGCCAACGTGGTCGTGGGCGCGCTCCGGCAGGCCGGCCGCCCGCCGGAAACGGTGTCCGGCTCCGCCATCGGGCGCATCGTCGCGCTCACCGAAGCGGGAACCCTCGGCGCCGCACAGGCGCGCCGGGTGCTGGAGCTGCTCCTCGAACGCGGCGGCAACCCCGACGACATCGTGGCCAGCGAGGGCCTCGCCCGCGTGGACGACCCCGCCGCCATCGCCGGTTGGGTGGCGGCCGCGCTCGCCGCCCACCCCGGCGAGCTGGCCCGCTACAAGGCCGGCCAGGCGTCGCTCGCCGGCTTCTTCGTGGGCAAGGCCCTGAAGCTCTCCGCCGGCCGGGCGGATGCCGCCGCCGTGCAGGCCGCGGTCAACGCCGCGCTCGCCGGCTGAGCCGCACGGCGCGGCGCCGACGAAGCGCCGCGGCCGGGATAACGGGAGGGCGGAGGTTTCATGCTTGTATTTCTGGCCATGATGGCAGCCTGTGTGTCCGAAGAGGAGTTCCGCTCGCTTCAGGAGGAAAACGCCCGTCTCACCGCACGGGTGGCCCGCCTCGACGCGATCGTGGAGAAGGAGCGCGAGGCCGTGCGCGAGCTCCGCGAGGACCTCAAGCCGCTCATCGACCGCGGCATCGTCACCATCGAGGTGAAGGAGGGCCGCGTGATGCTCGGGCTCAAGAGCGACGTGCTCTTCACCAAGGGCAGCGCCGAGCTCTCCGCCGATGGCAAGGACGCCGTGCAGCAGCTCGCCCGCGCGCTCTCCCGCCGCACGGCCGACCGTGACTTCCAGGTGGAAGGTCACACCGACAACGACCCGATCAACACCCCCGCCTTCCCCAACAACTGGTACCTCGGCGCCGCCCGCGGCATCGTCGTGACCGAGGCGATGATCGCGGCCGGCATGCCCCGCCAGCACGTCTCCGCCGCCACCTTCGCCGACACCCACCCGGTCGATGGCAACACCACCGCCGCCGGTCAGGCGCTGAACCGCCGCATCGAAGTGGTGCTCGTGCCCGACGTGTCCGACATCTACAAGCGGCTCGAGAAGCCGATGAAGGGCGAAGGCACCCCGAAGATGAAGGGCAAGAAGAAGAAGGAGAGCTGAGCGGCGCGGGCGCGGCGGGGGCCCTCGTGGCCCACGCCGGCCCAACCCCGGCGCGCCACGGTCACTGCAGCCCGATCGCCCGCCCCACGACCACCACCACCGCGCTCGCCGACCAGGCGAGGACCGTCATGTAGGCGAACAGGAAGGTGGCCCAGGCCCAGCTCCGCGACTCGCGCCGCACCACGGCGAGGGTGCTCAGGCACTGCGCGGAGAGCGCGAAGAAGACCATGAGCGTGGCGCCGGTCAGCGGCGTCCACACCGGGCTGCCATCGGGGTTGCGGGCGGCCTGCATGTGCTCGCGGAGGCCGACCGAGGTCTCGTCGGCGTCGGCGCCGATGCCGTACATCAGCCCCATCGTGGAAACGAAGACCTCGCGGGCGGCGAAGGCCCCCACGAGCCCCACGCCGATCTTCCAGTCGAAGCCCAGCGGCGCGATGGCCGGCTCGATGACCCGCCCGAGCATGCCGCCGTAGCTCTGGGAGAGCTGCTCGCTGGCCACCGCGGCCTCGTCGAGCACCACGCCCGACGGCGGCTCGTAGCGCGGGAAGTACAGGAGCCCCCAGAGGAGCACGGTCACGACCAGGATGGTGGTGCCGGCTTCGGTGAGAAACGACCGCGCCCGCATCCACATCTGCCGCAGCACGGTGGGGATGCGCGGCATCCGGTAGGGCGGCAGCTCCAGGAGCAGCGGCACCTTCGGCCCCTTCAGCAGGGTGCGCCCGAGCACCCCCGCCGCGAGGAACGCCATGAGCGTGGAGAAGACGTACATCCCCACCATCGCCACCGGCCGCCCCGGGAGGCCGAGGATCGTGCTGTGGTTGCCGAGCACCGTGGCGATCACCAGCGTGTAGACCGGGAGCCGGGCCGAGCAGGACATCAGCGGCACGACCATCATGGTCAGGAGCCGATCCCGACGCCGCTCCAGCGTGCGCGTGGCCATGATCGCCGGCACCGCGCAGGCGTAGCCCGAGAGCATCGGCACGAACGCCCGGCCGTGCAGGCCCACGCTCCGCATCATGCGGTCCACGAGGAAGGCCACGCGCGCCATGTACCCGCTGTCCTCGAGGAACCCGAGGAGCAGGAAGAGCAGGAGGATCTGGGGGAGGAACACCACCACGCTGCCCACGCCGGCGATCACACCATCCACGAGCAGATCGGTGAAGACGCCCGCCGGGAGCACGGTGGCAACGGCCTCGCCCGCGGCGGCCAGCGCCGACTCGATGAGGCCCACGAGCGGGTCGCTCCAGGCGAAGAGCGTCTGGAAGAGCACGCCCATCACCACGAGGAAGGTGACGCCGCCGTAGAGCGGGTGGAGGAGGAAACGATCCACCCGCTGGCTCAGGTCGGGGCGCGCGCCCGCGCCCACCGGGGGCCGGAGGTTGTGCGAGGCGAGCCAGGCGTACCGGGCCGACACGATCTCCAGATCGAGGTCCCGCCCCGCGCTCGCCGCCTCCGCCCGACGACGCGCCATCTCCGCGCGCACCGCCGCAGGGATGTCGATGAGCTCGTCGTGCTCGTCGACCGAAAGGAGGGTCCAAAGGGCCAGGGCGCGCGCCTCCGCAGGGGATGCAGCGGCGCCGTAGGGCACCAGCGCCTCGATGTCGGCCTCCAGCGCCGCCGGGTAGGGCGGGTGGACGGCGGGGCGGGGCGGGTTCGCCAACGCAGCGAGCACGGCGGCGCCGAGCTCGGCGATGCCCTCGCCGGTTTGCGCGCTGGTGGCCACCACCGGCACCCCGAAGGCGCGCGACACCGCGGCAGGGTCGGGGGCGGCCCCCAGCTTGCGCGCCGCGTCGATCAGGTTGAGCGCGATCACGAAGGGGAGCCCCGCCTCCGCGAGCTGCACCGCGAGGTAGAGGTTCCGCACGAGCTGCGTGCTGTCCACCACCAGCACCACGAGCTCGGGGCGCGGCTCCCCGTCGAGCCCGAAGAGCGCGCGGACCGCCACCTGCTCCTCGCCCGACCGGGCCGCGAGGGAGTAGGTGCCCGGGATGTCCACCACGTTGACCTTGAGCCCGCCGAGGCGCCACGTGGCCTCCTCGCGCTCCACCGTGACGCCCGCGTAGTTTCCGACCCGGGCGCCGGCGCCCGTGAGGCGGTTGAAGAGGCTCGTCTTGCCGGTGTTGGGGTTGCCGGCGATGGCGATGCGCGGGGGCCCCGGGTTGGCCATCAGTGCGCCGCTGCGGGGGCGGAGGCCGGGGTCACCGTGATGGAGTCGGCTTCGGCGCGGCGGAGGGAGAAGCGGCAGCCGGCCACCTCAACGTCGAGCGGATCGCCCATCGGCGCCGCGGCCAGCACCCGCACCGAGTTGCCCGGCATGAAGCCGAGCTCGAACAGGCGGCGACGGAACCCGCGTTCGCCGGCAACGTTCACCACCACCGCGAGGGCGCCGAAGGGCAACGTGGCAAGCGTCGTGGCCATCCGGCACCGTAGCCATTTTGAGAGTGAACGTCAATATCAATGACGCGCCACTGCTGCCGCGTGCGTTAGCGTTGAACCATGTACAGGCGGGTCTTCGCTTCCCTGTTCCTCGTAGCCTGCCGAGCGGGGCAGCCGGACGCCTTCGACACCGCCTCGGTCACCGACCCCTACGCGGACGAAGTTGTCCTGTTCTCCGCCGCGCTTGTTGACGACGAGCCGAGCGTGCCCCACCGCGGCGCGGAGCATGCGCTGGGGGCGCCGGACTACGACGGGGTGTACGCCTGCAGTTCTCAGGCCGGTTGCACGTTCGTGAGTCTCGGAGATGGAGGCAGTCTCACACTGCGGTTCTCGGACAACCGGCTCACCGGCAGTGGCGATGACGCACCCGACCTTCGCGTGGTCGAGGTCGGCCCGGACATGGAGGACCCCGCCGTGGAGCTCAGCACGGACGCCCTCACCTGGTACTCCGGTCCGGTGGATTCGGCCTGGAACATCGACATCGATGCGTGGGGCCTGCCCGCCGCGATCGAGTTCGAGTATGTGCGGCTCACCGACGACCGGCGTCGCGGGCAGCCCACAGGGCGCTCGGTGGGCGCCGACATCGACGCGGTGGAGGCGCTCGGTTCGGTGCCCGCCCCACCCTGACCCGCGTCGGCATAGGGGGCCCGCCATGCACCCACGCCCCCCCCGAAAGCCCCCCGTCGAGGTCCGAATGGAGGCGCTCGATGCCGATGGTATCGGCATCGGCACCGACGCGCGCGGCCGTGTCTGGACGATCCGGGGGGGAATTCCCGGGCAGGCGGTGCTCGCGGGTGGCCGGCCCAAGGGTGGCGCGCTCATGTCCATCGTCGAGGCGGCGCCCGACGCGGTCGAGGCCCGCTGCCCCTCCTTCGGCACCTGCGGCGGCTGCCTGTACCAGCCGATGCCCCGGCCGGCCCAGCAGGCCGCGAAGGAGGCCGCCCTCACCACGCTCCTCGCGCCGCTCGGCGGGGGTCCGATCGAGGTCGTTGGCGCCGCCGACGAGGGCTACGGCTACCGCAACCGGCTCGAGCTGAGCTTCGGCGTGGAGCGTTTCCTGACGCGCGCCGACCAGGCCCGCGAGAAGGCCGGCGAGGTCGTGGAGCGGCGCGGGAGCTACGTCGGCTTCCACGGGGCGGGGCGCTTCGACCGCATCGTGGACGTGGCGGAGTGCTCCATCGCCGACCCCGCGCTGAACGCCGTCCTCGCGCGCGTTCGCGCCGACGTGCTCGCCTCCCCCTTCGCGATGTGGGATGCGCGGGCGCACACCGGCTTCTGGCGGCATGCCGGCCTCCGCCTCGGGGCCGAAGGCGTGCTCGTGCTCCTCTACACCACGACCGGCGGCGAGGCCGAAGCCGCCTGGCTCGGCGAGGCCGCCCCCCGCTGGGGCGCCGCCGCCGTGCTCTGGTACACCACCGACCGCGTGAGCGACGCCGCCGTGGGCGATCTCCGCGCCGTCCTCCACGGCGAGGCCCGCCTCGCGGTCTCGCTCGGCGGGGTGCCGCTCCGCCTCAGTCCCCTCGCCTTCTTTCAGGTCAACCAGTCCGGCGCCGAGCTGCTCCTCGACGTGATCCGCCGCGACCTCGGCACCGGCGGCCTCCTGCTCGACCTCTACTGCGGCGTCGGCGCCCTCGGACTCGCGCTCCACGCCGGCTTCGAGGCGGTCGCTGGCATCGACCTCGTGGAGGAGGGCATCGCCGAGGCCAACCGCAACGCCGCCGCCCTCGGCGTGCGCGCCGACTACCGCGCCGGCCGGGCGGAGCTCGTGCTGCCCGGCCTCCTTGCCGACCATGGCGTGGGCGCCGGGCGCGAGGGCCGCCTCGCCGCCCTCGTCGACCCGCCCCGCAACGGCCTTCACCCCGACGCCCTGCGCACGCTGGCCTCCCTCCCCGCCGACGTGCTCGTGTACGTGGCCTGCCGCCCCACGAGCCTCGCCCGCGACGGCGCAGCGCTCCTCGCCGCCGGCTGGCGCTGCACGCGGCTCACGATGGTCGACCTCTTCCCCCACACCGCCCACGTGGAGGTCGTCGCCCGCTTCGAGCGGGCGCAGGCTACCTTGGCGCCAGAGTCCGGATGATCCCGATGAACCGCACCCGCTTCGCCGTTGCCCTCCTTCCGCTCGCCCTCGGGTGCCCCGAGCCTGGCACCGACAAGCTCGGCACGGGCGACACCTCGCCCCCCGCGTGCGACCGCATCCACGGCGCCACCGGCATCCTCCTCATCGAGAGCGCGGAGGGCGAAATCCACTTCCCCACCGCCGCGCCCGACGAGAGCACCGTCACGAGCAGCGTGGCCGGCCCCCTGGCCGATGGCACCTGGCTCGCGGTGGCCGGCTCCGCCGTAATCGCGAGCGCGGACGAGGGCTGCAACTGGGACACCACGGGCGGCAGCCTCCCTGCCAGCGGCGAGTGGGAGCTCGTGGTTTCGGGCGCCACCGCGTGGGCCTTCGACCGCCTGTCGGGCGCCATGGCCACCAGCACCGACGGCGGCCTCTCCTGGAGCGCGTCGAGCACCGGGAGCCCCGTCTTCGGCTCCGCAGGCGCCGACCCCGCCGTGTCCGGGCGCCTCCGCGCCGTGACCGCGCAGGGCGTGGTCGGCAGCGACGATGGCGGGGCCAGCTGGTCGCCGCTGGGCAGCGCGCCCCCGGGCGGCGTGGCCTCCGGTGGCGACACCTACGCCGCCGCGCCCGACACCCACGTGGTCATCACGCCCACCGGCCTCGCCGTCACGCGCACCTCCGGCGAGAGCTGGGTGGAAGCGGCGGCGGAGCTCGTGGCCGATGGCGTGGTCATCCACCGCGTGGCCTTCTCGGTAGACAGCCCCGACATCCTCTGGGTGTCCGGCGAGCAGGAGGGCTTCTCGGCGCTGTTCCGCAGCATCGACGGCGGCCAGACCTTCTCCGACGTGGCCACCAGCCGTTCGCTCGATCTCGAGCCCGACGCCCCCCTGTGGCCCATCCCCGGCGCCCCCAACGATTTGCTGAGCGCCTGGGGTACGAGCGAGGACAACTACGGCATCAACGTGTACCACGTGGTGGCCGGCGATCACATCGCCACCACCAAGGTGGGCGCCTACTACCACGTGAACGACGCCGCCTTCGCCTCCGACGGCCGCTGGGTGTTCGGCGTGGATGGCGTGAAGTAGGGCGTTGGGCATCGCGGCGCGAAAGGATGGTCCACAAGAGTGTTCCTGCGAAGTGGTAGCCGACGCGGGACCACTGCTGTGAAAAAACGCTGGGATCCGACACGCTAGCCGATCGCGCCTGCGCAGGCCTACGGTGCGGGGGTGTGCCTCCCGCCGAGCCGTTCGTGTTGCCTATTCTCAGCCGATGCGGGTCGCGAGGCGGCGGCTGATTGCGCCGATCAAGTGGCATGAGCGAAATAGCCGCAATGTGCGAACCAGCCACTTGCGTCGGCTGTAGAGACGGCACGCATCGCCGTGTTGATCGCGGCGTTGAGCTCGGCGATCGTCCTGGCCTTGGCGGCGCGGAG
>CAISIK010000013.1 GCA_903885375.1 uncultured Pseudomonadota bacterium
AGCCCCCGGAGGTGCCCAGCGCGGCGAGGGCCGCCGCGGGGAGTGGCACCAGCCGCCCCTGCACGCTCAGCACCGGGCCCAGCGCCAGCACCGCGGCCAGCGCCGCCACCGCCCTCGGCGCGGCCGAACCGGGCAGCAGCACCGCGGCCGCGAGGAGCGCCAACCCGGCCGTGGGCACCGCGGGCTCGCGCACCCACGCCAACGAGGAGGCCGCCGTGACGTCCTCCACGCCGGCGCCCCCGATGGCCGCGAGGAGCGCGGCGAGGACGAGCGGGGGCAGCGTGCGGGTGAGGAGGGCGCCGCCCAGGGCGAGCGTGGCGCCGGCGGCGGGCGACCACAGCCCGACCGCCGCGGTGAGCACCGCCGCGAGCGCCGGCCGCGAGGACCACGAAGCGAGCGCGAGCGCCGCCGGCCCGAGGCAGGCCGCGCCCGGCACGGCCGACTGGGCGCCGGTGAGAACGGGGGCCGAGAGGAGCGCGGCGAGCGTGATCCCGGCGGTACGGAGCGGCTGGCCGGGGGAGACGGCGCGGAGGGTAGCGAGGAGAACGGCCGCGGAGAGCGCGGCGCCCCCCACGGCGAGCGCGCGGAGGGCCGCCGCGTCGCCCACGCTCCGGGCCAGCACCTCGGCCAGCGCCGCGGCGAGCGTGCGGTCGGCAAAGACCCACGCCGCCGAATCGCCCACGCCGAAAGGGGCCGCCGCGAACGCGAGCCCGGCGCCCAGGGCGGCGGCGAGCACGAGGGGGATGGCCGGGCGCAACACGCGCTGGAGCTATCGCAGCAGCCCTCTCCGCGCGCGTCGGCGCCGACGGACGTCGCGCGCGCGCGCCGTCGGGTTAGGCCCCCGCCCCCCTTCTGGAGCCCCCATGTCCGAACCCAAGAGCGCGAACATCACCTGGCACGGCGCCATCGTTACCCCCGAAGAGCGCACGGCGGCCGTCGGCCAGCGCGGTGCGGTCGTCTGGCTTACGGGCCTGAGCGCCTCGGGCAAGAGCACCATCGCGCGTCGCGCCGAGCAGCTCCTCCTCGAGCGCGGCCACAGCGCCTACGTGCTCGATGGCGACAACATCCGCTTCGGGCTCAACAAGGACCTCGGGTTCTCCCCCGCCGACCGCACGGAGAACATCCGCCGCATCGGCGAGGTGGCCAAGCTCTTCGCGGATGGCTGCGTCGTCACCCTGACCGCCTTCATCTCGCCCTACCGCGCCGATCGTGACAGCGTTCGCGCCATCATGCCCGAGGGCACCTTCTTCGAGGTGTTCGTTCACGCCGACCTCGCGGTCTGCGAAGAGCGCGATCCCAAGGGTCTCTACAAGAAGGCCCGCGCCGGCCAGATCCCCGAATTCACCGGCATCAGCGCGCCCTACGAGGAGCCCGCCGCCCCCGAGATGACCATCCGCACCGGCGAGGGCTCGGTGGATGCGTGCGCGATGCAGATCCTCGACCACCTCGCCAAGGCCGGCATCATCCGCGCCTGAGCGGGGTTGACCGACTGCTGACAGGGCGCCGGGGAACCCCTGGCGTTCGCCACGGTCTGGACGCCTGCGTGCCGCTCCCGGCGCGCAGGAGGTTCGATGGAAGAAGCCCTGTTTGCGGCGATGGCCGCGCTTTTGCCCGCCGCTTCGGCCGGTGTGCCCGGCTGGGATGACCCCGTGCTCTACCCGCCCGAGGTGGGCGTGGACGACGC
The DNA here is from genome assembly GCA_903885375.1 of uncultured Pseudomonadota bacterium. Taxonomy (GTDB): domain Bacteria; phylum Myxococcota_A; class UBA796; order UBA796; family SXON01; genus SXON01. The sequence goes on from CAISIK010000013.1 coordinate 1,685, forward strand.
CGTGGGCGCCGGCCAGCTCCGCGTGGGCACGCCCGACGAAAACGGCATGCAACAGGTGATGGTGCTGGAGGCCACGAGCGTGTCGGCCGTGGTGTCGGCCGGGCTCGTCGACGTCACGCTCACGCAGTGGTTCCGCAACCCCTCCGACGTGCCCATCGAGGCCACCTACCTGCTGCCGCTGCCCGAAGGGGCTGCCGTGAACCGCATGCGCCTCACCTGCGGCGACCGCGTGGTGGACGGTTTCGTGGCCGAGCGCGCCGCCGCCCGGGAGCTCTACGAGTCCGCGCGCGCGGCCGGGGTGAAGGTCGCCCTGCTCGAGCAGCACCGCGACAACCTCTTCCGCCAGTCCATCAGCAACGTGTGCCCCGGGGAGGAAGTCCAGATCGAGCTGGGCTGGATCGAGCAGGCCGCGCTGGAGGACGGCGTGTACAGCTGGACGATGCCGCTCACCGTCGGCCCGCGCTACTCGCCCCCCTGGGTGGACGACGCCGCCGAGCTCCTCACCCCCACGCGGCGCACCGGCCGCCGGGTGGACGTGAACGTGGCCATCGAGGAGGGCCTCCCGGTGGCCGGCCTCTGGAGCGACACACACGACGTGGCCGTCGTGGAGGAGGGGGACTGGGGTGCGGAGGTGGAGCTCGCCGAGGGCAGCGTGACGCCGGACAGCGACTTCAGCCTCGAATGGACCCTCGGTGGCGAGGGCGTGGCCGCGGCCCTCGTCGTGGACCCGCCCACCGACGACCACGACGGCACCTTCGCGCTCAGCGTCGAACCCCCCGGCCTCGGCCAGCTCGAGGTCGCCGAGCTGCGCCCGCGCGAGCTCGTCTTCGTGATCGACCAGTCGGGCTCCATGGCCGGAGAGCCCTACGACGTGGCCAGGGCTGCCGTGGCGGAGGCCCTCCGCAAGATGCGCCGTGCCGACACCTTCAACCTCGTCCGCTTCAGCCAGGACGCCGACCTGCTTTTCGAGGAGGCGCAGCCCTCCACGGAGGCCACCCGCGCGCAGGCGGCCGCGTGGCTCTCGGAGTTCATCGGCGGCAGCACCGAGATGCAGGTGGGCCTCAAGGCCGCCCTGCGGGCACCGGCGCGCCCGGACTCGTTGCGCCTCGTCCTTCTCCTCACCGACGGGTTCGTGGGGGACGACGACACCATCGGTCGCGTGGTCCAGGACAACCTTGGCCGAAACCGAGTTTTCGCGCTCGGGGTCTCGTCGAGCCCCAACCGCTCCCTGCTCTCACGCGTGGCCGAGATGGGGCGGGGCGCCGTGCTGTACCACCGTCCGGGCGCCTCGATCGCGCGGGCGGTGGACACCTTCTACACCCGCATCGATCGTCCCGCGCTCACCGACGTCGTCGTGGACTGGGGCGGCCTCGATGTGTTCGACACGCTCCCCTCCCGCATCCCCGATCTGTGGGCGGGCCAGGTGCTCCGGGTGTCGGGCCGCTTCACGCCGGGACAGGTACAGGAGGCCGAGGTCGTGGTGAGCGGTTTTGTCGGTCGGCGGCACGTGCGCTTCCTCGTGACGGTCGACCTCGCCGGTGCCGAGCCGAACCCGGCGGTGCGTACGCTCTGGGCGCGTCGGAAGGTCGCGGAGCTCGACGCGCGGGCGCCTGGTCACGCCACCGGCCGACGGCGCGACGAGATCGTGGACGTGGCGATCGAGCACGAGCTCGTCACCCGCTACACCTCGCTCGTGGCGGTCGACGACTCGGCCGGCGATTGCGGCCCCGCCGAGGTGACCGTGGAGGCGCCCAACGAGCTGCCGGCCGGCATGTCGGGGGGCTTCGCCCTCGGGGCCATCGGCACGCAGGGGTACGGCAGCGGCACCGGCGTGGGGTACGGCCAAGGCCATGGCACCTTTGGCTTCCGCGGCGCAGCGCTGGCGGGGAGGGGAGCGCTCCAACCCGACGTGTCGGAGGCGTCGAGCCTCGTCGTCGGCTCCCTCGACAAGTCCCTCATCGCCGACGTGATCACGCGGAACCGCCTCCCCATCCGCTACTGCTACCAACGCGAGCTCCAGAAGCGGCCTTCGCTCGCCGGCACCGTCCGGATGCGGTTCACCGTGGCCGCCGACGGGAGCGTGAGCACGGCGGCGGTGGGCGAGAGCACGCTCGGCTCGCCGGAGGTGGAGGACTGCCTCGTTCACCTCGTGCAACGCATGCAGTTCTCGCCCGTGCCCGGAGGCGGCGTGGTGTCCGTGACCTACCCCTTCACCTTCGTGGCGCCCTGAGGGGGCCTGCGCCGCGACCCACCTCGGGGGAGGCTCCGGCCGCCTCGTCAGAACTCCCGCGTCACGCCCAGGCGCGCGACCGCCCCGAAGCCGAAGATGGGCGGGGGCGCGAAGTCAACCTCGGCCATCACACCCACCGACCAGGCCTTCGTCACCTCCACCTCCAAGCCGACCTCGAAGTAGAGCGCCGAACGCACCACCGGGTCGATGTTTGCGGCGTGGATGGTCTGGAGCTCCCACCCTGCGCCGGTGAGGAGATGTGCGCTGTGTTTGGGGAACCATCGGGCGCGAACACCGAGATCGAGCGGAACGAACGCCAGCTCCGGCCCGGCCGCGACGCCCACCGCGAGGCGGAGCTGGGTGGCGCCCTCCGCATCGAACGGCTGCCAGAGCAACTCCGGCCGCACGCCCACGGCCAGCCCCACCAGGTTCACCTCGGCCGGGAGCCCGATGGAGAAGTGATCGGCGGCGAAGGCATCAATAGGCATAGGTCGACCAGTCGGCGAAGAGGCCGCCAAAACCGCCGGAGAAGTCCTCCTCCACGCCAAAACCCAGCACCACATCGCCGAGATCGCCTTCAGGCGACCAGATCCACACCTCGTACTCGCCGGGCTGCAGGAGGAGCGCCACGGGGCCGGTGGTGAGGTACACCCGCCGCATCACGCCTTCGAAGATGGAGGCGCGCGGGTCGTCATCGTTGAGGTCCACGTAGGCGCCTTCGCCGTCAGGCAGCGCCTCGGGCAGGAGCTCGAGCTCCTCGGCGCTCGGCGTGGGCAGCCCCGGACCCACGACCGCGAACATCGGGCGGAACGCCTGGTTCTCCGGGCGGTCCTCCACGAGCAACTCGAACGGAAGCGAAAATCCGCGATCGTAGGTGAGCTCCACGCGGAAGAGCTCCTCCCCGGTAACGAAGCTCGCGTTGTAGGCGTAGGAGATGTACGGGTCGTCGACCACGAGCGCCGTTTCGCCGCCCGTGGTGGGTTGATGGGCCTGGGCGAACGGGAGTGCGAGCAGCAGCAGGGTGGGCCACTTCACGAGGCACACTCCGGCGGCAGCGCGCTGTAGCGCTCGCGGAGGAAGGTGAGGCCGTTGTCGCAGGCCTCGTCGCAGAGTTGCTGGCCGGCCGGGCTGCCCCAGCAATCGCCGGCGGCGTCGAAGCGCGCCACGTCCGTTTCGAGGCCCAACTCGGCGTCGCGCGCGATGGCGCAGGCCACAAAGGAAGCGCAGGCGGGGGTCTGCGTGACCTACACCGCGCAGCCCAGGAAGAGAACGAAGTGCATGGCCCGGCCTAACCGGAGCGGCGAGCCCCGCTCCCGCGAGCGGTGTGGCGCGGACCACCGGGGAGCGCCATCGATGGGAAAGCCGCGCCGACCTCTCCGCGGGCCGCGCGGCACGATCGGGTGGAGCAGTCCGAGGGCGACGGAGGCCGGGCGACCATGGTCGCCGGAGTCCGCCGGCGGGGCGTCGTCCTCGTCGCGGTTCCACGCTCTCGACCCACCCTCTCGACCCACCCTGTACCGGCGATGGCTACCGCAACCGGCCGCGGACCGGTATGCTGCGGGGCGTGGCTCCTCCGACCCTCAAGAAGCAGGCCGTGCTTTGGCTGGTCGGCGCGGTGGTGGTGGCGATCTTGACGGTCGCTGCGGCCGTGTTGCTGCTCCCCGAGTTCGACGTGCTCGCACGCTCCTACCCGGTGCTTTGATGCGGTGGTTTCACTTCGTCGCCGGCGGGATCGTGGCCACGGGCGCCGCGCTCGGGCTGGTGCTGGCCGCTTCGCGCGGGCAATCCGACCAGGCTCTTGAAAAGTGGTCGGATATTGGTGGTTATCCGTGGCTCAAGGCCGGCCTGCGCGAGGCCAGGGTGGTGGTCATCGATCGCCCGCATCGGGCGACAGAGGCCATGAAGTCCCGAACCTGGTGGTCGTCCATCGATCGCACGCGCACGTACCACCTCAACACCAACTCCCTTCACCTTCGCGGGCCCGAGATCGGTCCCAAACCGGTCGGAACCCGGCGCATCGTCGCGCTCGGCGAGTCGGTCACGCACGGGTGGGGCCTCGAGGAGGACCAAACGTGGACAGTGAAGCTGCAAGCCGAGCTTCGTCGCCAAGGACGCCGCGTGGAGGTCATCAACGCCGGTGTTCCCTCGGCGTTCTCCGAAACCATGCGCGGCTGGTGCCTCGCCAAGGCGGGTGCCCTCGAGCCCGATCTCATCATCTGGATGCGTCGCGCGGTCGGGCCCGGGGGGGCGCGCTCCCTCGCACAGGGGGCGCGTGATTGCGCCGCGGCCACCGGTGCCCGAATCGTGGTCGTGCTGCCTCCCATCTCCACGTTCGATGCCCATGGGTCCACCGCCTACGTTGCCGAGGCTCCCGAGCTGCAAGCCCTGCTGCCCGGCATCGACGTGATCGAGCTGACCGGGGTGTTCCGGGCCGCGCAGGCCGGTCGCGGCGAGGTGCTGGAGCGTCGCGGAAGCCGGGCCGTCGTCGTGGATCAAGAGAACGGCAAGGTATGGGCGGAGGTCGCGTGGACGGATCAGGATCTCGATCCGGCCATCTACGCCCTTTTCGAGGACGAACCAGAGGTTCGCGAGGCCTTGTTCTTCGACGAGGGGCACCCCGATGAGGAGGGCACAACGTTGCTCGCCCGTACCCTCGCGGAGCGCCTCGGCGCCGCGTTGTGAGTCAGGGTCCCGCTGATCAGCCGCCGCTGCTGCCCTGGCCGATCCGCTGGGGCTTGCCGCTGGCTGCTTGCGCGTTCGCCTGCGGGATGGCCGAGGGGATGATGCGCGTGGTGGACGGAAACTCCTTCCCCCAACTGGACATCTTCGAGGCGCGCGCCGGGCAGCTCCGCCTGCAGGCGAACGCGGGCGCGCGGGTTCGGCGCGCGGACGGCGGCATCTACACCCTGCACACGGGCGTCGAGGGCCTCCGACTGCCAACCGGGGAGGGATGGCTGGTCGTGGGTGACTCGCAGGTGCTCGGCTACGGCGTCGAGGATGACGAGACGTTCGCCGCCCTCCTCGGCGCGACCAACGCGGGCGTGGCTGGCCACGGCGTGGGCGACGCCCTCCAGCACGCCGACGAGCTCGTGCCGCTCCTCCACCCGGCCGGAGCCATCGTGCTGCTGAACCAGGCGAATGACTGGGATGAGGCCATGGTTCCCGCCCTCGACCGCTATGTTGTCCGCGGGGGCTGGCTGGGTTCGATCCGGCAGGCTGAATCCCATGGGGCCACGTTCTGGTCCAGCCCGCTCTCCCAGGTGCACCTCCTGGCGTACCCGGCGATCGTGATCTTCCGGCGTTCGCCACCGCCACCGGGCGTCCCCAACCCCGGGCTGGCAACGACCTTTCGGGCCGCCTTTGACGCCTTCGCGCGGCGTTGGCCCGACCTTCGCGCGGTCGCGGCCTTCCTGCCGGTCGACGCGGCAACCTCCGAGGCGCGCGCCGCCGTTTCGCCGCTGGCCCTGCCCGGGGAGCCGTGGAACGACGCCGCGATGCACGACGCCACCGTCGCCGCCTTTGCGGGCACCGAGTTCATCGATCTCCAACCGGCGCTCGCAGATCCGCTGAGCTTCCAGACGGGGGACTACCACTTGTCGGTGCAGGGGCACGGCGCGGTGGCAGCGGCACTTCGCGAAAATCTGGGGGGGGCGCTGCGCGGAGCCCGGTAGGCGGGTCGTGGTTTGTTTCGGCGTACACCGGGGAGGTCGTTGGTCGTTTTTCGGCCGGGTTTGGGCCTGGAGACCGGGTTGCGGGCAACGCCCCGTTCCGGGGCTCGCGAACGCCCCTTCGGACATTCAACGACTCGACCCGCGATCGGCTGGGCCAGCCGCTGTCCCGGCCGCCAAGAAGTCACGGACGCCTCCCGACCGTGGTGGCGCCATCGCTCGGCTCCGCGGCCGGCCTCCCCGATGCCCACCTTGTCCGCAACGTCCTGCTTCCCCCTCGCTCGTGCCAGCGCGCATCCTCGTCGTGGGCGCGGGCACCGGCGCGGAAGTGCGGTTCCTCACCCCGTTCTTTCCGCACTGGCGCTTCACGTTGGTAGACCCGTCCGCCGGGATGCTGGCTGTTTGCCAGCGCCCCGCCGTCGCCGAGGGCTTCGCGGATCGGTGCGAGTTCCACGTCGGCCACGTCGTGTCGCTCCCCTGCGGGCCCTTCGACGCAGCCACGAGCGTGCTCGCCTCCCACTTCCTCACCGACCCGATCGAGCGGCAGGCGTAGTTCACCGGGATCGCCGCGCGCCTGAAGCCGGGGGGGCGCTTCTTCAACGCCGACCTCTGCGCCGGCCTCGACCAGCCTTCCTTCGAGTCCCTGATGACGTTGCGGTTCGAGCTCGCCCGTGTCCCCGAGGAGCGCAGGGCCGGCTTTCGCACCGCCTTCGGGAAGGGCCTCGCCGTGCAGGGCCCGGCCGAGGTGGAGGCGATGATCACCCGCGCCGGCTTCTCCGCCCCCGTTCCGTGCGTCCAGGCGGCGCTCATCCGCGGGTGCACAGCGATCCGACTGTATCCGAACCCGGCGGGGGCCTGCGCCGCGACCGACCTCGGGGGAAGCCGGGGCAGGCGCGCAGTCCGGCGCGATCAGGCCAGCGCTTCGAGGCGCTCCACCAGCGCCGCGAGGGCCTCCGCGCGGGCCGTGAACCGCGCGGTGCCCCGGGCATCGAGCAGCATGCAGCTCGTGCCGAGGGCGCCGATGCGGTTGGCGAAAACGACGTCGCTCGCCGTGCGCTCGAGCTGCGCGCGGGCCACGGCTTCGAGCCGGTCCTCGCTCCAGTCGGGGCTCCCCGCCTTGAAGCTCACGAGGAAGATGTCGGGGTCCCAGGTGCGGACATGGTCGATGATCTTCGGGCCCGGCGTGAACCGCAGGACGAGCTCCGCCTGGCCGCTGGGAATCTTCGTGGTGGAGGGGACGGCCTCGTAGTCGCCCACGGCCGCGCTGTGCACGAGGATGCCCCCCGGGCGGGCGCGGAGCGCCGCCTCCATGCGGGCCATCAGGTCGCGAGTGCCGAGGTACTCGGTGGCGGGCACGGCCGGGGCATCGAGCCGCGCGCGCAAGCAGGCTTCGGCGCTGCCGAGCAGGTGCACGTCGAAGCGGTCGGCGAGCGCGGCCGCGAGGTGCACGCCGGTAGTGCCGGTGGCGTGGGCGCTCAGGTAACGGATCGCGTCGATCGGATTGCGCGTGGCGCCGGCCGTGAGCAGGGCCGGGCGCTTCATCCCAGCTCCGCCAGGACCTCGCGCACCATGTCCGCCGCTTCGCTGTCGAGCGCCACGAGGCGCTCGAGGCTCGCTTCGAGCGCGGCGCGGCCCTCGACCAGGTTGCCGGTGGCTACGAGCACCTGCCCGAGCATGCCGCGGCTCACCGCGGCCTCGTGGCTCAGGCCGATGACCTCCTGGATTTCGTTCGCGGTACGGAAGGCGCGCGTGGCCGTGGCGAGGTCGCCCGCGCCGGCCGCGCGCGTGGCGAGCATGAACCAGGCGCCGGCTTCGGCTTCGCGGTCGCCGGTGCGCGTGGCGGCGTCGACGAGCTCGGTGGCGGCGGCGAGCGCGGCCTCGGGCTTGCCGGCCCCGTCGGCGGCCTCGGCGAGGGCCTGGAGCATGGCGATCTCGCCCACCACGTTGCCCACCTGGCGCAGGGTGCGCGCGGCGTAGCCGAGGTGGTCGATCGCCTCGTCCACCTCGCCGAGCGCGAGCTCGGCGTTGGCGAGCTCGCGGAGCACCGAGGCGCGGCCGGGCAGGTCCTTCAGGAGCTCGCGACCCACGAGCGCTTCCTGGAGCGCGCGCCGGGCCGCGGGGTACTCGCCGCCGGTGGCGTGCACGACACCGCACTGCTGCAGCGCGTCGATCTCGGCGGCGCGGTTCTTGGCGGAGCGGGCCATTTCGAGGCCGGTGCGGGCCTGCTGCAGCGCCCGGTCCGAGTCGCCGCGCTGGATCCACAGGTTGCTGTAGAGCAGGTGCAGTGCGCTGCGGGCGCGGGCGTGGGCGGTGGGGTCGAGCGCGTAGAGGGCTTCCTGCACGAGCGCCTCGGCGCGGCCATCGTCGCCGAGCTCCATGAGGAGCTGGGCGAGCTGGTGGCGGGCGTGGGCGAGGCCCTCGGTGTCGCCGGTGCGCTCCCACGTGGTGACCTGCGATTCGGCGGCGGCGCGGGCGGCTTCGAGGTCGCCCGTGCGGAGGCAGAGCTCCATGCGCTCCTGGAGGAGCGAGGCCACGCCTTCCACATCACCGGTGCTCTCGCGCAGGGCGATGCCGGCGTCCACGTGGTTCAGCGCCTCGCTGAAGCGCCCGAGGCCGACGGCGCCGATGGCCGCCACCTGGTGGGCCGCCGCCGCGCCGGTGCGGTCGTTCGCCGCCGTGAACGCCTCGAGCGCGCGGAACGCCGCGGGCCCGACGCTGGCCAGCTCGCCGCGCTGGAGATGGGACATCGCTTCGTGTAGCGCTTGCGCGCCTGCTCCAGCTTCCGACACGGGGCCTCCAAGAGGTGGCGGCGTTAACCTCCCGCCATGGCCCACCTCGACGCGGAGTCGCTGGAGCGCGGATTGCGTAGTCTTCCCACCGCCCCGCGCGGCGCCGGTCGGGTCGTGCGCGTGGTCCAGCGGCTCCCCGAAGAGCGCCGGTCCTCCCCGGAGCGGGCGCGGCTCGAGCCAGGCCGCGGCCTCGTGGGGGACCGCTGGAGCGAAGGCCTCGAGCCCGATCCGGAGGCCGAGGTCACCGTCATGCGGGCCGATGTGGCCGAGCTCCTCACCGATGGCGGCGACATTGCGCTGCTCGGCGACAACCTCTTCGTCGTGCTGAGCCTCGACGAGGCGCACCTGCCGGCCGGTACCCGGCTGCGGGTGGGCTCGGCGCGGTGCGAGGTCACCGCCAAGCCGCACACGGGCTGTGCGAAGTTCGCCGAGCGGGTGGGCCTGCCCGCGCTCGCGCTCACGGCCAGCGAAGCGGGGCGGGCGCGAAACCTCCGCGGGCTCCACGTGCGGGTGCTCGAAGGGGGCGAGGTGGCCGTGGGCGATCCGATCGTGGTGGACGCCTCGGAATGAAGCGCCATACCGCCCACGTGCGCGCGCTCGACGCCACCCTTCGCGAGCTGGGCTATCGGGCCGACCCCGACAGCGGCGAAACGGCGTCCCGGTGGCTGTCGGTGCTCGAGGAGTACGCCCCCGGTCGGCCGGTCCCGGCGCTCGACACGTTCGCGGCGCCTTCGCACGACCTCGTCCGGTTCCGCGCCCTCCCCTTCCACAGCCTCTGCGCGCACCACCTGCTGCCCTTCTTCGGCGAGGCCGACATCGCCTACCTTCCCGCCAGCCGCATCGCCGGCCTCGGCGCCGTGGTGAAGACCCTGCGCCACTTCGCCCGGCAGCCGCAGCTCCAGGAGCGCCTCGCCGCCGAGGTGGCCGATCGCCTCGCGGCGGCCCTCGAAGCGCCCGTGGCCGTGCGGCTTCGCGCGCGGCAGCTCTGCATGGAGATGCGCGGGGTCGAGTCGGGCGGCGAGATCGAGGTCGTGGCGTTCCGCAACGGCGCCGATGCCTCCTTCTTCGGCTGAGCGTCCGGTGGCGCCGCTGGAGCTGGTGGGCGCCACGTGGCGGCCCGATCGCACCGCCATCCTCGATGGGTTTTCGCTCCGCCTCGATCCGGGCGCGATCACGGCGGTGCTGGGCCGGTCAGGCTGCGGGAAATCCTCGCTCCTGCGGGTGATCGCGGGCCTCCGCGAGCTGGAGGCGGGGGAGGTGAGGGGGCGCCCCGCTCGCCTCGGGTTCGTGTTCCAGGAGCCCTCGCTCCTGCCGTGGCGGTCGGCGGCAGAGAACGTGGCGCTCACGCTGCCCGCGGGGTCGGCGCCCGGCGCGGCGCTCGCGGCGCTCGAGTCGGTGGGGCTGGCTGGCCGGGGCGAGGCGCTTCCCCGCTCGCTCTCCGGCGGGCAGCGCATGCGCGTGAGCCTCGCCCGGGCGCTCTTGTCTCGGCCGGAGCTCCTGCTCCTCGATGAGCCCTTCGCCGCGCTCGATGCGGCCACGCTCGCCGAGATGCAGCACCTCCTGCTTGCGGCCCACGCCGCCCTCGGGTGCACCGTGGTCCTCGTCACCCACGATCGTGCCCTGGCTGCGCGCCTCGCCGACCGCATCCTCGTGGTCGAGGGCCCGCCGCTGCGGGTCACCCTCGACCTCGCCGCACGGGTCCCGCGCCCCCGCTCGCCCGAGGCGGTCGGCGAGCTCGTGCAGGCGATGGAGGAGGCGCCTTGAGGCGCACCCCGCCGGCTGTGGTGGCGGTCGTGTCGGTGGCCGTGGGGCTCGCCGCGTGGGCGCTCATCGCGCACGTGGCCGGGCCGCTGCTCCTCCCCGATCCGCCCGAGGTGCTGGCCGCGCTGGTTGCGGAGCGGGGCCGGTTGGCCGAGGCGTTCCGGGAAACGGCCCTCGCCGCGGTGGGCGGGCTGCTGGTCGCCTTCATGCTCGGGTGCCTGGCCGCGGCGGCCTCCTGGTGGAGCGGTTGGGTGAAGCACGTGCTCGCGCCCTGGACGGTGCTCGTGCAGGTCGTACCCATCGTGGCCATCGCGCCGCTCCTCGTGGTGTGGCTGGGCTACGGGCGCGGCGTTTCGTTGTGCACGGCCAGCATCGCCTCGTTCCACCCGGTGTTCACCGCGGCCAGCTCCGGGTTGCGCTCCGCCTCGGACGACCTCGTCGACCTCTTCCGCCTCACCGGTGCCACGCGCCTCCGCGAGCTCGTGCAGCTCCGCGCCTGGATGGCGCTCCCGACCCTCTTCGCGGGCTTGCGCACCGCGGCCGGCCTCGCGGTGATCGGCGCCATCGTAGGCGAATTCGTGGGGAGCAACGGGAGCCCGCCGAGCCTCGGCTACACGGTGCTCTTCGCGAGCCGGAGCGCCCATCCGGATCAGGCCTTCGCGGCCATCCTCCTCGCAGCCGCCCTGGCCCTCGGCATGGGGGGCGCCATCGGCGCACTCGAACGTCGCGTCGTCGGGCGGTGGTTCGGGGGCTGAGGTCGCCGAGGGAAGCCCGGCGGCTGGAGGCCGCGTGTCCGCGCGCAGGAGCGTCGAGCTGCCACGCCCGGCTCACGACGCGCCCCTCGCGATCCGATGGGCTCGGCAGTGCTTCCCGCTTCGTCGTGCGCGGCCCCGACCCCGTTGCCGCCCTCCGGCGATGCGCTCCGCGAGCTGTGGGAGCGTCGTGGCCGGCACACGGTCACCGCCGGCGGAGTGTGCTGGGGGCGGCATCGCGCGCCGGCCTACACCCCGCTGGCCCCCGAGCTGCGCCTCGACTGCAGCCTCGACGAGCTGGATGCCCTGCTGTCCGCCCACCGGACGAGGGCGGTCCGGGCGCCCGTCGCTGATCCAACCGGGGGCGGCGGAGTCCATGTCGTGAAGCTGGACGGCTACTCGCTCCGCTCGGTGAACAAGGGGCAGCGTCGCAACGTGGAGAGGGGCCTCGACGGCAGCGACATTCGCCGGCTCGAGCCCTCCGAACTCGAACGCCTCGGGATGCCGCTGAACCTCGACACGCTGCGGCGGCAGGGGCGCGACGACCCGGAATTCGGCAGCGCCGGTGGCTGGCGGGCGTTCACGGAGGCGCTGGCCGCCTGCCCCGCGATCCGCGTTCACGGGGTCTTCGTGGAAGGGGTGCTCGCCAACTACCTCATCTCGGCGCGCGAGGACCCGTGGCGGCGCATGCTGTGGCGCGCCTCCTGTTCGGCCCGCCGCCACCACCGCGGCGACCATGCGCTGGACTTCACCATCCTCACCGAAGCGGCGGCCGATCCGGGGCTCGCCTGGGCCGTGAACGGCCAGGTCGCGGCGCTCGGCGACGAGGGGCTCGACCGCTACAAACGCCACCTTGGGTACGTTCGCGAGCCGCGTCGTCCGCTCGTGCGGGTCCATCCGCGCCTGGCCTCGTTCGCCCGGAGCTCGCTGGCGAGCTGCGCGCTGGGCCTTGCGCGGTCACGGCGGCCCGACGACGTTCGACTCAAGCTGGCGGCGAGGATGCTGACCGAGGCGGAAGCCGACCGAGGACACCCGGGCCGTGCCGGGCGGAGAGCCCTCACGGGAAGAGCACGACCCAGTCGCCGCCATCCGGGTTCGTGGCGAACGCATCACCCACCCACGCCGGCTCCACCTTCGGGTCCAGGAGCCAGCGGGCCGTGCCGTGATCATCCACCAGCACGTGGACCGCGCCCCGGCTGGTGGGCCGCGTGGACTCCGGAAGCCACCACGCGAGGATGGGAAGGCCGTCGGCCCGGGGAGGCTGGGCGGGCGGAGGCGGGGTGGGCCAGCCGGTGCGGCCCTGGACCGGGCAGAATACCGCGCCGAGGCCGCCCGGATCGGGAACGGCGGGTGGGGCGCGCGGGGGCGTGCAGGCCCGCGCGGCGAGCGAGTCGTGCACGAGCACGCGCCCGACGAGATGCACCGCCCCCCACTCGCGCTGGTCGAGGCCCGTCAGCCTGGGGTCGCCCACCTGCACCTCGTGGCGCAGCTTCAGCTCCCCGTCGACCACCCGCACGACGCGCCCGCCGCTGCCCGCCTCGGTGATCACCGTGTCGAGCACCACGATCAGCTCCGCCACGCCGTCCCCATCGAGGTCCACCCAGCGTCGACCGGCGAGCAGCTCCGCGCTCCCCCAGCCCGACAGGTTGCCCATCTCCACTCGCGCTCGCCGCCCGCTCGTCTCGGTCAGGAGCCAGCCCATCGCGGAAACGCGCTCGCGTCCGCTCTCCCGGGACCACTCCCACTCGGTCACCACGCCGAGCCAGGCGGTGTCCGGCACCCGGCTCCCGTCACCCGTCCATGGCGTTTCGGTGAGCCAGTGCCCCCGCACCTCCGCCGGGGCGAGCGGGTGCGTGTCGAGGACCGCGATGGCTTCGGCGCCCACCCAGGCGTGGGTGCCCGCGATCATCCAGCGCTCGGCGCACCGGTCGGGGCCCTGCGGGATGCAGTCCGCGCCGCGTGCCGCGAGGCGAAGGGTCGTGTCGGAGGCCACCGTGCCGACGGCGCGGGCGTCGGCGCCCGGTCCGTCGAACAGGCGGGCGGCCTGGATCACCACCGCGTCCGCGTCGGCAAGGGGGAGGGGCAGCGGCACCCTGCCTCGTTATCGGGGCGGATAGGGCACCGCATGCGCCGCGTCGTCTTCGTCTGCACCGGCAACATCTGCCGATCCCCCGCCGCCCACGTGGTCCTCGAGGCGGCGTTGGCCCGCGCGGGGGTCACTGGCGTGCAAGTGGAGTCGGCGGGCACCCACGGCTATCACCAGGGCGAGCTGGCGGACCCCCGCACCATCGCCGAAGGCGTGCGGCGCGGGTACGACTTCCCCTACCGGTCGCGCCTCCTCGGCTCACGTGATCTGGAGGCTGACCTCCTCGTCGCGATGGATCGGAGCCACCTTGCCGCGCTCACGCGCGTGCTCGGCACCACCTCGCCGCGGGTGGCCCTGTTCCGCAGCTTCGACCCGCTCGGCGGCCCCGACGCCGACGTGGCCGACCCCTACTACGGCGGCCCCGACGGCTTCGTGGAGATGTTCGACGTGATCGAGCGCGCCATGCCGGCGCTCGTGGACCGCTGCCGGGTGCTCACGGAGTCTTGAGGGGGGAGGGGGCCCGCGCGCCCTCGGCGGGGCGTCGCCGGCGCCAGGCGAGGGGCAGCACGAGCGCGAGCGCGCTCCCGGCACAGAGACCGTCGGACTCGCAGGTGAAGTCGAGGTTCCTTCCGAACCCGGACACGGCGAGGCAGGTGGCGTCGCGGTCATCCGGGCAGGGTTGGCAGGGGGCGCCAAAGCTGCCGGAGAGGTCACAGAGGTCGAGGTCGGTGCCCACGGTCGCCCGGACGTCGGCGATCGCCATGACCTCCCCACCGGCGGCCCTGTCCCCCAGAAAACCGAGGCGGATCGACGGGGAGTGCAGCGTGAGCGGCGCGGGGTCGGTTTCGGCGTCGATGCGGTCGCGCGCCCAGGTCAGCTCGCCGGTGGCGGACAGCGAGGCGTGATCGCGGAGCACGACGCACTCGTCCGTTCGGCCGTACACCTGCGCGACGAGCCGAAACGTTGCCACCCCGTCGGCTACGTCCGTGATCTCGAGATGGAGCGGTCCGACGCTGCCGACGAGCGCGCCGAGCGCGGAGCTGGCCCCGACGAACGCGAATCCGGGCGAGATGAGGTGGTGGCTCTGGACGAGGGTGGTCGGGTCGAAGGTGGCGGCTCGCCCGAAGGGCTCGACGACGGTGAGGGCTCCCTGGCTCGTCCAGGTGGGCCCACGCAGCTCGGGGCAGGCGTCATCGGCGCGGCTGGGTTGGAGCTGGTCGCCGATCGGGGTCGCCCAGCCGCCGACCGTCACGTACTCACCGGTGGGCCGTTCGGGGTCGGGGCGGCGCAGGCCAACTGTCGCCGGCACGATGTCCGCGATCTCCAGCGGGGGCAGGGTCAGGAGGCCGTCGGCCCCCGCGACCACTGGGGTGGCCGTCCACGCTTCCGGGTCGTCGGTCACCGTAGCGAGGTAGGGATCCCACGGCGCGGCGCCCGCAACCCGAACCTCGACGCCGACCGGCTCGTCGAGGCTGCACGACGTGGGCGCCTCCTCGACGGCGCAAGCGAGCACCAACGTGATCATGGCAGCGTTCCCCTCCACGACCACGTGGTGGTGCAGGGGGAAGGGGACACGGCGGCGGTGGTGGAGCAGTCGGCGCCCTCGCAGCGGACGGCTTGCGAGGTGGAGCCGGAGAGCTCCCCGCTGGCCACCCAGCGGGCGGCGAGGTCCACATCGACGGTCACCACCGCGTCGAGGCCGCCGGACGCATGGTCGGCGCTGGCATCGAGCCAGGCCAGCTCGCACACGAAGGAAACCCCATCCGCGGCGACGGGGCACACGCCCGCCTCGCCCTCGACGGCCAGGACCTGGGCGCGGCCTTCGTCCATGAAGACACGATGGCGCCAGCTGGGCGCTGCGGTGGCAACCTCCGCCTCGGGGCAGTCCGAGTCGGTGGACTCCAGCACCAGACGAGCATGACGTCCCCGGCGCCAAGGATAGCCGCACGCCAGCCCGGCGCGCCATGCCCGCGCTTGCGGACCGCCGCCGCGCGCGGACGGGGTCGCGATGCGGCCCGCGCGGCTGCCTTCGCCCTCGCGACGGGGATAGCCTGCCGCCCTTGTCGGCCCGCACCTCCCGCCTCCTGCTCGCCGTGGTCCTCGTCGTGTTCGTGGGCGTGGTGGGCATCTTCGCGTTCGCGGGAGCGGACCCGGGCGGGCCTCAACCGCGCCGGCAGCGGGGCATGGACCTCATCCACTACTGGGTGGCCGGCACCCTGCTCGATGGCGGAGCGGCCGCGCAGCTTTACGACGCCGAGCGGTACAAGCCCGAGTATCAGGCCCTTTACCCCGAGCGGCCGCCCCGCTACCCGGTTGGCTACCCTCCGCCGATCTACCAGCTCTTCGCGCTGCCGCAGCCTGCGCTCGCCTACGTGGTCGGCGCCAAGCTCCTCCTCGGCCTGCTGGCGGGGCTGCATCTGGTGGGGTCGGGTCTCGTGGTGGCCGCCGCGCACGTTGCCCGGGAGCGGCGGGAGGCCGCCCTCGCCATGGCGATCGGCCTGCCGGGGGCGGTGTCCTCGGTGATGTCGGGGCAGCTCGCCGGGCTGTGGGTGCTTTCGCTCGGCGGCGGCTGGTGGTTGCGCTCGCGCGGGCGCCCCGGCGCGGCCGGCCTCGCGTTGGCCCTGCTCTGGATGAAGCCGACCCTCGCGGTGCCCGTGGGAGCCGCCTTCCTGCTCCTCGGGGAGCTCCGCCTGCTCGGTGGCCTCGTGCTCGGCGGCGCGGCGGTGCTCGCGGCCTCGTTGGCGGCGCCTGGCGGTGTCGAGGCCTGGGCCGCCTACCTCGGGCGCCTCTCCGACCCGGGCGACCTGCTCGGAGACTTCTGGATCTTCTGGCATCGGCAGGCCACCCTCCGCACGCTGGTGGCCGGCCTCGCGCCGTCCAAGGCGGCGGCCATCGGTTTTGGCTGGGTGGGCGCGGCGCTGGGCGTCGCGGCCGCCGTCGCGATCGCCCGGCGGAGCCCCGCCGCGAACGCGGGCTCGTCCGATCTCCACGCCGGCGCCGTGCTCTCCTGGTGCCTCCTCGCCGCTCCACACCTGCTCGAGTACGACCTCGGGCTGCACCTGTTCGGCATGGTGGCCTCGGCGGCCTGGCTCGCGGCGGGGCGGGCCCGGTTCCCGCGAGCCGGCGCGGGGGCGATCGCGTTCGCGTGGGGTGCCGGCGCCTACGTGCTCGTGAACCGCAGCGCGCACGTGAACCTCACCGCGCTGGCTGTCCTGCTGTGGGCGGTGTGGATGGCCGTGGAGGTTGAGCTCGCCGCCCGGGCGGCCGGTCCGGGGGCGTTGGGAGTCGGGGCGTAACGGTGTCCGACGCCGACGAGCTACGCTGTCGAATGTCCTGGCGCCCCGGTCGTCGTCGGTTTCTCGAGTTGGCGGCCACGGCCGCAGGAGCGCTTCTCGCGGGGCAGGCGGGCATCGCGCTCGCGGGCTCCGGGGCCACCTGGCGGGTCACGAACGACGCGGGCGTCTGGTGGCTGATCCGGCCGAACGGGGAGCGCACGGTGAGCCTCGGCGTGAACCATGTGGACCCTCGCCTGTGGGTGATGCCCTACAACCGCCAACACACGGTTGGTCTGTACGGCGCGGACTTCAGCGAACGCGGCGGGAGGGTGAACGCGCGCAGCGCCGGGGCCAGGCGGTGGATGGGTCGGGTGCTCGACAACCTCGCTGGCTGGGGCTTCAACACCCTCGGCTTCCACACGCCGGTGCCAAGTGCGCTGTTCGCAGACCGGATCGCGTGGATGGCGACGGTGCGCCCCATCACGCTCACCTCCTACCTGCCGGCCCTCGAGTACGTCGACGTCTTCGCTCCCGAAGTGGCCGCCCGCCTGGACGCCGGCGTCCGCGAGGTCTGCGAGGCCTCGCGGGGGGAGCCGAACCTCCTGGGGTACGTCTACAGCGACCGGCCAATGTACGGAGTGGGCGCCAACCCGCGCCGCCAGGGCGGAACCAACCCGTGGGTGGCCACGTTGCAGCAACAACCGTCGGGCTCGCCCGGCAAACGCACCTGGATCGGGGTGCTCGCGCAACGGTACGGCACCGCCCCGCTCGCGGCCGCGGCGCAAGGGGTGTCAGCCAGCAGCTGGGATGCCCTCGGCGCGATCACCAGTTGGCCCCAGGCTTCCCCGGGCAGTCCCGCGGAGGCCGATCAGCTGGTGTTCCTCGCGCTGGTCGTGGAGCGCTGGTACCAGCTCCAGTTCGAGGCCGTTCGGCGCCATGATCCCGCCCACCTGATCTTCGGCGACAAGCTTGGCGGCGGCAAGGCGGAGGTCGGCTACCGCGGCGGCAACCATCCGGCGATCCCCGAGTACCTGTACCCGATCCTCAAGCGCTACGTCGATGTCGTGTCGGTCGAGTGGTATGGCCAGATCGAGGATCAGGTCACCGCGCTCCGCGCCATCCACGCCGCAACGGGCAAGCCGATCCTGCTCGGCGATTCTTCTTTCGCCGAGGTGCAGCCTGAACAGGGTGGGAAGTCCAAGGGCGTGATCGTGCGGTCGCAGGCGGAGGTGGGCGATGCTTTCGCCCGGTACCTGGAGGGGGCGATGGTGGAGCCCTACATCGTGGGTTGGCACTTCTGCGGGTACATCGAGAGCTTCACCGCGCAGAACGACCGGTTCCAGCCCCAGAACGGCTTCATCGACCCCTTCGAGAAGGTGCATCAGGAGGCCGTCTCGAAGGTCAAGGCCGCTAACGGCAAGGCGGTGCGCTGGCACGAGGCGGCGCTGCCGCGCTAGTACGCCGCGAGGTCGGCCTGCCCCGCGTACACGTCCGGCACGTCGACGATCCGGCGGGCGTCGCCAAGCACGGGGCTGAATGCGCCCGCGGGCGACTCCCAGCTTTGCACCTTCTCGATCGCCGCGAGCGAATCGAGGTGCTTCGACACGAAGAGCACCTGACCGTCTACTTCGTCGAGCACCACCGAACTGGTGCGGCTGTCGTCGTGGCCGCACGTGCGGTGGAGACGTCGGTCGATTCCCCCGACTCGAGGACCGCTTCCTCGATGATCTGGCTGGAGGTGTAGTACTGCGTGCCGTCGGTGGCCTCGATAGCGTCGTGGTGGCCCTCGGGCGCGGACGTGTAGCCCACCCCCGAGCCGTCCACGCGGAGGTGGCCGATGCCGCCTTCCGAGGCGGTGATTCCGAAGGGGGTGAAGTCGATGCCACATCGTCGCGCGTGTCCTACCAGGTCACGTCGACGATCGTCGGAATCGTCGGGTCATCGCAGGCGAGGAGGAGCAGGGTCAGTACGCGGCTCGTCGGCGGCTCGGGCTGGGGTCGAGGTCGTGGCGCTCCAACCCGGCAGATGCGGCGGGTCGGCCGGGCATGGCGCGCGCTCGCGCGTGGAGAAATGGGATTTCAGGCCAACACGGGCGGCGCGCTGGTCGCCCAGCTCGGCCTCCCAGCCGCCGGGGCGCGCGGGCAGGCGAGCCAATCCCGCACGATGCGCCGCGGGGTCCGCCGGTCGATGCAAACATCACCGGTCCGGAAGGAGCTGCCTCGAACGCTCCGAACCTCACCCCGGCGCGTCGCAGAGGGCGTGCACCACGGCTGCGATGGCCTCCGGTCGGGTGATGAGGCCGCAGTGGCCCACCCCGAGCAGGTCCACGCGACGGGAACCCGGGAGGTGGCAGGTGGAGGCCGGGTACACGATGAGGTCGGGCTCGGCGGCCACGGTGGTGATGTGATCGGCGGGGATGGACGGTAGACCCGCGAGCAGCGGCGACCGGCGGCCGAGGCGATGGACGGCCCTGCCCAGGGGGAGTCCGCGGAGGCTCGCGGTGCCGCCGTGCGGGCTCCCGAGGGTGACCACCCGGCCGATGCGCGGGGCGAGGTCGGGGCGGTCGGCGAGGACGAGCCGGAGCACCACGCCGCCAAGCGAGTGGGCGACGACATCCACTCGGCCGGTGGGCGAGCCTTGTGCGAGGCGCTCGACCTCCGGCGCGAGGAGCCGCACGAGGTGCTGGCGACCACCGGGCCAACGGCCGAACGACACGGCCCGGGTGGGGCGCCCCCTGGCCTCCAGCGCGCGGCGGATGCCCCAGAGGTTCGAGCCCGTCTGGGTGATGCCGTGCAGGCAGAGCACCGGCGGCCCCGATACGACGGCCGGCGTGCGGAGCCCGTCGGCGAAGCCGGCGCGGAGGTGCCACACGCCGAGGGTGAGGATGGCGAGGCCCTCCCGCACCGCGTAGGGCAGGAACGCCACCTTCTGGCGTTGCAGCCCCTTGTGCCGGTGGTACCGCAGGAAGCGGGTGTACCCCACCCCGAACCACGCCACGGCGGCCAGCACGAGGAGCCCGATGGGGGCGAGAAGCCAGAGCATGGCGCCCGCCTAATCGGCGCGGGCCGGCGGGTCGGGCGGCAGCGCTCTCGCAGATTTCTTTTCGACGTCCACCGGCTGGCGGGTTTCATTGCTGGTCAGGCGGGGCACATTCCCCAGGAGTCCTCATGTCTCGAATTCATCTCCTCGCTCTCCTCCCCGCCCTTCTTCTCGGCGGCTGCTGCTCGCGGCCGTGAGATGCCCAGCCGATGGACACCGTGCCCGACCAGCAGTGTCGCGTGGGGGCCACCACCTCGGGCTACGACCTCTACAGCTGGGAGTGCATCGAGGGCGAGCACGTCGTCGTCGTGTTCTACAGCTCCGAGATGACCTGCGGCCAGCCCTGGAAGGAGACCGCCGACTGCGGCGAGCTCACGGAAACCGAGGCCAAGTACGTGGACCAGATGGGCGAGAACTGCGAGCTCCCGCCGGACTCCCTCGTCTGGGAGTAGGCGGCTCCCCGCATCAGCGACACCCCAACGACACGCCTGCGACAAGCCCGCCGGCCCCTCGACATAGGGGTCGGCCTCGTGGGACCCCTCCTCGCCGCCGCCGTTCTGCTCGCCGCCCACCCGGCGCGCGCCCAGGACGAGGAGGTCGTGGTGGTGACGGGATCGCGTACCGAAGGTCGCCGGGATGAGGCCGTGGTGGCCACCGACGTCGTGACTCGCGAGGAGATCGCGGCCTCCGGCGCGACCGACGCCGCGGCGGTTTTGGAGACGGTGCCGGGCGTGCAGGTGCAGCGGTCCTTCCGCGGGGCCGGCGTGTCCATGCAGGGGCTCGACCCGGAGTACGTGCTCGTTCTCGTCGACGGGCAGCGCGTGATCGGCGCGCGCGACGGGGTCATCGACCTCTCGCGCATTCCCGCCGACCGCATCGAGCGCATCGAGGTGGTGAAGGGCGCCGCTTCTGCCCTCTACGGCTCCGACGCCATCGCCGGCGTGATCAACATCATCACCCGGAAGCCCTCGGCGCCGTGGCAGGCGGAGGCCGGCTTCACCGGCGGCGTGCGCGACAGCGCGGGCGGTGGCCCGGTGCTCGGGGTGACCGGCAGCGGGGGCGTTCGTCGCGAGAAGTGGGCGGCGGGCCTCCAGGCGGCGTGGAGTGATCGTCCCTCCTTCGATCTCGACCCGGCCGACGCCCAGACCGACGGAAACGCCGTGGAGCAGGTCACGCTCGCGCTCGACGGCGAGGTGGCGTTGTCGGAGCGGGTCGGGATGGAGGCCGGCGCCAGCTACGCGCAGATCGACGCGAGCGGCGTGGATGACAGCCGCGGCGCCGTCTACGACCGGCGCAACCTCACCGAAGAAGCAGGGGCGAGGGTGGGCACGTCCTGGCGCGAGGGCCTCACCCACGTACACGGCGCGCTCTCCGGCAGCACCGTGCGCGACCAGTACCTCGCCGACCAGCGCGGCTCCGATGCGCTCGACACCTACGAGGAGAGCGCCGAACGACTGCTCACGCTCGAGGGGCAGGCGGACACCTGGGTCAAGGGCGGCCACCTCCTCAGCGGCGGACTCGAGGGCAGCGCCGGCTTCCTCACCTCGCCGCGACTCTCCCAGGACGGGGAGCGGCTCCGGCTCGGCGCCTTCGCGCAGGACGAGTGGCGCCCGGCCGTGGCGGCGAAGCTCGCGATCGCGCCCAGCGCCCGCCTCGACGTGGACTCCTGGTTCGGCGCGCACCCCACCGGTCGCCTCGCGCTCCGCTACGACCCGGCGCCCGTCCTCGCGCTCCGGGCGAGCGGCGGGTCCGGCTTTCGCGCGCCCTCGTTCAAGGAGCTCTTCCTGCGCTTCGAGAACGCCGGCGTGGGCTACGTCGTGGCCGGCAATCCGGACCTGCGCCCGGAGTCGGCCTGGAACGTCTCCCTCGGCGCCGAGCTGAGCACCCGCGGCGGATGGCACGTCGGGGTCGACCTCTTCAGCAACCACCTCACCGACATGATCACGATCGGGCTCGTGGAGGCCTCCACTCCCGAGGCGCCCGCCGGCGAGTACGGCTACCTCAACGTGGCCTCCGCCCGCACCACCGGCGGCGAGGCCCGGGTGGGGCGGCGCTGGGATCGCGGCCTCGACACCGAGCTCGCCTACACCTTCACCGACACCGAGGACCTCGAGCTGGCGCGCCCGCTCGATGGCCGGGCGCCCCACCGCGGCACGTTCAGCGTGACGGCGCGGCCCGAGGGCTGGGGGTTTGTGGCGTCGGTGCGCGGCGAGGTGGTCGGTCCCGCCACGTTCTACACCGACGAAACGGCCGACGCCGAGGTGGTGGTGACGGAGCCCTGGGCCAGCCTGAAGGTGCGGGTGGAAAAGAGCGTGTGGAAGGACCGCTTGCGGATGTTCGTGGGCGTGGACAACCTGCTCGATTCGGGTGACGCCCTCTACGTTCCGCTCGATCCGCGTCTCGTCTACGGCGGGCTCACGCTGGCCTGGCCGGGCAACCGTTCCGCTCCGGGAGACCCATGACCCGTTCCCTGCTTCTGCTCCTCCTCACGGCCTGCGCGGCGAGCATCGCGCCCGACCCCTCCGACACCGGCGAGGGCGGAGGCAGCGAAGTGGCGTCGGGCGAGGCGTGGATCGACGCGACCAGCTCGAGCAGCTGGGCGTGGCTCGATCTCGTGGCGGGCGCGGTGGTGGAGGAGCCGGCCAACCCGGCCGACTCGCCGGACTGGGACCTCGGCTTCCGCCGGCAGACCATCCAGGTGAACGGCGGGGTGAGCGGCACCGGCGGCATGGAGGTGGTGCCGCTCGCGGGCGTTCCCTACAACGACCCCATCGAGGCGCCCACCGAGGGCTGGATCACCGACGAGGCCGACGCCGACGACGACGGCGACCTCGAGTACGCCTTCAACTCCTGGTTCGACTATGACTCCTCCACCCACGTGCTGAGCGCCGCCGACATCACCTGGGTGGTGCGCGCCGTGGGTGGCGAGCTCTTCAAGCTCCGCCTGCTCGACTACTACGACGAGGCCGGCACCGGGGGGATGATCCACCTCCGCTGGGGCCCGCTCGACGACACGGTGGAGGAGGACACGGGCGATACCGGCGACACCGGCGACACGGGGGTGGAGGCGTACATCACCTGCACGACCGACCCCGCCCGCGAGGTCAGCACCACCGAGGCGGGCGTCAGCACCACGCAGCTCTCCACTTCGAATACCTCCGACTGGGTGTGCTACGACTTCGGCGCGGGCCTCGTCGCCGAGGCCCGCGACCTCGCCGCCCAGAAGTGGACGATGGTCACCACCGCCGAGGTTGCCGAGCTACCCGCCCAGGACTTCGACGCGCTCACCCAGGCCCCGGCCAGCGGGTACGTCGCCGACGACGGCTATGGCTCCGCGCTCGACGGCTGGTACGAGTACGACAGCGTGAACCACCTCATCCTGCCGCAGGACAAGGTGTACGTGCTGCACACCACCGCCGATCGGTACATGAAGCTCCAGTTCACGTCGTACTACCCGGATGGCGACACCACCCAGCCGCACCATCCCACCTTCCGGTGGGCGGAGCTCTCGGCCCCATGATCCTGCTCCTCGCGGCGTGCATGGCGGGCCCCGACGGGGCCGGCGAGACCGGGTCGGGCGGCGTGGTCGAGGGCGATGCGCTCGGCGTGGTGGTCGACCTCGCCACCACCGGGGCGGGCGTCGAAGGCACCTTCGAGGAGCCGGGCACCTACATCGTGGTGCTCTTCTCGGCGGCCGTGGAGCAGGACACCACCTACGGCTACGGCGAGCGCGCCGAGGCCGCAGCGGAGGCCGTGCCGTCGGACTCGCCGCCGGTTCGTGCGGCCGATGCGGAGCCGCCGGTGGTGTACGCCACGGTGGGCGACCACCGCTCCTTCACGGTGTACGACGGGAGCGCCTACGTGGAGGTGGATGGCGAGGCCACCCACGTCACCGACGAGCTGGTGATCTGGAACGATGTCACCACCGTGAACCCCCTGGGCGACATCCCCACGGACACCCTCGACGGCGTGGTCGGGAGCTTCGAGGACATCGTGCTCCCGCGCACCCGGCAGGTCTTCGGGCAGGAGTCCGACGTGGAGGGGAGCGGGCGGATCGACGTGCTCACCTCCTTCACCGTGAACGACTACGGGGCCGTGGCCTACGTGACCTGGTGCGACCTCGGCGAGCTCGCGGGATGCGGCGGCCGGAGCAACGGCAGCGAGACCATCTACATGGGGATTCCCGACCCTTCGAGCGACTACAGCTCACCCAACGCCATCACCGAGATCTGGGCCCACGAGCTGAACCACCTCGTCTACGCCTCGCACAAGTACATCGACAACGGCCAGCTCGATGCGCGGGAGAACATCTACCTCACCGAGGGGATGAGCGAGCTCGCCCAGGACCTGACGGGCTTCAACAACGGCAACCAGTACATCTGGGCCTCCGCCATCGACATGCGCGAATTCTACGGCAACGAGGACTACTCCACGCAGGGCGTGAGCGTGAACGACTTCCTGCGCGGCGAGAGCTACTACAGCGCTCGGCGGGATGGGCCCCTGCGCGGCGGCGCCTATCTCTTCCTCCGCTACCTGTTCGAGCAGGCGGGCGGCTTTGTGGTCAACGACGACGGCAGCTTCACCGATGCGGGCGGCATGGCCTTCCTGCACGACTGGTTCAACGCGCCGGAGCTCGGTCCCGACTGCGTGCAAACGCTCACCGGCCGCAGCACGGAGGATCTGGCGCTCGATTGGTACACCGCCCTCGTCCTCACGGGGCGGGACCTCAACGACGACCCCGTGTTCAACTACGACGACCGGGTGCAGGACCCGATCACGAAGTTCGAGTTCGGCGTCGACCCGTATGCCGTCATCCACGGCTGGCTCACGCTCTCGGGGCCACCCGTGCAGCCGATCGCGGAGGCCGACGGCAAACTCCGGGCGGGCGGAGTGGAATATCTCGAGGTGGTCGTGGAGGAGCCCGGGGTGGTGGAGATCGCGGTGGACGCCGCCGCCCTGCCCCGCGCGCGTGCCTTCCGCGTGGAATGAGCGACACGAAGCCACGAACGTGCAGATTGCCCGCATCGAGGCTTGAATGCTGGCGCCGCCCGCGGTAGTCGCGCGCGGTGCACGCCCCCATCCTGGTACTCGGTGCTGACGGCTACGTCGGCTGGCCCCTCGTGTGCGAGCTGCTCGCGCGTCACCCGCACCGGCCCATGGTCCTCGTGGACAACGGGCTGCGCCGGCGGCTGGTCGAGGAGGTCGGAGGCCAGAGCGTCACCCCCATCGAGGGGCTCGCGGCGCGCGTAGAGGCCGCTCGTCGCCTGTTCGGCGCCACCGCCGTGCGCGTGGTGGAGCTCGATGTGGCCGGCCCCGATCTCGACGCCCTCATCGGGGAACTCCAGCCCTCGGTGGTGTACCACCTCGCCCAGCAGTGTTCGGCGCCCTGGTCGATGCGCGGGCCCGAGGAGGCGGTCTTCACCGTCGAGAACAACGAGGGCGGCAACCTCCGCCTGCTCTTCTCGCTGCGCAAGCACGTGCCGCACGCGCACCTCGTGAAGCTCGGCACCTTCGGCGAGTACGCCAAGGCCGGCATCGATGTGGCCGAGGGCTACTTCCGCCCGACCTACAACGGTCGGGAAGCGAACGCGCCGATGCCCTACCCGCGCGAGAGCGACGACATCTACCACATCTCCAAGATCAACGATTCGAACTTCATCTCGCTCGCCTGCCGCAAGTGGGGGCTCGCCGTCACCGACGTGATGCAGTCCACCATCTACGGGCTCCACACTGAATCCGTCTCCCGCGACCCGGTGCTGGCCACGCGTTTCGATCAGGATGCCTGCTTCGGCACCGTGCTGAACCGCTTCGTCTCGCAGGTGGTCGTGGGCCACCCGATGACCGTGTACGGCACGGGTCTGCAGCGCACCGGGCTCATGTACCTCGGGGATTCGGTGGCCTCGCTGGCCTCGCTGGCCGACCGGCGCCCCACGCCCGGCACGCACCACGTCATCAACCACGTGACCGAGCGGAACTGGTGCGTGCTGGAGGTCGCGGAGCACGTGGCTGCGGCCGCGGAGCGCGTCGGCCTCTCGCCGCGTATCGAACGGGGCGTGCACAACCCCCGCGCCGAGAACGACACCGTCAAGGCCACGCACACCGTCGAGGCCCACTACGTGGCCTCCGAGGTGGGCCACACCGGCTTCGACACCGCCATCCCCGCGCTCCTCGCCGAGGTTCACCGGCACCGGAGCCGCGTGCAGGCGGGCGGCTTCGCACCCACGGTCCAGTGGTCCCGGTGAGCTTCGCGGCCCTGCGTTCCGAGTGGACGGGGGCACGGCTCAACTTCAACCCCGGCACCTTCGGCACGCCGGCCGCGAGGGTCCGGACCGCCGTCCGCGCCTTCCAGACGGAGACGGATGGGTGGCCGCTCGCGCAGTACGAGCGAGGCCGCGTGGCCGTGCGGTCGGCGCGACAGGCGCTGGGCGAGCTGTGGCCGCACGCGGGCCTCGTGGTGGGCGCGGGCACCACCAGCCAGGTGAGCGCGTTCGTGCCGGCGTTCGTGCGGGCCTGCGGGCGGGTGCGGCTCCTCACCACCACGGAGGAGCACGAGGGCGGTCTCGCGGGGTGGCTGGCGCACCCGGAGGTCGAGGTGGTGCAGGTGGCGCCGGCAGAGGTGATCGAGGTGGCGGCGCGCGGCGGGTGGGACGTAGTTTTCGTGTCGGAGGTGGCATGGACCACCGGCGAACGCATCGACACCGCCGCGCTCGAAGCGGTCGTGGGGGAGGCGCTGCTGGTGGTGGATGCCGCGCAGGCGGTGGGGCCGGTGTGCTTCGTGCCGCGCGGCGATGTCGGCGTGGCCAGCCTCCACAAGTGGCTGGCGGCCCCGGCGGGCACCGGCTTCGGATGGCTGTCGCCCCGGGCGCGGGCGCGCCTGCACGGCACCCGCTGGGCCGGCCACGCGCTCGACCCCGAGCACGAACTGGCCGAGTTCGAGCCGGCCGGCGGGCTCGATTACGCAGCCTGGGCCGGCGTGGGCGTAGCGCTGGAGCTGTACGGGGGCGTGGGCGAGGCCCCGGCCGCCGCGCGGGTCCGGGCGCTGGGGCAGCGGCTCGCCGAGGGCGTGGCGGTGGCGCTCGCTCCCTGGCGTCCGCGGTTCGCCACGGGGGCCACCTTCACGGAGGCGCCCACGGTCTCCGACGGTGGCGCGGTCGTGGCGCGTTTTCCCCGCGAGGTCGATCCCTACGCCTTCTACCGGGCGCTCGATGCCGCCGGCCTCCACGCCAAGTGCATCAAGTCGCCGGTGCACAACCAGCTCCGCTGGGGCGTGCCCTGGTGGGAAGATGAGGCGCGGGTCGACGAAGCGCTGGGGATGATCCGCAACCATTCCGAGCTGCTCGGGCCTCGTCCATGAAGTTCGGCCTCACCCCCGCGCGCGTGGACGCGCTCCTGCTGCTCGTCTTCTTCGGGCTCAAGTGCTGGATCAACGATCAGCGCGTGGACTGGTGGTACGACGGCAA
Organism: uncultured Pseudomonadota bacterium; assembly: GCA_903885375.1. Lineage (GTDB taxonomy): Bacteria > Myxococcota_A > UBA796 > UBA796 > SXON01 > SXON01. The sequence continues at coordinate 28,745 of CAISIK010000013.1, forward strand.
CTACTACGCCGACATCGCCCGACATCTCGCCAAGGGCGAGGGGTTCACGAGCTCCATCAGCATGTTCCATGCGGGGCTGCCGAGTTTTCCCTTCCCGAGCCCCGTCTACCCGCTCTGGCCCCTGCTCCTCGGCGCCGTGGCCACGGTCGTGCCGCTGGAAACCGCGGCCGTGTGGATGCCTACCGCGCTCTACATGGGCACCCTCTTCCTCGCGGCGCGCTTGGGCCGTCGCCTGCTCCCCACCCAGCCGTTCGCCGCGCTCCCGCTCGATGGGGGCCACCTCACGCTGCTCGTGTGGGCGCTCGCCAACCGCTTCGTTGAGGTCACCTCGCTCCCGTACACGGAGGGGCTCGCGATGTTCCTCCTCGCCGCGGCGCTCCTGCGGGTGGGGTCGAGCGCGCCCACGCTGCTCGCCGGGGTGGAGGCCGGGCTGTGGTGCGCGGCGATGCTGGCCGCGCGTGGCCCCTTCGTGGTGCCGGTGGTGGCCATCCTCGGGGTGCTCTGGCTCGCGGAGGGGCGCTTCCGTCGCGCGATGGCCGCCACGCTCACGCTCAGCGTGTGCGCCGTCCTCGCCGATCGGCTCTGGTTCCGCACCATTCCGGGCGCCTCCATCGTCACCCTCCTCCGCTTCGACCACTGGGTCGTCACCCCCGGCCTGTCCGGGGTGGACCTCTTCGTGGAGCCGGCCACGTTCGGCGCGACCGTCCTCGACCGCATCCGCGGCGTCAGCGCCGCGTACAGCCCGGCGGGCAGCTTCCGGATCATGAAGAACTTCGGCTTCCTCGCCTACCTGCCCTTCCTGGTCCTCGTGCCGGCGTTGGCCCGCGAGGTCTGGCGCACGCTCCAGGAGAGCCTGCTGCTTCGGCTGGCCTTCGCCGTGGGCCTGGCCCAGCTCGCCCTCCTGCACCTCCTGCACAAGCAGGCGTTCGCCGAGTGGAACTTCCCCATCCGACACGCCCTGCCCGTGCTCTGGCTCTACGTGGCGCTCTTCCCCGCCGTCTTCGGCGCCCGGCTCCTCCAGGCTCCTGCCGGCCCGCTCCTGCGCACGCTCGCCACCGCGCTCCTGTGCGGTGGGCTCGCGTTCGGCGTGGAGTGGTCGATGGGCCGGCGCAACGCCATCCACTACTCGCCGTCCTCGTACAAGTACCGGAAGGCGGTGGCGGCCTGGATGATGGCGCGCCGGAAGGAGGACGCCGACCTCCGCATCGCCAACCCCACCCCCCAGCTCTACGCGCGCCACACGCGCGGCGTGGGCCTCATCGCCACCCATCCCTTCACCACGCTCGACGACCTGCGGGGGATGGTCCGGGAGGGGGGCATGGACTACCTCGTGATGACGAGCTCCGCGCACAAGGCGGCGCGCTACCCTTTCCAGCAGGACGCTGCGGCCTTCGCGGCCGTCTTCGAGCGGCTGCCCGAGGCGCCCGGCGGCGCTGTCATCTTCCGCCCCCGCAAGGAGTCGCCATGACCCCCATCCTCGACGTGATCGAGCACGAGCTGGCCCGCCCGGCCGCCCGCCCGCTCCTCCAGCCGGAGCGCTACCCCGGCCCCGAGGTGATGGCCGCGCTCCACCCCCTGATGCTCGCGCTCACCGAGCTCCTCGCCACCGCCCGCCTCGCCGACGCCGAGGTGCCCTACGGGCGCTACCTCGCGCACCTCGACCCCGCTGGTCGCTACAACCTCCAGTGGGATGTGTTCTCCCCGCACTACACGGGCGGCATCCACGCGCACGGCACCTGGGGGTGCTTCTTCGTGCTCCGCGGCACCCTCCATGCCGATGACTTTGCGGCCGACACGCCGGCCGGACCCTTCGAGCTCCTGCGCACGAGCGTGCACCCGCCGGGGTCGGCCGCCGCGTTCGCGCCGCCCCAGGACTGGCATCGGGTGGCCACCCGAGGGGGCCCCCAGGTGATGAGCCTGCACCTGTACGGTCCGGGCTTCGACCTCGACCGCGGCGTGGCGCTGGACGGCATGGGCCAGCCCGCCACCTACACGCGCGGGCCGTTGAAGGACGTCTCGGCCCTCCGGGGGCTCCTCTCATGGAGCTGAGCGCCCTCCGCCTCCTCGGGGTTGTGGTCGGGGTGCTGCTCCTGCTCGGGCTTGCGTGGCGGCGCCGTGCGGGGGCCTTCCTCGGGCGCACCGAGATGCTGCTCTGGCCCGGCGCGCTCCTCCTCGTGACGGTGGCGGCGCGGCCCGACGTGGCCGACGTCCTCGTGCGGTTCACCGGCCTCACCGGCAACCTGTCCCGCATCGTGTCGGTGCTGGCCGTGGCCGTGCTCGGCCTCGGAGTGGTGGTCGTGCGGCTCGCCGGCGAAGGGGCAGAAACGCGCCACCGCCTGCTCACGCTCCTCCGTGAGGTGCCGGCGCGCGCGGTGCCGCTCGAGCCCGGGGTGGAGATCCTGTGCATCATGCCGGCGCTCAACGAGGCGGAGAACCTGCCGGTCGTGCTGAAGCTGATGCCGAAGGAGGTGGAGGGCCACGCGGTCCGCTGCCTCGTGGTCGACGATGGCTCCACCGACGGCACGCCCGAGGTGGCGGAAGCGCACGGCGCCCTCGTGGCGCGCTCGTTGATGAACGTCGGCGGCGGCCACGCCCTCCAGATCGGCTTTGCCGCTGCGGCCCGCCTGGGCGCGCGCTGGGTGGTCACCCTCGACGCGGACGGCCAGCACCAGCCCGGCGAGCTGGGGCTGCTCATGGCGCCGCTCCTCGCGGGCGAGGCGGAGGTCGTGGTGGGCAGCCGGCACCTCGGCCAGAGCGTGGGGCACGAGCGCACCCGGGCGCTCGGCCTGCGCCTCTTCAACGCGCTCCTGAGCTTCCTGCTGGGCCGGCGCATCACCGACTGCTCCTCCGGCTACCGCGCGTTCGATCTGGCCCGCCTCCGCACCCTCCGCCTCGTGCAGGACCGTCACCACACCGCCGAGCTCCTCATCGAGGCCTCGCGCAAGCAGCTCCGCATCCGGGAGGTCGGGATCGTGATCTCGCCCCGCCTCTCCGGGGAGAGCAAGAAGGGCACGAACTGGCGCTACGGCGTACGGTTCGCGCGGACCGTGGCGCAGGCATGGTGGGGTTGACGACCAGACCCGTAGGTCGCCGCGGTTGGCCCGACGCCCCCGCGCATCGGCCGGGATAGCCGCTGGACCGACGAGGTTCGACGGATGCCCCACGGCGTTTCTCCCATCGCACTGCTACTGCTCCAGGTCGGAGTGGTGCTGTTCGCGGCGCGTGCGCTCGCGCGCCTGATGCGGCGGATGGGGCAGCCGGCCGTGATCGGGGAGATCGTCGCCGGCATCGCGCTCGGTCCGTCGCTGCTCGGTTGGATCTGGCCGGAGGGGATGGCGTGGCTGTTCCCGACCTCCTCCCTGGGCGGGCTCGCCCTCGTGGCGCAGCTCGGGCTCGTCTTCTTCATGTTCCTCGTGGGCCTGGAGTTCGATCCGCGCCTCCTCGGCGGCCGGGGCAAGCAGTCCTTCCTCATCTCGCAGGCCAGCATCGGGGCGCCCTTCGCGCTCGGCGTTGCCCTCGCCTACCCCTTGCACCCCCTGCTCGCGCCGGCCGGCGTGCCTTTTCTCTCGTTCGCGCTGTTCCTCGGCGCCGCCATGAGCATCACCGCCTTCCCCGTACTGGCGCGCATCCTCGCCGAGCGCGGCGTGCTCGGCACGCGCATCGGGGCGATCTCGCTGTCGTGCGCCGCCTTCGCCGACGTCACCGCCTGGTGCATCCTCGCGTTCGTGGTCAGCGTGGCGCGCTCGGAGGGCATGTTCGGCGGCATCCTCACCACCACGCTCACGGCCGTGTTCATCGCGGTGATCTTCTGGGTGGTCCGGCCGGTTCTCCGCCGCCTCGGCCCCCGCAGCGGCCAGGCCATCCACGCCGACACCGTCGCGATCACGCTGCTGCTCGTGCTCGTTTCGGCGGCCGCTACCGAGCTCATCGGCATCCACGCGCTCTTCGGGGCCTTCCTCCTCGGGGCGGTCATGCCGCGCGGGGCGGGGGTCACGGAGGCCATCACCGCCAAGCTCGAGGACTTCGTCCTCGTGGTGCTCCTGCCGCTCTTCTTCGCCTACAACGGTCTCCGCACGGAGATCGGCTCCTTGTCGTCGGGGAAGGACTGGCTCCTCTGCGGGGCGATCATCGCGGCGGCGTGCGTCGGGAAGTTCGGCGGCAGCGCGCTCGCGGCCCGGGCGGTGGGCTTCTCCTGGCGGGAGTCGAGCGCCATCGGCGTCTTGATGAACACGCGCGGGCTGATGGAGCTCATCGTGCTCAACGTGGGGCTGGACCTCGGCGTGATCTCGCCCCAGCTCTTCACGATGATGGTCGTGATGGCGCTGGTGACCACCTGGATCACCACCCCGCTCCTCGAGTGGATCTACCCCCGCGCGAAGATGCTGGCCGAGCAGGCGGCCCCGCCGCCAGTGGCGGTGCTGGTGTGCGTGTCGGACCCCTCGGGCGTGGCGCCGCTCCTCGCCCTCGCGGAGCGCCTCGCGGGCGGCGGCCCCATCGCGGCGCTGCACGTGTGCCGGTCGGACCGCCCGTCCACCTACCTCCGCGCCGATCACGCCGAGGAGCCGCTCCAAACCCTGCACGACCAGATCGCCGAGCGTGGACTCACGGTGGAGATCATCGAGACCGTGGCGGCCGACCCCGCCCGCGACATCGTCCGGGTGGCGGGGGAGCGCCGCGCAGCGCTGCTCCTCATGGGCATCCACCGCCCGCTTCTCGTGGAGGGCGACCTCGGCGGTGTTGTGGGGCGGGTGCTGGCCGACGCGGAGGTGCCGGTGGGCGTGCACGTGTACCACGAGGGTGTCGGGTTCACGGCGGTCGAGCTCGCCGCCGGCGAGGCGGACCCCGCGGTGCTGGCGCTCGCCGGCAAGCTGGGGCTCCCCCGCGCCGGCACGCGCGATGCGGGCACCCTCTACGTGGGCCGCACCGACGTGGCCCCGCCGGCAGGCGTTCCGGCCTTGCTCCTCGCCACGGCGCCCGCCGCGCGTTGACGGCTCCCCGGCGCCGCCCTTAGGGGGCCCGGCGGGGGTTCCCTGGGCAAACGACACCACGACCGCCCCGGCGACTGGCAGGCGCTGGCGATCCGGCTGCATGAGCTGATCAGCGCGCACAGCGGCGAGGATGCGTTCGCGGAGGCGTGGAAGCTCCTCGTGGCGAGGCTCGCGCACACCCTGGAGCCTGGGCCCGGCGGCTTCCTCGAGGGCGGGGTGGAGCCGGAGGTGGCGATGGCGCGGCTGCTCGACGGTGCCGACCGCCGGTGGCCCGGCCTGCTCGACCCGGACGACCGCTGCCGTCTCGGCCGCCCCGAGCTTGTGCGGGCCGCCGCCCTCCTCCGCGACGCCGACCTGCTCGCCGACGATCTCGCCGGCCTCGACGCGATCTTCGAGTTCCTCGTGAGTCGCGCGGCGCGGGGCGAGAAGGGGCAGTTCTTCACGCCGCGCCATGTGGTGAAGGAGGTCGTTCGGATGATGGCGCCTCGTGCCGGCGAGCGGGTGGCCGACCCCGCCTGCGGGTCCGGCGCCTTCCTGCTCCACGCCCTGCTCCACGCGCCGGGCTGCGAGGTGTACGGGTTCGACCAGGACCCGCGCGCCGTCAAGGTAGCGCGCACGCTGCTCGCCGCGGCCGGTCGACGTGGCGACGCCATCCGGCGCCTCGACAGCCTGCAGCGGGGGGACGGGAGCGGCGTCGACACCGTGGAGAGCGTGATGCGCGCCCGGGGCCTCCCGGCGAGCTTCGACGTGATCCTCGCCAACCCGCCGTTCGCCGGCGACGTCGGTGACACCTTCCGCCACCAGTACGCGCTCGCCGCCCTCGCTCCCGCCGAGCGCGACGTGCTCTTCCTCGAACGCTGCGTGGGCCTCCTCGCGCCGGGGGGCCGCCTCGCGATCGTGCTCCCGCAGAACAAGGTGGGCGGCCAGCGCTGGGAGGCCGTTCGTCGGTGGCTCCTCGAGGAGACCCGGGTGGTCGCCGTGCTCGGGCTCGGCCGCGACACGTTCCTTCCCCACACCTCGCAGAAGGCCAGCGTGGTGGTGGCGGTGCGCCGGCCGCGGGTGATCTCGCCGCCGCCCCCGTCGGAGCGCGTGGTCTTCTTCGTGAGCGACCGGTGCGGCAAGGATGGCCAGGGCCGGCTCCAGTTCGACCCCCTCCAGCCCGGCCGCGTGGACCACGACCTCGGCGAGGCCGTCCCTGCCGTGCAGGCCGGCCTCCGCGCGGCGGCAGGCGCCTGATGGGAACGCTCGCCACCCGCACCGTGGGAGAGCTGGCCGAGGGCTTGGTGCTCGCGGCGGAGCGCTACGACGCCCGCCGTGCGCTCGGGGTGGCGGCGCGGCTGGTGCTCGGCGACGTGGCCGAGATGGTGACGCAGACCGCCACCGAGCTCCCGCGCGCGGCCCGGGTGCTGGTGCTCGACACCAGCCACGCAGCGGAGGGCTTCGTGGTGGTCGCCCACGGCGCGGTGCCCCGCGGCAGCGTGAAGGGAACCCGCCGGCGCCTCCGCGCGGGGGACGTCCTGCTTTCCCGGCTGCGCCCCTACCTCCGACAGGTCGCCTTCGTGGACGCCGGCCTGTTCGTCGACGAGGGCGGCCCGCGGGAGGTGGTGGCCAGCCCCGAGTTCTACGTGCTGCGGTCGCGCGGCGAGCTCGACGTTGCCGCGCTGGTGCCCTTCCTGTTGAGCGAGGGCGTGCAGGCCGCGCTGGCGGCGGCCCAGGAGGGCGGCCACCACCCCCGCGTGGGCGCCGAGGCGTTGCTGGCGCTCCCCGTGCCCGACGCGCTCGTGGAGGCGGGCCCGCGTCTCGCCGCGGAGGTGCGCGCGGATGCCGACGCGGTGCGCGCCGCGAGCCTCGCCGGCCGGCGGCGGTCGGCGGAGGTGGAAGCCCTCCTGCGCGACCTCAGGCCCGCGACTTCGCCTTCACCGACCAGGTGAACCGGAAGCGGCTCACCTCGGAGCCATCCTCCTGGATGCCGATCGTTTCCAGCACCACGGTGCGGGCTTCGCCGGTGGCGCGCGCTTCGGCCACCGCACGGAACACGGCCTCGCCGCCGGAACACGTGAACGTGGTGGTGCTGACCGCCTTCTTGCCGAAGGTCCCCTGGATGTCGAGGATGAGCGTGGAGAAGGGCACCCCGCCGTCGATCGTGGCGAGGAGTACGAGCGCGCCCGTGCTCAGCTCGGCCGCCATCGCCTGCGCCGCGAAGTAGGTGGACTTGAAGGGGTTCTGGCTCCGCCAGCCGTAGGGCACCGTGGTGGCGCAGCCGGCCGCGTCGAGGCGCTTGCAGCCCACCCCGGCGAAGGCCGCCGCGGGGAGCTTCACCCACATCCAGAAGGTCATCAGGAGCCAGTGGGTGGCCCGGTTCTGGAAGGCGATCGCGGCGGGGGAGAGGGTCATGCGGCCTCGGTCATAGCGCGCAGGGCGGTCCTTGCGCTACCTTGCCGCGGTGCAGGTACTCCTCACCCACGGCTACTTCCTCGCTCAGGACCCGCACGAGGCCGAGCTCATGCGGCCGTTCCCGCCGCTGGGCATCCAGTACCTCGTGGCGGCGCTCCGGCAGGCCGGTATCGGCGCGGAGTGGTGGGATGCCACCTGGCAGCCGGGGCCCGAGACTTTTCCCGCAGCCCTCGATGCCGCCCGCCCCGACGTGGTGGGCTTCTACGGCCACACGATCACGCGGCCCGTCACCGCGGGGATGGTGGCGGAGGCGGTGGGGCGGGGCCTTCGCGTCGTGGCCGGCGGTCCCGACCCCGTGCAGTACCTCGACGAGTATTTCGCCATGGGCGTGGAGGTCGTGGTGGTGGGGGAAGGGGAACGCACCCTCGTGGAGCTGGTGGCGCACCTCCGCGCCAACCACGGCCGCTGGGACTTCGATGGCCTCGCCAACGTGGCCGGGATCGCCTTCCTTCGCGAGGGCGCCGTGGTGCGGACACCCGCTCGCCCGCTCATCCGCCCGCTCGACAGCCTCCCCTGGCCCGCCCGCGAGCGTGCCGACCTCTCCGCATACTTCGCCGCCTGGCGCGCACGCCACGGCGAAACCGCGCTGTCGATGACCACGAGCCGGGGCTGCCCGTACCATTGCACCTGGTGCAGCAAGCAGGTGTACGGCGACACCTTCCGCCGCCGCGAGCCCGATGCCGTGATCGACGAGCTCCTCGCCATGCGCGAGCAGTTCGCGCCCGATCAGGTGTGGTTCGTGGACGACATGTTCACCCTGAACAAACGTTGGGTGGAACGGTTCTGCAACCGGATGATCGAGCGCCGCGCGGTGATGCCGTTCTACGTGATCGGCCGGGCCGAAACGTTGGAGCCCGCGCAGCTCGCGCTCATGCGTGCGGCGGGCTGCTACCGGATGTACGTGTCGGCCGAGAGCGGCGCGGACCACGTGCTGAGCGCCATGAAGAAGGGCACGACGGTGGCGGAACTCCGCACCGCCGGGCGCCTCCTCCGCGAGGCCGGCATCGAGATGGGCGCGTTCGTGATGCTGGGCTACCCCGGCGAGGAGCGGCCCGACGTGCTCGCCACCCGCGATCTGCTGCGTGATCTCCGCCCGGCGGTGACGCTCGTGTCCGTGGCGCACCCCATGAAGGGCACGGCCTTCTACGATGCCGTGAAAGGCGACGTGAACGGCGTGTCCGGCGGCCGGCTCCGCTTCCGGATGGCCTACTCCGACCGCTTCTACGACGCGGCCCAGCGGATGTTGTGGGCCGACGAGCGGGCGCGGCGCGCGCGGGAGGCGGGCCAGCCGGCGCGCTGGCTCTCCGCCTCGGCGCGCTACGCCTGGTGGCGCGGCGTGCTCACCCTGCCTTGAGCGCGCGGATCGCGGCCACGAGCTGCGGTGACTCGGGCTGGTCGAGCGTGGTGAGCACGCGGCGCGCGGCGCGGTCGAGCGCATCCGCGGCCCGGCTGCCCCCGGCGGGGAGGGCCAACGCGCGCGCCCAGGCCTCGTCGAGCGCGTCGGCGAGGTCGGTGGACACCGGACCGAGCTCCGCGGGCCGGTCGAGGCGCAGCTCCAACGCGAGCAGGGCCAGCTCGGGCCCCTGCGTGCGCGTAGCGCGGGTCCAGGCGGCCCAGGCGCCCATCGCCGCCGCCGAGGACCGCGCCGGCCCCACCCGAAGCCCGGCCCGCACGAGCGAGAAGAGCGCGGTGGCGCCGAGCCCGCCCAGCACGGCCACATCGAGCCCCGGCACGCCCGTGCTCCAGTAGAGCGGGAGCTGGGCGAGGCCGCCGGCCACCAGCGCCGGCAGGAAGTTGGGGGAGGGGAGGTGCGCGGCGCGCAGCTCGGTGGTGAGGCCCGCCCGCTCCGCCTGGCCCCGGAGCCGCGCCGCGGGCCCCGGCGAGCTGGTGGCCGCCCAGGCCCACCAGCCGGGCCGGTGCGCCGCGCGCGCAACTTCGGCCTCCACCGTGGCCGTGCGCCTCGCCACCGTGGTGATGGCCGCCGCATCGCCGACGGGCACCCGCACCATCACGATCGTCACCGGCGCGGGCGGGAGCCGCAGGAGCGAGGAGCCGCCCGCCGCGGCCGACGCCGGCG
>CAISIK010000014.1 GCA_903885375.1 uncultured Pseudomonadota bacterium
CCGTGAAGGGCGCGCGGCCGAGATCGTCACGCGCCAGTGAACGGGCGGGGCGCGGACCGAGCGCGGCGAGGAGGGGCGACACCGCCCTCGCTTACGCGCGTAGACGTCGCCCGGCAGGATGCCGTTGGCTGAGTGGATACGGGAGCGGTAGGGGACGGGCGGTCCCGGAGCCGCCCGGCACGGCGATGTCCGCCCGGCGGCGCCGCGCTGCACCCCGGCTAGCGCCCGCCCCGAGGCCGGTCGCGGCGCAGCGCCCCACCCCCGTTTCGGGTTATCCGGCTGAATGGAACTGGTCCTCGACTTCGAGCGCCCGCTGGTAGAGCTGGGGCGCCGCATCGAAACGCTTCGCCAAACCGAACGGGCCAGCGGGCTCGACCTCGGCGCCTCCATCCGCGAGCTGGAGCGTCAGTCCGAGGCGCTGCAGCGCCAGATCCTCGCCAACCTCACGCCCTGGCAGCGCACGCTCCTGAGCCGCCACCCGGCGCGCCCGTACACGCTCGACTACGCCGCCGGCTGGCTCACCGAGAGCAACGAGCTCCACGGCGATCGTGCCGGGCAGGATGATCAGGCCATCGTGGGCGTGATGGGCTCCTTCCGGGGCCGCAGCATCATGCTGATTGGCCACCAGAAGGGCCGCAACACCAACGAGAACGTGCTCCGCAACTTCGGCATGGCGCGGCCGGATGGCTACCGGAAGGCCCTGCGGCTGATGCGCCTCGCCGAGCGGTTCGGCCTCCCTATCGTGACGCTCATCGACACCCCCGGCGCCTACCCGGGCATCGATGCCGAAGCGCGCGGCCAGGCCGAGGCCATTGCGCGGAACATCATGGAGATGGCCACGTTGAAGGTGCCGGTGGTGGCCTGTGTCATCGGCGAGGGCGGCAGCGGCGGCGCGCTCGCGCTGGGCGTGGGCAACCGGGTGCTGATGCTGGAGAACGCCACCTACTCGGTCATCTCGCCCGAAGGCTGCGCGGCCATCCTCTGGCACGACCGCGCGGAGGCCCCTCGGGCCGCCGAGGCGCTCCGGCTGACCGCCGCCGACTGCCTGCGCTTCGGCGTGGCCGACCGGCTGGTGGAGGAGCCCGCGGGCGGCGCGCACCGCGCGCCCGAGGCGGCGATCGTCTCGCTCGCCGATGCGGTCGAGGCCGAGCTCAACGCGCTCTCCGCGCTCTCGCCGAGCGAGCTCACCGACGACCGGTACGCCCGATTCCGCAAGCTCGGCGCCATCGACGACCGCGGCGAGTAGCGCTCATCTCGATGTCCCGACCTCCGCACCGCATCGTCGTTCCCGGCGACAAGAGCGTGTCGCACCGGGCGGTGCTGTTCAACGCGATGGCCGAGGGCGAGGCCCGCATCACTGGCCTGCTCAACGCGGAGGATGTCGGGCGCACCGTGCAGGCCGCTCGTCAGTTGGGCGCCCGCCTCGCGCACGAGGGCGATGTGCTCGTGGTGCGCGGTGGGCCCTGGCGGGATTCGGGCGAGATCGACTGCGGCAACTCCGGCACCACCGCGCGTCTGCTCCTCGGCGCCCTGGCCCCGCGGGCAGGGGCCCGCTTCGTGGGCGATGCTTCGCTGTCGAAGCGCCCCATGCGCCGCGTGCTCGATCTGCTCGGCCGGATGGGGGCCGACACCAGCGCCGGCCCCACGCTCCCCGTGGAGGTGCGCCGGGCCGCCCTCGTGGGCATCGAACACGTCGCCACGGTTGCGAGCGCGCAGGTGAAGTCGGCGGTGCTCCTCGCGGGGCTCGGCGCCGAGGGCGAAACGGCCTACACCGAGCCCGTCTCCACTCGGGACCACACCGAGCGGATGCTCTTCGCGATGGGCGCGCGGTTGGCGGTCAGTAGCACCGCCGCCGGCACCCGCCTCGCGGTGCGTCGCGGCTCGCTGCAGGCCTGCAACGTGCGCGTGCCGGGCGACATCTCCAGCGCCACCTTCTGGCTGGTGGCCGCAGCCTTGCTCGAGGGTGTCGCCGTCGAGCTCCCCGGAGTGGGGCTCAACCCCACGCGCACCGCCGCCATCGACGTGCTTCGTCGCATGGGCGCCGAGCTCCAGGTGGAGGAGGAGCCGGGCGTCGAGCCGATCGGGCTCGTCCGGGTGCGGGGGAGGGGCCTCCGGGGCACCACCATCTCCGGCGCCGAGGTGCCACGCCTCATCGACGAGCTCCCCGCGCTCGCGGTAGCCGCGGCGTTCGCCGAAGGGGAGACCATCGTGCGCGATGCCGCCGAGCTCCGGGTGAAGGAGAGCGACCGCATCGAGGCGATCGTGGGCGGCCTGCGCGCGATCGGCGTGGAGGCCGAGGCCCGGCCCGATGGTTTTGTGGTGCAGGGGGGTGGCGCGCGGGGAGGGGAGGTGCGCACGCACGGCGATCACCGCATCGCCATGGCCTTTTCCGTGGCCGGGCTGCGCGTGCCGGTGGCGATCGACGAGCGCGCCTCTGTCCAGACCAGCTACCCGGGGTTCTTCGAGGAGCTGGAGAGGCTGCGGGAGGCGATCGTTCCGCCGCGTTGAATGGACCGCGGGGAGGGGCGTACTACAGCACAGGAGAACGCCAAATGTTCAGCACCCTGGCCCTCGCCGCCTCCCTCTGGTTCACCTCCGCCGCCGAAGCCCAGGTGACCGTCTCGATCGGCTTCCCGATCGTGTTCGATGCGTGGAGCCCCTACGACGCTCCCGAGTACCGCACCGGCTACGTCTGGGTGGCGGGCCACTACGCCGCGGATGGCTTCTGGCACCCCGGCCACTGGCGCCCCGACTACGTGCGCGCCGGCTATGACTGGGTGCCCGGCTACTGGGTGGGTGGCGCCTACTACGACGGCTACTGGCGCCCGATCTACCGGAGCGGGTACAACTGGGTCTCCGCCGGCTATCAAGGCGGCGTGTGGGTGGATGGCTACTGGTACAGCCCCCACTACCACAGCCGCCACTACGAGCACCGCGCCGTCTCGCATGCCTACACGCATCACCGCGCGGCCGCCCATCACGAGGCGCGTGAGGATGCCCGCGAGCGCCGCGAGGACCGCCACGAGGCGCGTGAGGATGCCCGCGAGCGCCACGAGGATCGTGCCGAAGCCCACGAGGATTCCCGCGAGCGGCACGAGGATCGTGCCGAAGCCCGCGATGATTCTCGCGACCGCAGCAAGGAGCACCAGGCCGCGCGCGTCGAGAAGTCGAGCACCGCTCGTCCGTCGGAAGCGCGCACCGAGAAGGCGAGCAGCGGCCGCTCGGCGGAAGCCCGCACCGCCGTGGCCTCCAGCGGCACCCGCAAGAGTGAGGGCCGCGCCTCCAGCGAGAGCAAGCGCTCCCGCACCAGCGCCGTCAGCACCGAGCGCACCGCCGTGAAGGGCACGCGCGAGAAGTCGGGCAAGTCGGGCCGCAAGTAGGCCCGCTGCGGCTGGCCCCCCGGGGCCTGCCCCCTGGGTGTGGTTAGTCCACGCGGGTGATGTTCCCCGCGCGCGTTGCCGCCATCCTGATGCTCCTCGTGGGCTTCGGGCTGGCGGTCGCGGCGTTCTCGGCGGCGTGCCTGCCCCGTCTCCACGCGCCGCGGTCGGCCGCCGTGGATGTGCTGCCGCTCTGGCTGGGCGCCGGCCTCGTGCTCCAGGGGCGCGACCCCCTCGACCCCGCGCTGGCCGAGGCGCAGTTCCGGGCCGAGCAGCTCCCGCTCCGTCCGGGCGGCTTCTACTCCTACTACCCGCCCACCGCCTCGGTCCTCGCGCTCCCGCTCCGCGCGCTGGACTTCCGCGGCGCCGTGGGCGTGGTCCGGTGGGGCGGCGCGCTGGCCACGCCGCTGGGCGTGGCGCTCGCGGCGGCGGCGGCCTTTCCCCGGCGGCGCCGGCCGGCCGGGGTGTGGATGGCGGCGGTCGGGCTCTGGCTCGCGGCGGGGGCGATGCTGGCGCGTCCGGCGCGGGTGGTGCTGGCCACGGGGCAGATCGGGCCGTGGGTGGTGCTCGCGCTCGGCGCCGCGCTGTTCCTGCTCGCGCGAGGGCGTCCGGGGTGGGCGGGTGTGGTGGCGGGCGGCGGCGCGGCCCTGAAGGTGGCCGGCGTCGTGCTCCTGCCGGCGTTGCTGTGGCGGGGCGGGCGGCGGGGCGCCGCGGCCTTCCTCGTGGTCCCCGTGCTCTCGGTCGGGGTGCTGCTGGCGCTGGGCGCGCCGCTGCGGCCGGTGGACTGGCTGCTCTCCGTGATGGACTTCGCCGGCCGTGAGCTGCCGCCCTCGCCGCAGCTGGCGGGCGCGGGGGTGGGGCAGCTGCTCGCCGCGCGCGGCTTCCTCGCGGGGGGCGGCTTCCTCGCGGCCGGCGCGGTGCTCGCCTGGCGCGGTCGGGGAAGGGCGCTCAATGAGCGGGAGGCGGTGGGGCTCGCCGCCGCCGGGAGTACGGCGCTCGGGCTGCTTCTGGCGGGCTCCGCGCATCCCCACGAGGCGCTCGTGGCCCTCCCGGGGGTGGCCTACGCGCTCGCCTGGCCGATGGCGGTGCCGCGGCGCCTCGCGCTCGCGAGCGGCGGGGCGCTCCTCGCCGTGGTCCTGCTCACCCCCGAGGCCTTCGCGGCGGAGGGGCCGCGGGAGTCGCTGAACTGGCTCCCGATCGCGGCGCTGGCGCATGTCGTCGCGGTGCTGCGGGTGGCGATGGGCGGGGAGGAGGGGGACCGAGGCGGGTGGGGCGCTGCGCCGTGACCGTCCTCGGGTCTGGCGTGGGCCTGCGCGCAGCGCGGCGCCACCGGGGCGCCCACCGCTCGGGCTCGCCGCGGCGAGCCTCGCGCCGCGATCGTGGATAGCCGCACGGCATGAACGTCCCCAGCTGCTGCGACTCCTGCCAGTCCCAATCCGGAAGGAACGAATGAAGGGCGGGCGTCGCGGGCCGCCCGGGGGCAAGGATCGCCGGCCTGGGGCCGAGGCGCGGCCGGAGGGGCGTCCGGCAAGGGCGGAGGGGCGCCCGGGGCGGCCGGAGGGGCGTCCTGTGGGGCCGGAAGGGCGTCCGCCGCGACCGGAAGGACGTCCGGCGCGGCCGGAAGGGCGAGCGGGGAGGCCGGCGCCCGAGGTGCGGCCCGCGCGGCCGGCGTCCGAGGAGCCGGGCCGCACGGGCGGCAGCCACGCCCCGCTCCCGCCGGTGCGCGGGGACCGTCTCGAAGGCCGCAACGTGGTGGAAGAGGCGCTCCGCCGCGGTCGCCGCCGGGTGTTCCGCATCTGGCTCGATGCCGGCGCGCGGGTGGATGACAAGCTCCAGGGCATGCTCGCCATGGCCGCCGAGCAGCGCGTGCCGGTCGAAACGGTGGAGCGCGCGCGGCTCGACCGGATGAGCCTCACCGGCGTGCACAACGGCATCATCGCCGAGGCCGCGCAGCTCGAGCAGCCCACGGTGAAGGAGGCCATCGCCAGCGCCCCCTCCGATGCCTGTTTTGTCCTGGTCGACGAGGTGCAGTACGAGCACAACCTGGGCGCCATCCTCCGGAGCGCGCTCGGGGCCGGCGTAACCGCCGTGATCGTGCCCACCGAGCGGGGCAAGGGCCTCACGCCCGTGGTGCAGCGGGTGTCGATGGGCGGGGCCGAAGCGGTGCCGGTCATCCGCGAGGGGCTCTCGAGCGCGCTCGCGCAGCTCCAGCGCGCGGGCTTCCGCATCGTTACCGCCGACATGGATGGCGCGCCCTGCTGGGAGGTCGATCTCACCGGCCCCATCGCGATCGTGCTCGGCGGCGAGGACAAGGGCGTGAGCCCGGCGCTCAGCAAGCGCGCGGATGCGGTGGTGGGCATTCCGCTCGCGGGGGGGCTGCAGAGCTTGAACGTGAGCGTGAGCGCCGCGGTGCTGTTGTTCGAGCGGGTGCGGCAGTGTCGGGCGGGCTGAGCGCGAGGCGCGGGGTGTTCGTCCCGCTCCTCGTGCTGCTCGCGTGCGACAGCGCGCCGCCCGACAGCGCGGGCGACACCGACTCCGTCCCCGTCATCCCGCGCGACCCGATGGCGGCCATCTCCCTCGCGCTCCTGCCCGAGGGGCAGCCGAACCTGCTCGTCCCCATCCAGGTGGGCATCGACGCCACCACCCGCCGCGCGTTCGTGAGCAGCAACGGCCTCGCCACGCTCGCCGAGGTGAACCTCGATCTCGGCGTGCTGGAGGCGGTGCACGACCTCGGCGAGGTGCCCGCGCTGCACCCGCTCGTGGCCCCCGCGAGCGATGGCGCCGTGTGGCTCGGGTTCGAGGCGGCCCCGGCGCTCCAGCGGTTCGTTGCCGGCGAGGGGCTCCTGGATATGGGCGCCCCGTTCGCGCAATGCCACGCGCTCGTGGCGCTCCCCGGCGGCGGCGTGGCCGCGGCCGGTCGCTCGGAGGCCGCGTCCGACGACCAGCTCGTCTTCGTGGCCCCGGATGGCGCCCTCACCGTCCTCCCGTGGACGGGCACCGTGATGGCGATGGTCATGACCACCGCCGGTCTCGCCGTGCTCCGCGCCGAGGGGGCGCAGGCCGCCGCGGTCCTCACCCTCGACCCCGCCACCGGCGCCGAGCTCGGCCGCTGCGGGAGCGCCGACTCGGGCATCGCTGGCGGCTTTGCCTGGCTCGCGGGCCTCGACGATGGCGGGTTCGCCTTCGCGAGCACCACCACCGTCTCGCACCTCGCCTGCCCCTCGGGCGAGTGGTCGTCGATCGTGTCGGGCCGCGAGAACCGGAGCGTCGTGCCCTTGTCGGGCGGCGAATTCCTCGTGCTCGACCGCCTCGGCGGCGAAAACCACAACTGGGGCTTCGCCTCCCGCTTCGACAGCACGCTAACCCCCACCGGCCATGGCTTCGAAACCGGGAAGAACTCCGGCTACGGCGCGCTCGACCCCGCCACGGGCCTCCTGTGGATGAACTCGGAGGGCACGGGCGAGCTCTGGGCGATGGACACCTTCCGGGGCGAAACGGAGTCGCGGGTGGAGCTCGGCGCCCACGTGGAGTCGCTCGCGGTCGACCCGAACAACCCCGACCGGGTGGTGTACAGCGGGCGGCTCAGCACCGAGATCGGTGTGGCCGACCTGCGCAGCGGCACGCTCACCCGCGTGGACACCGACCGCCGCTGGCCCGTCTCGCCCGTGTTCCTCGGTGAGCGGCTGTTCTACCTCGACGACCTCACCGGCGAGATCGTGGAGATCGACCGCGAGAGCCTCGCGGACCTCCGCATCCTCCCGAGCGCCCTCGGGCCGAACAGCTTCCTCACCCTCGCCGACATGGTGGCCCACGCCGACCGGGGCACCCTCTTCGTGAGCGGACCCGAGTCGAACGAGGTCGCCGAGGTGGACCCCGACACCGGCGCCGTCCTCGGCCGGTGGACGCTCTCCGGCCAGCGCCCGCGCGATCCCGACCAGCCGGGCCGGCTGGAGCTGGTGCTCGCGGGCGGCGGGGTGGTGGCGGTGCGGAACAACGACGGCGTGCTCAGCCGCATCGATCCCGATGCCAGCGCCCTCGCGGCCGCGGGAACGGCGCACGCTGGCGCCGTGAAGCTCACCGTGCGCTCCCACCAGATGGATGCCGTGGAGCGTTCGGAGGATGGCGCGTCGGTGTGGCTCTCCAGCGGGCGCATCGCGGCGGACACCCTCGTGGGCGAGGCGCCGATCGAGGGGGTGGACCACGTGCTGGCCGACGAGGAGGGCGGCGCACGGCTGGTGTGGGAGGCCGATGCGCGGCGGGTGGCGTGGCTCCTCGAGGGCGCGGTGCATTCGGAGGCTGCGGTGCCGTTCGCCGAGTGGGGCGCGCCGGCGCTCGCGTACGGCGGGGAGGGGGCGGCCGCGGGCGTGGCGCTCGGCACCTTCGACACCGCCGTGGTGAGCTGGGTGCCGCTACCCCACCCCTGAGGGATAGGCTCCCCGGGATGACTCCCGCCCTGCGCCTGCGCCAGCTCGGCTACGACCTCGGCGAGAACCTGCTGTTCCGACCCGCCGTGCTCACGGTCACCTTCGGGCTCACCGCGATGCTCCTCCCGCTTTGGGAGGCGGGCCCCGGCCTCCCCGTGGCCACGGCCCTCACCGAGGGCTTCCCGATGGAGCCGGGCAGCGCGCAGGTGGTGCTCGGCACGCTCGCCGGCGCGATGATGACCGTGGTGAGCGTGGTGTACTCCATCCTGCTCGTGGCGCTCTCGTTGGCCTCGATGCAGTTCTCCACGCGCATCCTCGCGAGCTTCATGCGCGATCGGCCGGCGCAGAACACCCTCGGCATGCTCGTGGGCACCTTCGTGTACACGCTGCTCGTGCTGAGGAGCGTGCGCACCGAGCCGCCGTTCGTGCCGCTGGTGAGCGTGTACCTCGCCATGGGCCTCGCGCTCGCCAGCCTCGGCGCGCTGGTCTGGTTCATCCACCATATCGTCCGCGGCATCCAGGCGAACCACATCGTCGACCGCATCGCGGGCGAGGCCGAGCCCGTGCTCGACGCCGTCTTCGTCCGCGCGCTCGGGCCCGGCGAGGAGCCGCTGCCTGGCGGGGCGCCCGAGCCCCCGGCGGGGGCGGTGCCCGTGCTGGCGCTGCGCTCGGGCTACATCCAGCTCGTGTCGGTGCCGGAGCTCTCGCGTCTGGCCAGGGGCGGCCACCTCGTCGTGTTGCGCGGGATGGGCCAGTTCGTGGTGGCGGGCACGCCGCTGGCGTGGTGGGACGGCCCTGCGCCGCTCGCGGCTACCGCGCTCGACGCGGCCTTCGACATCGGCGCTGCCCGCACCATGCAGGACGACGCCGAGTGGGGCGTACGCCAGATCGTGGACATCGGGCTGAAGGCCATCTCCCCGGCCGTGAATGACCCGAGCACCGGCGCCACCTGCATCGACCACATCACCCGGCTCCTCGTGCGCGTGGCGGGTCGCGCCACCCCGGAGGGCGTGCACCGCAGCGAGGGGCTCGTGGAGGTGCCCACCACCTGCTTCCGCGCGCTCGTGCGCCTCGGCTTCGACCAGATGCGCCAGTACGCGCGCGCCGACATGGCGGTGAGCCTCCGCATCCTGCGGGCGCTGGCCGATCTCGCCGAAGCCACGCCGCACCGGTTCGGCCGCGCCGAGCTCGTGCGCCAGGGGCGGCTCACGTGGGAAGGCGCCCGGAAGGCCTTTGGCGAGGGCGAGTGCGACGAATTGGATGCACGCTGGGCGCGGCTTCAGGCGGTGTGCGGGTCGGCACCGGAATAACCGGGGGAATGTCCCTGATCGTCTTCGGCAGCAAGCCGGCGTGGAACACCCCCGACTTCTCCCCCTTCGTCATCAAGCTCGAAACGTGGCTGCGGCTGGCGGGCATCCCCTACGAGCGCCGCAACGGGGGCAACCCCCTTCAGGCGCCCAAGGGCAAGATCCCGTACATCGAGCTCGATGGGCAGCGCATCGGCGACTCGCAGCTCATCATCGAAACGCTCACGGAGCGCTTCGGCGTCACCCTCGATGCGGGCCTCTCCCCCCGCGAGCTGGCCCTCGCAAGGATGGTGCGGCGCGCCCTCGAGGAGGGCACCTATTTCGCCGCGGTGCGGCTGCGCTGGGTGGAGGAGGATGGCTGGGTGCGCCAGTACCCAGCGTTCAAGGTCCTGTTTCCAGCGTTCATCGCCCCGGTGGCCATCCCCATGATCCGGCGCAAGGTGCGTTCGGCGGCGATGGCGCAGGGGGTCGGCCGCCACAGCCGCGAGGAGGTGATGGCGATGGCGGTGGACGATCTGGCGGCGCTCGAGGCGTTGCTTGGCGATCAGCCCTACCTGCTCGGCGAAGCGCCCCGCTCCGTGGATGCCACGGTGTATGCCTTCCTCATCGCCATCCAGCGCCACCCCGGCGCCACCGGCGTGCATCTTGCGGCGCGTTCGCCGCGCCTGATGGCCTACACCGAGCGCCTCGCGGCGGCCTACTGGCCGCCCACGGAGCTCACCCGCGCCTCCTGAGGTTCCCATGCTCCTCGGTCTCATCTCCGTCGCAGCGGCCGAGCCGCTCTTTGGCGCCCTGGACATCGCTCGCCGGGGCGAGATCATCCTGCAGCCCGGTATTGAGGTCTTCCCCGTGGCTGGCGCGGGTGGCTCCATGAGCCCGGAGCTCATGGTCGACGCGGGCTTCGGCCGGGGCTTCGACGTGCGCGCGGGCGCCGGCCTCGCCGTGCCCCTCTACGCCACCGACGATGGCGCGATGTTGCCGCCCTACAACGACCCCGAGCTCGCGTTCCTCGACCTCGCCGCCCGGTGGACCCTCACCGGCGACGACCCGGTGTACCCCGACGATCAGCTCTCGCTCGGCCTGCGGGTGTCGAGCCGCCCATTCGATTCGCGGTATGGCGGCACCGGCGAGCTCGGCTTCGGCCCCGAGTTCGCGACCTCCCATCGGCTCGGCTCGGCCTTCCTCCTCTTCCGTCCGTCGTTCCTCACCCAGCCCGGCTGGTGGCCGGATGGCTTCGGATACCTCGGCCTTGCCACGTCGCTCACCGTGCCCCTCCCTTGGGCCGATCTGTTCGTCGACCTCGATCCGAGAGGCTGGTTCATGATGGGTTCGAGCGGTAACAGCGGCCCCGTGCTCATGGTCGAGCCCACCGTCGAGGCCCGCCTCGGCGCGCGTGTGCACCTCGGCGCGCGCCACCGGCTCATCGTGGCGGCCACCTGGTCGCCCGAGTCCTTCCACTGGGAGAAGAACCTCGCCGGCTACGTCGGCTACCACGGCTCGTTCGGGGGCTGACACGGCCTGGCTACCGGTTCAGGTGGCGCCCTGCACCATCATGGCCAGGGAGACGGTCATGCCGGCCGGCGTGGGTACGAACCCGGCCGCGATGGGCTGGTACTGCACATCCACCCGAACGGTGAGCGTGTCGGAGGTGCCCGCCGCATCCCCCGTGAGGTCCGAGTAGGCGGTGGTGACGGTGAGATCGCCGAGGGTGAAGCCGTACTCGTCCAGCACCGCGAGGGTGCGGGTGGAGGCGAGCGTGGCGGGGGAGGGAACCGCGCTCATCTGCGCCGTGGCGCCGAGGCGACATCCCTCCCGCGCGGCGTGCGCCGCCTGGGTGCGCACGAACAGGAACCACCCGTACTCCACCGACGCCAGCGCGAGGTAGATCAGGACCGGCAGCGCCAGCCCGAATTCGACGGCAGACGCGCCGCGCCGCGTGCGCACCGTCAGTCCTGTCGTTCGAGGTAGGTGGACCGCACCGCAGACAGCGTGCTCGGCGCGGGCCACAGGCCGAGGAGCGGCTCGAACGGCAGGCTCACGGACACCTCCAAGACTTCAGACGGGCTCGTTCCCGACTGCGTGGCGGTGATGCACACCGCGGTCGTGCTGATCCCCTGCGCTTCGAGGTTCTCGATGACGTAGGCGGAGGCGGTGGAAGCGGGATCGCTGCTCTGGGGAAGGGTGGCGGCCTGGCGCGTGGCTTCGCCGGTGGCCTGGAGCACCTGGGCGCGGCGGTAGAACCACCAACCCCAATCGAGGGTGGCGAAGAGGATGCCGAAGAGGGCGCTGGCGCAGAGCGCGAACTCGATGGCGGCGGCGCCTCGCCGCGGGGAGGCGCGCATCAGAAGAACTGCGGCGGCACGCGCGTGCCGAAGTAGCCGCCGCCCGCCTCGGCGTTGAGCGAGTCGCACACGATCCGCATGCGGATCGAGCGCTGCGCCGCCGCACCGGTCCCGACGGCGTCGTAGACCACGGCGGTGGCGAAGCCGACGATGTCGTAGCCGGTGCCGGTGAACTTCGTGTTCTTGCAGGAGCCCGTTCCGGTGGGCTGGTAGATGATGAGCTGACTCTTCAGCACGTGGCCATAGGCCGTGACCGAGCTGCGCGAGAGCTGCGCGGGCTGGGCGCCGAGGGCGGTCGCGTCCCAGGTCGATGCGCTGGCGCTGATCGCCTTCGCCAGATCGGACGTTGCCGAGCTGATCGCGCCGTTGTTGAGCCCCACGCCGTCTTCGATGCTCGCCGCCGCGGTGCACCCCTGGATCGCGGACTTCACCGAGGCCGCGTTGGGTCGACCAGCGCCGATCTCCGCCCACGCGCCGTTGTCGTTCTGATCGGCGATGAGCTGAACATCCACGTTGCAGTAGCTCCCATCCGTCGCCTTCGGAAGTCCACATGCTGGGATGGCGATCGGCAGGGGGCATCCGGCCCCTGCCGGCCCGCCGCCGAGCACCCGCGCCTCCGCCGACACGGCCGTGCTGGAGTTCCCGGTCAGCCCGGAGAGCGCGGCGAAGGCCGGATCACGGAACAGCACGCGTACGGCAACGGTCTTTGCCGGATCGCTCGTGTCGGCCACGAACGCGCCGCCCTCCACGCGCCCGAGCTCCACGGCGGCATCGCCGCCCAGCGTGTCGTAGTCGAGCGGCACGCCACCCGCTTCGTTGGCGCCCGTCACCGCCCGCGCGCGGGCCTTCGCGGTGGTGAGGCCGGCGGTGGTGCCGTCCATCCCTATGGCCGCGGCCAGCGCGGCCGCCTCGGCGCCGTTGTGCACCTCCTCCTGCGCCATCCGGTACCACTGCCCGTCGATCGCGACGCCCGCGACCGCCACCAGCACGACCGCCGCGAAGGCCACCACCACGAGGATGGAGCCACGCCGACCTCCAAGGTCGGTGCGGCGTCGATTCTCCGCGCGAGAACCAAGGGTCATGGGGTGCCTCCACCCTCCCTACGATTCAGCCGGGGCGGCGGCTACATGAAAATGACGAGTTTTTCGACTTTCGGCAAAAGTTCGGTTGGCGGGGACCGATGTGGGCGTCGGCGCGTCAGCAGCCGCCGTTGATCGTGCCGTCCACGTCGTCGCAGCTCAGGCCGGCGTGGCTGCCCTCACCCGAGAAGCTGCCGCATCGGCTCGCGGTGTCGAACGTGATGGAGCCGTTGAAGTAGGCCTCGTGCTCCTTGGAGCTCAGGCCACCCTCCCAGCGCGCTGTGCTGCCGGAACAGTCGGCGTCTTCGGGAACCGTGATCGATTCGGAGGACACGGAGTAGCCGCTGGAGTCATCGGTGCAGCTGTCGAAGTAGAAGCTCAGCGTCACGCTCCAAGTGCCGTCGAGGATGGTGTCGGAGCAGTCGCCCCGGACGCGGCCGTTGCAGTCCTCATCCACCTCGTTTCCGCCGATGTCCTCGGCGCCGGCGTGGACCGTGGCGTCCGCGTCGTCGCAGTCGCCCGCGCATGCGGTGTAGCCGTCGTGGTCCACGTCGGCGTCCTCATCGTCGGTGCCGTCGCAATCCTCATCGCCGCCGTCACAGTCGTCGAACACGCCGGGGTGCACGGTGGCGTCGCCGTCGGCGCAGTCCGCGCCGCCCACCTCGGCCGCGTCGTAGCCATCGCCGTCCACATCCGTGAGATCGCCGTCGGCTTCACAGTCGTTGTCGATCCCGTCGTACGGGACCTCGTCGGCACCGGGGTAGCTGGTGGCGTCGGCATCGTCGCAATCGTCGCCGCCGACCTCGAGCGCATCCCACCCGTCGCCGTCGGCGTCGGCCAGATCGCGCCCATCACAGTCCTGGTCGACGCCATCGTAAGGAACTTCGGCGGCGCCGGGAAAGGATGCGGCATCCCCATCGTCGCAGTCGCCCGCGCTTGCGGCAAAGCCATCTCCATCGGCGTCGGTCGCCGCGCTGCTCGGCGGAGCGCCACGTTCTTCGCAGGCCAGGAGCAGGAGGGCGAGCAGGGAAACGCGCATGGGGGACTCCGTGGGTAGGCGATCGCCGGGCCGGCGCCGGCGGTTCAGCTGCCGCACATCTCGTCGTAGTACCAGCTTTCTTCCTGTGTGTCATCGTTGGCGGCCACGTCGAGGCTCCCGGCGGCGTCCGAGAGCAGGAGGCGGACAGTGACCGTTCCCGGGCCCACCCCGGCCTCCAGCTCTGCGCAGTCGGTGTAGATGTCCGCGAACACCGCGTTGGGGTTCTCCGCATCGACCGTGGCCTCCGTCGGCTCCCCGCCTTCCGGCGTGATCCTCACCTCCACGCTGCCCGAGGAGAGCGCGCTCGACACGGCGAACACCGGCCCGTGGCTCCACGTGAAGTCGAAGGAGAAGCTCTGGATGTCGTTGCAGCCGTCCAGATCCGCGACGGCGTAGGCGAACGAGTCGGCGTCCGACGCGGCGTTGGCCACGCCACACTCGGGCGGGAAGGTGCCTTCCTCGGCGATGGCCGCCGCGGTTCCGGCCTCCGCGCCAACCGCGCCGAGCTCCGCGCAGCCCGCGAGGCCGAGGCAGGAGAGGAGGGTGAGGGTGTGGAAGGGATGGACGGACAGGGGCACCTGCCAGGGAGATGCTCCAAGTACCCCGCCGCCCCTGCCGGTGGCGACTACCGCGACTTCAAATACGCGATCAGGTCGTCGCGCTCGGTGCCTTCGAGGCTGAAGCCATCGCCCATCTTGCCGCTGGCGGCGTAGTCGATGACCTCGCCGAGGTCGGTCGCGCTCCCGGAGTGCAGGTAGGGCGCGGTGTGGGCCACGCCGCGCAGGCTCGGGGTGTCGATGCGCACGCCGCCGATCTCGTGGCGGTCGCGATCGGTGCCGTCGCTGCCGGCGTGGCAGGTGGAGCAGGCGAGGGACTCGAAGAGGGCAGCGCCCCGGCTCACGGCGGCGGCATCGAGGCGGGTGGGCGGGGAGAGGGTGCGGCGGGAGCCGATCCAGGCGGCGATGGCCTCCGCCTGCGTGTCGGTCATCGCGTCGCCGCCCATGCGGTCCACCGAGGTGGCGAGCGCCTCGTCGGCGATGCTGCGCACCTCGCCGTCCCACTGGTAGGGGGCGGTGTCCACGGTGCCGGCGTGCAGCGCCGGGGTCTGGCGGTAGCCGTCGGGCAGGGGCCAGGTGAGGCCGTCGGTCCCGGCGGGCGTGTGGCAGCCGGAGCAGGCGGTGGCGGTGCCGGCGAGGGAGACCGACGGGTCGATCGCGGTGCGGAAGAGCCGCCGCCCGAGCGCCAGCTCCTCGTCGAGCGCGGGGATCGAGATCGGCGTGCCTTCCGCAAGCGTTTCCCAGGTGAGGCCGGCCGCATATTCGTCGGCCGCATCGGTGCCGGCCTGCACCAGCGCGGCGCCGAACTCGCTCTGGACGAGGAGCTCCGCCCCGTTGAACGAGAGGCCGCCCGGCGCGGGCACCTCGAAGGCGAGCGTGGCCTGGGCCCCGTCCACCGCGTAGACCGCCACCACGTCGGAGGCCTCCATGCTGGCGGCCACGAACTTCCCGTCGGCAGACCAGGCCACCTCGCCGAGGTAGCTGAAGCGATCCACGCCGTCCCGATCAACGGTGACCGTGGCATCGACCAGCTGCAGGGGGCCCGGCTCGCCGGTGGCGGAGAGCTCGGCCCAGGCGAGGGAGGTCTCCACTCGCGGGCCCTCCTCCTCGCCGAAGGTCACGTAGCTGCCTTCGCCGGCGGTGCTGGTGGTATCGAGCCGCTGGAGGCCGACGACCACGCGATCGCCACCCTCGGTAATGGCCGGGGCGCTGGTGATGCGCGGCGACCGTTCGCCCACCACCGTGCTGTCGCCGGAGCCGTCGGTGGCCGCGACCACCACCTCCTCGGTCGGGATGTCCAGGGTCGTGATCACGCCCGTCTCGATCACGATCCGGCTCAGGCGACCGCCGAACGTGGAGCTCACGTAGAGGGAGTGGCCCTCCGGGTGGATGGCCAGGCCGCTCGGGAAGCCGGGGATGTCCCAGCCGCGGATTTCACTCAGATCGAGGGGGTTGAGCTCCACCACGCGGTTCTCCCCGGCCAGCGCGAGGAAGACGTGGCCATCGCTGCGGCGGGCCACGATGCCCGCCGGCTCGGAGCCCACCGGCGTTTCGAAGAGGGCGAGCGGCTCGGCCTCGGTGATGTCCAACGCCACCACGCTTCCGCGGGCCGGCAGCGAAACGTACAGGCGGTTGCCCGAGCGCGCGACCTGGCTCGGGTCGCCGGCGAGGGTGAGAGAGAGGCTGTCGCCGCTTTCGAGGTCGGTGCGGCTCACCACGCCTTCGTCGGGATGTGCCGCCCACACCACGCTCCCATCCTCCGAGCGCGCGAAGCTCCCGCTCTGGAGCGCGGAGGAGGGGTCGGGGCCCACGCCGCAGCCGACGAGACCGAGGAGCGCGAGGCAACAGGAGAGGCGTGGCATGCGGATCACCGAGGCTGCCGCCACGATACGGACTCGCGGTGCGCCCCGCCGGGCCGTTCGGTCAAGGATTGGTCAAGCGCCGAGGCTCAGTACGCCGCGGCGCGGAGCACGTTCCGAGGGGAGGGGTCGAGGCGGAAGGCCTCCAGCAGGCGGGCGGCCGGCGAGCGGCCGCTGGCGGCCAAGCCGAGGAAGGGGTCGAGCAGCGAGGTGTCCTCCCCGATGGCGAGGAGGCCCTTGTGCGCGATGGCGCCGAGCTCCTGGGCCCACTCGGCCATGGGGCGGCCGTTCCAGTCGCCCTCGAGGCCGAGGAGCGCCGCGTAGGCGAAGCCTTCCTCTCGCGTGCGCGTGCCGTTCTGCGCGGTGAAGGCGCGGGCGAAGGCACGGGTGTCGGCGAGGGCGCCGTACAGCGTGCCCGTCCAGAGCGCGCAGAAGGCGATCGCGAGGTCGAGCGGCACGGCATCCGCGCTGCGGATCTCGATCGTGCGCTTCACCCGCACCTCGGGGAAGACGCTCGTCTGGTGGAGCGACCAGTCCTCGAGGGTGGGGAACTCGCCGTCGATGCCCTGGTCCATCCACTGCCGGAAGGTGCGACCTTCGCTCGGGCGCCACTGGCCGTGGTGGTAGTGGAACATCATCGGCGTGTCGAGCAGGTACTCCACCCAGCCGGCGTGGGTGTAGCCGCCACTCACCGCGGCGGGGAATCCGGTGCGACGCGGATCGACCCGCGACCAGATGTGGCCGCGGTAGCTCATCCACCCGAGCTCGCGGCCCTCGCCGATCGGCGAGTTGGCGAACGCCGCCACGTTGAGGGGCGCGAGGTCGAGCGCGGCGTGGAACTTCTCGGCGCAGTCGGCTTCGCTGTCGAAGTCGAGGTTCACCTGTACGCAGCAGGTGCCCTTCATCATCCAGTGGGCGAGATCGCCGTACTGCGGAAGGAACTGCTGCATCATCGCGTAGCGGCCCTTGGGCATGAACGCGATGTCGTCGATCCGCGCGTAGGGTGTGAGCCCGGCGGCAATCCAGTGCAGGTCGTGGCCCTTGACCACCTCGACCAGCAGGTCCCGGTTGCGGGTGACCTCGTCGGCGAGGGCGCGCAGGGTGCGGAAGGGGGCGCCCGAGAGCTCCACCTGCCCGCCCGGCTCGAGCGTGATGGAGGCGCCTTCGCCGCGGAGCTCGATGAGGTGGGGGCCCTCGCGCTTCTCGGCCCAGCCGAGCCGATCCCGCAGCTCACCGAGGAGCCAGGCGATGCCGTCGGGGTCGTGGTAGCCGACCGACCGGCCATCGCCGCGGACGAGGGCGCGCTCGTACTCCCCGCCGATCAGCCAGCGTTCGCGGGGCTGGTGGTAGGAGTGGTAGCTCGCAACAAGGGAGGCGTGGGTGAGCCGTTCGGGCATGGACGGACCGAGTCACCCGCGCCGCGGCGACCGTCAACGGATATGATGGTGAGATGTTGTACGTGTTGCTCACTGCGTGCATCCCGGAGCTCACCACTCCCGGCGGCAAGGGCTCCAGCGAGGAGTACACCCCGCCAGAAAACGCGTGGCCGGCGGCCGACTCGTTGCCCGAGCTCGAGGGCGAGGGGTTCGACGATGGGGAGCTCGTGGAGCGGCAGCTCCTCCCCGACCAGCACGGGCAGACGGTGGATCTGTGGCAGTTCTACGGCTACGTCTGGGTGCTCGATGTGAGCACCATCTGGTGCCAGCCCTGCCAGGACCTCGCGAGCGAGCTTCAGGAAACGGCCGACGACTACGCCGACGATGACTTCGTCTACCTCACCGTCCTCGCCGAGAACCTCGAGGGCGATGTGCCCGACACGGAGGACCTCGCGGGATGGGCCGAGAGCTGGGGCATCGAGAACCAGCCGATCGTGAGCGACGAGGCCGGCTTCACGAGCACGCTCACCGGCGGGCAGTACCCGCTGGTGCTGGTGATCGGGCGGGACCTTCGGGTGGCCGGCCGCGTGACCGTGCCCGACGACGCGCTGGTGCGCGAGGCCATCGAGGCGGAGCTCTGACCTCGGGCCCACCCGCATGAGTCCGCTGCTCCTCCTGCTCGCTGTCGCCGCCCTCGCCGATCCGCTCGATGCGTTGGCGCCGGCCGCCCGCGGCATCTACGCGCGCGCCGAGGAGCAGGAGGCGGCCGGGCGGTTCGCCACCGCCGGCAGCTTCTACCGCCTCGTGCTGGAGCAGGACCCCCGGTTCGTGCCCGCCCTGCTCGGGCTCGGGCGCACGCTCGAAGCGGAGGGCCGGCCGGAGGCGGCCGAGGCGCTGTACCGGGCCTCCGCGGGCGACCCCGACGTGACCGAGGCGCTCGCCACCCTGCTCGAATCGGGCCGGCCCGCCGAGGCGCTCGTGGCCTGGCGGGAGCTGCAGGTCATCCGTTTGGGGGATGCCCAGCCCTGGCTGCACGCCGCCCGGCTGTGCATCCGGCTCGGCGATCTGGAGGGTGCCGGTGAGGCCTGGGGCACCTACCTCCGGCTCCTGCAGTCCGAGGAGCCCGACGGCGACACGCTCCTCGCCCTCACCGACGCCGATCCGGCCCATGCCGAGGCGCTCCTTCGGGCCTACGTGGCAGGCTTCCCCGACGGCGCGGCGGTGGCCGGCGCCCGCGAACGGCTCGACCGCATCGAGCTCGAAGCCGCCGCCGCGCTCGTGGACCTCGGGGCGGACACCCCGCTCCCCGCCGGTCTGGTCGACCTCGCAGCGCGCGTGGATGAGGCGCTCGCTTCGGGCCGTACCTCCGAGGCGCTCTCGCTCGCCGGCCAGCTGGTCGCGCGCTCGCCGAGCACCGCCGAATCGCACGGGCGCCTCGCCGACGCGCTCCTCCTCACCGGCGACTGGGCCGAGGCCGAGGTGCAGGCGCGCATCGCCCGCGGGCTCGCCCCCAACGAGGCTGGCACGCGCGCGCGGCTCGGCCGCCTCCTCGCCGATGGGTACGGCGGTCGGCGCAACGCGGAGGCGCTGCGGGAGCTCGCCGCGGCGGTGCGGCTCCGGAGCGGCGATGCCGCGCTGCGGCACCGGTTCGGCGTGCTCCAGCAGGCGGAGGGGGGCTTCGCGGAGGCGGCGGAGGCCTACCGCGCCGTCCTGATCATGGAGCCGGAGGGGCCGTGGGCGGAGGACTGTCGCGTGCGCCTCGCCGCGATGGAGCGCCAGCCTCCCGAGGTGCCGGTGTCGGCGTTGACGCCGACGCTGCCCGTCTCCGAAGAGGCCGCCCACCGATGGCGGCTCGCCACGGTGCTCCTCGAGCGGGGGCGGCGCGAGGAGGCGCTGAAGGAGCTCGATGCCGCCCTCGTCCTCGCGCCTCGTCACCCGCCACTCCTGAACCTTCGGGCCGGGCTCGAGCTGGAGTCGGGGAACCCCACCGCCGCCGTGGCGCTCTGGCGTCGCTCCCTGGAGGCGGCCCCCGACCAGGCGGAGATCTGGTTCAACCTCGCGGGGCAGGCCACCGACCGCGACGAGCGTCGCGCCCACCTCGGCCGGGCCGCCGAGCTCGGGTACGCCGACGCACACTACCTCCTCGGCGAGCTGGCGGCCGGCCTCGGCGACTGGACCACGGCCCGCACGGAGCTGGCCGCCTACTTCGCCCGCGCCACGCCCGGCTCGCCCTACCGGCAGAGCGCCGAGGCGCTCCAGACGCGCGTGGAGGGGCGAAGGCGCACGGTGGCGGCCGTGCTCGCGGCGGGCGGGGTGCTCGGGCTGGGGCTCCCTTCCTTGTGGTGGTGGCGGCGCCGCTCCGGGAGCACGCTCGCGCAGGTGCTCGCCGCTGCGCCGGAAACCTGGCACGAAGCGGCGCGCCTGCTCGCGGGCATCCGCCACGAGGTGCTCAAGCACAACACCACCGTGCTCCCCGACGTGGCGGCAGCGCTCGAAACGGGTGATCGGGGCCCCTGGGAGGCCTTCACCGCGCGCTTGCCGGAGCTCGACGAGAAGCTCCGCGCCTACATCAGCGCGCTGGTCACGCTGGGTGCGAGTCGGGGAATGCGCCTCGTCCCCGAAACGGACCCCGTGCTCGGGCCGCTGGTCCAGACCTTCGACCGCCTCAAGCGCATCCGGCGGCCGGAGCCCGACGAGCTGCTCACGCTGAGCCGGGTGGTGAACGAGCGCGTCTTCGCCGACATCTCGCGCACCGTCCGCGAGATCTGCGTCATCGAGTGCGACGAGGCGCTCGTGCGCGCCGTGTACCAGCGGGTGTGCGCCGAACCCGGGCTCGCGGGGGACAACCTGCCGGAGCTCTGGGTCACCGGCGGCCCCGTCACCCTGCGGCTCTTCCGGCCCGACCTCGAGGACATCCTCGCCAACCTGCTGCGAAACGCGCTCACCGCCGGCGCCCGCTCGCTCGCCGTGGCGTTGAGCGAGTCGGAGGACGAGGTCACCGGGCACCCGCTCGTGGAGTTCGCCGTGATCGACGATGCGCCCGGCACGCTAACCAACGCCATGATCCGGAGTCGGTTCATCGGCCGCGGCCTCGGCCTCGCGGTCGACCTCACCAACCGCCACGGGGGCAGCATCCGGGTGGATGCCCGCGAGGAGGGGGCGAAGGCCGTCGTGGTGCAGTTCCAGCTCGCCGAAGGCGGATTGCTCTGACCGGCTCGGATACACCCTGCTCATGCCGGCTCGCGTGCTCATCGTGGAAGACGGGTTCGAGTACCGCGACACCTTCTCGCGCTACGCCGGCGATCAGTTCGAGTTCGTCCGCACCGGGTCGGGCGCCGAGGCGCTGGCAGCGGTGGCGGCGGAGGCCTTCGACTGCCTCTTCCTCGACATGCGCTTCGATCGGGTCCAGCCCGGCGAGCTCCTCGGCGACCTCGCGGAGACCGCGGAGCGCTTCAATGGCGACCCCGTTCGGGCCACACGCTTCCTCGAGGAGAACCAGGGCGTCTATGTGCTCGCGGCGTTGCGGGAGGCGGGTTGCCGCCTGCCGGCCGTCTTCAGTCACGACTTCTCGGGTGAGCCCCGCCGATGGAGCGCACTGGCCCGCAAGTACGCCCCGGTGGCCTGGCTCCCCGACAACGCGAGCCCCGCGCAGGTGAAAGACTGTCTGAGCCAGGCCGCGTCAGGTGCCCTGCCGCCGGCGGAGGGTTAGGCGGGCGGCGTTCCGGAGCTCGACCATGTCCCGACGCATCTTCCTTCTCGGCGGCCACAACACGGCGTTCATCGGGAAGGGCCACCCGGACTTCGTGTGGAAGAACCACCCGGACTTCGGCAAGCGCGAGAACCCCACCCTCGAGGAGCACCTCGCCGAGGCGGTGGCGGGCGCGTTCAAGACCACCGGCGTGGATCCTGAGCGGGTCGACAAGGGCTACGTCGGCAACTTCGTGGGCGAGCTCTTCTGCCAGCAGGGCCACCTTGGCGCCGCGCTCGCGGGCAGCCACCCGGGCCTCGCCGGCAAGGCGATGATGCGCGTGGAAGCGGCCTGCGCCTCCGGCGGCCTCGCCATCGCCTGCGCGGTCGATGCCATCCGCGCCGGGAGCGACACCGTGCTCGTGGCCGGCGTGGAAGTGCAGACGACCGTGAGCGCGCGCGAGGGCGCGGACTACCTCGCGCGAGCCAGCCACTACCGCCGTCAGCGCAGCATCGATGAGTTCACCTTCCCGGCGCTCTTCGGCCGCCGCACCAAGGCCTACCGCGAGCGCTATGGCGTCACCGAGGAGGACATCGGTCGTGTGGCCGTGAAGGCCTATGCCAACGCCAACAAGAACCCGCTGGCGCACATGAAGGCCCGCAAGATGGACCTCGCCACGGCGGGTTCGGCCAACGACCGGAACCCCTGCTTCCTCCAGAACGCGGAGTACGCGCCCTACATCAAGATGAGCGACTGCAGCCAGGTGAGCGATGGCGCTTCGGCCGCGCTCATCGTCAGCGAGGAGGGCCTGCGCGCCGCCGGCAAGACCGAGGCCGACGCTATCGAGATCATCGGCTACGGCCACAGCACCGCCTCCTTGTACGAGGATGGCGACCTCACCCAGCTCTGGACCACGAAGGCCGCCGCCGAGAAGGCGTACCGGGCCGCCGGCATCGGCGCGGGCGACATCGAGGTGTGCGAGGTGCACGACTGCTTCACCGTGACCGAGCTCCTCATGATCGAGGCCCTCGGCCTCGCGGCGCCCGGCGAGGGCGCGGCGCTCGTGCGGGATGGGGTCACCGAGATCGGCGGGCGCGTGCCCGTGAACACGGGCGGCGGGCTCGTCGGCTTCGGGCACCCCGTGGGCGCCACCGGCGTGAAGCAGGGCATCGAGATCTGGAAGCAGATGAAGGGCCTCGCCGGCGGCTACCAGGTTCCTGGCCGCCCCCGCGTGGGCGTGACGGCGAACATGGGTGGCGACGATCGCACCGTGATGGTCACGGCCTTCCGCAACGTCGGGTAGCGCGTGGACAGGCGCCTCGTCGCGGTGGGGGTGTTCGTGCTCGCGCTCGGCGGCGTGGCCTTCTGGCTCACCTCCGCGCCCGAGTCGCCTTCTGCCAATGCGGCCGGGAAGCCGCCGGTGCTGTCGCGTCCCACCCCGATCGCGCCGCACCGCGCGCCCACCGAGGAGGTGCTCCAGGATACGCCCACGCCCGCCCTCGTGCGGGCGGGTCCGCAGGCCGGGGATGATGTGGAGCAGCGACGGCGACTGGAGGTGCAGGCCTCCCTGGCCGCGCCGTACTGGGCGCGGCTCGCCCCCCACATCCAGGACCCCGAGCTCCGCGCGCAGAGCACGGAGATGTTCGCTCGACTCAACCGGCTCGACGAGCCCGCGGCCGACCTCGCGAAGGCGCAGTACGACCTCACGCAGGCCCTCATCGCCAAGGGCGGGCTCGACCGCAAGTCGCAGTCCTGGCTCGACTACCTGAACAGCACCTCGGCGGCGGTGCTGCAGGATGGGGATGCCAGCCAGGTCCCCACCCCGGAGCAGGCCGCCACCAAGCGCCCCGGAGAGCGCTGAAGCGGATAGCGGAGCGCCATGGTGCTCCTCTCCTGCGCGCTGGCCGCGCCGCTCTCCCCCGCCTTCCCCGTGGCGTCCGTGCCGTTCACCGCGCCGCGGCCGGAGGCCTTCATCCCTGCGGGCTGGGCGCTCGCGGGCGTGAGCGGGGCCGAGGAGCGCGCGCGGAGCCTCGCGCCCGGCGGCACCGACACCGGCGACCTCACGGGCGATGGCCGGCCCGACCGCGTGATGGTGCTCGAGCCGGCCAGCCGCGTCGGCGCGGGCGCGGTGGCGGCGTGCGCAGGCTGCGAGGCGGACAACTGGCCGAGGGCGGTCGTGGTGCTCGAAGCGTCGGGTGCCGGCTGGCTCAAGCTCGGGGTCGCGGGGTGGGGGGATGCCACCACGTCGGCGCGCATCGAGGCGGGCCAGCTCGTGATCACCTCGGGGCGAGCGGTGAGGGGGAGCGAGGAACTCCGGCTGGCGAAGTACGCGGTGGCCGGGGGGCGGCTCACGGCGGTGTGGACGGAAGCGCTCCTGTCGGGCCCGGCCGAGGACTTCGGCGAGCCCGTTTCGGAGCGGGTGCGGGAGGACTGGAAGCTGCACGAACGCATCGTGGAGCGCGGCACGCCGCTCACGTTCCACCACAAGGAACCGTTCTCGGGCGAGCGCGCGCTCGAGCAGGCGCCGCCGAGTCGATGAGCGCGCGGTCGGAGGCAGGCGGGGCCCGCGCGGCGGATTCTGGTTAGCAGCCCGCGTGCGAGAGATTGCGATCGCGGTTGATGGCCCCGGGAGCTCGGGCAAGGGCACGGTGGCGCGGCGGGTGGCCGAGGCGCTCGGGTACCAGTTCGTCGATACCGGCGCGATGTACCGGGCGGTGGGGCTGGTGGCGCTTCGCCGGGGGGTGCCGCTCGCCGACGAGGCCGCCACGGCCGCGATCGCCGCGGGTCTGCGGTTCCGCTTCGCCTTCGAGTCCGGCCAGCTCCGGGTGTGGGCCGACGAGGAGGATGTGACCGCCGAAATCCGCGGCGAGCGGGTGGGCGCCGCGGCTTCAGCGGTAGCGGTCCACCCGGCTGTGCGCGGGGCGTTGCTCGGGCTGCAGCGGGCGCTCGGCGCGGCCGGCGGCGTGGTCATGGATGGCCGGGACATCGGCACGGTCGTGCTTCCCGACGCCGGGCTGAAGGTGTTCCTCGATGCGAGCCTCGACGAGCGCGCGCGCCGTCGTGCGTTGGAAACGCCGGGGCGCGACTTCCTGCAGGTGCGCGAGGAGCTCGCGGCGCGCGATCACCAGGACAGCTCCCGGGCGGTGGCGCCCCTGCGCTGCGCCGACGATGCCGTGCGCCTCGACAGCACCGGCCTCGCCATCGACGAGGTGGTGGCGCGCATCGTGGAGCTCGCGCGCGCCCGCCGCGGGCGCTGAATGCTCTTCATCAGCGACGAGTTCTTCGTCTTCCTGTTGCTGGCGGTGGCGGCCTCGGTGCTCGCTCCCAACGGGAATGTGCGGCGCTACGCCGTCCTGGCGTTCTGCGTATGGTTCTACGCCAGCTGGAGCCTCCCGTTCATGGGGCTCCTCGCGGCGAACATCGTGGCCGACTACTTCCTCGCGCTCGGCATCCAGGCGTCCGCCTCCGCCGCGCGGCGGCGGGTCTTCGTGACCGCGAGCGTGACGATGAACCTTGGGATGCTTGCGGTCTTCAAGTACGCGGGCTTCTTCGCCTCGACCAGCAACGACGTGCTCCATCTGCTCGGCACCTCCCTCACGCTCCCGGTCCCGCACCTCATCCTGCCGCTCGGCATCAGCTTCTACGTCTTCCAGGCCATCTCGTATACGGTCGACATCTACCGGGGTCTGCTCACCCCCACGCGCGATCTGGCCCGGCTCGCCACGTTCATCATGTTCTTCCCGCACCTCGTGAGCGGGCCGATCGTGCGCGCGGCCGAAATCCTGCCGCAGCTCGACCGGCTCGAACGTCCGCCCGTCATCGAGGACGTCATGGCGGGCACGAAGGATTTCGTCCTCGGATTTGCGCGCAAGGTCTTCTTCGCCGACAACTTCGCGCTCCTCGCCGATGCGACCTTCGGGGCGCCGGAGCGCTACGGCAGCGTCGATCTGCTGGTGGGTCTCCTCGCGTACGCTTTCCAGATCTACTTCGACTTCTCCGGCTACTCGCAGATGGCTGTGGGGCTCGCGCGCCTCTTCGGCATCCATTTTCCCGACAACTTCGACGCGCCTTACATCAGCCGCTCGCTCCAGGAGTTCTGGCGTCGCTGGCACATCTCGCTCAGCCGCTTTTTGCGCGACTACCTCTACATTCCCCTGGGAGGCAGCCGCGCGGGGGCCGCGCGCACCCTGTTCGCGCTCTCCGCCACCATGCTCATCGGCGGCTTCTGGCACGGCGCCAACTGGACGTTCGTGGTGTGGGGCGCCATCCACGGCTTCGGTCAGGCCCTCGCGTGGGCCTACCGCCAGTTCCTGCGCGGCCCCTCGCACGCCCGGTTCTGGGACTCCCCGGTGGGGAACGCCGCCGGCTGGACGCTCACCCTCTCCACCGTGCTCGTGGCCTGGGTCTTCTTTCGCGCGCCCGACCTGCCTTCGAGCCTCGCGTACCTCGGGCGCATGTTGGGCGCGGCCCCCGGTACGGCGCACCTCGACTTGGGTGGTCTCCAGACGGGGCTCTTCGCCGCCGCCGTGGGGTTCCACCTGATCGCGTACTTCCGTCCTCAACTGGCGATTCCCTGGCCGCGCTCCGCGCTCGGGCAGGGGCTCGCGGTGGGCGCGGGCTATTTCATCTGCGTGGCGGCCAAGGCCGCCGATGCGCCCTTCATCTACTTCAACTTCTGAGTCCACCCGCCTTGTCCCGCGCCACCGCCTTCCTCGCCGGCCTCGTCCTCACCCTCGGGGTGGGGCCGCTCGCCGCGTGGTGGACGCTCTCGGTCCACGAGCCCCGCTGCCCCTGGGGGGAGCCGTTCTGGACGGGCGACCTGCCTGCCGGGGAGGGAGAGGTCGGGGGGCTTGTGCTCGGCAGCTCGCGCATGGGCGCCGATCTCGACATCGGGGCGCTCGCCGCCGGGACGGGGTTCGCCTGGCAACGGGTGGCCCGCCACACCCTCACGGAGAACGCGCTCCCACCGAGCTACCCGCTCCTGCTGGGCTCCTCCGATGCGCGCCCCGGCCTCGAGGTGTTGGTCGTGGAGGTGAACCCGCTCCTGTTCGACGAGGTGAGCTGTGCGCGTCCGCCCCTCCCGCATGTCCCGCTCCAACCGGGTTGGTTCGGGCGCGGCGAAGCGCTCGGCGTCGAGAACCGTGCCAGCGCCCTCTCCATGGCGATCCTGCCCCACCGCTGGCTGGCGGGGAGCGGGCGCCGCCACGACCTCGTCGAGCACGCCAAACACCCGGCCCACGCCCTCGGCGCCGTCGCAGACCTCCGCTTCGGCGCGCGCGCGCCGCTCGCCCGCTGGGCCGGCGAACCGGCGCCCGAGCGCACGGTGGAGAACGCCTGGAAGCGGCGGGCCTTCCTGCTGGGCGGGCCGATCTCCACGTGGGTGCCGAAGGTGAGCCGGAGCTGTCTCTCCGCCGTCGAAACCACGGTGCGCGTGGCCGATGCGCAGCGCACCTTCTTCGTGATCCTGCCGATGCGCTCGATGTTGCGCGACACCATCGAGCCGGACTACCAGACCGAGGCGCAGGCGGCGTTCCGTGACCTCGCGGCGAGCCTGCCGCGCACGGCGCTCCTCGACCTCTCCACCCGCTTCGACGCCGAGCCGGAAGCGTTCAACGACTTCGACCACCTCACGCCCGAGGGGTCCGACATCTTCACGGGGGAGCTCGCCGAGCTCTTTCAATAATCGCAGGGGGATCGATGGCCGCCAAGGACAAGCCCTTCGTCTTCGACGACTGGGTGGAGCTCGATCTCTCGCGTGCCCAACGGGAGGGCCGTCTGCAGCCCGTCTTCGGGCTCGACGACACGCTGCGGCAGCTGGAGGATGTGCTCACGGCCGAGGGCAAGCGCACGCCGGTGCTCACCGGCCCGCCCGGGGTGGGCAAGTCGGCGCTCGTTCACGCCATCGTTGCGGCCTCGGCGGCGGGCGAGGGGCCCGCTTGCTTCCGGGGCGTCACCTTCGTGCAGCTCTCCCTGAGGAGCATCGCCAGCCACTTCAAGGAGGCCTCCGACGGCACGGACACGTTGCAGGCCATCTTCGACCACATCCACCGCGCGGACCCCCCGATCGTGCCGTTCGTGCGGGACATGCACGTGGCCTTCTCCCTGGACTGGGAATCGAGCCTCCTGCGCTTCTGCACGGGCTCCACGCGCCCCTTCCTCGGCGAAGCGAGCGGGCGCACCTTCCGCACGATGATCGACTGCATGCCGGATCTCGGCGACTACCTCGTGGACATTCCGGTGGATGAGCCGAGCGTAGAGCGCACCCGCGCCATCGTGAGTCGCTGGGCCGACCACCAGCACGAGCGCACGGGCCGCGTGATCACGCCCGTGGCGCAGCGCGCCGCCATCGACCTCACGGGCCGCTTCATCGGCAACCGGCACTTCCCGCGCAAGGCCCTCGACCTGCTTCGTGAAGCCCGGGACTGCGCGGCCGGGGAGGGGATCGTGGGCTTGCGCGAGGTCATCCAGCGGTTCTCGAGCAACACGCGCGTGCCCACCGCGCTCATCGATCCCGCGGTGCACCTCGACATCGGCGCCACCCGGCGCTTCGTGAGCGATCGTCTCCTCGGGCAGGACGAGGCGGCCGACGCCGTGGTGCGCGTGATCGCGCTCATCAAGGCCAACCTGGCCGACCCGCGGCGTCCCTTCGGCGTCTTCCTCTTCGTGGGGCCGACCGGCGTGGGCAAGACGCACACCGCCCAGCTCCTCGCGGAGTACTTTTTCGGTGAGAAGTCGCGCATGATCCGCGTGAACCTCTCGGACTTCGCCACCGAGATGGGGCACGCCCAGCTGTTCGGCACGCCGAGCGCGCACAACCTCGAAGGAAGGCGAGGGGAGCTGGCCCGCCGGCTGGGCAACGCCCCCTTCGGCGTGCTCCTCCTCGATGAACTGGAAAAGGCCAACCGGGCCGTCCACGACGGGCTGCTCCAGCTGGTGGACGAGGGGCGCTACATCAACGGCAACGGCGAGACGGTGTCGGTCCGCAGCCTCATCGTCATCGCCACGAGCAACGCGGGCGCCGAGGTGTACCGCGAGTCGGGCGTGGGTTTTGCAGACCAACGGGACACCCGCACGCTCGACGCCGAGCTCGACCGCCGCGTGCTCGGCATCTTCCGGTTCGAATTCCTCAACCGGTTCGACCGCGTGGTGCATTTCCACCCGCTCGGCCGCGCCACCATCCGGGCCATCGCCCGTCGCGAGCTGGCCGGTCTGCTCGACCGCGAAGGCCTGCGCGGGCGCGATCTGCACGTGGAGGTCGATGCCGACGTGCTCGACTGGCTCGTGGCGCATGGCTACCACCCCCACTTCGGTGCTCGCTTCCTGCGGCGGGAGATGGAGCGCGATCTCGTCGGCCCGCTCGCCACCTTCATCGTGGGCAACGGCGTGGTGGACGGCGAGACGCTCCTCCTCGGCGTACGCGGCGGGCGGATCGAGGTCCGTAGGTCCGCGGAGACGGCCGCGGCGCCGGCCACCGCGGCCGCCCCGGTCGATCGGGATGTCGACGCCGCGCTCCACGCCTGGGCCCCGCTGCGGGAGGCCAACGCGGCCCGCCGGGCGGAAGCGCAGGACCTGCTCGACCGGAGCGTGCACCCCGCCTTCTGGGCCGATGCCGCCGCCGCCAACGCGGTGCTCCGCCGCTACCGCAGCCTCGATGCCCGCCTCGCTGCGGAGGCGCGCCTCCTCGGGGTGGTCCGCCGCCTCGAAGAGCTGCCGCCGGAGGCGCCCACCGACCGGGTGGAAGCCGCCGTGGCCGACGCCTGGCAGGCCCTCCGGCGCTGGCGCTCGCTCGATGCCGCCGGCGATGACGACGGCGCCTTCCTCCTCATCGGCGCGGCCGAGGCCAACGGCCGGGTCGACGCCGAGTTCCTCGCCGAGCTGCTCGCGGTGGAGTCCGCGTGGCTGCGGCGCCTCGGGCTCGAGGCCACGGTGGTGGCGGAGGAGCTGGTGGGCGATCACGTGGTGGGCGTGGCGTTCGAGGTGGAGGGGCCCGGCCTCCACAACGCCCTCGCGATGGAGGTGGGCGTGCACCGCCGCCGCCGCCCAGAGGGCGATGCGGACCGCCTCCTCGTGGAGCTCGTGCCCCGGCGGTCGAGCCACGTGGGCGGCGCGTTGAGCGACGTTCGGCGGGCCGCCGGCACGTTCGTGGCCGAGGTGCGCGCGAAGGTGGTGGTCGCGTTGGAGGATCGCGGCCTCAGTCGGGTTTTCCGGGGGGCGGACCGCGACACCCTCTCGCTCCTGGCGGGCGCGGTGGCGGGGGCCAACCCCGCGGAGGCGAGCCCGGCGCGGGCCTACCACTACGATGGGGTGGCCGTGCGGGACCTCCGCACGGGGGCCTTCGTGACCCTGGCGCGCGATCTGCGGAAGGGGGCGTTGGAGCCGCTTCGTCAGGCCTGGGAGCTCCGGAGCCCTTGACAGATGGAGACATCAGGATAAACGCGCGGGCCGCCGGAGGTTTCAATCCTCCGATCAGCTCGGCGCGGACGTGCTGAGGACACGCTCCCCGCTGTGGTCATCCACCATCCCGGTGGGCCGGACCACACCCTCAACCTCCTCTTCGACCCCAACCAACGCACCGCCCTGCGCGGCGCCGGATTCCATTCCTTCATGAGCAACCCCACCCTCGATCTCGACTCCCCCCTCGACCAGGTCAGCCGCGCTGACTTCGAGAGCTTCTTCAACGAATTCCTCGCCGACCGCTCCGTGCGTGAGCAGAGCGTCGTGCGTGGCACGGTGCTCGAAGTGGGCGACGAGTTCGTCACTGTTGACGTCGGCTACAAGGCCGAGGGCGTCATCCGCCGCTCCGAGTTCCTCAACGAGGCCGGCGAGCTCTGCATCAAGGTGGGCGACGAGGTGGATGTCTACCTCGACCAGATGGGCGAGGAGGACGGTGTCCTCGAGCTCTCGAAGGAGAAGGCCGACCTGATGAAGGCCTGGGAGGAAATCTCCAAGGCGGTCGAGCGCGACGAGACCGTGAGCGGCCTCATCACCTCCCGCGTGAAGGGCGGCCTCGCCGTCGATATCGGCGTCAAGGCCTTCCTCCCCGGCAGCCAGGTCGACCTGCGCCCGGTCAAGAACCTCGACAAGCTCATCGGCGAGACCCACGAGTTCAAGATCATCAAGTTCAACAAGAAGCGCGGCAACCTCGTGCTGAGCCGCCGCGTGCTGCTCGAGCGTGACCGCGAAGAGAAGAAGAACGAGACCCTCAAGTCCCTCAAGG
Source organism: uncultured Pseudomonadota bacterium (assembly GCA_903885375.1). Classification (GTDB taxonomy): domain Bacteria; phylum Myxococcota_A; class UBA796; order UBA796; family SXON01; genus SXON01. The sequence goes on from CAISIK010000014.1 coordinate 30,266, forward strand.
TCGGCGCGGTGATGGTCGGCACCATCAAGAACATCACCGACTACGGCGCCTTCGTGGACCTCGGCGGCATCGATGGCCTCCTCCACATCACCGACATGAGCTACGGGCGCATCCAGCACCCCAGCGAGCTCTTCGAAGTGGGCGCCCAGCTCGACGTGAAGGTGCTTCGTTACGACGAAGAGTCCGGTCGCGTGTCGCTCGGCTACAAGCAGATCCGGCCCGATCCCTGGGAAGATGCCGAGTACAAGTACCCGGTCGGCGCCACCATCCGTGGCCGCGTGGTCAGCCTCCCCGACTACGGCGCCTTCGTGGAGCTCGAGGATGGCATCGAGGGCCTCGTGCACATCTCCGAGATGACCTGGAACAAGCGCGTCAAGACGCCCAGCAAGCTCGTAAACATCGGCGACATCGTCGAGGCGCGCGTCCTCGGGATCGACCTCGAGAACCGCCGCATCAGCCTCGGCATGCGTCAGCTCGAGCAGAACCCCTGGGAGGCCGCGGCCGACAAGTACGCGCCCGGCACCGTGGTGAAGGGCATCGTGCGCAACATCACCGACTTCGGCGTCTTTATCGGCATCGAAGATGGGATCGACGGCCTCGTGCACGTCAGCGACATGAGCTGGGGCCAGCGCGTGCGTCACCCCTCCGAGAAGTTCGAGAAGGGCGATGAGGTCGAGGCCCGCGTGCTCAACGTGGACGTCGAGAACGAGCGCTTCAGCCTCGGCATCAAGCAGCTCCACGACGACCCGTGGAAGAGCGTCTCCGGCCGCTACTTCCTCGGCCAGGTCATCAACGGCAAGGTCGTCCACAAGGTCGACTTCGGCGTGTTCGTCGAGATCGAGGATGGCGTGGAGGGTCTCATCCACTTCAGCGAGCTCGCCAACAACGACGGCGACTGGCAGGCCAACTACGCCGAAGGCGCCGCCATCGCCGCGGAGATCATCAACATCGACGTGGGCGATCGCAAGGTCAGCCTCTCGGAGAAGTCGGCGATCGACCGCGCTCGCGGCGGCGACATGAACGAGGTCCTGCGCAAGCAGGGCGACAGCTCGGCCAAGTTCGGCGACATCATGGGCGACCTCAGCCGCCGCATGAAGGAATAGTCCGGGTCGCCTCCGGGCCCCGATGCGGCCTCACCCTCCCGGGGGTGGGGCCGTTTCGCTTTTGGGGCCAACGGGCTACAAGAGGCCCATGCGCTGGGTGAAGATCCTTTTGGTGCTGCTCGGGCTCGTGGCCGGGGCGGCGTTCGTGATGCAGAACAGCGCGCGCACCACCGAGCTGTCGTTCGATGTGATGGTGGCCGCCTGGAAGCTGGCTCGACCGATCTCGGTGCCGGCGCTCATGGGCATCTGCCTCGGCGTGGGCGCGCTGGTGGCCTGGGCTCTCGGGCTCTCGGCCCGGGTGGCCCTGCAGCGGCGCGTGCGGCAGCTCGAGCAGGAGAACGCGCTTCGCGGGGCGAAGCCGTCGTCGGATGGCGGCTGGTCCTGAGGCGGAGGCGCCCCGGGGGGCCTACAGCGCTACGCGCTTGAGCAGCTCGGGCCGTTCGAGGCACTCGCCCGCGCCCATGACCACGCAGCGGAGCGGGTCTTCCGCCAGCACCACGGGCAGGCCGGTGGCTTCGCGGAGCACATCGTCGAGGTGGCGGAGGAGGGCGCCGCCGCCGGCGAGCACGATGCCCTGATCGATGATGTCGGCGCCGAGCTCGGGCGGCGTGCGCTCCAGCGTGCTTCGGACCGCCTCGACGATCTGCGCGACCGCATCCTGCAGGGCCTCGGCGGTATCCTCGCCGGTGAGCTCGATCTGGCGCGGACTGCCGGAGGAGAGGTCGCGCCCCTTCACCACGAGGCTCATGCGCTCGGGCGGCGGCGCGGCGCAGCCGATGGTGAGCTTGATCTGTTCGGCGGTACGCTCGCCAATGAGCACGTTGTAGCGGCGGCGCACGTAGGAGATGATCGCCTCATCCATCGCATCGCCGGCCACGCGGAGCGAGGTGGTGGTGGCGATGCCGCCGATGCTGATGACGGCGACCTCGGTGGTGCCGCCGCCGATGTCGACGATCATGGAGCCGATGGGCTCGGTCACCGGGAGGCCGGCGCCGATGGCGGCCGCGAGCGGCTCGGGAACGAGCAGCACCTCGCGCGCGCCGGCAGAGCGCGCGCTCTCCTGCACGGCCCGCTTCTCCACCTCGGTGATGCGGTAGGGGATGCACACTACTACCTTCGGGTGCTTCAGGGTGCGCCGGCCCACGGCCTGCTCCATGAAGTACCGGAGCATCGCCTCGGTGACCTCGAAGTCGGCGATGACACCATCCTTCAAGGGGCGCACGGCCACGATGTTTCCGGGGGTGCGGCCCACCATGCGCTTGGCTTCGGCGCCCACGGCGAGCACCCGACCCACCACACCCGTGGGGCCCTTGGTCATCGCCACCACGCTGGGCTCATCGACGACGAGGCCGCGACCCGTGGCGTACACCAGCGTGTTCGCGGTGCCCAGGTCGATGGCCAGATCGCAGGAGAGGAGACCCAACGCAGATTCGAGCAAGCACGCTCCGAAGGAACGCCGGGATCTAACCGGTCGAAGGGTCTTGCGCCTCGGCGCGGCTCAGTTCTCGGCGGCGGCGTCGCGCTCGACGAGCGGGCGGGCGATGGTTTCCGCGAGGCGATGGGCCTCGATGGTGAGCATGTCGTTGCTCTCGGAGTACAGGTACCGCTTGCTGCCGGTGGTCACGACCCACACCTGGTGCGGCTTGCCTTCGCCGTTCTTGAGGTATTCCACGGAGGCGATGTCGCCCCAGGCCACGCGGTCCGCGTCGGTGCGGTCCGGGTACTTGGTGGTGAAGACGATGCTCTTCGTCTCCCGGTCGATGCTGATGTTCATCACCTTCTGCTGCGCGTAGATGTGCGCAAACACCATCGCCGACACCACGCTGGTGCCGAGGGCGAGGAAAAGCAGCGTCCAGAGCGGACTCTTCTTCTTCGGCGGGACGTAGTGGAAATCGTGGAAGCAGTGCTTGCACAGATTCGCGATCGCCGGCACTTCGGCATTGCAATTCGGGCAGATCTTGGTGGACACCCGGGCTCCGTCTATCCGGCGCTTTGTACGGTAGGGCGCGGGCCGTGTCAAGCGACGGGCGGGCCATTGACAGGGTTCTTGCCTCGCCGTAGCGGGGTGGGACATGCCCCCTGCCTTCCCGCTCTCGCCGCGCCTCCTCGCCCTCCCGCTCTGGGGCGCCTTCGCCGCGTACCGGGCGCTGTGGCAGTTTGGGGCCCCGCTGCTCGAGGTTCGGGTCGGTCCGCGCCACCCGCTCCCGCCGCCGCACCAGCTGCGGGCCCTGGTGGATGCGCCGGGCGTGCGAGGCCTCTGGTTGAAGGTGGATCGCCTCGTGCTCGACGGCGGACAGGCCACGCTGCTCGAAACCGTGGAGGCCCTCCAGGCCATCCGCGGCGCGGGCCGCCTCGTGGTGGCGGAGTTCGAGTTCGTCGCCAACGCCGAGCTCGTGCTGGCCGCGGCTTGCGACCGCGCCTGGCTGCGACCGACCGCGCAGGTTTTCTGCGTCGGCCTCGGCACCACCATGCGCTTCTACGGCGATCTCCTGGCGCGGTTCGGCGCGGGATTCGACGTGGAAGCGGTGGGCGAGTTCAAGTCCTTCGGGGAGACCTTCTCGCGCGGGTTCGCCTCCAGCGCAAACCGGGAGGCGATGTCCGACCTCCTCGCGGGCCTCTCCGAGGAGTGGATCGACACGCTGGCCGCGCTCCGGCCGGCGCTCGGAGTCGACGGGGTCCGCGCGGCCATCGCCGATGCGCCGCTCACCGCCGCCGATGCGGTGGCGCGCGGCTTCTTCGCGGGCGTGGCCTACCCCGACGAGGTGGCCGCCGAGGTGCAGACGCTCGTGGGCTCCGAGCCCCGCACCGTGGGCTTCGCCGGCTGGTACAAGGCCTGGCTCCGCGCCGACCGGCTGGAGCGGTGGTTGCAGGGGCTCGGCCTCGTGGCCGTGGTGTGGTTGAAGGGAGCCGTGCTCGATGGCGAGGGTTCGCCGGGCGGCGCTTCCATCGCCGCCACCCCGGTCGTGACGGCGTTGGATGCCCTGCGGGAGGACAAGCGCGTGCGCGCCGTGGTCTTGCGAGTGAGCAGCCCGGGCGGCAGTGCGCCGGCCAGCGACCTCATCTGGCGAGCGGTGTCGCGCCTCGTGCAGGAAAAGCCGGTCGTGGCCAGCTACGGCGATGTGTCCGCCTCCGGTGGGGTCTACCTCAGCGCTGGCGCCACGGAGATCGTGTGCCACCCCGCCTCGATCACCGGCAGCATCGGCGTGATCGCCGGCAAGCCGATCCTCCGGCCGGCGCTGGAGCGGCAGGGCGTGCACAGTGAGGACCTGCTGTACGGCCCCCAGGCCGATCTCTTCGGCGAGACCGCCTTCAGCGACAACAGCCGGCGGCGCCTCCGCCTCGGCTTGGAGGAGACCTACCGCGGGTTCGTGGAGCGCGTGGCCACGGGCCGCAAGCGCACCTATGCGGAGGTGGAGCCCCTCGCGCGCGGGCGCGTCTGGGCCGGGCGTCGGGCCCACACCCTCGGGCTCGTCGACCACCTCGGCGGCCTCCAGGTGGCGCTCCAGCGGGCAGGGGCGCTCGCTGGCCTCGCGGCGGTGCGCACGCGCGACGTGGTTCCCGTCCCCCGCGGCGGCCTCCTCCAGAAGCTCGCACGCCGCTTCATGCTGGTCGCCGTGCCCGAGCTGTCTCTCCTCCAGCTCCCCGATGCGGCCCGGCTCCTGGCCACCTCGCCGGGCGAGGCGCTGGCGCTGTTTCCGTGGGAGATCGACGTCCGCTGAGCCCGCGGCGATCGCGGCCTTCCGGGCTGGCCTTCAGGAGTCGCCGTAGGTGCGCCGATAGGCCTGGAGGTAGCCGAGCACGCGGCGAACGTAACGGCGGGTCTCGGTGAAGCTGATGTTCTCGGCGAACTCGTCGATCTCGGGCGCGGTCGTGTACGAGGCCAGCCAGCGCTCCACGGCCTCGCCTCCGCCGTTGTAGCCCGCGATCACCAGCGGCAGGTTCGGCTGGACGGCCGCCCGCTCCCACCGGCGGGACAAGAGGCCGAGCTCGGTCGTGCCGAGGCGCGCGTTCACGCCGGCCCGGTAGAGCTCGGAGGGCTGGAACCCGGGCATCTGGTCGGCGGCGAGCCGGGAGGCCAGCTCGGGCATGAGCTGCATCAGGCCGCGGGCGCCGGCGGGGGAGGTGACCGAGGGGTTGAAGTTGCTCTCCGCGCTCATGATCGCGTAGGGCAGGAGCGGGTTCAGGCCGTACTGCTGGGCCACGCTCGTGACCACGCCCGCGTGGGGGCGCACGACACACGCTTCGAGCGCGGCGCGGTCCTCCTTCAGCGGGCAGGCCAGCGCGCGGGCGCCGGCGTAGTCCTCGGCGTCCACGAGGAGCCAGGCGAGCGCGATGGTGGTGGCGCGGTCGGCCGACTCCGCCGATCGGCCGGACAGGCGAGCGCGCGCCCAGTCGGGCATGCCGGCCTCGATCAGGGCGTGTGCGGCCCCCACCTCGGGGTGCGATGCGAGGTAGGCGGCGGAGAGCGTGGGACGCTTCGCCGGGGCGGGCGCCGCGTAGGTCTTGCCGAGGCGCCACGCGGCGAACCAGGCGTAGCCGCTGTCGGGGTAGAGGCTGAGCACGGCCTCGTAGCCGGCACGGTCCTCCTGGATGCGCGCGCGCCAGTAGCGGGCGGCCACCGCGAGGTCGATCTGCGGCCAGGCGCCAAGGAGCTTCTCCATCTCCTGGGCGGCTTCGATGTCCTTCCCGAGGCGGTGGAGGTCCCACGCGCGGAACCACCGGGCTTCGGCCGCGAACTTCCCCTTGGGGCGCGCGGAGAGGTACTGGCCGAGCAGCGTGACGGCCTCGGCGAAGTTGCCAGCGTCGTGCGCCATGTAGCCGGGCTTGAAGGCGGCCTCGTCGGCCTCGGGGCTCTCGGGGTGGGCGGCCTTCAGCTCGCCGTAGAGCACGGCGGCGCCCGGGTAGTCGCCGGCTCGCGCGGTGGAGAGGGCGTACTGGAAGAAGGGCTGCGGGGTGGCCCGCGTTTCGTCGGCGACGGCGTAGGCATCGCGGGCGCGGGCGTAGAGCTTGGCCTCGAAGAGGGCATCGGCGAGGAAGAGCTGCTCGGCCGGCGTGTCGAAAGGCTCGGCAGGGGCGATGGCATCGAGGAGCGGGATCGCCTGGGTGGCCTCGCGCTCGGCGAGGAGGCGCTTGGCGCGGTCCATGCACAACGCCCGGCCTTCGGGCGTGGCGGCGTCGGGCACCGGCGCGCCGAGCTTCGTGAGGCGGGCTGCTGCCTTCACGGCGAAGGGGTCGCGCGGGGAGCGTGTCCACACCGCGCGGTAGGCCTCCAACGCGGCCTCGGTGTCGCCGCGGTCCTCTGCGCCGCGGGCGAGCCAGAATCGGGCCTCGGCGGCCACGGCGGAGCTGCCGAGCAGGGCGCGGAGCCCGTCGCGCGCGTCGAGGCTGCGGCCCGACTCCACGAGCGCGCGGCCCCGCAAGAGCTCGTCTTCGAGGCCGGGGAGCGCCACGCCTTCGAGCGCCTTCACCGCTTCCGCAGGATTGTCCCGCCCGAGGAGCGCGTTGGCCCGCAGGAGCTGCGCGTAGGGGCGGAGCTCACGGTCGGTGACGCCCGCGGCCACCTCGCCCGCGCGGCTGTTCTCGCCGAGCACGATGAGGCAGCGGGCCGCGGCGAGCCGCTCCACGTCGCGCTCGGGGGTGGGCAACGCATCCACCACCGCGCGGCAATCCCCGCTGGCCATCGCCTCCCGCCAGGTGGCCGATTGGGCGGCGTGCACGAGGAGTGAGAGGGCGAGCAGCATCCGGTCTCCGTTGACGCGTCAATCTACCCGCCCAACACCCCGCCTGCGGACTCGCTTGCATCGAGAATGCCCCGGGGACCGAACGCGACCCACTCCCCACCGGGCAGGCTGCGGAGCACGCGCCGCTCGGCGCCGCTCATGTCCAGCTCGAGCAGGCCCGCGCTCCGGGCGGGCTGCAGCACCACGCCGAGCTCGGCATCCACTTCGGCGTGCCGGTGGCCGCCCACGATCTCTCCGACCACGACCTGCTTCTGCAGGTCGATGAACATGATCGTGGCGCGCTCGCCGTCGGGAATGCGCACCGCCGCGAACTGGCCGCCGGTGATGCCCCAGATGCGGTCGGGCGCCGCCCCGAACTGCAGCACATCGCGCGCCTCGGCCGCCTGGCCATCGCGGGCGCTGCGGGCGAGGTCGTAGTGCATGAGGATGTTCTCGGCATCCACCACGAGGAGGTCGGGGCGCCGGTTCACGAAGGTGAGCAGTCGGATGGGCGAGTCGGCGGCGGGCCGCGGATCGACCACGGCATCGCGGCCGGTCCCTGGCTCGATGATCTTCACCGCGCCCCGCGGGGTGACCAGCCCGAGCCAGGTGCCGCCGTGCGAGAGCGCCATGGCGGTGGGCCACGCGAGCTCCCAGGCGCGGTTGCGGCCGAGGTCCCACCAGCGGAGGCCGCCGCGGGGCAGCAGGGTGGCCACGACGGTGCCGCCCACGGCCGCGCCGAGGCAGCCGCTTGTTTCGGGGCCGGCATCGAACACCGGTGCGCCCGTGGCGGCATCGTACAGCTTCACCGACCCCGACTCGGGGGTGACGAGCACGTAACGGCCATCGCGGTCCACATGAACTTCGCGCACGGGCGCGGGCGCCTCGATGCTCCGGCCGCGCCGGTTGCCCTTCCAGAGCTGCACCCGGTTTCCGTGCGCGGCGAGGCGCACCTCGCCGAAGCCGCCGACCGCCGTGACGGGCCCGGGCGCCGCGATCTCGCCGCCGTGGCCGAGGCCATCGCTTCCGCCCACGCGGATGCCGCCCTGGCCCCACCAGGCGGCGCCGCTGGGCTCCGGCGCGCCGTGCCGCAGGCTCTCCACCGGCTCGAGGCCGGGGAGCTTGAACACGTGCACGCTGCGGGTGCTGACGGCGCCGACCTGCTGGCCATCGGGGCGCTGGACCACGCCGAGGATGCCGCTGCCGCCGCGGGTGGCGAAGCTGGCGACGAGCCGGCCATCGACCACGCGCAGGAGCGCCACGCCGGAGGCGCCGGCGGCCACCACGAGGGTGCCATCGAGCGAGAAGGTGGCCCGGTCGGCCGGCATCTGCAGCCGGTCCATCGGGAGGCCCTGGTTGGAGATCAGGTCGACCAGCCGCGGCTGGCCCTGGGCATCGAGGCAGAGCACCCGCTGGCCGTGCGCATCGAAGTCGACCGTGAGGCCGCCGAAGCCCTGCCAGGCCACCTCGCGGCGGCCGTTGGCGATGTCCCAGATGCGCAGGAGCCCATCGATCGCGATCGTGGCCACGCGCCCGCCCTCGGGCGAGATCGCCACGCCGCGCATCGCCCGCACCCGCCCGCGCGCGCCCTCCCGGACCTCCTGGAACTCCGGCTCGCCGTTGTCGGTGCGGTACACGCCGATGGTGCCATCATCATCGCCGATCGCGACCAGGCTGCCCCCGCGGATGAGCCCGAGGGCGCCCGTGACCCCGGCTCCCGGCTGGAAGATGAGCCCGGGCGCGTTCTCTCCCTGGCGGGTGACCGCGACCACCCCCGCGCTGTCGGCGGTAGCGAGCACGCCGCTCCAGGGGTCGAACGCCGCAGCCGTGATGGGTGCATCGTGCACATTGGGGCAGAAGCGGTCGACCAGCGAGGACATGGGGGGCGCGATCTAACCCGCTTGCGCCGGTTCCCGCTTTTTCGTGGTGGCGAGGCGCGCCACGATGATGCTCGCCCCGTAGAGCAGCACGAGCGGGATGGCCATGAGCATCTGCGAGAGGACGTCGGGCGGCGTGAGCACGCCGGCAACGATCACGATGCCCACGATGCTGTAGCGGAAGCCGCGCAGCATGTCGATGTGGTCGATGAGGCCCAGGCGCGCGAGGAACCACACCACGATGGGGAGCTGGAAGGAGAGCCCGAAGGCCACGAGCAGCGTGGCCGCGAAGTCGAGGTAGCTCTCGATGGAGAGGACCGCCTTCACGCCCTCGCTGTTCATCTGCAGGAAGACGGGGAAGCCGTACTTGAACAGGACGAAGTAGCAGAACGCCGCCCCGCCGAGGAAGAGGATGGTGGACGACAAGACCAGCGGGAGCACCCAGCGCTTCTCGGTTTCGTAGAGACCCGGCGCCACGAACTTCCACGCCTGGAAGAAGATCACCGGGCTGCCGATGAACAGGCTCGCGTACCCGGCCACGCGCATCTGGACCAGGAAGCCCTCCATCACCACCGTGACGGCGAGCGTGCCCATGCCCGTTTCGGCCAACGCCGCGTTCATGGGGGCCGCCAGCCAGGCGAAGATGTCGTTGGCGAGGCTGAAGGTGACGAAGAAGGCCACCAGCAGGGTGACGACGCACACGATCAGCCGGCTGCGCAGCTCGCGGAGGTGCTCGAGGATGGGCATCCGGAAGTCATCGGGGTTGCCGCTCACGACGCATCCTCCGGTTCGGCGGCGGGCTCGGGCGGCGGCTCGGGCGGCGGCTGGGTGCGGGGCAGGCGACGCGCGGCGCCGCCGGGGAGGGGACGCATCACCGGCGCTTCAGCCGGCGCGCCCTCCTCGGGGGCCATGGGCGCCTCGGCCGGCGCGCCTTCGGTCTCCGTGGCGCTTGCCGCCTCCCGCTCTGCCTGCCGCGCTTCCTCGGCGGCCTTGCGGCGCGCCTCGAGCTCCTGACGCCGGCGGTCGGCCTCGTGGCGGGCCACCTCGGCGTTGAAGGCCCGGCGAAGATCGTCGCTCATCCGGCGAAAGCGCCCGTAGTACTTGCCGGCGGTGGACATCAGCTCGGGAATGCGGTCGGGCCCCACGAAGACGAGGATGACCACGCCGATGATGAGCATCTCGCCGAGGCTGAAGTTGAACAGGGGCAACCCGAGAACGGCCGGAGGCTATCAAGAAACGGGGGAAGGGGCCCTCTCCCCATCCCCCAGTCCCCCACGCCGCCCTCAACCCCCCCTCGACAGGATAAGGAGCCGGCCCATGTGCAGGTTGTTCGGCTTCCGATCCGCGGTCCCCTCGCGCGCCCATCGCTCGCTGGTGCAGGCGCAGAACGCGCTGGCCGATCAGGCCCGCGAGCACCCCCACGGGTGGGGCATCGGGTGGTTCGCCGGGGGCGATGCCTACGTGGTGAAGAGCCACGCCGCGGCGGCGGATTGCGGCACCTTCCGGGAGGCGGCCGAGCGGCTCTCCTCCAACACGCTGGTGGCTCACGTCCGGAAGGCCACCCAGGGCGGCGTGAGCGGGTGGAACACCCACCCCTTCCGGAACGGTCGCTGGTTGTTCGCCCACAACGGCAACATCTACGGGTTCGCGGGCATGGCCGAGCGCATGCGGGCGGCCACCCCCGAGGCCCTCCGTCCGCGGCGCCTCGGCGAAACCGACTCCGAGGCCTTCTTCTTCTTCCTGCTTGGCAAGATGGAGGCGCTCGGCGTCGACGCCGCGGGCGCCGCCCCCACACCTCCGGAGGCCGTGGCGGCCGCCGCCTCGGCCGCCCTGGCGGATGTGCGGGCTTGGGCCGAGGAGCAGGGCGCCGACCCACCCATCGTGAACTTCCTGCTCACCAACGGCGAAGACTTCTTCGCTCACCGCTGCGGGCGCGAGCTCTTCTTCTCCACGCAGAAATTCATGTGCCGGGATGCGCTCACCTGCGCGGAGCCCGAAAAGCCCTGCCTCCTCGCCGTGCGGCCGCACGACCGGGTGAACCACCTGCTCGTCACGAGCGAGCAGATCGGCGACGAAGACCGCTGGGAGGAGGTGCCCGAGCGCACGCTCCTCGCGTTGGGGGCGGACTTCCGGTTGCGGAGCTTCTCCACCTGAACGGCCCTCAAGGCCGGTGGCTTCGTTGCCGATCGCAGGGCCATGGCAGATCCGCTCAAGACGACCGTGGCCATCGTGGCCACGCCTGCTGCGCTCGAGGACGTTCGCCACCGTCTGCGCCGGTCGGGTATCCGGACCGCCGAGATGGAGGTCGCCGAGATGCAACTGGAGCGGAAGCTGCTCCTCGAGGGCGAGTTCGTCTCCGACGGTTCCGCCCGGACCATCGTGCTGGCCACGGTGGCGGGGGCCGCGATCGGCGTGCTCCTCGTCGTGGGCTGGATGCAGGTCCTGGCGTTCTGGCCGGCCTGCTTCGGTGCGGTGGGCGGTGCGGCGCTGGGGGCCGTGGGCTTTCTCGTGGTGTCGACGGTGGGCGGCGGGGCTTCGGAGCGCACCGCGGCACAGAAACGTTCGCTCTGGAAGATCCGGGTCGGGGGTGACTCCACCCTCGTGGCGAAGGCCCGCGGCCTCGCGAGCAGCACCGGGCAGACCATCCTGCGCCTCAGCACCGGCGCCTTCGAGGTGCCGGCGAAACGCCCGCCGAAGAGCTGAGTCGGCTCCCGGGCCCCTCAGGGCAACGCGATCTGGAGCGTGATGCCGGTGGCGCCGAGGGCCGCGAGCCCGACCGAGGTGTAGCCGAGCGCCTGCTGCGTGCCCCACGCCTCATCGAGGCTGCTGGTGGTGGGCGCCGCGGCCATCACCTCGGTCTGGCTGATGGCGCCCAGGCCCGCCCCGATGGCGCCCGCGAGGGCCACGCCGCCGAGCACGCCGGCCAGCGGCGACTTCTTCTTCGAGGTCTTCGGCGCCGCCGCGGGCACGGCCACCTGGAGGTCCTCCCCGGCCTGGACCACGACCACGCGGGCCCAGCCCGCATCGGGCGCCTGGACCGCGTGGGGGCCGGAGGCCGTGGGGGCCGGAAAACGGGAGACACGCTGGCCATCCACCTTGACGGGACGGTTCGCGAGGAGCCGCCCCGGCCCGCTCGCGCTCGCAGCCTCCCAGCTCGCGCGCACGGCGGCGCCGAGCCGCTCGTCGAACTGGTCGGGCGCGAGCGCCCGGGCGCTGGCGTAGAAGGGGCGGGCGGCGGGCTCATCGCCGGCGAGCTGGAGGGCCGCGCCGCGGGCGAGCCAGAGGGCGGCGAGGGGGCCGGGGCGGGCGGGGCCGCAGGCGAGGCTGGCCTCCGCGGCGGCGAAGCCAGCGGCGGGGTCGGCGCCGTCGAGCAGCGCCTTCACGGCGGTTTCGACACCTTCTTCGAGCGGGGGGCAAGCGGCGGCGGCGGTGGCCACGAGGAAGACTATTCCCAGATCCATGATTTTTCCTTCGAGCGGTAGCGCAAGGTGGAGGGGGTGTTGGCGTCGATCTCGACGGTGCGGCTGGCGCGGACGCCGTCGACCTCGATCTCCACGCGGTGCGAGCCGTAGCTGAAGGCGCGCCGGGCGATGGGCGTGGTGCCGGCGGCCGCCCCATCCACGAACACGCGCGCCCCGATCACGTCGGCGAGGACGCGCAGATCGCGCTGGCGCACGGGCTCCGGCGCCGCTTCCACGGGGGCGGGCACCGGGGTGACGACGGCCTCCACCGGCGCGGCGGCGACGGGCCTCGCCGGCGCGGGCTCACGCGGGCGAACGGGCGCCGGTGCGGCGACTGGCTTCGACGCCTCGCCCTCCCCGAGGCCGGCCACGAGGTCGGCGGCGGAGGGGCCGCCGGGGGTTTCCGGGGGCGGCGACGCGGTGTTCGAACGCGCCGGGCCGCCGGCCGGGCCCGCCGGCAAGGTCGGTGGCGCTTCCACGGGTGCTGCGCTCGCCTCCACCGGCGCCGGGCTCGCCTCGATCGGAGCGGCCTCCGCCGCCTCCGCCACGACGGGCGCCTCCGCGGGCTTCAGCGAGTCGCGCAGCGCAAGCCAGCTCCCCCCCACGCCGAGGAGCAGCAACCCCGCGAGCACCACTGCGCCGCCGAGCGCGAGGAGCGCAAGCGGCGGCCCGGAGGGCGGCGCCTCCCCGGGCTGCGGGGGGAGCGCGGTGACGAGGCTCGTACCGGAGTCATCGAGCGGGGTGGGGAGGCTCACCGGCGGGCCGAACGACATGCCCGAGTTGCTCCGCTCCACGAGGGCGGCCGCATGCCGCGAGAGGGCATCCGGCACGACGCGGCCCGCGTAGGCCCGCAGGCTTTCCCCTTCGATCGGGAGCGCTTCGAGGGCCTCGGCCACCTCCGCGGCGCCGGGACGCGTGGCGGCCTCCCACGCGAGCATGCGCGTGAGGAGCGGACGGAGCACTTCCGGGGCCAGCGCGATCTGCGCCCGCGCCTTCTCCGCGAACCGCTCCTCGGCGAGCGGCGGCCGCTCCCACGTGGTGCCCATCACCGCCTCCCAGAGCGTGATGGCGAGGGCGTACACGTCGTTTCCTGCCCCGAGCTCGCCCCCGAGGAACTGCTCGGGCGCCATGAACCGCGGCGTGCCGAACGCCATCGACTGCGTGCGGCCCTCCCGGTCGAAGTCGGCGCGGGCCACCCCGAAGTCCAGCACCTTCACGGCGCCGTGCACGGTGACGAGCACGTTGGCCGGCTTGATGTCGCGGTGGATCACGCGGAGGGGCCGGTCGGAGTCGGGGGCGGTGGCGTTCCAGCCGGCATCGAGGGCCATCGCCACGGCCGCCGCCATCCGCGTGGCCGCCGCGAGCGGCATCGGGCCGGTGAGCTTCACGAGCGTGGAGACATCGACCCCCTCCACGTACTCCATGATGACGGCGGGCAGGCCGTTGTGCTCGGTGAGGTCGTACACGGCCACGATGTGGGGGTGTTGCAGGAGCCCGAGCAGCCGGGCCTCATCGCGCTGCCGCGCCACGATGTCGGGCTGGAGGTTGCCCTCCTTCATCAGCTTTACGGCCACCCGCCGGTTGAACCCATCCCGGCCGTGGAGGCGCGCGAGCCACACGGCGCCGAAGCCTCCTTCACCGAGCGGTCGCAGGAGCTCCAGCTGTCCAGGGTCCATCGCCCAACCGTCGTATCACAATCAACGCGGTGCGTTCAGGATTCCCGGGAACTGCACATTGGCGCGCGGATCGACCCCCTGGTACTCCATCCGGGCCTGACCCACCTCGACGGTGAAATCGAATTCGGGGAGGTACACCCGGTTGTCGCGCCCGATGAGCTGGACCGGCGGATTGGGGAAGGGGCCGGCCACGCGGAACGCGCTCACGACACAATCATCCACCGCCGGCTGCCCGCTGTCGGCCACCACGCGGATGCTCTCCAGCACGCCATCGGCGTTGAGTACGACGGACACATCGGTCCGGAAGCGGGGCTTGCCGAGGCGCACCGACGGCGAGAGGTTGTCGAGGTTCTGCTTCCAGTAGAAGTTCACCTGGCGGCGGATGCGCTTGATGTACTCGGCGCCGACCATCTCACGGGTGTTCAGCGAAACGACGGCGCCGTACTTCTCGTCGAGCAGATCGTTCTGCGGAGCGCCGCGCACATCCTGCTTCAGCGAAGAGGCGAGCGTCGGCGCGGCGAGGCCCTCCTTGTTGGTGAGCACGAACTGCGAGGGGATGGAGCTCTTCGGCGCGCCCTTGCCGCTGAAGGGCTCATCCACGCCACCCGCCGTGGCGCCCGTAGAAGCCGAGGAGGCGCCGACATCCGCCGCGTCCTGGATTTCCATCTTGCTCTCCTCGCTGTAGGCGGGAGAGAGGATTTCGGGGTTGATCTTGAACTTCCGGGCCTGCGATTCTTCAGGCACCGCGTTGTCGTGCTCCGCGAGGTAGTCGGCGTCGACCGGAATCTTCTCTTCTTTCGGCGGCGCCGTCTCCACGATCTGCCCGTCGGGAATCTTCGGCTCTTCCTCCTCGGGCTCCGGCACGGGCTCCGGCTCCTCCTCCGGCGTGAGGACGGCCTCGTAGGTGGGCGGGGTCACGTTCCCGGGAACGACATCGCCTGACAACAGCTGCACCCGCACGGGCGCCTCGTAGGCGTGCGGCCCGAACGTGAGCCCGAGGGCGGCGAGGCCGGCCACGCCCGCCACGTGGAGGCCCAGCGCGAGGAGCCCGAGCGCGAGCCACTCGATGCGGGTTCGGGCGTTGCGATGGGCTCGGGCCACGGAAGGAGTTTAGCCCGCACCCGCGGAGTTGGCGCCGCTCGTGACATTGCCGTACCGAAAGGTGTACTGCACCTTCAGGGGAGCGAATCCGCGCGGCGGCGGCGAGACCCGTCGGGGGACGGCCTCCAGCGCCGCCTGCTCGAGCTCCACCGTGGTGTTGGACCGCACGACCGACACCGAGCGGACGGTGCCATCACTCTGGATATCGAATCTGAGCACGACGTTGCCGCTGTATCCGAGGGCTCTTGCGCTGGTCGGGGGACGCCACGCCGTGCGGACGGCGTCATCGACCTGGGTGAACCACACCCCGAGGTCCGTGCGGCGCACGCTCACGGCGGTGCGGTCGGACTGCGCGGCGCGGTCGTCGAGTACGGTGAGCTCGGTCCAGCCGGCGCCGTCGGTCTTGAGCTTCCAGGCCTTGACGTCGTTGCCCTCCGCCTCGTCGAAGCGGTCCTCCCGGTGCTCACCGGCCCCGATGAGGCCGATGGAGTCGTCACTCCAGAAGTCGTCGTCGAGCGGGACGGGCGGACTCCAGGCCGATGGCGCCTGCGCGGCCGTGGAGGGCGATGCCGTCGGCGTCGTCGCGGCGGTTGCCGTGACCGGACGCGCGCGCGGCCGAACCCGCGCCTGGCGTTGGGGGGCGGGGGAGGGCGCCTCGGCGGCGGCTGCGGCGAGTTGCGCGTCGGAGATCTCGCCCGCGAGGCTGAGCCGCAGCCCGGAAGGCCCCACCGGACGCGAATCCGCCCTGGGCGCGTGCGCGGGCGCAGCCCCGGCGACCTGGCTCTCCGGGGCCTCTCCATCGGGGCTCGGGGACTCGATCACCTCGTCGAGCACGGGGGCGTCGTTCTCGTTGATGTGACCGTCCGGCACGGGCAGCGCGAGGCCCTGGCCGCGTGCGTTGCCGATGCCGCGCTCGGCGGTGGTGGGCGCACGTTGGTCCCGCGCCACGGTGATGTCGCGGTCGCCGATGTACTCGGCGGTGGGGGCGCCTCCCACGGTTGCGCTGTCGCCCTCTCGCCTCGTGCGACTCCGCGCGAACTTGAGCCAGACGGGGCTCCCAGTCTCGCCGCCGCCCGTGGAGCCGGTGCCGCTGGCGGGCGCCTTCGCCTGTTTGGGCGAGGAAGGGGCGGGGGAGGGGGACGGCGCGCGCTCCGGGGCGGGTGTCGCGGCCGGCGCCGGGACCTCCTTGCGCGCGACCGCCGCGGGGCGCGTTGCCACCGGCGTGGGCGCCGCCGGAACGGGAGCGGGCGTTGCGGGCTTTGCCACGGGCTTCGGCGCGGGTGCCGCCGTCGGCGGGCGGGTGGCCGTCGCCGACGGCCGCTCTGCCGGGGCGCGGCTCAGGGGCGTCCGCGACTCGCGCCCCAGCTTCGCCACCTCGGTGGACTCGGCCTGGCGGGGCGGAGGCGGCGGCTTCGGGGTGCCGGCGCGGGCGGCCTCCGGGGGAGGCGGGAGCTTTGCGGGGGGCGGGGTTTTTGCGGTCGCGGCGCGGGCGGTCTCTGGGGGAGGCGGGGGCTTTGCGGTGGCGGCGACGGCAGGCGCGGGCTTCGCTGGAGGCGGGGCTTTCGCGTCTGGGGGCGCGGACGCCACGGCGGGAGCGGGCTTCGCTGGGGGCGGGGTTTTCACGGCGGCGCGGGCGGCCTGCGGGGGAGGCGGGGTTTTCGCGCTGGCGGCGCGGGCGGCCTCTGGGGGAGACGGGGGCTTTGCGGTGGCGGCGACGGCCGGCGCGGGCTTCGCTGGGGGCGGCGTCTTCGCGGCGGGGGCGCGGGCGGCCTCCGGTGGAGGCGGGGGCTTTGCGGTGGGCGCGGACGCCACGGCGGGCGCCGGCTTCGCTGGGGGCGGCGTTTTCGCGGTGGGGGGAGCGGACGCCACGGCGGGCGCCGGCTTCGCTGGGGGCGGCGTTTTCGCTCGCGCCGCACGCCGCGCCAGCTCGACGGGATCGGGAACGTCCGACTCGGCCACGGCGGTCTCGGGCTCCTCGGCCGGCGGGGGCTCCGCCTTCGCGGCCTCCTCCTCGGGTGACGCTTTCGGGTCGGCCACCTCGGGCGGAACCGGCCGGGCGGCCTTCTCCGGCTCGTCGGCCGCGACCTCCGCCAGCGCCTCCTCCTCGGCGGTTTCCTCCTCGGCGACCTGCTCCTCGGGAGCGTCCTCCTCGGCAACGTCTTCTTCGAGGGGTGCGGACACGTTCGGCTCCGGCGTCTCCGGCGGCGGCGTCTGCTCGTCCACCTCCACCTCGATCGTGACGGCGGGCGGCTCGGCCGCACCACCGGCCACCTCGGCGTCGGCTTCGGGATCGTCGCCACGAACGGGCGGAACGGGCGAGGAATACGCGGCCACCGCGAGCAGGAGGACCGCGTGGGTGGCGCCCGAGGTCGCCACGGCTCCCCACCACCGAATGCTCACGCAGTACCCCCCACGCAACCCTACCCGCATCCGCGCGCGTGCGCCGCGCTACCTGACTGCGAGAGGGCGCTTGCAGAGACGATGGCCGTCGGCGAGGATGCCTCGTGCCCGACCAGCCCGCGATCCCGTTCCGCCTCCTCAGAGCCGGCCTGCGCCTCGCGAGCCGCGCCTCCACCACGGTGGTGGACCGGGTTCTCCGCGAAGGCGCCGCCACCACCGGCGCCTTGACGCCACGAACGGCGCGCGCCGCCGCCGGCCCCATCGTCGTCGAATTCGACGGGCGCGAGGTCCCGGCCCGCGTGGGCGCGACCGTCCTCGAAGCCGCGCAGCAGTCCGACGTGGAAATCCGCTCCTACTGCGGCGGGAACTGCTCCTGTGGAACCTGCCGTATCGAGATCGTGGAGGGCGCAGCGAACCTCAGCCGGCCGATGCCGATGGAGCAGCTCGTCCTCGGCGGGGAGGCCCAACGGCGGGGCGATCGGCTCGCCTGCCAGGCGCAGATTCACGGTTCCGTCAAAGTTCGGGTGCCTGAGTTCTGGTGAGGGGGCCGTTCCGAGATAGGGCGGTACATGCCCCCTCGTGCAAGCTCCCGATTGACTGCCTTCGTGCTCGGGCCTGCAGGTGGGGCGCCCGCAACGGAGGTGCTGCTCGCCCTCTCTGCCGAGGGCGAGGTCGACGTTGTGGAGGGCGGCGCGGACTGGACGGCGCACGAAGCCGAGCGTGAGCACTTCTTCGCCAACGGGCAGGGCGGGTTCCGGGTGGTGTGTCCGGCCTGCGAGGCGCAGGCCACCTCGCGGTTCTGGAAGGCCCTCGAGGCCTGGCGGCAGGGCGGCGCGCGCACCTTCACGTGCACCTGCGGCGTGTCGAGCGACCTCGCCGAGCTCCAGTTCTTCCCGGCCGCGGGCTTCGCAGCCCGGTGGTTGCGGGGCGCCAAGGCGGCCAGTCTCGACCTGACGCCCGCCGCCCAGGCCCGACTCGAATCCCTCTGGCCGGGGTTCCGGGTGGTGGGCAGCCGGGGATGACGGAGGACACGACCGCCCTGGTGGTCGCGCTCGAACGGGTCCAGCGGGTGCCGGGAACGCTGCCAATCTTCGATGCGCTCAGTGTGGAGGATGTGCCGACCGTCGCGGTCCTCCTCGCACAGCATCCGCGCCATCCGCTCCGCGCCGAGCTCGTGGCCTGGCTCGAGCGGCGCGGGCAGGCCCTGCCTCCGCCTCCTACCGCCGAGGACATCTGCCGGGAGTACGGCATCGACGATCTGGCCGAGCACCTGAACAGCGTCGGCCAGCGCCTCCGGGTGACGGAGCGGAGCCTCTCTGCCACCCTTGAGCGGGCGGAGCGCGCCGAGTCGGTGGCGAACGCCTACGCGGCCGTGCTGGTGGTGGTGGCGGCGGTTGCGCTCCTCGGATGGGCGTCCGCGCTCGACTACCTGTCCCTCTTCGAGGCCCCGCCGTTGCCCGAACGGCCCGCTCCGATCGCGGCGCCTGCCCCGAAGACCGCGCCCTGAGCCTCCGTGCCGGAGGCGGGATAGCGAGGGCGGCCGGAGGCGACGATGGATCTGCGAGCGAGCGCCGCCACGACCAGGACCTGGCGGGCGGGACAGGTGGAAGAAGCAAACGGAGCCGGCGGCGGACTCGCGCGTGCGCTCGATGCGGCGGGCACCGGAGCCCTCGTGGGCCTGCTCGGCGGTGGCGCGGATGCCGTCGAGCTTCAGGACGACGACGTCGGCCTCCGCGTGGAGCGCCGGGAGAACGGCCTCGCGCTGGTGCGCACCACCTGGCCGGGAGGGGAATCGGCCGAGCAGATGGTGCCGTTCGAGGTGGCCATCGAGGATGCGGTGGAGGCGCTGCACGACGGGAGTCGTGCTCTCCATTTCCGGGGCGGCGTGGCCTACGAGGGCCTCCCCACGGCGGCTGCGGAGTGTGTCCTGCCGCCGCTTCTGCCGGAGTCGCTCGGGAGCGCGGCGTTCCGCGAGGCCCACGGCGTGCGCCAGGCCTACGTGGCGGGGGCGATGGCCGGCGGGATCGCGGGCAAGGCGCTGGTGCTCGCCATGGGTCGCGCCGGGATGCTCGGGTACTTCGGCGCCGGCGGCCTGCCGCTCGAAGCCGTGGAGACGGCCCTCGGCGAGATCGCCCGCGAGTCGGAGGGGCGCCCGTTCGGCTTCAACCTGCTGCACAACCCCGCCGAGCCCGGCGTGGAAGCGCGCACCGTCGACCTGTACCTGGCGCACGGCGTCCGGGATGTCGATGCCAGCGCCTTCATGGGGCTCACGCCTTCGGTGGTTCGCTACCGGCTCAGCGGCATCCACGAGCGTGACGGCCGGATCATCGTTCCGAACCGGCTCGCGGCGAAGGTGTCGCGGCCGGAGGTGGCCGAGCCGTTCATGCGGCCGGCGCCCGTCGCGATGCTGGCCGAGCTCGTGGCCCAAGGCGCGCTCTCCGAAGCGCAGGCCCGATGGGCGCGCACGGTGCCCGTGGCGGCCGACATCACGGCGGAGGCCGACAGCGGCGGGCACACCGATCGTCGCCCGCTCTCCGCGCTGATCCCGCTCTTCCGTCGCCTCGCCGACCGGGTGAGCGTGGAGCAGGGGTACGCGGAGCGCATCCGCGTGGGCGCGGCCGGCGGCATTGGCGACCCGTGGTCGCTCGCCGGGGCGCTGCAGCTCGGCGCCGACTACGTGATGACGGGGTCGGTGAACCAGTGCACGCCCGAAGCCGCCACGAGCGACACCGTAAAGGAGATGCTCGCGCAGGCGGGCTATGCCGATGTCACCGAAGGCCCGGCGCCCGACATGTTCGAGATCGGCGCCCAGGTCCAGGTGCTCGCGCGCGGCACGATGTACGCCCAGCGCGCCGCCCGGCTCTACGACCTCTACAAAGGCTGCGAGAGCCTCGCCGCCATCCCGGAGGCCGAGCGGGCCCGCGTGGAGAAGCAGATATTCCTGCGTCCGATCGACGAGGTGTGGGCCGAAACGGAGGTG
The DNA here is from genome assembly GCA_903885375.1 of uncultured Pseudomonadota bacterium. GTDB lineage: Bacteria > Myxococcota_A > UBA796 > UBA796 > SXON01 > SXON01. Next base: position 50,584 of record CAISIK010000014.1, read on the forward strand.
TACTGGCGCGCGCGCGACCCGCGTGAGGTCGAGCGCGCTCTGAGGGAGCCGCGTCACCAAATGGCGCTGACGTTCCGCTGGTACCTCGGGATGTCGTCGCGCTGGGCGCGGGTGGGCGAGACCACCCGCAAGCGGGACTACCAGGTGTGGTGCGGACCCGCGATGGGCCTGTTCAACGACTGGGTGCGGGGAAGCTGGCTGGAGCCGGTGTCGGAGCGCGGCGTCGTCACCCTCGCGGATGTGCTCATGCGCGGCGCGTGCGCGGCGCTGCGGGTGCAGGCCGCGCGCACCGCGGGTGTTCGCCTTCCCGATGGCGCCGACCGTCTCCTGCCGAGCCGACCGAGGCCGCGGTGAGCCCCCGGGCCATCCTGCTCTCGCTCGCGGCAGCCTGTTTCGGGGTGTGGCAGGTTTTCGGCCCGACGGTCTTCGGCCTCCAGTATCCGATGATCGGAGCGAACCCCGATGCGTTCGGCACGCTGTGGATGTACGAGTGGGTGAAGGACGAGGTGTCCCAGGGGCGCATCCCGCTTGCGACGGATCGGATGTACTACCCCACCGGGATCGATTTCCTCGTGCGCAACGGCGCGAACGTCTTCGATGCACTCCTGTCCGTGCCGCTGCAGATGGCGCTCGGCGGCGGGCGCGGCGAGCTGTGGATGTGCGTGCTCATCGTCCTCGGCAACGCGGTCAGCTTCGTACCCCTCGCACGGCGGCTCGCTCCCCAGAGCCCCTGGGCCGTAGGGATCGCCACGTTCTGGTGGGCCACGAGCCCCTTCGTGCTCGCCGAGATGGGCGGCGGTCGCCCCACGCAGGCCATGCTCTGGTTCGTGCCGCCCGCCGTGGGCGCGCTGTTGAGGATGCAGGGACGACGCGACGCCGTCGTGCTCGGTATTTGTGTTGGACTTCAGGGTCTTGTCTATTGGTATCTGCCAATCTTCTTCACCATCGTGATGCTGCCCTCGGCGCTCGGCAGGGCCGCGCGGGAGCCCGGTGTGCTCCGCCACTTTGCGCTGGCCGTCGGGCTCGCGCTGCTGATCGTGGCGCCCATGGCCCTCCCCATCGTGCTCGCCGCACGGGCCGGCGAGATTCCCGGTCTGGACGTGAAGCTTCAGGAAGCCGGGGTGTGGCTGGAGTCCGCGGAGCGTTCTCGGCGGGTGCTCTCCACTTTCGGGCTGGCCAGTACGCTCGTGCCGCTCCTCGCCGTGCTGGCGCGGTGGCGGTCGGCGCCCGGCCTGACCATCGGGGTGCTGCTCGCCTGTCTGTTCGCGCTTGGCCCCCGCTTCTCGATCGGGGGGGTCCCGTTCGACAACGTCGCCTACAACTGGCTGTTCGAGCACAGCTCGCTCGTGGCGCGGCTGAACTTCCCCTCCCGCATCCTCGGCGTGGTGTACTGCATCGCTGCGATGAGCCTGGTGCCGGTGCTCGCGGCCACGACCACCCGCGTGCTTCCCGTCCTGTTCGTGGTCCTCATGGTCCTCGAGCCGCGCGCCAACAAGCTCGCGCCGATCCGCTCGCTGTCGATGCCGCCCTTGCCGGCCTCGGCGATCGTGGCGGCCCGGCCGGGCAACATCCTGAGCGTGCCCATCGGCGCGCCCGAGGTGGCGATGGTGCAGCAGGTGTTCCACGGTCAGGCCATGGTCTCGGGCATGGGCGACCACGTGGCGAACGTGCGGTCCCCCGCGTACGAGAAGTGGCTCGAGAATCGCTGGTTCGTGGAGCTCGTGCAGGCCGACGACCTGATGCGCCCCGGCACCCGCGCGGAGGAGGCCGAGGTGCGCGCGGCCGTGCGGTGGGTCTGGTTCGACCGCGCCCTGCTCGCCCGGGGCTTCAACAGCCAGCTCACCGACGCCATCGAGACCCGCCTGCGCATGGCCCTCGGCGACCCCTACTACGAAGACGACTACACCGTGCTGTGGGACATCAGCGACGGTGAAGCGCGGGCGGGCGAGGCCGAGGAGGCGCTCGCGGAGGCGGCGGAGGCCGAGATGGAGCTGGAGAAGGCCCGGGCGGCGGGGGGGCAGTGGTCGGGAGTCATTTGGAGCTGGAGCGAGCTGCACTGAGGTGGCGTGGATCCGCAGCCGGCCGGGTCCAGGACGCGGCGACCGTGGGGGCGGGTCGGCGGGGCGGCACGGCGCTGCAGCCGGCCGGGGCCGAGCAGCGCCGCCCGGCTCCGCCCCATGAGCCCCTCGACGTAGGGCGCTTGACCCCGAGCGGCGGCCTCGCCCGGAGCGCGCCCACGGTCCCACGCGCGGCGTGGTTGACGGGGGAGGGGTGACGGACGCCCGCGGCGGCCTGACGGTTCACGGCTCGGAGCCGCACTGCGCAACGCCGCGTTTCGCGCGGCACGCGCGCTGCTGGCGGGTGGCGCCTTGTCGATCTGCGAGCGAGGGGTGGGATTGCCGGACGAGCGTGGCGCGTGGGTCTCGGGCACGGTGGCCACGGGGCAGCGGGCAGGCAAGCGGGTTCGGCTGGGTGGTGACGCTCGGAGGGAAGGAGTTCGCGCTGGCCCCGCGCTACGCGAGCTTCGATGGCTACAACGTGCACGCGAACGTGTTCCTGGCGGCGCACGACCGGTCGGGCCTGGAGCGGCTGTGCCGGTACATCCTGCGTCCGGCGTTGGCGGTGGGGCGTATCGAGCGGCTGCCGGACGGCCGGGTCCGGATCGGCATGAAGCGGGTGTGGAGCGATGGCGCGACGGCGATGGAGGCTCCTCCAGGCGGGGGTGCTGGCGGGGGACGCGTCGTGGCATGGGGCGGTGGTCCCCAAGGCGCCGAGCTCGGACGAGGCGGAGCAGGAGGCGCGGGAGGCGCTGCGCCTGGTCAGGCGTGAGCGCCGGCGGGGGCGCGAGAAGCTGCCGGTGGACGCGCGGCTCGGCTGGGCGGAGCTGTTGAAACGCGTGTTCGGTGTCGACGGCTGGGCGTGTCCGCCGCGCGGCAAGCGGATGCGCCTACGGACGGTGGTCGAGGGCGCCCCGGCGGCGTTCACGATCGCGCGAAGCCTGCTGCGGTCGACGGGGCCGGAGGGGCGTGCGCTCCGCAGGTGTCACCTGCAGGGGGTGAGCCTTCCGCCATGCAGTTCATGCTTCCGGCCCTCAGCAGGTACCGGGCGCGGTGGTCCTCGGCCGGGTGGGGGCCACCTTCTGGGGCGGAAACGTGATGGCCGCGACCGACGCGGCGCGCCGCTTCGATATCCGTGCGTGTAGCGCGCCACAGGCATGCTCCCAGTTGAGCACCATCCGCGCCACGATCATGCGACCCCCTTGGTGGCGCACGCCTCGGCTGCCGAGTCGGCCGCGATCCGGTGGTGGTTGCGGCGCGCAGGACGACCCGCGGCGCGTCGGCGGCGAGGGGGCCGTCGAGCGTCGAGCCCACCTCCCGGGCAGGACCGGCCACCGTGGCTCCGGGGGCGTCGGGAAGGCGCGTTCAGCCTGCACGACGTGCCTCGGGCCGCCGGGAGGCGGCGGCGGGGGGGCCTGACGGGGCTGCCTCCGATCTACCCCCCTTCGAGGCTCGCAAAGGCACCGAGGACCTGGTCGGCAAAACCGCCGGAGCAGGAGTTGGTCTCTTCGTAGTGGTCGCCCTGCTCGTTGGTCACGTTCACGTGGGTGTTGAAGTCGGGGCCGGGAACGATGTAGCCGCAGTAGGCGTTGGTGATGCCGAGCGGCACCTTGTAGGTGCCGGGCAGCATGTCGGCGATGGGCGTGGGGGCCGTGTCGGACAGCCGGTAGGGGGCGGCGTGGGCCTGGAGGCAGTCGCACACGCCGTCGCAGGCGGTGCCGTCGGCGTCGCAGTCTTCGGGCACGTTCACGGAGTCGTCGCCCTTGCAGGAGGCGGCGAAGTCGACGGACTCGCAGTCGCGATCGGTCTGGACCCAGCGGGCATCGCCGGCGCGGAGGGAGGCGTCGGCCATGGCGGGCTCGTCGGGGACGCCCCAGAACAGCTCGGGGAAGAGCTCGCCGGGGGCGGAGCCGAAGGTGAGGGGGCCGAGCTCGATCACCCACACGGACGCCGGCACGCAGCCGAAGACGTCGGGGTCGGCGCCGTAACCGGGGCAGTCGGGCGACTGGTCCACGTACTCGTCGGGCGTGTCCAGAAGGTGGAGCTGGAACGCGAGAGCGAAGGAGACGTTGTCGACCGGGATGAGGAAGCTCGCCTTGCGCACGCGGATGCGCTCCCAGGGCTGATCGTCGGTGAGCGAGGCCTGGGCCTCCTGGGCGAGCAGGGTGCCCCAGATACGCACGAATTCGAAGCCGCCCTCGTTGAACCACTCCGGCGTGCCATCCTCCTGGAGGACGCGCTGGCCGGCCGTGTCAACCATGGGGATGGTGCCGCCGAGGGCCGACTGCATGCCGCCGAGCGCGCCGCTGAGGAACACGGTGGTGCCGCCTTCGTTGGTGTCGAACCAGTCGCGGATCACGCCGGGGTAGTCGGCGCTCAGGGAGCTGTGCTCGTCGCTGCTGGTCTCGGGGTGGCCGCTGGCGCTCACCACGGTGGCTACGCGGCCTTCCTTGCCCTCGAGCGCGATGGAGAAGACGGAGCCGGAGGTGATGAGCGGGTCGCGGATGTCGTTGATGCCCGCTTCGATCGTGGCGTCGGGGTTGATGCCGCCGAAGGGGGCGCCGTTGAACTCGGGGGCGCTCATGTCGGCCTGCCCGACGGTGGGCGACACGGGCTCCATGACGGAGGCGGCCGTCTGGACGGCTTCGAGGATGGCGGCGGTGATGGACGCCGTGTACTCGGGATCGGCGCCGCTCGCGGTTTCATCGAGGCCCCAGATGCCCACGGTGTCGGCGGCCGAGTGCGTGTGCGAGGAGGAGACGATGAGGCGGTCGCCCGCGAAGCCGTCGGCCTGCAGGACGGTGGCCGCGTCGCGGACTCGGTTCTCGAGGATGCCGAGGGCATCGACGCCCACGAGCGCCACGTACTCGCCGTCGAGCGAGAGGACGACGGCGGAGACAGAGAGGGGGTCGTGCACGTCCATCGCGGCGCGCCGCGATTGGAAGCCGGCCATCCACACGCCGTTGAAGTGGCCATCGCCGTTGGCGTCGTCGTAGGGTTCGTCGCACCCGCCGCGGGTGCCGGAGGGATCGGTGTTGCACCCGTCGAACTCGTTGTTGCCGTTGAGATCGGTGTAGGTCTCGGTGATGGTGGGCGTGATGTCCACCCGTGAGGCGCCCGCGTAGAGCTGGCCATCCTGTTTCAGGATGAGGCCGTAGGGCGGGTCGACGACGGCTTCTTCCGGCGGCGGACAGGCGAGAAGCAGGGAAAGCAACATTGGCGCACCCGATTCGAGCCGGAGGCTAACGGGCGCGCGCGCCGTGCGCCTTCCGCCGGTTGATATACGGCGCCGTGCCCAGCCGCCGACAACTGTTCGAGCTCGCGCTCTTCGTGACCATCGCGCTCGGCGGGGTGCTGCCCGCGTTGCTCCAGCCGAACGCCATGGTGGGCGATGGGGTCGATGCCTTCGGCACGTGGTGGTTCTTCGACTGGATCCGGCTCTGCATCGAGAACGTGGGCGATCCGTCGAGCACACGCTTCTTCTTCTGGCCTCATGGGAAGGACAACTTCGCCCACACCGGCAACAACTTCGTCGACGCCGTACTCAGCGTACCGCTCCAATGGCTCCTCGGCAGCCACTACCAGCCTTGGTGGATCGTGCTGGTGCTCGTGGGGAACGCGGTGGCGTTCCGGCCGCTGGCGCGTGTGGTGCTCGGCGATGACGACCGCGCCTTCGCCGCTTCGCTTTTGTGGATGGTGAACCCGTACATCTGCTTCGAGGTCACCGCCGGTCGCCCCACGCAGGCCTTCCTGTGGTTCGTACCCGCGGTGCCGTTCTTCCTGATCGAGGTGATCCGGGAGGGGCGTCGGGCCTCGGTGGCGAAGCTCGCGGCGGCGTGCGCGCTGGTGGGGTGGACCTACTGGTTCGAGGCCTTCTTCGTGGGCATCCTCTGCCTGCCGCTGCTGCTCGTGGAGCTCCGACGCGCCCCCGACCGCGGCCGTGCAGCCGGGCAGCTCGGCCTCGCCCTGCTCGGCGCCGCCTTGATCGTGGCGCCCGCGGCGATCCCGATGGCGCGGGTGTGGTCGGGCGGGGGCACCCCCGGCGGCACCCCCTTCGAGCAGTCCATCTTCACGATGCCCGGCGCCATTGGCAACAGCATCGGCGACGAGCTCTACGGGATTTCCCTGATGGAGGGCTACGGCGCGCGGATGCTGACGCTCCCCACGTGGGGCATCCCCATGCTCGTGGCGTTGGCCATGCGGCGCCTGCCCTGGGTGTGGTGGATCGGCGGGCTCCTCTGCGTGGCCATGGCCTTCGGGCCGGGCATCCGCTTCGGCGAGACGCTCATCGTGAACGTGCCGTACATGGTGGTGTACCGGTACCTGCCCTTCTTCAACCGGCTGTGGTTCCCGTACCGCCTCGTGTCGTGCATCCTCCTCGTGGGGGCGCTCGGCATCGCCGCGAGCCTGCCCGCGCGGGGTGTTCGCCTCTGGGCCGTCCTGCTCGCCGCCGCGGGGCTCTGGCAACAGTCCGCCACCCGCGCCTACCCCTTCACCTGGCACGATGTGCGCGCTCCCCGGCTGCTCGTGGAGGCCGGCAAGGAGGGCGGGGCGCTGGTCTTCCTGCCCTTCCGCATCCAGCACGACGGGCTGGTGTGGCAGACGTCGTTTCGGCTGCCGACGTTCGGTGGGATGGGCGAGCCGGCGCCGGTGCTCTGGCCGCCCACGTTCAAACGGCAGCTCAGCACGCCCATCGCGCAGGGCCTGCGGATGGCGTCGGCGGGCACGGGGCCGCTGCCGACCCTGCCGCCCGACGCGCTCCGGCCGTTGGAGGGGCACGGTTTTCGGTGGGTGGCGCTCCGGCGCGACATCGTGCTGGAGGAGTCGGCCCGCATGACGACGCTGCCTTCGCCGGAGGAGGCGCTGCTGCGCGTCACCGAGCTGCTCGGCGAGCCGGTGGGCGTGGATGGTGCGGTGGTCCTGTGGGACCTGAAACGAGCCTGGACGCCGCCGGCCGAGTTCACACCCACGCCGGCGGCGCTCTCCGCGAAGGGGTGGTCGGCGTCCACGCAGCCCGCCTGGTCGAGGGCTTTGGCCGAGCAGGGGAGGGAAGGGCGGCCCTCCAGCCGATCGAAATGACGTCCTGCCCGAACAGACGGGTCCGCAGCGGTTGACCCGCTGCCCTTCGCGGATAGCTTCCGAGGGTACCCACACAGGAGCCCCATGGCCTTCGACCCGCCCAGCTACGAACAGGGCGCCCCGCCGAATCTCCCGCCTGAACTCGACCTGCCCATCCTCGCCATCCGCAACACGGTCATCTTCCCTGTGCTCGCGTTCCCCATCAACGTGGGTCGCGACAAGTCGCTCGAAGCCGTAGAGCGCGCCCTCGCGGGCGACAAGCTGCTGGGCATCGTGGCCCAGCAGGATGCCAAGAACGAGGATCCCGACACCGCCGAGCTCTACCTCACCGGCACGGTGGTGAAGATCCTGAAGTCGGTGAAGATGCCGGGCAACAAGCTCAACGTCATCATCCAGGGCCTCAGCCGCATCAAGGTCGAGCGGTGGATGACCACGTCGCCCACGCTCTCCGCGCATGTCCGGGTGTTCCCGGAGTCGCAGGAAACCACGCCCGAGCTCGAGTCGCTGATGGCCACCATGCGTGAGCTCGCGCAGAAGATCATCGACCTCAGCCCCCACATCCCTTCGGAGGCGAGCTTCCTCGTCCGCAGCATCGACAACCCCGGCATCCTCGCCGACATCGTGGCCAGCAACCTGTCCATCGGCGTGGAGGAGAAGCAGGAGCTGCTCGACACGCTCGACACGCGCGAGCGCATGGGCAAGGTCATCGCGCTCCTGAACAAGGAGCTCCAGGTCCTCGAGCTCAGCCAGAAGATCCAGACGGAGGTCAAGGGCGAGATGGACAAGGCGCAGCGGGAGTACTTCCTCCGCGAGCAGCTCAAGGCCATCCAGAAGGAGCTCGGCGAGACGGATGACCGCCAGGAGGAGTTCGAGGAGATCAAGAAGGGCATCAAGAAGGCCCGGATGCCCAAGGACGTCGAGAAGGTGGCCTACAAGGAGCTCAAGCGCATGAGTCGCATGAGCCCCGGCGCCGCCGAGTACACCGTCAGCCGCACCTACATCGACTGGCTCATGGAGCTGCCCTGGTCGGCCCAGACGGAAGACGTGATGGACGTCGCCGAGGCCGGCCGTATCCTCGATGCCGACCACTACGGGCTCGAAAAGGTAAAGCAGCGCATCCTTGAGTACCTCGCGGTGCGCAAGCTCAAGCGCGACATGAAGGGCCCCATCCTCTGCCTCGTCGGGCCCCCCGGCGTCGGCAAGACCTCGCTCGCGAAGTCGGTGGCCCGGGCGCTCGGCCGCAAGATGGTGCGCATCTCGCTCGGCGGCGTGCGTGACGAGGCCGAGGTTCGCGGCCATCGGCGCACCTACATCGGGTCGCTGCCCGGCAAGGTGATCAAGGGCATCAAGAAGGCGGGCACCAACAACCCCGTCTTCGTGCTGGACGAGATCGACAAGCTCGGCGCCGACTACCGCGGCGACCCCTCGAGCGCGCTCCTCGAGGTGCTCGACCCCGAGCAGAACGACACCTTCATGGATCACTACCTCGATGTGCCCTTCGATCTCTCGAAGGTGCTCTTCATCGCCACGGCCAACCTCGCCGACCCCATCCCCGGCCCCCTGCGGGACCGCATGGAGATCATCGAGATCCCCGGCTACACGATGGAGGAGAAGCTCAAGATCGCCCGGAACTACCTGCTCCCCGAAGCGGTCGAGGAGCACGGCCTGAAGGCCGAGCAGGTGGTGTTCGACGATGAGTCGCTGAAGTTCCTGATCAAGAGCTACACGCGCGAAGCGGGCGTTCGCAGCCTCAAGCGCGAGATCGCGGCCGTGAGCCGGTGGATCGCCAAGGAGGTCGCATCGGGCCGCCATGTCGAGGGCTTCACCGTGACCCCGGAAGCCATCGAGGAGATCCGTGGGCCCATCCACTTCTTCGCCGAAGTGGCCGAGCGCACCAGCGTGCCGGGCGTGGCCACGGGCCTCGCGTGGACCGCCGCGGGTGGCGACATCCTCTTCATCGAGGCCACCAAGATGAAGGGCAAGGGCGGCATCCAGCTCACCGGCTCCCTGGGCGATGTGATGAAGGAGTCCGTGGGCGTGGCGCGCAGCTACATCCGCTCCGCCGCCACCGAGCTCGGCATCGATCCCGACGTGTTCGACAACACCGATGTGCACGTGCACGTGCCCTCGGGCGCCATCCCCAAGGATGGTCCGAGCGCGGGCGTCACGATGCTCACGGCGATGGTGTCGCTGCTCACCGGCCTGAAGGTCGATCCCACGCTGGCCATGACGGGCGAGGCCACCCTCCGGGGCGCCGTGCTGCCGGTGGGCGGCGTGAAGGAGAAGGTGCTGGCGGCCCACCGCGCCGGCATCCGCACCGTGCTCCTGCCCGAGCGTTGCAAGAAGGACCTCGTGGAAGTCCCCAAGGAAATCCGCGACGACATGACCTTCCACTTCTGCTCGCGCATGGAGGAGGTGCTCGACCTCGCGCTTGGCGCCGAGAACATCGCGGAGCGCCGGGCCACGCTGCAGCTCGAGCTGGCCCGTCGTGCCGCCAAGCCGGCGGCGCCCACGACCCAGGCCCAGGCCTGAGCGGTCGGCGGTTGAGCGAGCGCGTGGGGCTCCGGCCGCGAGGCCGGGCGCTACGCGCAGCGCTCGCAGGGCATGAGGATGCGCACTTCTGCGGGCGCAGCCATGCCGTTCCAACGCACCTCGACCTCCTCGACCGGAATGTCGGTGAGCGCACCGCAGGAGGGGCAGGCCTGGTGGTGGTGCGGCTCCCGCTTCGGGTCGAAGCGCGTGTCGCGACCGGCCTGGCGCAACGCCCTCAACGCGCCCAGCTCCACGAGGAGCGTGAGCGTGTTGTAGACGGTGGCCCGGCTCAGGCCCGGGCAGGCGCGGCTCACGTCGGCGTGCACCTGCGCCGCCGTGGGGTGGTTCGGGTTGTCGTGGAGGTAGGAAACGATCGCGCGGCGGGGGCCCGTGATGGACAGCCCCTGCTCACGCAACAGCGCCTCCACGACCCCGGGGTTCATCCGCCGAGAGCCGCGAGGACGGCGCTGTAGTCGGGCTCGACGCCGGGGTTCGGCGCGATCCACTCGTACACGACGGTGCCGTTCTCGTCGATCACGAAGGCGGAGCGGTTCGCCACCTCGAGACCCTCGATACCGGCGAAGTTCGGCCAGGACACGCCGTAGGCTCGGGTGGCCTGACGGTGCACGTCGGAGAGCAGCGGGAAGGTCGCGCCGGTCTTGGCGGCGAAGGCGGCGTTGCTGAAGGGCATGTCCACGCTGATACCGAGGACGGTGGCCTTGCCGGCGGAGATGCCGGCGAACTGGTCGCGCACGGTGCAGAGCTCGCGCTCGCACACGCCAGTGAAGGCGGCCGGGTAGAAGAGGAGGGCCACGCGCTGGCCACGCAGCGAAGCGAGGGCGGTGGCCTCCTTGCGCTGGTTGAACAGGGTGAAGTCGGGAGCGGTCTTGCCGAGGAGGGACATCTTTGATTCCGAGGTCAGGGTGAGGAGAGGTCGTCGAGCAGGGCGGCCCGCAGCGTGCGGGAAAGGGGGACGGAGAGCGGCGCGGCCGGGTGGGTCACGGCGATGGAGGCGGCGCGGTGGAAGTCACCGAGGGCGGCGGCCGCACCCTCGTGCAGCGGGAAGCGGATGAACTGCACCGACGAGATGCGCACGTCGTTGAACTGCTCCTCGTCGAACCGGGCCTTCGCCGGGGGGAGGCCTTCGAGGTGCAGCCAGACGTGTTCCTGCAGGCCGAGCAGCGCGGTGAGCATCCGCTTCCGCTGCTCGGGGTCGTCGTACTCGAGCAGCAGCGTCACGCTGAGGCTCTCCGCGTTCGGAAGGAGGGCGTTGTAGGTGTCGAGCTCGTGCTGGATGGCCTCGGGGGCGCTGATGTGCTCCACTCGACACATCTCCTGCACCTGCCACCAGCAGGTGCCGAGGTTCTCGAACAGCATCGTCATGTTCGGCCCCACGGCCAGCCGCCGCACGGCCTTCGCGGCGAGGATGTCGGCTTCGTGGCGCCTCCGGGCGGCCATGAACTCGGCGTTGGGCAGGATGTCGGCGAGCGTGAGCATCAGGTGGGCTCCGGCTCGACGGGGCCCAGCGGCGCGACGGCGCGCTCCGCGGTGCCGCCGTAGGACTCCCACATCAGCTCAATGGGGTGCTTCACCTTCTTGCCGCTCGCCTCCTCGATCTGCAGCTTGGCGATGAGGCAGTCGGAGCTGTAGGTGCCAGCGCCGGAACCCTCCAGCTCGGACATCAACTTCTTGCTTCCTTCCTTGGAGAGCTCGTAGTACTCCTTCTTCATGCCCCAGGTGCCGTCCATGCAGGAGCAGCGGTCCACCATGGTGACCTGGGCACCCGGAAGGCGGCGAAGCATGTCGCGGCTGCGGAAGCCGATCTTCTGCACCTTCAGGTGGCAGGGGAGGTGGTAGCCGACCGCGCCCACGTCGGTGGTGTAGTCCTCGCGGAGCGCTCCCTCCTTGCGGAGGCGGAAGAGATACTCCATCAGGTCGAAGCTGCAGCGGGCCACGGCCTCGGCGGCTTCGGTGCCCACGTAGTCCTTCCACTCCTTCTTCATCATGAAGCTGCAGGTGGGGCCGGGGCTCACGATGTCGCAGCCGGCCTGCACGTAGGGCAGGAGCACATCGATGTTGTGGCGGGCCCAGTCGGTGGCGCGAGGCACATCGCCGCCATCGAGCGCCGGCATGCCACAGCAGCGCATCTCGGGCGCGAAGACGGTGATGCCGCTGTGCTCGAGCACCTCCACGGCGGCGCGGCCCACCTGCGGCTCGTTCCACTGCACGGAGCAGGTGTAGAACAGCACCACCTTGCGACCCGACACGCTGGTCGGGTCCGGCCGGGTGGCGTGGCGCGCCTTGAACCATCTCAAGAAGGTCTGCGAGGCGAAGGCGGGGAGCTGCCGGTCGCGGTGGATGCCGACGGTGTGCTCCATCATCACACGATTGGGGCGCAGGTTGGTGACGGCGTTGGCCACCGCGGGCAGGATCGTGCCGATGGTGCCGATGAGATCAGGGTCGCCCAGGACGCGGTCCTGCAGCGGCACGCCCTTCTCGCGCGCATCGATCGCCTTGTGGCGGAGCATCAGCCGAGGGAAGTCGACGGCGAACTCGTGCGGCGGGGTGTAGGGGCAGATCGGGTCGCACAGCTTGCACTGGTAGCAGAGGTCCACCACGCGTTGGTTCACGCTCAGCGGCAGGCGCTCCAGCGCCTCGGCCTGGCCGTGCACATCCTCGCGCGCCGGTGCGGCGTGCTCCCCACCGGTGGCCGCGGCGTGGTTGCCGAGCGCATCGACCGCGTGGTGCGTGGCCGGCGCGCCTTCCGACAGGTGGGCCGTGGGATCGAGCGCGTCGATGGCATCGAACAGGGCAGGAAAGCTGGGGCACAGGTTGAAGCAGAGCCGGCAGCCGTTGCAGATTTCGAAGACACGCTTCTCCTCCGCCTCCAGGGCACTCCGTGACCAGTAGACCTCGTCGCGGGGGGTAGGGACGGTGCGGGGCAATCGTGCTCCTGGGGTGCGAAAGTGGGGATCGGGCCCCGGCGGGTGGCCGGAGCCCGATCGCGGGGCTCAGAGGCTGTCGAGGCCCTTCTGGAAGCGGCCGGCGTGCGACTTCTCGGCCTTGGCGAGGGTCTCGAACCAGCTCGCCACGTCGGCGAAGCCTTCGTCGCGCGCGGTCTTCGCAAAGCCCGGGTACATGTCGGTGTACTCGTAGGTCTCACCGGCCACGGCGGCCTTGAGGTTCAGCTCGGTCTCGCCGATGGGGAGGCCGGTGGCGGGGTCACCCACCTGCTTGAGGAAGTCGAGGTGGCCGTGCGCATGGCCGGTCTCACCTTCGGCGGTGTCGCGGAAGAGGCCGGCCACGTCGGGGTAGCCCTCCACGTCGGCGATCTTGGCGAAGTAGAGGTAACGACGGTTGGCCTGCGATTCGCCCGCGAAGGCGGCCTTGAGGTTCTCGTGGGTCTTGGTGCCGGAGAGGCTGGGCATGGGGGATCCTGGGTGTGCGCCGCGATCGTCCGCGGCACTCCCCTCTATCTGGACCCGATCTAAATTTCCACCGCAGCGCTCGAACGCCTTCGCTATCGTTTCCGCTTCCGGGTCGGGGCGGGCGGCGGCTCGGCAATCACCACCTCCACCTCCTCGATGGGCTCGAGCAGCTCCACCCGTTCGAGCGGCACCTCGGCGAGCTCCGCGAACGGGTCCTTGTCCTCGATGCCCTCGGCCGCCACGTCATCCTCGATCGAGGATTCCGGGGGCAGGGGAGCGGCATACTTCCGGTGGAGCTTGGCGTAGGCGGGAAGCTCGTCGGTGGGGTCATCCTCGCCCGGGAAGGGCGTGAGCTCATCACGGGTAGGCACGTACGCGATCTCCGCACGCGTCGTATCACCGGAACCCCGTTCGGAGCTACTCCTCCGCGTCGGGCTGAAGCTCCGCGGTCACGTCGGGCACCTCACCGTAGACGGCTACCGCGATCGAGACGACGAGTTCGGCGAGTGAGAGGCGTTGGGGCATGGCCATTCTCCTACGAGGAGGATCGGAACCGGGCCCCCCGCCGGTGAGGGGCGCATCGACAATTCTGGGGCAGGCGCGGTCGGTACGTTAGAACCGCCGCCCATGCCCACTCCTCCATTTCGCAAGGTCCTCGTCGCCAACCGTGGCGAGATCGCCGTCCGCATCATCCGCGCCTGCCACGAGCTGGGCGTTCGCACGGTGGCCGTGTACTCCGACGCCGACCGGGAGGCCCTGCACGTGCGCAACGCCGGCGAGGCGGTCTGCGTCGGCCCCGCGCCCTCGAGCGAGAGCTACCTCCGCGGCGAGGCCATCATCGCGGCCGCAAAGCGCACCGGCGCCCAGGGCATCCACCCCGGCTACGGTTTCCTGTCCGAGAACGCCGCCTTCGCCCAGGCGGTGATCGATGCCGGCCTCGTGTGGATCGGCCCGCCCCCCTCCGCGATCGAGTCGATGGGCAGCAAGACCGGCGCTCGCCAGCGCATGATCGCCGCCGGCGTTCCGGTCGTCCCGGGCACGTCGGAGGCCATCGCCACCGCCGAGGAGGCGCTCGTGCTGGCCGAGTCCTTCGGGTTCCCCGTAATGATCAAGGCCGCAGCGGGCGGCGGCGGCAAGGGGATGCGCCGGGTGGACCGCGCGGAGGACTTCGCGAGCGCCTGGCGCAGCGCCCAGAGCGAAGCGAAGAAGTCCTTCAAGGACGATGCCGTCTACCTCGAGAAGTTCGTCGAGAACCCCAAGCACGTCGAAATCCAGGTGCTGGCCGATGCCCACGGGCACACCGTGCACCTGTTCGAACGCGATTGCAGCGTCCAGCGCCGCAACCAGAAGGTGGTCGAAGAAACGCCGTGCGCCGTGCTCCCGCAGGCCACACGCCTCGCCATGGCGAAGGTGGCCGTGCAGGCGGCCGAGGCCGTTGGCTACGTTGGCGCCGGCACCATCGAGTTCCTCTTCTCCCAGGCGAGCGGCGAGTTCTACTTCCTCGAGATGAACACCCGCCTGCAGGTGGAGCACCCGATCACCGAGATGGTCACGGGGATCGACCTCGCCCGTGCCCAGCTCCGCATCGCCGCCGGCGAGCCGCTCTGGTTCCGGCAGGAGGACATCGTCCAGCGCGGGCACGCGATCGAGTGCCGCGTGTACGCGGAAGACCCGAGCCGGCAGTTCGCTCCCGCGCCCGGGCGCATCAGCGGCCTTCGCGAGCCCGCCGGCCCGTGGGTGCGCGTCGATTCCGGCGTGTACGCCGGCTACGAGGTGCCTATCCACTACGACCCGATGATCGCCAAGCTCGTGTGCTGGGGGAGCGACCGGGAGGAGGCCATCAGCCGCACGATCCGCGCGCTCCGCGAGTACCGGGTGCGCGGCATCCGCACCTCCATCCCCTTCTTCGCCGCGCTCCTGCGCGACCCCGACTTCGCCGACGGGCGCTACAGCACGGGGTTCCTCTCCCCCGAGCGGCTCACGAAGCTCACCGATGCCGCTCGCCTCGATGACATCGCCACCATCGCCGCCGCGCTCGCGCAGTACGAGAAGGACACCCGCCCCGCGCGGGTGGAAGGCCAGGGTCGGGCCGAGTCGGCCTGGAAACGTTCGGGTCGCCCCGGGGGTGCCGCATGAAATACGAGATCACGATCGAAGACACGCTTCGGCACGTGGAGGTCGAGCGCACGCGCGAGGGCAAGTTCCGCGTGGTGGTGGATGGTGTTGTCCACCTCGTGGACCTCTCCCGGCCCACGCCGGAGGCCTTCCAGATGCTGATCGACGATGCGAGCTGGGAGGCGGGCGCCGTGGCCGCTGAAGGCGGCTGGCTCGTGGACCTGATGGGCCTCAGCACCGAAGTGCAGGTGGTCGACCCTCGCCGGAAGGCGCTCCGCCTCTCGGCGGGCACGGCCGGCGGCACGCTCACCTCGCAGATGCCCGGCCGGGTGGTGAGGTGTTTCGTAGCGGCGGGCGATGTCGTCACGAAGGGCCAGCCCGTGTGCGTGGTCGAGGCCATGAAGATGGAGAACGAACTCAAGGCGCCGATCGATGGCACGGTGGCCGAGGTCTTCGTTTCCGAAGGCCAGACCGTGGAGACCGGCGCCCGCCTGCTCCGCATCGCGTAGGCGGGTGCCACCACCATTACGCACCTGCGTAATCGGAGGATTTGCCCGCGTATGACAGAGGGGTGCGGCAGGCCGCCGGGGCTGCCGGTTACCCGAGCGCCACAACGGGAACGCCATGAGCATCTTCGAGCAGCTTTCCTCCTACGACCACGAGCAGGTCGTCTTCTGTCGTGATGAGAGCGTGGGGTTGAAGGCGATCATCGCCGTCCACAACACATCTCTCGGCCCGGCGCTCGGCGGCACCCGCATGCTCGACTACGCCACCGAGGCCGAGGCGGTGCGCGATGTGCTCCGCCTCAGCCGCGGCATGACCTACAAGGCCGCGGTGGCCGGCCTCGACCTGGGCGGCGGCAAGGCCGTCATCATCGGCGATCCGAGCATGAAGTCGGAGCCGATGTTCCGCGCCTTCGGCCGCTTCGTCGACACGCTCGGCGGTCGGTACATCACCGCCGAGGACATGAACACCACGGTCGAGGACATGGGCAACATCCGCCGCGAGACCCGCTGGGTCACCGGCTCGGAAGCGGCCCACGGCGGCTCGGGTGATCCTTCGCCCGTCACGGCCTGGGGCGTATTCCACGGCATCCGCGCCTGTCTCGAGGTCACCTACGGCAGCCCCGACCTCACCGGCCGCACGGTGGCCATCCAGGGCGTCGGCAACGTGGGCGTCTGGCTCGCCAAGTACCTCCACGAGGCCGGCGCGCGCCTCCTCTTCGCCGACGTCTCCCCCCGCCGGCTCGCCACCGCCACCGAGCGCTTCGGCGGTCGTGTGCTCGAGGGCGACGAGTTCTACAAGGCCGAGGCCGATGTGCTCGCCCCCTGCGCCATCGGCGGCATCATCAACCCGCGCACCATCCCGATGCTCCGCGCGCCGATCATCGCCGGCGGCGCCAACAACGTGCTCGACGACGAACGCCGCGATGGCGAGTCGCTCTCCCAGCGCGGCATCAACTACGCCCCCGACTACGTGATCAACGCGGGCGGCCTCATCAACGTGTACAGCGAGCTCAAGGGCTACGGGCGCGAGAAGGCGATGCAGGATGCCGCCAACATCTTCGACACCGTGAAGCGCGTCATCAACAAGGCCAAGGTGGATGGCACCACCAGCGCGCTGGCCGCCAACCGGGTGGCCGAGGAGCGGATCGCCGCGGTGCACCGCCTCAAGCGCGTGCACATCCCGCGCGCCTGAGCGCGAGGCCTCAGCGGTAGCGGAGGTCGAGGTCGGCGCGGCGGGTGTCCTTCCCGAGCGCGCGGGCCACGTCTTCGAGGAAGGCCCGCTCCTTGCGCGAGCTGGAGGGCACGTCGATCCACTGGTAGATGCTGCCGGTGAACGTGAGGTTGGCGGAGATGATGTCCTTCTCAACCTGCTCGCGGTTGCGCACCGTCACCCGGGACCGGCCGCGGCTCTGGTCCACGATGACCGACATCCGGTAGCGCACCTTCTCCGGAATCCGCGTGCCGCCGAACTGATTGTAGATGTAGTCGCTCTGCGCGATCACCCACTCGCTGGTCACGCGGCCGGCGCCCTTGTCCATCCGGTCGATGGGCCAGGTGTCGCCCATCACGGTGAGCGTTTCTTCCCACACCCGGTCGAAGCTGGCGTCGAAGCTCACCTCCACCGGCCGCTCTTCGTACGCCGGAAGGTGGTCTTCAGGGAAGGGAGGAGGGGCGCAGGCCGGGAGGAGGGCGAGGAGGAGAACTGCGAGGGGGGAGCGCATGCGTCGGCCCATTGTGGTGCATTTTGGGGCGGGGGGCAAGCCCCCCCGAGCGCCCTATTCGGTGGGCAGCGTGAGCCAGGCGAGGATGTTGCGCAGCTCGTCGTCCGGCAGGCGGTTGTCGGGGATGCGCGGCATGCGGATGTTGCCGCCGCCTACGCCGTCGACCGTGGCCTTCCGAACGCGGGCCGCGATCGTGGCGGGGGTGAGGGAGGAGAGGGTGTAGAACTGGAGGGCGCCGCCTTCGCCGGTGGCGTGGCAGGAGCCGCAGTACCGGCCCGCGAGGGCGGCGCCGGCGTCCACGTCGCCGAGATCGGCGCCGGTGTCGGAGCCGAGCGCGGTGATGAACTCGTCCTGCGTCTCCCATTCGGTGTAGCCCACGCCGAGGGGCTCGGCGCGCTCGTCGCCCTCGGCGGGCTCGGCGTCGGCCCGGGTCTTGAGCCAGGCCTCGAGGTGGGCGGCCTGCTCGGCCGTCATCTCGCTGTCGCCGGGGAAGTACACGTCCACGCACACCTGTCCGCCGAAGGCGCCGATCTGGTCGTCCGCGAGGGCATCCCAACGGTGCTGGTTCTTCCACTCGCCGCGCAGGGACACGTTGTACACGGTGTGGCCGGGGCGGTTGAGGGTGTCGTCGTCGTCCACATCGAGGGTGTCGCCTTCGGCCGCGTGGTGGCAGGAGGTGCACGCGAGCGCGTAGGGGGTGTCGTCCTCCCAGTGCTCCTCGTTGAAGATGCGCTCCCCTTCGGCGGGGTCGGGCGTGCCGGAGAAACCGCTGGCCAGCGGGCTCCGCCACGTTTCGGGGTCGTAGGCACACGCAGCAAGGAGGGCAGGGAACAGGAGCATGCCCCAGGGATGCCGCGACACCGGGCAGGTTTCAAGTTCCTGTCGGGAGTGGGTGCCGTGGCGCGTGTGCCCCGTTCCGGCCGGGGGTGAGGCGTCGGTGCCCCACCCGTGGGGAATTGTGCCGGTGCTGCGTTGGCACGGGCCTTGCCATGCCAAGGGAACCCCGCGGAGCCCTCCTTGCTGATCGCCCTCCTCGCCTGTGCCGTCGAAACGGAAGACGCTCCCTGGCTCGTGGACACCGAGCCCTACGTGGATGGCGAGGTGCTCGTGCGGGTGACGGGGGATGACGTGGCCCAGATGCGCGTGGAGGAGGACCACGGCGTGGCCGAGGTGGAGCGCTACGACGGGATCGCGGTGGTGAAGGTGGGCTTCGAGGAGGAGCGGCCCGTCCGCGAAGTGCTCGACGCGCTGACCGCCGACGTTCGCGTACAGTTCGTGGAGCCCAACCACCTCGTCCGCGCGCTCGGCAGCCCGGTGAACGACCCCTACGTCGGCTACCAGTGGAACCTCGACGCCATCGGGGCGCCGGCGGCCTGGAGCACCTCCACCGGCAAGGGGGTGACGGTGGCGGTGATCGACACCGGCGTGCGGCCGGGCGGTCCGGACGGCATCACCACGCTGCTGCCCGGCTACGACTACTTCAACGGCGACAGCAACCCCACCGACGGCAACGGTCACGGCACCTTCGTGGCGGGCACCATCGCGCAGAAGACCGGCAACGGCAAGGGCGTGGCCGGCATCGCTCCCAACGCGCAGATCCTGCCCGTGAAGGTGATGGGTGACGATGGCGCCGGCGACATTGCGGCCATCGCCAACGGGCTGGTGTACGCCACCGACAGCGGCGCGCGCGTCGTGAACCTCTCGCTTGGGTCGGCCTACCCCAGCAACACGCTGGAGTCCGCCTGCCGTTATGCCTACGATCGCGGCGTGACCGTGGTGGCCGCCTCCGGCAACGAGTACGCCACGAGCCTCAGCTACCCCGCCCGTTACGACTCCGTCATCGCGGTCGGCTCGGTGGGCTTCGGCGGCTCGCGCGCCGGCTACAGCAACCGGGGCACCGGCCTCGACCTCGTGGCCCCCGGCGGCGACCTCTCGAAGGATGAAAACGGCGATGGGTACGCCGACGGCATCCTCCAGGAGACCATCGAGGGGGGCGCCTGGACCTACACCTTCTGGGAGGGCACCTCCATGGCGGCGCCGCACGTCTCGGCCGCCGCGGCCCTGCTGATCTCGGCGGGCGCCTCCGGCCCCGACGAGGTGTACCAGCTGCTCACGAGCACCGCGCGGGATGGTGGCTCGGCCGGCTACGACACGAGCTACGGCCATGGGCGCGTGGATGTGGCCGCCGCGCTCACGGCCCTGCGCTCGGGGGGCGGCTCCTCGGGCTCCACCGGCAGCGGCGAGGAGCCGGAGATGGACAGCTCGGGCGCCGACACCCAGGCCCCGACGATCCGTGATGTCAGCGGCTACACGCAAGGCCGGAAGTTCACCCTCCAGTGGGTCACCGACGAGCCCGCCACCACGTGGGTGAACTTCCAGGACTACGGGCGCTACGGCGATGACGTGCTCACGACCGCCCACGCGCTGTCGCTCAACGGGTCCCGTGGCCGGACGTACACCTTCACCCTTGTCAGCAGCGACGCGGCGGGCAATACCGCCGAATCTTCGGCGTACTCGATCTCCCTGTGAGGCCAGTCATGCGCAAGCTCCTCCTCGTTCCTTTCGCGGCCGGTTGCGGCTTCGGCCTCGACAGTCAGCTGGCGCCGCCGGTGCCGGAGGGCGGCTTCGCCGAGGGCGAAAACGCCGACGTGCCCGACGAGGAGGTGCTCCCTCCCACCTCCGTCGATCTCGAGGGCAAGCTCTACACGCTCACCGCGGCGGACATGCACGTGGTGCAGCCTCCGGGCCTGGATGGCCTGTGGGAGCAGGTGCTCACCCGCCCGCTGCTCGTGCAGGTGGCCGGAGAGAGCGAAGCCTCGCTGAGCCTCCTCGCGGCGCTGGGTACGGAGTCGGGCGAGCAGGACCCGTGCGAGTCCGTGCGTCGTTTCCCCGACGCCGACTGGAGCGCCAACCCGGTGTTCGATGCGGGCCCCGGCGTGCTCGACACGAGCTTCGGCGGCTCGCCGGCCACGCTCCGCGAGGTCCGGCTGTCCGGCGTGGTGGATGAGTACGGCTTCGGCTGGCGCGATGGCACCCTCGATGCGGTGGTCGACACCCGCGAGCTGCACGCCGCCCTCTCCAGCATCGACGACCTCTGCGCCCTCGTCGACACCCTCGGCGGCGAATGTGTCGCCTGCGCCGACGGCGAGCCCTTCTGCTTCGACCTGTCCGTCGCCGAGATCACCGCCGCGTACTCCGAGGCGCCGTTCGACCCGACCCCCGACACGAGCGGCTGCCGGTAGCGCCGGCCGCCTGCAGCCGGATGGCGGCAGCCTTAAGCCTTCTGGGCGGGATACTCCTTGCGCTACCACCGCGCCCTTAGATCCCATGACCCGCTCCCTCCTGCTCGCCCTGTGCCTGCTCCCCGCTCCGGCGCTCGCCGCGTCCGGCGGGCCCGACAGCTACGGCTACTACTACGTGGACAGCAGCACGTCGGGCGGCCCCACCTACGACAGCACGGTCTTCTCCACCACCATCGCCTCCGGTACGGCGCTCGGAACCTCCACCTCCACCGGGGCAAGCGGCGCGGATGACAGCAACACGAGCATTTCGCTCGCCTTCACCTTCCCGTTCTACGGCACCGACTACTCCACGGCCTACGTGTGCAGCAACGGATTCGTGAGCTTCGCCAGCTACACCTCGCTCTCGAACACCGCGCTCAGCTCCAACAGCTACGCCATGGTCGCCCCGTTCTGGGACGATCTGGATCAGAACGGCACCAGCAGTTGGGTGTACCGGCGCAGCTCTGGAACCTCGCCCAACCGCGTGGAAACCATCGTGTACTCCAACGCCGAGCACTACAACGACACCTCCAGCTACGGCAAGATTTCGTTCGCCGTCCAACTCTACGAAAATGGCAACATCCGGATGCTCTGGGATGATGTCACCTTCGAAGGTACCGGCGGGAGCAGCTATTCCACGGGCCTGAGCGCCACCGTGGGCATCGATGGGGGGTCGAGCAGCGGGTACTACACCCAGCTCTCGTACAACGCCACGTCGTACCTTGCGGCGAGCAAGGTGGTGGAGTTCATCCACCCCGACAACATGCCCGTGGCCGATGCCGGCTCCTCGCGGTCCACCAGCGAGGGCGGCAGCGTGAGCATCAACGCGCGTTCCTCCACGCCCAGCTCGGGCCTGACCTACTCGTATGACTGCGAAGGGGATGGCACCTACGAGGAGACCGACAGCAGCTCCAGCAGCTACACCTGCGAGTACGACGACGATGGCACCTACTCCGCCACCGTCGAGGTCGAATACCTCACCTACACCGACACCGACACCACCACGGTGACCGTGCGGAACGTGGCGCCCGACCCGGTGAGCTGGTTCGCGAGCACCACTGGCACCTCCGGCTACGGCGCCACCGTCGATGACATCGTGTTCGACGACATCGACGAGGGCGATGTGGATGCGGTGAGCGTGGCCTGTGACTTCGACGACGTGGCGTCGGACACCATCACCGTCACCCTCGATTGGGGGGATGGCTCCGAGGATGACACCTCCAACTACACCCTGGAATCCCACACCTACGACGACGATGGCACCTACACCGTGTCCTGCACGGCGTCCGACGAGGACGGCGGCACCAGCGGTGATCTGCTCGCCTCCCTCGGCTACAGCCTCACGGTAGAGGTGGGCAACGTCGCCCCCACGCTGGGCTCGGCCACCGCCACCGGCGCCGCCGAGGGCTCCGCCGCCTCCTTCGTGGCCGTGGCCACCGATCCTGGCGCCGACACGCTTACCTACTCCTGGACCTTCGGCGATGGCTCCACCGGCAAGGGCGCCTCCGCGTCCCACACCTACAGCGATGACGGCACCTACGCGTGGACGCTGAAGGTCACCGACGGCGATGGGGGCAGCACCAGCACCTCCGGCACCGTCACGATCACCAACTCCGTCCCGGTCGTCACGGCGCTCTCGCTCCCGTCCACCGCCGAGGGCAGCAGCGCCACGCTCGGCGCCACCGTCACGGCCTGGTCGGGCGACACGCTCACCTACGCCTGGGATTTTGGTGACGGGAGCACGAGCTCGAGCAAGGCGCCCACCCACGCCTGGGTGGATGATGGCAGCTACACGGTCACGCTCGTGGTCTCCGACGAGGAGGGCAGCAGCGCCACCCTGGCCGGCACGATCACCATCACCAACGCCAACCCCGTCGCGAGCTTCAGTGCCTCCGTGGCCGATGAAGGCGCGGTGACGTCGTTCTACGGGTCGGCCACCGACGCCGGCACCACCGACACCTTCACCTACGCTTGGGACTTCGGCGATGGCGCCACCGACACGGGCGCGTCGGCCTGGCACACCTACGCGGCCGACGGCGACTACACCGTCACCCTCACGGTCACCGACTCCGACGGCGGTGTGGATACCGACGTGCAGGTGATCCACGTCGGCAACGCCGCCCCGGTGATCACGTCGGTTTCGGGCAGCACGCCGATCGTGGAGGGGGATGGCGGCAGCTTCAGCGCGTCGGCCACCGATGCGGGCGGCGATGCGCTCACCTACGACTGGGACTTCGGCGATGGCCGCACGGGGTCGGGCGCCACGCTGACGCACGCCTACGATCAGGATGGCACCTACACCGTGAAGGTCACGGTGAGCGACGGCACGGACAGCACCTCCAGCAGCACCACCGTCGTCGTCACCAACGCGCCGCCGGCCATCCTGTCGGCCTCCGGTACCGACGGGGTGGAGGGTACGGCGTTGCCCTTCGCCGTCGTCTCGCGCGACCCCGGCGCCCTCGATGTCCTTACTGCTACCTGGGACTTCGGCGATGGCACGACCGATTCGGGCGAGGTGATCAGCCACAGCTTCCCCGACAACGGCACCTGGACCGTCACCTCCACCGTCACCGACGAGCACGGCGAGTTCGACACGGAGACGTTCACCGTCACCGTCACCAACGCGGACCCCGTGGTGAGCAGCGTGCCGGCCGCCACCGCGGCAGAGGGCAGCGTGTACAGCTACGCGGCCGCCGCCACCGACCCCGGAACGGCCGACACCTTCACCTGGACGCTCGACGCCGCGCCCGCCACCGCCAGCTTCGACAGCGCCACCGCCACCGTGTCGTGGACGCCCACCTACGCCGACAGCTTCGTGTCCCACACCTTCACCGTGTCCGTGATGGACGACGATGGGGGCACCGCCAGCCAGACGTGGTCGGTGGATGTGTCCTCGCTCGACACGGACGGCGATGGCCTCGCCGATGGTTACGAGGATGCCTACGGCCTCGACAAGTCCGACGCGTCCGACGCGGCGGGCGATGCCGACGCCGACGGGGTCAGCAACCTTGACGAGGCGCTCGCGGGCACCGATCCGACGCTGTTCGATGGTCCGTCCGTCCCCACGTCCGCGCTCATGGCCGGCGTGGATTTCGACGTCCTCGACCCCAGCCTCGCGATCAACAACTCCAGCAGCCCCCGCGGCCTGCCGCTCACCTACGACTACGAGGTCTACGCCGATGAAGCCGGCACCTCGCTCGTGGCCTCCTCCGCGGGCGAGCCCGAGGATGGCTCCGGGATGTCCACCTGGACGGTCGACGTGAGCCTGGGCGACGACACGCCCTACTGGTGGCGGGCGCGCGCCGATGATGGCTACGTGGCCAGCGGCTGGATGGCGCTCGACCCGATCTTCGTGAACCTCGTGAACAGCGCGCCGAGCGTGCCCGTGCCGCTGAGCCCGGTGGGCGACGAGGCGGTGAGCGTCCTCGGCCCCTCGTTGCAGTGGGCCAACGCGAGCGACGACGAGGGCCTGCCCTTCTCCTACGACGTGCAGGTGTGGTCGGGCGATGGCGCTACCCTCGTGACGGAGGTGGTGGGCCTCCCCGACGATGGGTTCGATGCTTTCGGCGAATGGGTGGCGTCCCCCGACCTGCCCGACGAGAGCAGCTACCTCTGGACGGTGCGGGCCACCGATACGCAGGGCCTCTCCGGCGAGTGGTCGGAGTTCGCGGCCTTCCGCGTGTCTACCAGCGGGCTCGCGCCCACCGACCCGAACTGGATCACGCCCCGCAACGGCGAGGAACTCTCCACCGTGACCCCGGTCCTCCAGTGGACCGCGAGCGAGGATCCCGAGGGTTACCCGCTGAGCTACCACGTCCAGGCCGATGCCTCCTCCGGCTTCGACAGCGCGGATCAGCTCGACGAGGTGCTGGCCGAAACCGAGCTCGACCTCGCGGCCGCCGGGCTCGTCCTGCCGGAGAACACGCTGCTCTACCTGCGCGTGCGCGCCGAGGATGTGTCGGGCACCGGGAGCGCCTGGGACACCATCGAGGTCTACTCTCGCGGCGAGAACGACGCGCCGCCGCCGCCGGTGCTCATCTCGCCCATCGATGGCGCCACCTCGGCGCCCGAGGCGGAGCTGGTCTTCGCCGAGTCGGTCGACCCCGAGGGGGATGCCGCCCGCTACAGCGTGATCGTGTCGGCGAACGCCGACCTGTCCTCCCCCGTTTTCGAGGATGACTGGTCGGCCACCGGCACCGGCACGGTGAGCGGCCTCGTCGTGCCGCCGCTCGCGGAAGGGGAGTGGTACTGGGCGGCCAACACCACGGACTCCTTCGGGGCCGAGAGCGGGTGGTCGGAGCCCGGCTCCTTCGTGGTGGCCGCCACCGACGATGGCGGACCGACCGACTCCGGCAATGGCTACACCGTCGACGAGTCGGGGGATTGCGGCTGCGCCTCGGGCGCGTCCCCCTGGGCCGGCGCCTCCCTCCTCGCGGCCGGGGCGCTCCTCGCTCGCCGCCGTCGCCCCTGAACGGAGTCTCCCATGCGCCTCTCGCTCCTCGCTGCCCTCGCGCTCCTCGGTGGCTGCGAGCCCACGAACGACAACTCCAAGGCGCGCGACGCTGATGGGGATGGTGTGGAGGCCACCGAGGATTGTGACGACAGCGACGCCGCGGTGGGCGCCCCCACGGACTGGGCGGCCGACCTCGATGGGGACGGCTACGCGGGCGATGAGGTCGTGTCGGCCTGTGAGCGCCCCGACACCGCCGTGGAGGCAACCGGGGATTGTGACGACACGAACCCGGCCATCTCGCCGGCGGCCGTGGAGGTGTGCGATGGCCTCGACAACAACTGCGTCGATGGCGTGGATGAGGGGGTCACCGTCACCTACTACGCGGATGCCGACGGCGATGGGTTCGGCGATGCGGAGCTGCCGCAGGCGGCGTGCGAGCCCGATGCGGGGCTGGTGGCCAACGGGGGTGACTGCGATGACACCGAAGAGAACGTCTTCCCCGAGGCGCCCGAGCTCTGCAACGACCGGGACGACGACTGCGACGACGTGGTGGATGAGGGAGCCGACGAAGCCCTCGCCTGGTACGCCGATGCCGACGGGGATGGCTTCGGCGATGCAGGCGACGTCGTGCTTGATTGCGACGAGGTCGCCGGCCGCGTGCGCGACGACACCGACTGCGACGACACCCTGGCCGCCGTGAACCCCGATGCCGTGGAGGTGTGCAACGGGCGCGACGACGACTGCGACGGCGAGGTGGATGGCGCCGCGGCGGTCGACCCGGCCACCTGGTACCTCGACACCGACGGCGATGGGTACGGCGATGATGCATCAACCTGGTCTTCCTGCGATGCGCCAGATGGATATGTCGCTTTGAACGGTGACTGTGATGATACATCGTCTTTGTATCATCCCGACGCGGCCGAAGGGGACTGCACCGACCCGAACGACTACAACTGCGATGGCAGCGTGGGCTACGCGGATGTCGATGGCGATGGCTGGGCAGCCTGCGAGGAGTGCGACGATGCGAGCTCCGCCAACTACCCGGGCGCCGACGAACGCTGCGATGGGTCCGACAACGACTGCGACGGTACGGTGGATGAGGCCGATGCCCTCGATGCGCTGACCTGGTACGCCGACGCCGACGGTGATCTCTACGGGGATGCGGCCGCCGCTACGGTCGCCTGTTCCGCACCCGTCGGCAGCGTCGCCGACGACGCGGACTGTGACGACACCCGATCCACCGTGAACCCTGCCGCCACCGAGCTCTGCAACGGGCTCGACGACAACTGCGATGGCGTGGTGGATGAAGACACCGCCGCGGATGCCGCCACCTGGTACGCGGATGCCGATGGCGATGGTTACGGCGATGCGGCCTCCCCGAGCGCGGCATGCTCGGCGCCCGCGGGCACCGTGGCCGACAGCTCCGACTGCGACGACACGCGGCGCAGCGCCTACCCGGGGGCCACCGAGTACTGCAACACCGAGGACGACGACTGCAACGGGGTGGTCGATGACTCCGCGGTGGATGCCCGAACCTACTGGGAGGATGCCGATGGCGATGGGTACGGCAACGCCGCCGTCACCACCTCGGCCTGCTCCACGCCCGCGGGCTTCACCCGCGACGACGACGACTGCGATGATGGCGAGTGGGCCGTGAACCCGGCCGCGGCCGAGGTCTGCAACGGCGTGGACGACGACTGCAACGGCAGCGTGGACGACGGCGCCGGCGGGACCAGCGTTTTCTACGAGGATGCCGACGGTGATGGGTACGGCGATGCATCGAGCTCCACCGCCGACTGCAGCGCACCCCCCGGCTACGTGAGCGACAGCACCGACTGCGAAGACGCCGACGTCTCCATCAACCCCGGCGCCATCGACGACTGCGACACGCTCGACAACGACTGCAGCGGCGACATCGACGACGGCGGTCTCTGCCCCTGCGACATCGAGTACTACGGCACCCAGCCCTACATGATGTGCAGCACTACGCTCGAGTGGGCGGCCGCGCGAACGCAATGCCTCACCTACGGCTACGATCTCGTGGCCATCGGCAGCAGCGCCGAGAACAGCTGGCTCAACACCGAGGCGCTGGGCCGCGGGTGGACCTCCACCTACACCTTCTGGACCGGCTTCAACGACGTGGCCGTGGAGGGCAGCTTCGTGTGGTCCAACGGCGAGGCGGTGGCGTACACCAACTGGAACAGTGGGGAGCCGAACAACTCGGGCGGCGAAGATTGCGCGCACACCTACTCCTCCGGCCGCTGGAACGACATCCCCTGCACCGGCTACCCGGCGCGCTACATCTGCGAGCCGTGAGCCTGCGGCCGCGGCGCGGTCGTGCTACGATCCGCGCGCTCAGGGCGTGACGATGGGGCTGTTCGACTGGTTGAAGAAGTCTCCTGGCAAGCAGTCTGGCCAGGAAAAGGAGGCGCCGCGGGCGCGGATTTCCGACCGCAACGTGAGCCAGGCCATCGGCCAGATCGATGGCAGCGCCTCGAGCATCGCCAACGCCCGCAAGGCCGTGGCCGCCTCCTCGATGGCCAACTCCGAGCGCGCCGAGGCCTACCGCCAGATCGCCTCGGCGGTGCCCTACCGAAACCAGCGCGACAACGGCGAGGATGGTGATGTCATGTGCAACATGACCAGCATGGCCATGTCGCTCAACGGGCTCGGCCTCGGGGCCGACGAGTCGGAGACCCAGTTCGAGAACACGCTCGATGGCCGGCGCAAGAAGGCGGGCCTGAGCCGGTACGACGAGGACCAGCGTGAATCCCTCGCGGAGAAGCAGGGCGTGGATGCCAGCACGCTCCGCACGCCCAACTTCGCCGACGCCGCCGCGGCCAAGGACTGGTACCTGAAGAACGTTCGCCCCCGGCTCGAGTCCGGGCAGACCGCCACGTTCGGCGTGGAGGGGGGCAACTTCCGGCACGTCATCCGCCTCGAATGGGTGGAGGAGAAGGGGCTGAAGATCGACGATCCCTTCGGCAAGGGCGTGAACGAGAACGAGAAGGGCGAGGTCGGCTACGCCGCGCTCAACGAGAAGTCGGGCCAGAAGGGCGTGGGGGCGAACGACTTCATGCCCTGGGAGCAGGTCGCCCGGCTCAATGGCAGCAAGTACGTGCAACTCTACGGCGAACGTCCGAAGAAGGTCCGCCGGGCCTGAGCGGGGGGGCGCCGGCACCACCGAAACGACAAGTGCGCCGAGGGCGCCAAGTGCGACGAGCCGGAAGATACGGGGGTCGCAGACCCTGCCGAGGAGCCCTGCGACCCCAGCGATCTCTCCCACACACCGGACACCCCGGAGGGGTTTGACGGGGTGGACAACAACTGCAACGGCGAGGTGGACGAGGGCGTGACCGAGCCCATCAACACCGACGTGGATGGCGACGGCTTTGGCGACGACGCGGGCGAGCCCGTGGATGCTTGCGAGGTGCCGGAAGGCTGGGTGTCCAACCACACCGACTGCGACGACGCCGAAGAATTCCGCGACGACGTGGACAACGACTGCGATGGCGAGCGGGATGAGGACGTGGGCGTGCAGCGTTGGGTGGACGCCGACGGCGATGGGTACGGCGATCCCGGCACCGGCACGCTCACCCTTCGCCGATCTCGACGGCGATGCCCACGGCGATGCCACCCTGCCGGCCGAGGCCTGCGTGCATTCTGGCGCCGACGAAACGGCGGGGTACCAGCCTGAAGGGCTGGTCGGTGTCGCCGCACCAGCTCCGCCACAGCTGCGCACTGATGGTCCTACAGGCCACGCGCGACATCCGGAAGCTGGCGCTCTGGCTGGGACACAGCGACGTGAGCACCACAGAGATATACCTGCGCGTGGATCCCACGGAGAAGCTGGAGGCCGTCGAGGCCGCCTTGCCGCCTTCGCTGCGGAAGGGAAAGTTCAAGGCTCCGGATGCACTGATCGGCTCGTTGTTGGATCGTTCAGCCGGCATCAACGGGAGCGACACCAAGCCCACGCCGATTCCCCTCCCGGAGGGGCATCGGCGTGGCGATGGGCGTGGCGCGCACCGAAACGTCACTCGGTGCGCCGCCGCCGTGGCCGCATCTCGCGACCGGTAGGGTCGGTCTCCAACACCGACTCGTGTAGTCCGCCGATCGTACCGACATAGTTTCCCTCGTCATCGACCTCTGCGAGTGCCCAACCGACCCCTGTCACCTCTGGTTCGCCAAAGCCAGGATCCCCGAGGAGGTAGCACAGCGAGAATAGCAACTCGGCCTGCATTCCGCGCACGACATCTGTGATCTCGTCGTTCGTCGCCCCGCGCTGGCGCAGCGCCACGAGCGCATGCCCGACGCCAGCGTACGGCTCGTCGGGATGGTCGGACGCGCGCTGGACGGCCGCGTCAATCCAGCCGGCATGGTCCTCGTCTACGACCTGCCGCCAGGCTCGGCGCAGGAACAGGTACCGGGCGAGTTGGGGAATTCCCTCCTCGATCTGCGAGCGTGCCCATCCCTCGGGATCGGGCGCCCCGAGGCTCCGAAACACCGCCGCGAGTTCCCTCTCGGTCATGGTTCTCCCGAAACGCCTGGCCAGGTAACTGATCGGGATTATGCGAAGCCACCGCGTCGCGGTTCAAGGCGATGTGGCCGGTGCAACCAGAATGGTCACCGGATGCGTACAGGCGACTTCGCAAAACGCCCGGCTCCGCAGCATACCTCGACACGTTGAGCACCAGCGTGGGGCACATCTACCTCTATAGCCACGGCAGAAACTGGTACGTCTCGCCCTCCACCACGGTCGTCTGGAGCGGGACGGTCTACGCCGCCGTGAACGGCACCTACGGGTACGGCATCGGCGGGGGAGGCACCTCCAAGGTGCTCCCCATCTACACCTCCGACCCTGCCGCTCGGGCGCGAGCATCTGGGTGCGCGACTGAGGGAGGCGGCTGGGTCGGGGGTTTTCACACAGGCGGTGTGCGAAAACCCCTACTCGGCGCAGTCCACGCAGGTGTGTGCGGCCGGGAGCGCCGCGAGCCGCGCCGGAGCGATGGGCTCCCCGCAGGCGTCGCACACACCGTAGGTGCCTTCGTCGATGCGAACAAGCGCCGCGCGGAGGCTGGCAACCTCGTGCCGGCCCTCCACATCGAGCTCGGTGAGCACCTCCTCGTCGCCGAGCAGGGGCGCCCGATCCGCCCACTTTTCGGGGAGCTCGTTCGTGTGGCGGAGGCGGTTCTCCACCCCCGTCTGCCGGCGGAGGGTGGATTCGAGGCGCTCCAGGAGGCGGGCGCGGAGCGCGGAGCGGCCAGGCGGGTCGGTATGGTGGGTCATCGGGATTCCTCTTCGGCTCCCTCTTGCAAGCTGCGTGCCGGGCGCTCGTCGGGTTAGCAGCGCCCCCCATGAACATCTCCGTTGTCGGCGCTGGCTATGTGGGGCTCGTCGTGGGCGTGTGCATGGCCGATCTCGGCCACAGCGTCACCTGTGTAGACAGTGATGAGAACAAGATCAGCGCGCTCCTCGCGGGGCGTGTGCCGATCTACGAGCCCGGTCTCGACCAGCTCCTCGAGCGGAACGTGCGCGAGGGGCGGCTCCGCTTCACGCGCGACCTCGCGGCCGGCCTCGCGCACAGCCGCATCGTCTTCGTGGCGGTGGGCACGCCTTCGGCGCCGGATGGCAGCGCCGACCTCACCGGGGTCTTCGCCGTGGCTGGCCAGGTGGCCGATCAGGCCGATGGGCCCGTCACCCTCATCATCAAGAGCACCGTGCCCGTGGGCACCGCCGATCGTGTTCGTGCCCATGTGCGCGAGCGCTCCCGCTTCCCTGTGGAGGTGGTGAGCAACCCCGAGTTCCTCAAGGAGGGCGCCGCGATCGACGATTTTCTGCGCCCCGATCGCATCGTTTGCGGCGTGGCCTCGGCCGCCTCGCAGACGCTCATGGAGGGCCTGTACGCGCCCCTTGTGCGCACCGGCAAGCCCATCCTGTTCATGGACAACCGCTCCGCCGAGCTCTGCAAGTACACGGCCAACGCCTTCCTCGCGACGAAGATCTCGTTCATCAACGAGATCGCGGCCCTCTGCGACCTCGTGGGGGCCGACGTGGATGCCGTGCGCCGCGGCGCCGGCAGCGACAGCCGCATCGGGCCGCGTTTCCTGTTCCCCGGCGCGGGCTACGGCGGCAGCTGCTTCCCCAAGGACGTGCGCGCGTTGGTGGACACCGCCCGGCAGGCGGGCCTTGAGCTGCGCGTGGTGCGTGCGGTGGAGGAGGTCAACGAGGCGCAGAAGCACCGGCTCGCCGACCTCGTGGTGGCGCGCTTCGGCGCCGACCTCACCGGCCGCCGCTTCGCGCTCTGGGGCCTCGCCTTCAAGCCCGAAACCGACGACATGCGCGAGGCGCCCTCGCTCACCGTGATCTCCCGGCTGAAGGCGGCCGGCGCGGGGATCGTGGCCTACGACCCCGAGGCCATGCACGAGGCCCGGCGGGTGCTGGGCGATACCGTCACGTTCGCGGCGCGCCCGATGGAGGCCATCGAGGGTGCGGATGCGCTCATCGTCGTGACCGAGTGGAACGAGTTCCGCAGCCCCGACTTCGGGGAGCTCCGGGCGCGGCTCGCCTCGCCGGTGGTGTTCGACGGGCGCAACATCTGGAACCCCGCCGAGGTCCGGGCGGCGGGCCTCGAGTACCGCTGCATCGGTCGTCCGTAGGGCGTGGCCGAGCCGCTCTTCCACCTCGCGCTCGTCTCCCCGGAGATCGGGGGCAACGCGGGCAACATCGGCCGGCTGTGCATGAACGTGGGCGCGCGGCTCCACCTCGTCCACCCGCTGGGCTTCCAGACCGACGAGAAGGCCGTGCGGCGCGCGGGGCTCGACTACTGGAAGCAGGTGGATGTGGTCGAGCACGCCGACCTCGCGGCCTTCGATGCCTGGCTGGAGGCGTCCGCGCGCCGCGTGATGGCGCTGAGCTCCCACGGCACCCATGGCTACGCCGCGTTCCGCTTCGCGCCCGGCGATGTGATCGTGCTCGGCTGCGAGTCCGTGGGCCTGCCGCCGGAGTGGGTGGCGCGGCGCGGCGGCTGGCGCATCCCGATGGTGGGGCCCACGAGGAGCCTGAACGTGTCCAACGCCGCGGCCGTGGTGGCGTACGAAGCGCTACGGCAACTCCAGCCCTCCCTCTTCTGAGGGGCGGGCTTCCGGTTAGTCGCGGGGATGCTCCCAGGCGCTGTCGTTCTCGCCGGAGGTCGCGGCACGCGCTTCTGGCCCTTGTCCCGCCGTGCCCGCCCCAAGCAGGTCATCGACCTTACCGGGCAGGGAACGCTGCTGGCGTGCACGCTGGCGCGCCTCGATGGCCTCGTGGCGCCGGAGCAGCGCCTCGTGGTGACGGGGCCCGACATGGAGGCGGTGGTGCGCCCGGAGTGCGGCGGCGCGAGCGTGTTGGTGGAGCCCACGGCGCGCAACACGCTCCCCGCCATCGCCTACGGCGTGTGGGAGGCGGCCCGCCGCGGGGCGGAGGCCGTGATCGTGCTCCCCAGCGACCACCACGTGGCCGACCCGGCATGCCTCGATGCCGCCCTGCGGAACGCGCTGGGCGAGGCGGAGAGCGGCGCGCTCGTCACGCTCGGCGTGCGCCCCACGCGCGCCGAGACCGGCTTCGGCTGGATCGAGGCCGGCGCGGGCGGGGAGGTGGTGCGTTTCGTCGAGAAGCCGCCGCGCGCCGTGGCCGAGGCGCTCCTCGCCGGGGGGCGGCACCTCTGGAATGCCGGCATTTTCGTGTTCCGGGTGGATGCCTTCCGGGCGGCGCTCGTGCGGCGTGCGCCGGGCACCGCCGCGGCCCTCGCCGCGCTGGATGCCGGGGCGCCGCTGGCCGAAGCGTGGGCGCTCACCGAGGCCACGAGCCTCGACTACGCCGTGATGGAGCGCCACGACCATGTGCGCGTGGTGCCGTTGGACTGCGGGTGGAGCGATGTGGGGAGCTGGCCCGCGCTCGACGAGGTGCTCTCCCCCCGTGAGGGGGGCGTGGGCGTGGCCGCCGACGTGGTGGCCATCGATTCCTCGCACAATCTTTTCCATGCCGAAGGGAAGCTCC
The DNA here is from genome assembly GCA_903885375.1 of uncultured Pseudomonadota bacterium. Lineage (GTDB taxonomy): Bacteria > Myxococcota_A > UBA796 > UBA796 > SXON01 > SXON01. The sequence continues at coordinate 83,790 of CAISIK010000014.1, forward strand.
TCGCGCTGGTCGGAGTGCGGGATCTCATCGTCGTGAGCACGCCAGATGCGGTGCTCGTGGCCCACCGCGACGAGTCCCAGCGCCTCCGGGAGCTCCTGCAGGCCCTCGACGAGGCGGGCCTCGTCCGGTACACCTGAGCGATGCTCCTCCTCCTCATCGCCTGCGTCGGCAACCCCGTCATCACTCCCTCCACGGAGGGGTGCCAGAACTACGACTTCGACGACCCGCAGGACAGCAAGATCGAGTCCTCCGTCAAGGGCGACAAGGCCGACGTCTACCGCAGCTTCGTGGAGCGGGAGAACCTCGATGATGCCTTCGACCCCGAGATCGTCGCCGATGGCAACGTGATCGAGGTCCACGAGGCCTGGGTGCCCGGGAGCGATGGCAACGCCACCTGCCTCGAGCCGCACGTGCTGATCGAGGAGTTCGAGGCCACCATCGAGGTGCGCTGGTTCACGCCCGACGATGACAACGTGCCGGTCGACACCGTCAACCTCACCCCCGGGTAGCGGGTGCGGGTCCTCGTGACCGGCGGCGGGGGCTTCCTCGGCCGTCATGTCCTCCAGGCGCTGGCGGAAGCGGGCCACGATCCGGTGAGCGCCGGGCACGACACGCCCCTCCCCACGGAGTTCCGGCTCGCGGAGCAGGTGGAGGACCTCTTCTCGGAGGTGCGCCCCGAGGCGGTGGTGCACCTCGCCGGCACCTCACGGCGGGAGGACTTCGCCCGGGGGCCGGTGGAGGTCCGCACGGAGAACGTTTCCCACCCGCTCCTGAACGTGCTGGAGCAGGCCGGGCGTCGCCGCGTGGTGGCGGTGAGCACGGCGCTCGTGTGGGGGGAGGGGCCGCTCGGTGATGGCGTGGCGCCGAGGCCGCGGGACCTCTACGGTGCGGCGAGGGCCACCGCCGAGGTGATGGGCGCGCGGCGCGCGCAGGGAGACTTCCTCCTCCTCCGCCCCTTCCTGCTCCTCGGCGAGGGGGCGCCCGCCTGCGAGCTGTTCGACGCGAGAAGCGGGTGGCGCCGCGGCGACACCGCGGTGGATGTGCTGCACGCTCACGACGCGGCGTTGGCCGTTGCCACCGTGCTTTCCCGCGGGGCGGCGGGCATGGCGTATACTCTCGCGTCGGGAGGGACGATGGCGCTCGCGAGCCTCGTGGAGTCCGGGCGGGTTCGCGCGGAAGGTTTGCCCCCGGGCGAAGGACCCTCGCGCGTGTGGAGCGCGCCCGCCTCGGCGCTTCAGGCCCTCGGCTGGCGTCCCGGCTCCCAGGGACATCCCCCCGTCTGATGCGCATCCGGTCACGCACCCTCGCCCTCGTGGCCCTGATCCTCACCCTGGCGCTCACGCTGGCGCTCGGGGTGGGCCTGCGGGTGCTGGGCGCCGACCAGCGCGCCGCCGCCCAGGCTGTCCTCGATCAGGATGCCGGAGCGGCGGTGGTGGAAATGCAGCAGGAGGCCGCCGAGCTGGCGCGCGCCGCGAGCGCCGTTTCGGAGGACCCGGCGCTGCACGCCTTCCTGTCCGGGGGGGGGGCCCCGCCCGATGCCTTCCTCCAGCGCGCGGGGTGGGCGCTCGATGTGGATGCGCTCCTGCTCGTCGACGGCACCGGGCCGCGCTGGGGTCGCCTCGCGCCCAACTCCTCTACGCCGCTCGATCTCCCGGCCGGGCTCATCGAGCAGCTCCGGCACGCTTCCGCTTCGGCCTCCACGCTGATCGCTCGGCACGAAGGCGAGCCCTGGCTCGTGGTCACTGTTCCCGTCGTGGGGTGGGATGCCCGCCTCGTGCTGGCGCGGATGCTGGATGCGGGGCGCCTCGCCCAGATCGAACGCATCTCCCGCGCGCGGGTCGAGCTCCGACCGAGCGAGGATTCCGTCGTGCCGCTGCCCGGAGAGGTAGCGGCCGCCGCGCCGCTCTTCGGCGAGCTGGAAGGGGCGCGGGGATGGTCGCTGGTGCTCCAGCGCGCGCCCTACGACGCCGAGCGGGTGGCCGACCTGCTGGCGGTGCTCGGCGGCAACCTCTCCGTGCTCGCCGTGGTCGTGGGGGTGCTGCTGCTCCTCGTCATCGACCGGATGGTGCTTCGGCGGCTCGCACACCTCGCCGATCTCGCCTCCCGGCTGACCGACGGCGCCGACCATGGCGTGCGGCTGCCCACCGGGGGTGAAAACGACGAGATCGATCGGCTCGCCGCGGCCATGAACGGCATCCTGGATCAGGTCGATGCCAACACGGCCCGCTTGCGCCACGACGCGCTCCACGACCCGCTCACCGGGCTCGCGAACCGCGCCCTGTTCACCGACCGCCTCGAGGTGGCGCTCGCGCGCGCCCGCCGAGCGGACATCCCGGGCGTGGCCGTCCTGTTCATCGACCTCGACCGGCTCAAGGCCATCAACGACCAGCTCGGGCACGATGCGGGCGACCACTACATCAGCGAGGCCGCGCGGCGTCTCCAGGTGTCCGTCCGTCCGGGCGATACGGTGGCCCGGCTCGGCGGCGACGAGTTTGCCATCGTGTTCACCGACATCCTCGACACGGGTGCGGCCCATCGCCGGGGGCAGAGCGTGCTGGAGCTCCTGCGCACGCCACTGCGCTACCACTCGCACGAACATCCCGTGAGCGCGAGCATCGGGCTCGCCCTCGCCAGCCGCGGGCATACGGCCGAGCAGCTCCTGCGGGAGGCCGACATCGCGATGTACAGCGCCAAGGCCGGGGGGCGCGACCGCCTCGCCGTGTTCGACGAGCACCTCCAGGGTCAGCTCACCGCCCGCAGCTCGCTCGAAACGCTGCTCCGGCGCGCGCTGGCCAACAGCGAGGTGGAGGTGAACTTCCAGCCGATCGTGCGCACCGACGACCTCGCGGTGGTCGGCGTGGAGGCGCTGGCCCGGTGGCACCACGACGGCGTCGGCGAGGTGGAGCCGTCGCGCTTCCTCCCGGTGGCGCTCGACTCGTCCCTGGCCGTGCACCTCGACCGTTACGTGCTCTTCCGAGCCGTCTCGGCGGCGCGGCGGGTGCGCGACATCCACTCCGACGCGTTCGTGGCCGTGAACTTCTCGGCGCGCACGCTCGACGAACCCGACTCGGTCCTCTTCATCCAACAGGCGCTCCAATCGGCCTCGCTCCCCGGCTCGGCCCTCGTCGTGGAGCTCCGCGAAGCCACGCTCGGGCGCAACGAAGCCCGCTGGCTCCCGCAGATGCAGGAGCTCACGGCGATGGGCGTGCGGTTCGCGCTCGACGACTTCGGCCTTGGCCAGACGCCGATCGCCCGCCTCGTCGGCCTGCCGGTGCAGGTGCTCAAGATCGAGGGCGACCTCGTTCGGGGGCTCGGCCACGGCGGAGGCAGCGTGGCGCTCGGGCTCATCGGGCTCGCGGCGGCGCTAGGGCGCACGGTCGTGGCGAAGGGCGTGGAGGAGGAGGTCCAGCGGGAGCGGCTGCGGGCGGTGGGCTGCCCGCTCATGCAGGGCTACCTCGTGGGTCGGCCCCAGCCCCTGGATCTCCTCATGGCCCTGATCGGGCACGCGGCCCCGCTCGCCGACTCATGATCCGGGTGCGGGTGCCCGACCACCTCGGGGACGGCGTGATGGCGCTCGGCGCAGTGGCCGCGCTTGGAACGCTGGGGCCGATGGTGCTGCACGCCCGCGGCCGCTGGGCGGCCGATCTCTACGCTGGCTACACCCTGGCGGGCGAGGAGCCCCCCGCCGAGGCCGACGTGGCCGTGCTCCTGAAGCCCTCCGCGCGCGTGGCCCGCCAGTGGCGTCACCTGCCCACGTGGGGGGTGGGGACGCGCGGGCGCTACCGCCACACCCTGCCGGAGCAGCCGGAGCACCGTCGCGATCGGTACGCGCGCCTCGCCGTCGCGGTCGGGGCACCCGCGCCCGGCCCGCCGGTGTACCGCCCGCGCGGGGAGGCGCCCCCGCTGCCCGAGGCCTTCGTGGCGCTCAACCCGTGGAGCCCCTCGCGCACGGTGCGCTGGCCCCACTTCGACGCCCTCGCCCGGTCGCTCGGCGAGCTCCCGCTGGTGGCGTTCTGCGGCCCCGGCGAGGAGGCCGAGGTGCGTGCGGCCCTCGGGCCCGACGTGCGCATCGTGGCCGGGCTGCCGCTCCCCGCGTTCGCCGCGGCGCTGGAGGGGTGCGTGGCCTTCGTGAGCAACGACTCGGGCGCCGCCCACTTTGCGGCGGCCTGCGGCGTATCGGTGGTGATGGTGCACGGCAGCACGGCCCCGGAAACGACCGGCGTGGGCCTCACCATCGAACGCCCCTCGCGCCTCTGGTGCCAACCCTGCTACCGGAAACTGTGCTTGTGGGGCCGGCCCTGCCTCGATGTGGCGGTGGAGCCGGTGCGAGCGGCCGTGGTGGACCTTTGGGGGCGGGGGCTCTGCCCCCGCAACGCCCCCGATCCCTCGCGGCCCACAACGGGGTAGGGGCTCGGCGATGTCCTCGATGCGCCGTCCGGAGCTGCTCGCCCCCGCTGGAGATGCCGAAGCGCTCGCCGCTGCGCTCGGGGCGGGCGCCGATGCCGTCTACTTCGGCCTGGAGGAGGGTCTCAACGCCCGTGCGCGCGCCACGAACTTCGCGCTCGCGGAGCTGCCCGCCACCTGCGACCGCATCCACCGCGCCGGCGCGCGCGCCTTCCTCACGCTGAACACGCTGGTCTACGAAGCCGAGCTGCCCTTGCTCGAGCGGGTGCTCCGCGGGGCGGCGCTTGCCGGGGTGGATGCCGTGATCGTGCAGGACCCGGCGGTGGCGCTCCTCGCGCGGGCGCTGGCCCCCACGCTGCACGTGCACGCCTCCACCCAGATGACCATCTCCAGCGCGGAGGCGGCGCGCTTCGCGGCCTCGCTGGGCGTGGTGCGGGTGGTGGCGCCGCGCGAGCTGAACCTCGCCGAGCTGCGCGCCTTCGTCGCGGGCACCGACCTCGAGCTGGAGGTCTTCGTGCACGGCGCCCTGTGCATGTCCTGGAGCGGGCAGTGCCTCACCAGCGAGGCGTGGGGCGGCCGCTCGGCCAACCGCGGCCAGTGCGCGCAGTCCTGCCGCCTGCCCTACACGCTCGTGGTGGATGGCGAGCCCGTGGACACCGCCGACGTACGCTATCTCCTCTCGCCGCTCGACCAGGCGGCCTTCCGGGCGCTCCCGGCGCTGGTCGCGATGGGGGTGGCCAGCCTGAAGATCGAAGGCCGCATGAAGGGCGCCGACTACGTGATGACGGCGGTGCAGGCCTACCGCCGCTGGCTCGACACCATCGAGGCGAAGCGCGAGGCGGAGCCGGCGTCGGGGGCGGCCTTGCGGGCGGATGTGGCGCGCATGGAGCTGGCCTACAGCCGCGGGCTCGGCGATGGGTTCTTTGCCGGCTCCGACCACCAGTCGCTGGTGGAGGGCCGCTTCCCGAAGCATCGCGGGCACCTGCTCGGCGTGGTCGCGGAGGTGCGGCCGCCCGAGGTGCGCGTGGTGCCGGCCTCGCGCGAGGGCAGCGGGGCGCTGGCCATCGGCGGCGGGGCGGCTGCGGGGCCGGTGCTGCATCCGCTCCCCGCGGTGGGCGGGGCCGAGGCCGGCAGCGCCCGCGGCGTGCCGGCCGCCCGCTTCGCCCCCGTGGCGGGCATGGGCATCGGGTTCGACACCGGCCGCCCCGAGGCCGAGGAGCCCGGCGGGGCCGTCTGGGCGGTGAGCGCGGCGGGGGAGGGGTGGTGGTTGCGCTTCGGGCGCGACAACGCCGCGGTGCGGTCGGTGAAGCCGGGCGACCGGGTGTGGGTCACGCGCGACTCGCGGCTGGTGGCCGAGGCCGACCGCCTCGTGCAGGCGGGGGAGCCCGGGGGGCGCCTCCCGGTGCGGATCACCGTGTCGGGCGCGGGCGGCGCGCCGCTCTCGGTTCGGTTCGTTTGCCGGGGCGTCGTGGTGGAGGAGGCCGTGGGCGAGCTGGCCGCGGCGCGCGGGGAGGGGCTCACGGCCGCGCAGCTCGCGGAGAAGCTCGGTGCCTTCGGAGGCACGCCCTTCCACCTCGAGGAGCTCGATGCGGCCGGGCTCGGCGAGGGCCTGCACCTCGCGCCCGCGCTCCTGAAGGCCGCGAGGCGCACGTTGGCGGCCCGGCTGCTGGAGGGGGTCCTCGCGGCGCCCCGCCACGCGGTGGCGCCGGAGCCGGTGGCGCCGCGGGTGGTGGCCGAGGCGGTGGCGCTCACGGCGGCGCGGCCCTTCCAGCCCGCGCCGGCCCCCGAGCTGGTGCCGCTCTGCCGCAACGACGCGCAGCTCGATGCGGTGATCGCCGCCGGCATCCCGGAGGTGGAGCTCGACTGGATGGAGATGGTGGGTCTCGGCCGGGCGGTGGAGCGGGCGCGCGCCGCCGGCCTCCGCGTGGGCATCGCCACCGTGCGGGTGCACAAGCCCGGCGAGGAGGCCTTCGACCGCCGCATCGCCGCGCTGCGGCCGGACTCCGTGCTCGTGCGGCACTGGGCGGGGCTCGTGCACTTCGCGGGGCTGCCGGAAGGCGAGCGTCCGATCGTGCACGGCGACTTCTCGCTGAACGTCACGAACTCCGTCACCGCGCACCACATCCTTGCGCGGGGCGCCGACACGCTCACGGCAGCCCATGACCTCGACGAAACGCAGCTCCACGCGCTGCTGGCCAACTTCCCCGCCGAGCGCGCGGTGGTGGTGCTCCACCACCACATCAGCACCTTCCACACCGAGCACTGCGTGTACGCCCACACGCTCTCCACCGGCCGTGACTTCCGCACCTGCGGGCGCCCGTGCGAGTCGAAGAAGGTGGCGCTCCGCGACCCCTTGGGGCTCGAACATCCGGTGGTGGTCGATGTGGGGTGCCGCAACACGGTCTTCGAAGCCCGCGCGCAGAGCGCGGCGCGGGCGTACGCGCGGCTCCAGAAGGCGGGCGTGCGGCGCTTCCGGGTGGAGTTCGTGTGGGAAACCCAGGCCCAGGCGGCCGCGGTGCTCGGCGCCTACACCGAGCTCCTCGCCGGGCGCATCTCCGCCGCGGAGGCCGTTCGCCGGGCGGGCGCGCACGAGCAGTTCGGCGTGACGGCGGGCACGATGCGCACGCTTCGCCCCGAGGCCAACCCATGACCGTTTCGCGCGCCGACATCGACGCCATCGACGACGCGCTGCTCGACCTGATGGCCCGCCGCGCCGCCCTCGTGGCTGAGCTCTGGGCCGGCAAGACGGCGCGGGGGGAGCCGCTCCACGACGTCTCCCGCGAGGCCGCGGTGATCGAGCGCCTGCGGCACCGCGCCGAGGCGATGCACCTCGACGCCGACGCGGTGGAGGCCACCTTCCGAACCCTGCTCGGGCGCGTGCCTCGCCGCCCGGCCGGGTAGGCGGCGCCGTGCAGCTCGGACGAGCCGGCTCGACATGGATTCCCGGTCTGGCCGTTGGGCTGGCGCTCGGCGCCCTCGCGTTTGCGCTGCATCGCCAGTCGCCGGAGCTCCTCGGCCGCCCGGGGGCCTCGGCGGTGGACCTGTTCCCCCTCTGGTGTCGCGCGCGCGGCCTCCTCGGCGATGCGCTCGCCTGCGAGGCTGCGGGCGCCGGGGCGGCCATGGGGTCGCGCCCCGGCGTGGCCCCGGCCGCGGCGAGCGGCGCCTACTACTACCCGCCCACCGCCGCGCTGCTCGTCGTGCCGTTCGCGCTCCTCGACTTCGGCCAGGCGGCGCTGCTCTTCCGGGCCATCTCGGTGGCCGCGCTGGGCGGGATGGGGCTCCTCCTCGCGTTCTCGGCGCCAGTGCGGAGCCGTCCGTGGGGCGTGGCGGCGGGCATCGGCCTCGGCGCCGTCTTCCTCTCGTTGCGCATCACCCGCGGCTCGCTGCTCGCCGGGCAGACCGGCCCCCTCCTCGCCTTCGGCACGGCGGCAGTGCTGCTCGCCGCCGCTCGGCACCGGGATCGGCTCTCCGGCGCCCTCGCGGCGGTGGCCATCGGGTTCAAGCTCCTCCCCGTCGCGTTCGTTCCCGCGTTCCTGCGTCGGGGGCGCTGGCTGGCCGCGCTCGTCAGCGCGCTGGTCGCGCTGTTCGCGTTGGCGATGCTCCTCCCGGGCGCCCGCGTCTCCTGGGACTGGATCGCGGGAGCGTTCGAGTTCTCCCAGCGCTCGATCCGGCCAGAGTGGAAGCAGCAGGAGCCGCCGTGGGTGCTCGTGGCCTGGAGCTGGCGCACCGTGGGGCTCGGCGTGCCCACCTTGCTGCTCCTGCTGTTTTCGCTGGTCCGGCCGGCGGGTCGGGCGGCGGAAGTGGCCGCGGCGTTCGTGGTGGTCGCGTGGGTCGGCACGGTCATGGCGGGGAGCCAGCAAACGCACGAGGCCGTCGTGCTCCTCCCGGCCGTGGGATGGGCGCTGGTGTGGCCCGCGCAGCGGGGGCCGCGGGGGTGGCGGTGGGTGCTCGCCGGCGCGCTCGCGGCGAAGATGGTGTGGCTGGGCGTGGGGGTTCCGCGTGGGCCGCCCAACACCCTCGCATGGATTCCGCTGGGCTACCTCGCCTGGATCATCGCGGTGGTGCGGTGGGGATGGGAGCGGAAACAGCCGGCGTGAGCCGCCAGTTCATGGGCGGCTCGCCCCGCTGGGCGAACCACGCGTTCACCCGCGAGAAGGGCCGGCTGCCGAAGAAGCCGTTCGCCGCCGAGTAGGGGGAGGGGTGCGCCGAGCGCACCACGAAGTGGCGGGAGAGGTCCACCGTGGCGGCCTTCTGGGCAGCCGCGGCGCCCCAGAGCACGAACGCGAGACCCTCGCGCTCCTCGGCGAGCACCTGCACCACCCGGTCGGTGAAGCGCTCCCACCCCTGGCCCTTGTGCGAGTTGGGGGTGCGGGCGCGCACCGTGAGGCAGCTGTTGAGGAGGAGCACGCCGGCATCGGCCCAGGCGGTGAGCTCGCCGTGGTCGGGGGGCGGAAAGCCGAGGTCGGCCGCCAGCTCCTTGTGGATGTTCTGCAGGGAAGGAGGCGGGCGCACGCCCCGCCGCACCGAGAACGAGAGCCCGTGGGCCTGGCCGGGGCCGTGGTAGGGGTCCTGGCCCAGCACCACCACGCGAACGGCCGGGAAGGGGGTGTGCCAGAAGGCGGCGAAGAGGTCGCGGGAGGGGGGGTACACCTCGAACTGGCGCTTCTCCTCGCGGAGGAAGGCGCGGAGGCCCTCCATGTAGGGGGCCTCGAACTCGGGGCCGAGCACGCGCAGCCAGCTCTCGGGGAGCTGGGGTGCGCGGCGCGCCTCCTCCGCGCTCATCGGAGGCGACGCCCGGCGAGGTACTGGCGCGGCGTGCCGCTGTCGATGCCGAGGGCCGCGGCACTGCGGCGGGTGAAGTAGGGGTCGCGGAGGTGCTCGCGGGCGAGCGCCACGAGGTCGGCGCGGCCGGCCGCCACGATGGTGTCGGCCTGATCGAGGGTGGTGATGGCGCCCACGCACATCACCGGCACCTCGGCGAGGAGGCGCGCCCGCTCGGCGAAGGGCACCTGGTACATGCGGCCGGCCACGATGCGCGCGCCCGGCACGGTGCCGCCGCTCGACACGTCGAGCACGTCGGCGCCCGCGGCCTTCAGCGCGGCCGCGATCTGCACGTGCTCGGCGTCGGTATGATCGCCCGGCACCCACGCGCTGCCGTTGACCCTCACGAACAGGGGCCGCTCCTGCGGCCACACGCGCCGCACCGCGGCCACGAGGCGCGTGGGGAAGCGGAGGCGGTTCTCGACCGAGCCGCCGTGTTCGTCGGTGCGCTGGTTGGAGAGCGGCGAGAGCCAGCTGTCGAGCAGGTAGCCGTGCGCCATGTGGAGCTCGAGCACGTCGAATCCAGCGCCCGCGGCGCGGTTGGCGGCGGCGAGGAAGTCGGCCTCGAGTTGGTCGAGGTCGGCCGCCGTGAGCGCGTTCGGCACGGGCCAGCCGGCCTTGAAGGGGAGGGGGCTCGGCCCCACGACCGGCCAGGCCCGGGCATCGTTGAGCGGGCCATCACCCTCCCACGGCACCGAGCAGGAGGCCTTGCGCCCCGCGTGCCCGATCTGGAGACCGATCTTCGCGGGGCTGCGGGCGTGGACGAAGCGCACGATCCGGGCCCAGGCTTCGGCCTGCCCGTCCGTCCAGATGCCGGTGCACCCGGGGGTGATGCGCCCCTCGGGGTTCACGGCCGTGGCCTCGGCGAAGACCAGCCCGGCGCCGCCGACGGCGCGGCTGCCGATGTGCACGAGGTGCCAGTCGTCAGGCAGGCCCGCTTCGGCCGTGTACTGGCACATGGGCGACACGACGATGCGGTTGGGGAGGGTCAGCCCGCGCGCGGTGAACGGGGTGAGCGAAGGCCGCGTGCCCCAGCGCTCGGCGAGGGGGCGCATGCCCTCCGGGTCGCGCTTCTGGAGCTCATCCCAGGTGATGCGCTTGCTGCGCGTCATCAGCGAGAAGCAGAAGGTGTCGGTGTCCTGCGTGTGAACGCGGGCGACGTTCTCGAACCAGGCGAGGCTGGTGGCCGCCGCCGCCTGCAGGCGTTCCACGTCGGGGCGGCGGGCCTCCTCCCACGTTGCCAGCCTCGCGCGGAGCGCCGCCGTGCCGGGCGCGAGCAGCGCATCGGAGAGCGCCATCGCACTTTCCATCGCCAATTTCGTGCCCGACCCGATGGAGAAGTGCGCCGTGTGGAGCGCATCGCCGAGGAGGCACACGTTGCCGCGCGACCAGCGGGCGTTCCGCACGGTGGGGAAGCTGCGCCAGTGGCTGCGGTTGGTGAGGATGGGCTCGCCGCCCAGCCAGGGCGCGAAGATGCGCTCCATGAACGCGGCGGACTGCGCCTCGTCGAGCTGATCGAGCCCGGCGGCGCGGAAGGTCTCCTCGCGGCACTCCACGATGAAGGTGCTGGTGTGCGCATCGAAGGGGTAGGCGTGAACCTGGAAGAGGCCCCATTCGGTGGGCGCGAAGATGAAGGTGAAGCGGTCGAAGCGGCGGGAGGTGCCGAACCAGGCGAAGCGGCAGGCGCCCTGATCCACCGTGGGCTGGAAGTCGGCCGCCCAACGGGTTCGCACCGCGGAATTCACGCCATCGGCCGCCACGACGAGGTCGGCCCCGGCGGCGAGCGTCTCGACATCCACCACCTCCTCCTCGTGCGTGACCTCCGCGCCGAGCTCCACGGCCCGCTCCTCGAGGATGCGCAGGAGCTCGCGCCGCTGGAGGCCGCAGAAGCCGTGACCGGCCGACACGCGCACCTCGCCGTGCACATACGTTTCGATGTCGCGCCAGTAGGCCATCGCCGCGCGGATGCGGGTGAGCGTGGTGGGGTCGGCGCCGGCGAGCTCCTCGAGGGTGGCGTCGGAGAAGACGACGCCCCACCCGAAGGTGTCGCCCGCGCGGTTCCGCTCGCGCACCCGCACCTTCCAATGGGGGGCACGGAGCCCGAGCAGGATGGCCAACCACAAGCCGGCGGGGCCGCCGCCGATCACCTCGATGCGCATGGTCGCTCCCGGGCGGCGCTCCTATCGCGCGGGAACCGGGTTGAGCACGGTCAAGGCGAGCGGCGCGGGTACGGGGCAGCTGTCGCACATCAGCGCGAGCATCCAGATGCCCTCGGCATCGAAGCCGGGGAAGGGGCTGCCGTCGGTGTCCTGGGTCAAGGTGCCGAGGTCGTCCACCGTGCCGGAGGGGTGGGGGAGCGACCATTGCTCGGTGGCGAGGGTCTCGAGATCGAGGAAGCGGGCTTCGATTTCCGGGAGGGTGAGCGCATCGAAGCGCGCCACCTTCAGCGAGGTCACGCGTGTAGCCACCAGCGGACTCCCGTGTCCGGTTGCGGTGACGCCGCTCCAATCCACCACCCACGGGCCCTCCATGGGCACCTCCAGCGGCGTGAGCGCTTCGAGCTCCACGGTGTAGTCCAGCACGGAGCAGCCATCCTCGATGCTCACGTGATCCGGAGCACCCGCCGTGGGCTCCACGAACGCCATCATCCGCGATCCCACGCCCACGCCCGTACCCGTGGAGAGGAGCAGCAGCCATGTGCCGTTGCCGGGCGCGAACTCGTCCTGGATGTTGGCCTCGGTGCCGAAGAACGTGAGCTCCGAGAGCGTGACCTGCGTGGCCTCTCCCGGCTCCTTCGAGAGGTAGATGCCCATGTCCACCTGCTGCAACGAGTCCACTGCGAGCCCCTGCTCCACCTCGTCGGCCGTGAGGTAGGGGAAGACCATCAGGCCCACGTTGTCGATGTCTGCGACAGGATCGAGGTCGTGGCACTGCAGGTCGGCGTCGAGCGCCGACCAGCTGATGGTGTCGTTGGTGAGCTCGGCCATGGGCAGGCGCGGCGCGTTGAGGATGCCCTCGAACTGGTAGTTGTTCGCATTGGTGAAGCGCAGCGTGGCATCCGCCACCGTGAGCGGCTCGCCGGAGTCGGTGTCAGGCTGCTCGCGGTGGCAGGCGAGCAGGAGGCTAATCAGCAACATAGAAGCTGGAGACCGGCTGCACGAAGGTGAAGGCCTGGCCCAGCTCGGCGTTGAGCGCCCAGATGGGGGTGCCGTCGGGCGTGACCATCTGGATTTCGCCCACCGCCGACCACACGACCTGCGTGTTGCCGTTGGCGAAGCGGTGCACATCGCCCTTGGCCACCACGAAGACGGAAGGGTCGCGGATGTAGTCCCACACCTGCTTCGCGGTGAGCGCCTCCTCGTCGATGTCGAGCTCCACCGCGCGGGAGTAGCCGCGCTCCTGGGTGCCGTTGTCGAAGAGGAGGAGGTTGCCGTTGTCGAGCATCTCGAACTGGTGCTGGAGCATGACCAGCTCGTCGTCGCCGAAGTCGAACTGGTTGAGCGAGCCGTCGATCATCCACTCGATCTCGCCGGTGGCGCGGGGAATCTTGGCGAGCGAGCCCAGCTCCTTCATCGAGAAGAGGTAGGCATCCTCCGCCGGCCAGTAGTCGAGGCCGTTGCCGTGCGTCCAGTTGGCGGCCCGGGCCGAGGGGAGGGACTCCGGATACTCGAAGGCCTCCCAGGCGTTGAAGATCTCGGTGGTGGTGCCGTCGGGGTGGAGCTCGAGGAGCGTGTCGGCTTCCCAGGGGGTGCCGTCGGAGCGCGTACGGCGCTCCACCGTGATCATGCAGATCGTGCCGTCGGGCAGCTCCACGAGATCGTGGTCGAAGCCGGGCACGCTCAGCTCGGTGACGGTGCCGCCATCGAGCGAAATCCACTGCAGGCGGCCCAGCTCCAGCTTGCCCTGCATGCCGGCGTGGCCGAGGATGACGGACTTGCGGTCGTGGGAGAGCAGGGCCCGCATCAGGTTTCCTTCCTGCACCACGGGCAGGTAGTACCAGACGGTCTCGCCCTTCGCGTTCACGATCGTGACCGCGGGCGTGGTGCCCTGCGTGGGGATGACGGTGTAGGCCCACTCGTCGGTGAGCGTGCCGCTCGCCGTGAACTGGGGGATGCCGGTGGGGAGGCTGCCGGTGGTGATGCTGTAGTCGGCGGTGGAGTCGGACTCCTCGCCCTCGGTGAGCACCACGCGGAAGTGCACGTCGGTGTCGGCGGGGTTGCCCAACAGCAGCACCTCGTGGTCGGTGCTGGCTTCGGTGGTGGGCGTGCTCAGGCCGTACGTGGTGTCCGGACCGAACTCGACGTACCCGGTGGTGGGCTCGTCGGTGTGCCAGCGCACGATCACGACGGTGATGATGGTGCCGAGCTCAGCGGTGACATCCATCACGGTGGCGTCGGCATCGAGGGCCGGGTCGGTACCGGCGGCGGTGTCGTTCCCTTTTTCGTCGCTGTCGACACAGGCGCCGGCGAACGTGGCCAGGAGGAGGAGGGCGGGCAGGCGCATGGGGGGCATCCGGAAGGTTGGCCAATGTACGAGCCGGGAGCCCGATCGGGTCGGATCAGGTCGCGCTTCGGTGCGCGAGACTACCCCGACGCCCCCGCCAGTGTCGCCCCTCAGCTCCAGCGGAGGCGCGGGACCTTCCACGCGGCCTCGATCGCGATGGCGCCGCTCATCTTCGACACGCCGCCCTCGCGCTCCGTGAAGACGATCGGCACCTCGAGGATGCGGAGCCCCAGCCGGGCCGCGCGCAGCGTGGTCTCGGCCTGGAAGACGTACCCGTTGGAGGCCACCGGCCCTTCGAGCACCGCCCGCAGGGCCTCGGCGCGCCAGGCCTTGAAGCCCCCGGTGAGGTCGCGCACCGCGAGCCCGAGCAGGGTGCGGGCGTAGGCGCTGCCGCCGCGCGAGAGCACCTGGCGGTACAGGGGCCAGTTCCGTACGCCGCCGCCCGGCACGTAGCGGCTCCCCAGCACGAGGTCGGCGTCGGCGGCGAGGAGCCGTGGCACGTCGTCGGGGTTGTGGGAGAGGTCGGCATCCATCTGCACGACGCGCTCGGCGCCCGAGGCGAGGGCGAGCCGGAAGCCCTCGCGGTAGGCCGAGGCGAGGCCGGCCTTGCCGCCGCGGGAGAGCAGCACCACCCGGGGGTTCTCCCGAGCGAGCTCCGCCACTCGGGCGCCCGTCCCGTCGGGCGAGGCGTCATCGACCACCACGAGCGACACCTGCGCATCGAGGGAGAGCAGCCGCCCCACGAGCGCGTCGATGTTCTCCCGCTCGTTGAACGTCGGCGTGACGACCCAGGTGCGCACGAAGCCTCCTCCCTACAGGTGCGCGCCCTTTCCGACGGCTTCGGCCACCGCCTCGAACATCGCCTCGCCCACCGTGGGGTGCGCGTGCACGGTGTGCAGGAAGGTTTCCGCGTTCACCTCGGCGCCGCGCGCCATCACGAAGTTGGCGAGCAGCTCGCTCACATCGTGCCCCACGAGGTGGGCGCCGAGAATCTCGCCGTGCTTCTGGCCCACGAGCACCTTTACGAAGCCCTCGCTCGCGCCAATGGCGCGGGCCTTGCCGTTGGCCGAGAGCGGGAACCGGCCCACGGTGAACGCGAGCCCGGCGGCCTTCGCGGCCGCCTCGGTGAGGCCGACGCTGGCGATCTGGGGCTGGCAGTAGGTGGCGGCCGGCATGTTGCCGTAGTCCACATCGGGGGTGTGCTCGCCCGCGAGGCGGGCCACGCACACGTGGGCCTCGGCGTACGCAGTGTGGGCGAGGGCCGGCGGGCCGCAGACATCGCCGATGGCGTAGATGCCGGGCACGTTGGTGCGGTAGCTCTTGTCCACCTTGATGTGGCCGCGCTCGGTGGCCACGCCCACGGCTTCGAGGCCGATGCCTTCGATGTTCGGCGCCACGCCCACCGCGAGGAGCGCGTGCGAGCTGCGGAGCTCGCGCCCATCGGCGAGCTTCACCACGGCCTCCTCACCCTCCTTGCGAGCGGAGGTGCACTGCACCCCGAGGACCACGTTCACGCCTGCCTTCCTGAAGGACTTGAGCACCTCGGCGCTCACGTCGGCATCCTCGAGCGGGCAGAGGCGGTCGGCCCCCTCGACGAGGGTCACGGCGGTGCCGAAGCTGTGGAAGAAGTAGGCGAACTCGAGCCCGATCGCGCCGCTGCCGAGCACGGTGATGGAGGTGGGCTGCACCGGGGCGGCGATCGCCTCCCGGTAGGTGAGCACCCGCTCGCCATCGGCCTCCATGCCGGGGAAGAGGCGGGCCCGCGCGCCCGTGGCCACGAGGATGTGGCGGGCGGTGAGGGTGGTCTCGCCGGTGGAGCTCTGGACCGCCACGGTGCCGTTGCCCGCGAGGCGGGCGGTGCCGGCCACCACCTCCACGCCATGCTTCTTGAAGAGGAAGCGCACGCCGCGCTCGCTCTGGTCGGCGATCTTGCGGCTCCGGCCGATCACGCGGGCCCAGTCATGGCGCGGGTTGTCGGCGGCGAGGCCGAACTGGCCGAGCTCCTCCTTCAGGAAGGTGTACTGCTCGGCGGCGCGCAGGAGCGCCTTGCTGGGGATGCATCCCCAGTTCAGGCACACGCCCCCGAGGCGCTCCTTCTCGACGCAGGCCACCTTGAGCTTGCGCTGGGCCGCGAGGATGGCGGCGAGGTAGCCGCCCGGTCCGCTGCCAATCACCACCACGTCGTAGGTCTCGCTCATCGGGGCTCCGTGAAGGGGCGCCAAGCTATCCCGTCGGTCGCCTCATTGGGATAGCCCGGCCGCGCCGATCGGAGGCTTCATGATTCCCCGCTACTCCACTCCCGAGATGGTCGCCGTGTGGACACCGGAGCGCCGCCTCCAGGTGATGCTGGAGGTCGAGCTGCTCGCCTGCGAGGCGATGGAATCGCGCGGCGAGGTGCCCCCCGGCACCGCCGCCATCTGCCGCGAGCGCGCGCGCTTCGACATCGCGCGGGTCGATGAGATCGAGCGCACCGTGAAGCACGACGTCATCGCCTTCCTCACCAACGTGAACGAGCACGTGGGCGAGCCCGGCCGGCACCTGCACAAGGGCATGACCTCGAGCGATGTGCTCGACACCGCCCTCGGCGTGCAGATGCGCGAGGCCGGCCTCCTCATCCGCGAGGAGCTCAACGGCGTGCTCGATGCGCTCCGTCGGCGCGCCGAGGAGCACGTGGACACCATCTGCGTGGGCCGCAGCCACGGCATCCACGCCGAGCCCGTCACCTTCGGGTGGAAGCTCGCCATCCTGTGGGACGAGCTGCGGCGCGGGCGCGAGCGCCTCGATCACGCCATCGCCGACATCAGCGTGGGCAAGATCAGCGGCGCCGTCGGCACCTTCGCGCACGTCGACCCCGCTGTGGAGGCCTACGTCTGCGAGCGCCTCGGGCTCACGCCGGCGCCCGCCAGCAACCAGGTGGTCCAGCGCGACCGCCACGCTTTCTTCTTCACCGTGCTCGCGCTCATCGCCACCAGCGTGGAAAAGCTCGCGGTCGAGGTGCGCCACCTGCAGCGCACCGAGGTGATGGAGGCCGAGGAGCCCTTCACTGCCGGCCAGAAAGGCTCCAGCGCGATGCCCCACAAGCGCAACCCCATCCTGAGCGAGAACCTCACGGGTCTGGCCCGACTGGTCCGGGGCTATGCCCAGGCCGCCGTCGAGGACGTGCCGCTCTGGCACGAACGCGACATCAGCCACAGCTCCGTGGAGCGGGTGATCGGGCCCGACGCCACCGTGACCCTGCACTTCATGCTCCGCCGGCTGAAGGGCCTCGTGGCGGGCCTCGTGGTGTACCCGGAGAACATGAAGCGCAACCTGCAGCGCAGCGGCGGCATCTATTTCTCGCAGAAGGTGCTGCTCGCGCTGGTGGAGGCAGGGCTCAGCCGCGAGGATGCCTACGCGCGCGTGCAGGCCAATGCGATGGCGGTGTGGGCCGAAGGCGGCTGGTTGCCCGACCGGCTCGCGGCCGACCCGCAGGTGGGCGGCGTGCTCGGCGCCGCGCGCGTGGCCGAGCTCTGCGATCTCGCGTGGTACGTGCGCCATTCCCGAATGGTCCAGGCGCGCGTCTTTTCCGTGGCGTAGCCTCGGCTACCCCCCGGCCGCCGTCGGCAGCAAATCGCACCACTTTTTTGCACGGCGCTCGGCGCGTGAGCCATTCGCGTCTATGATGCGGGTGTGCTGGCGCTCGTGCTCATGACGGGGTGTCTCCACCAGGTCCACTGGGTGGAGGAGCATGCTCCGCGATACCCCGCGCCGGTCACGCGCGTGGCGGTGATCGCAATGGAGCCGGCGTGCTCGCCCCTCGCCGATGCGCTCACGCGCGCGCTGGGCTCGCGGCCGGGGGTGGATGTGGCGCCCGATGCGCCCCATCGGGTGTACGTGCAGCGCTGCGATGATCTGCTCACCACCACGCTCAACGTGGAGGGCAACTACCCCGGGTTGAACTACGGCAGCGCGGTGTACTTCGAGCGGCGCCAGTACCAGCTCCACGCCTGGGGCAAGGGCGCCATCGAGGTGCAGGCGCCGGGGGTGGAGCCGATGCGGTTCGAAACCACGGCCGAGGCCGATTCGCGCACGGGCTGGTCCACCACGGGCGATATCGAGGCGCCCGCCGCGCCGGCCCTCCGCGTGGAGCTGATGCGCTCGCTCGCCAACGATCTGGCCGACAATCTCGCGCCGCTGCCGGAAACCTATCGGCGCGACATCTACCCCGACCCCGAGCCGGGAACGGCGCGCCAGCTCCACAACGATGCGGTGGCCGCCGAGCGGACGGGGCGGCTCGACGAGGCGGTGCGGCTGGCCCGGAAGGCCTATGCGGCCGACCCCAACCCGGCTGCGATGGACTACATCGAGGCGCTCCAGCGCCACGCGGAGCGCGTGGGCTACGCCCTCAAGTCTCCCTGAGCATCGGGTCGCCGCCCAGCTCCACGCCCACCGCGCGGGCCGTGGCCACCAGATCCCCGCGGAGGTCGACGATGCGGTTCTGGCGAACGGCCTCCGCGAGCGGCACGCCCACGATGCGCCCATCGCGAAGCGCCACCATCTGGCCCCAGCGGTCGGCCTGGACGAGGTCGACGGCGGCCACGCCGAAGCGGGTGGCGAGCACCCGGTCGAAGGCGTTGGGGGAGCCGCCCCGCTGCAGGTGGCCCAGGACGGTGAGGCGGATGTCGAGCTCGGGCTCGGCCTTGCGCAGGGCATCCACCACGAGCTGACCGGCCTGGCCGCGGGGCTCCGGGCCGCCGAGCGGCCGGGCCGACTCGGCCACCACCACGAGCGAGAAGGGGCGGCCGAGCTGCCGGCGTTGCTCGAGCTTGGCGCGCAGGCGGTCGATCTCCCACGGGAGCTCGGGCAGGAGGATGATGTCGGCCCCGCCGGCGATGCCGCCGTGCAGCGCGATGAAGCCGGCATCGCGCCCCATGACCTCCACCACGATGCAGCGGTCGTGGCTCTCGGCGGTGGTGTGCAGGCGGTCGAGGGCATCCGACACGCAGTCGACCGCGCTCAGGAAACCGAAGGTCTGGTCGGTGGCGCCGAGGTCGTTGTCGATGGTCTTGGGCACGCCGATGACGTTCACGCCGTGCTCGCGCATGAGCCGCTCGGCGATGCGCATGGTGCCATCGCCGCCAATCACCACCAGGCCTTCGATGCCGAGGCGGTCGAGCTCCGAGCGCACCTCCGCCGCGTGGTCGCGCCCATCCTTCCAGGCGAAAGGATCACCCCGGTTGGTGGTGCCAAGGATGGTGCCGCCCCGCTGGAGGAGGCCGCCGCAGGAGCGCGGAACGAGGCGCTTCAGGCGCATCGGGCGGGCGATGAGCCCATCGAACGCATCCTCGATGCCGGTGAGTAGCCAGCGGTTCTGGCCCACGCCGCACTTCACCACCGCCCGGATGACCGCGTTGAGCCCCGGCGCATCACCCCCGCCGGTGAGGATTCCCACGTGTCGCGACATGCTGCACCTCGCCGCG
The DNA here is from genome assembly GCA_903885375.1 of uncultured Pseudomonadota bacterium. Lineage (GTDB taxonomy): Bacteria > Myxococcota_A > UBA796 > UBA796 > SXON01 > SXON01. Next base: position 102,977 of record CAISIK010000014.1, read on the forward strand.
CCGGGTAACTGCCCCAATGGCCGGCCCGCACCCCGAGCTCCGGATTGTCACTGTCAGTTGGGCTCGTGTCGAGCCCGCGCGCGGCGCGTACCAGGAAGGTGAAGTCGACGCGCTCCAGCGCGAGGTGCGCGCCATCCGGGCCGCCGGCCAGGAGCCGCTCGTGGTCCTGCATGCCGGCGCCCTGCCCGACTGGGTCATCGCGCGGCAAGGCTGGCTCGACCCCGACATCGGCGCCGACTGGGGGTGTTTCGTGGACCGTGTGGCGCAGCGGCTCGCCGCCCACGTGCGGCTCTGGGCGCCCTGTCGGGGGCCGCTGGAGGAGGCCGGCTGGTACGACGACCAGGCGCGCGTGGCGTTGCGGGCGCTCCTCGATGCGCACGCCGCGGCCTACCTCCACCTCAAGCGCACGCAGGGCTTCGGGGGGCGCCCGCCGGAGGTGGGCACGCTCGCCACGTGGGCCACCTGGTCGGGCGCGGGCCTCCGCGGGCGCACGGAGGCCGAGCTGCGGCGGCGCCTCGGCCCCGACGCGTGGGTGGCGGTGCTCGCCACGGGCCGGCTGGTGCCGCCGTTCTCGCTGGTCGGCGAGCTGCCCAACGGCACGCCCGCGCTCGATTGGGTGGGCGTGGAGTGGGCGGGCGCCGTCGAGCTGCCGAGCGGGCGCACCATCGGGGCCGACCCGGAGGGGAGGGCCGCTTGTGTCGCGCGCCTCGCTGCGTTGGGGAAGCCCCTCTTCGTGCCCGGTGCGGGCGTCCCGGCGGGCGTTCGGGTGCTCGGGGTTTCCTGAGCGCTACGGCGGCGCCGCCGCGGCGGCCGCCTCTTCCTGCTCACGCTGGAGGCGCTTCCACACGGACTCGTGCTTCGCCTTCGGCGTGCCGTCGGGGTTGAGCGCCGCGGCGGGGTCGGGCGGCTCGTGGTGGATGGGGCACGACTCGCGGGGAGCGGTGCCCTCCTCGAAGGGGGCGCCGATGCCGGGGCACGTGCCGTTCATGTTCTTCCCGCTCACCTTGCAGATCCAGCGGCGGGTGAGCGGCGGGTCGTCGGGCCAGGTGGGGTACACTGGCATGCCGGTTTCCGGGTTCTTCTCCACGACGTCGACCCGGGTGGCGCGGTTCATCCACCAGCCCCAGAGCGGCGCCGCGAGATCGCTCGCCGCGAGGCCCAGCGGGGAGGGGACGTCGTACCCGATCCACACCGCCATCGCGAGCTTCGGGGTGGCGCCCACGAACCAGAGGTCCTTCTCGCTGTCGGTGGTGCCGGTCTTGCCGAGCGCCGGCCCCTGGTAGCCGCCTTCGCCGCCCGCGCCACGGCTGGCGCCGCCGGTGCCGGTGTCGATGACCGAGCGCATGAGCTCGCGGGTGAGCGCGGCGGCCACGGGCTGGATGACCACCTCGCCCGCCACGGGGGCGGACACCCGCTCCACGCCGGCCGCATCCACCGCCCGCACGATCGGCGAGGCGGTGAGCTTGTGGCCGCCGTTGCTCACCACGCCGGCGAACTGGGCCATGGCGAGGGGGGTGACCTCGCCCTGGCCGAGGCAGAGCCCCATCTCGACCGGGAACGCGGTGGTGTCGAAACCGAGCCGCGTGGCGAAGGCCACGAGCGCCGCGGGGCCGCCCGCATCCTCCAGGAGCGAGGCGGTGGCGATGTTCTGCGACCAGGTGAGCGCCTGGGCGAGGGCGGCGGTGGTGGTGTATTCGCCGCCCACGTTGCGGGGCCGCCACTTGCCCTGGGGCGTGAGGAAGTCCCGAGGCGAGTTGGGCTCGGCCGTGGCTGCCGTGAAGCGCGGCTTGCCCTCGGCATCGCGCAGCTCGAAGGCCATGGCGTAGGTGAGGGGCTTGAAGGAGGAGCCGGGCTGACGCCGGGCCTGCGTGGCCCGGTTGAAGGAGATGGCCGTGACATCGCTGCCGCCGTACACCGCGCGGATGAGGCCGGTCTGCACGTCGAGCAGCACGCCGGCGGCCTGAAGGGAGGCATCCGGCCGCCGACGCGGGATGAGGCGCTCGAAGTAGTCCAGCTTGGCGGGGAACATCGACTCCGCCTCTTCCTGGGCCACCACGTCGAGGCCGACCTCCACCACGAGCCCCGCGCCGTAGAGCGTGGTGGGCGACACGTTGGTTTCGAGCCAGGCGCGCGTGGCCGAAAGGTAGGCCGGATACCGCTCCACCAGCTCGGGCGGCGCCGGCGCCGTCACGATCGGCTCGGCGCGCGCCGCCGTGGTGTCCACCCCGAAGAGCTCGGTCATGGCGGAGAGCACGCGGTCGCGCCGCTCGCGGGCCCGGTCGGGGAAACGATCAGGGGCGAAGCGGCCCGGCGCCGGGAGGATGCCCGCGAGCGTGGCGGCTTCGGCGAGCGAGAGGGTGCGGGCGCCATGCCCGAAGTAGTGCCAAGACGCGGCCTCGAAGCCGCACACGGAAAGGGTGCCCCGCTGCCCGAGGTAGGGGGCATCGAGGTACATCTGGAGCACGCCCTCCTTGCCGAGGTGGCGGTCGATGGCCCAGGCCATCACCATCTCCTGGAGCTTGCGCGACACCGTCTTCTCGCGGCGCTGGTTCAGGTTGCGCACGACCTGCATCGTGAGCGTGCTGCCGCCCTGCGCGTACCCCCCCTCCTGGGCGTTCGCGAGCACGGCGCGGGCCATGGAGCGGAGGTTCACGCCGTGGTGCGTCCAGTACTCGCGATCCTCGGCGGCTACGATGGCCTGAAGGAGCAGCTCGGGCGCCTCGGCGAGCGGCAGGTGCCAACGCAGCTCCGCATCCGGGCCGATGAGCACGCCGAGCTCGATGGGTTCGAGCGCATCGCCCCCGCGGGGCACCACCTTCTGGCCCTTGGCGCAGAACTCACCGGGGCCGGGCTCGGGGCAGTTCTCTACGTAGCCCCGCGCCCGGGCCTCCGCGAGCAGCCGCTTCGGCGCCACCGTGAGCGGGGTGGGCAGGGTGCGGACCCGCGCGGGGAAGCTCCAGCCGGGGTGGGCCACCTCGTAGCGGGCATGCGCATCGGCCAGCGCTTCGCCTTCGGCCGCCCAGCCGCTGGCCACGATCCAGACGGGCACCGACGCCACGCCCAACACCACGACGAGGAACGCGACGCCCCAGCCGGCAGCGCGAAGAAGTCGACGGGGCCAGCCCTTGGATGCCATCAGCGCCGCGCCTAACGCCCGGGATACATCCTCGCCCATGGTGCGTCCCGCATTCCTCTCCCGCTTCCTCGCCCACGCCCCCTCCCGGCTCGCGCTCCGGTGGGAAGGGGTGGACCACACCTACGGCGACCTTCGTGCGCTCGGCGAGGCCACCGCGGGCTGGCTCGCGGAGGTCGGGGTCCGCCCGGGCGACCGGGTGGCCATCCAGCTGGAGAACGGCCTCGACCTCGTGGCGGCGCACCTCGGCTGCATGGCCCTCGGCGCGGTGCGCGTGCCGATGAACGCGCACTATCGTGCCGCCGAGGTGGCCCCGATCGTGGAGGATGCGGCCCCCGTGCTCGTGCTCACCGGCACCCCGGAGCTCTACCCGCACACCCGCACCGCCCCCGCGCCCGGCCGGGCCGCGCCCTTGGGCCACTGGGCCGGGCCCGACGACATCACGGCGCTCCTCTTCACCTCCGGGACCACGGGCCGCCCCAAGGGCGTGCCGCAGACGTGGGCGATGTGGACCCACAACCTCGATGCCCTGCACGCGCGCTGGCACCTCGCTCCCGACGACGTGCTCTGGCTCACGCTGCCCTGCTTCCACACGCACGGTCTCGTGCTCGGCCTGCACGGCGCGCTCCTTCGGGGCGCTCGCGTGCTGCTCTCCGAACGTTTCGACCCCATCCCGCCGCCGCCGGAAGCCACCCACTTCTACGGCGTGCCCACCTACTACCGGCGGTGGCTGCCGCTGATGCAGGAGTCCCCCGCCGCCTTCCGCGGGTTCCGCCTGATGGTGAGCGGCAGCGATGGGCTGTCGGCCGAGGTGAACGACGCCGTGCTCGCCGCCACCGGCAAGCGGGTGCTGGAGCGGTACGGGATGACCGAAACGGTGATGATCACCTCGAACCCCTACGAGGGCGAACGCAAGGCGGGCACCGTGGGCACGCCCCTCGAGGGCAACGAGGTGCGGGTGGTGGAGGGCGAGGTGCAGGTGCGCGGGCCCAGCGTTTTCGGGGGCTACTGGCCGCGCCCCGACCCCTCCGCCTTCACCGCCGACGGCTTCTTCCGCACCGGCGATGCCGGCGAGTGGGACGAGGACGGCTACCTCCGCATCGTGGGCCGTAAGAAGGACCTCGTCATCGTGGGCGGCGTGAACGTGTCGCCGGCCGAGGTGGAGCACGTGCTCGCCCAGGCCGCCGGCGTGAGGGAGGTGGGCGTGTGCGGGCTGCCCGACGCGGACCTCAACGAGGTCGTGGCGGCGGCAGTGGTACTCGATGGGAGCTGCTCCGTGGAGCAGACGCTCGCCGCCTTGCGCGAGGCCGCCCGGGGGCTCAGCGGGTTGAAGCGCCCGCGGCGGTACGCCGTGGTCGAAGCGCTCCCCCGAAACGCGCTTGGAAAGCTGCAACGTGCGAGGATCGCGGTGGAGGTGGTGTTCCCGCCGCCCTCGCCGTCGTGATCCGGTCGCTCCATGCCGAGAGGCACTAAAGTCCTCGGCGATCGGCGCCGATCCCTCCGTCATGTTCAAGCTGTCGCTTCTGCCGCTTCCCGCCCTGCTCGCCGCCGGCATGCGCGCGCTCGTGCTCGGCGGGGGCATCCTCGAGGGGGACACCGATGTGGACGCGGAGGTTCGCCTCGTCTCGAGCCCCGTACGCGGGCTCGGTCGGCGGTTCCTCGCCATCTGGGCGGGCGGCGGCGAGTCCCCCACCGCCGAGGAGCTGGGCGCCGCGGCGGTGGTGTCGGTTCACGACGAGCCGAGGGTGATCCGGGCGGCCCTCGAAGGGATCGCGCCCGCGGGCTGGGTCGGGGAGACGGCCACCGAGTCGGTTCGGCTCACCCCGCGCGAGCGCGGAATCCTCTCGCATGTCTCCACGGGAGCCACCTCGCGGGAGATCGCGCGGGCCCTCGGAATCAGCGAACGAACGGTTGAGGTGCATCGCCGCAATCTACTGAAAAAACTCGGTGTTCCGCGCAGCGCAGGCCTCGTGGGCCTCGTGGTGCGCGGCCAGGTGGCCGTCGCGAGCTGACGGTCAGGCGTGGCCGGGCGCGCCGCGACCGAAGAGGCTTGCGCAGGCGCGGCTGTGCTCCTCCCACGCGGGCCAGCCGTCGGAGCGGCGCTCATCGCCGGGGCGGGCCGTGGCCAGCACGGTGCGACGGGCCTCCGTGTGGGCCTCGGGCCAGTAGGTGGCGAGGCTCTCCACGAAGCTCTTCACGGCCAGCCGTTGGGACGGCGCGCCCTCGCCGATGCCCTTCGGGTCGACCGCGCCTTCCACCATCCGCACGAGTCCGGCATCGGTGTACACGTCGACCACGCCGAGGCGCGCTTCGCCGCCCGCGCCGTTGGGCGCCGCGTAGTGGCCGCGTTGCCAGCGGCTCTCCGCGGCCGGGGCGCGCAGCCGCTTCTCTTCCACCTCGCCGGGCACCACGAGCCACACCCGCCCCACCACCCGCGGATTGCCGCGCGGGAGCTGGCTGGGATCGGGGCGCTCCTCCCCCCACCGGGGGGCCTCCACCGTGCGCCAGACGTGCGCGCCGTCGAGGCCCACGAGGCCGATGGCCGGCCCCCAGGCGACCAGATCGGCGCGGGCCACCACCGAGGCCCGAAGTCCGAGTCGACGAAGCTCGGCCGCGCGGCGCTCCAGCGGCTCGCGATCGGGGCTGCGGAGCGTGAGCCGCGTGCCCCCCGCGAGGACGGCGGCGCGCGCCGTGGCGAGGTCGACCTCCAGCGCCGCGGCGAGGCGCGCCGTTTCCATCCCGGCCGGGGGCGCGCCGAGCACGAGTGCGTAGGGGTGGCGCGCGGCGGGCAGGCGCACGGCGGCTTCGTCGGCGGGCTGCGTGTCGGCGGCTGCGCGGGCCGCGAGCAGCGCCTGCTCCACCTCGTCGAGAGCGCGGCGGAGCGCGGGGGCGTCGTGGCGGGAGGCGTGGGCGCTGGTGGCGGCGGCGAGCAGCTCGGCGAGGGGGTCGGGCGGCGGCGAGGGTGCTGGCGGGGCGGGCGCTTCCACCACGTGCGGCAGGGGCGGCGGGGGCTGGAACGCGACGGGCTCCGCCCCTGGGGCCGGGGCCGCCGGGCGGGGAGGCGGGTCGGCCGGCGGCGCCTCCAGCGCTTTCTTCAACTGCTGCACGCCGCCGGCGCCGGTCATGGCCCGCCGTACCAGCTCGTCGAAGTTTTCGGGCAGTGCGCGCTCGCGTGCGGGTGCGCGCGCCGTGGGCGTGGGCATGCGGGCGCCGCAGTAGAGGCAGGTCTCCCGGTGGGCGGCATTCGCGCGGCGGCAGTCGGGGCAGGGAGCGGTCACGGACGGGAAGGTAGCCGATCCGCGTCGGGGCGCCCCGCGTACCTCTCCCATGCTGCTTGCCCTCCTCGGTGCCTGCCTCGCCCGCCCGGGCGCCACCCCCGCCTCGGAGTCGGCGTCGCTCGCCGGGGACACCGGGGAGGCCGGCGCCGTCCTGTTCGAGGGGGGCGAGGTCGTGGGGCTCGGCCGGGTGGACGTGCTCGCGCGCGACGGCGTCATCGTGGCGGTGGGCGCCGACCTCGATGCCGCTGGCGCCACGTCGGTGGACGTGTCGGGCCGCTGGCTCGTGCCCGCCTTCATCGACAGCCACGTGCACCTCGCCTACCTCCCGGCCGAGGAGGAGCTCGCGGACAACGGTGTGGCGGGGGTGGTGGACCTCGCCGCGCCGATGTCCTTCCTCGCGGCAGAGCACCCCTCGCTGCGCGTGATCGCCTCCGGCCCGATGGTCACGGCCTCCGGCGGCTACCCCACGCAGGGGTGGGGCGCGGGCGGCTACGGCCTCGAGGTGACCAACGCGGCCGAGGCGGAAGCGGCGGTCGATACGCTGAAGCACGCGGGCGCGGGCGTCATCAAGCTGCCCGTCACCCCGCCGCCGCAGCTCGACGAGGGCGTGCTCGCCGCCGCTGCGACTCGCGCCCACGCGCGCGGCCTGCGGGTGGCCAGCCATGCCCTGGACGACGACGAAGCCGCCGTTGCGGCCGCCGCCGGGGCCGACGTGCTCGCCCACACGCCCACCGGGTCGCTCTCGGCCTCCACCATCGAGGCGTGGAAGGGGAAGGCGGTCATCGGCACGCTCGCGGCCTTCGGCGGCAGCGACCGCACCGTCGGCAACCTCGCGGCGCTCCACGCGGCCGGCGCGCGCGTGCTGTACGGCACCGACTTCGGCAACCGGCGCACCGCGGGCATCGATGCCTCCGAGCTGGCGCTGATGGGGCTCGCCGGGATGTCGCCGGGCGAGATCCTCGCCTCGGGCACCCGCGAGCCGGCCGACTACTGGGATTTTGCGGACCTCGGCGCCATCGAGGTGGGCCGCAGCGCGAGCCTGCTCGTGCTGGATCGCGACCCCCTGCTCGATCCCCTCTCGCTCGCCGAGCCCACCGAGGTGTGGTCTCGCGGGCGCCGCCGACGGTGACGTTTTCTGAATCGTCGCCCGCCGCCCGACATCCTTCCGCCGAACCCCGAGGCTCCATGCACTCCGTCTTCCTGCTCCTCTCGCTGGCCTGCTCCTCCCCTTCCTCGGCCGGACCGGTGGCCGAAAACGCCGCCGCGCCCATTCCCGTAGCGGCTCCGGGCCAGGCCGTGGCCGTTTTCGCCGGTGGCTGTTTCTGGTGCATGGAGAGCGACTTCGACAAGCTCGCGGGCGTCGTGCACACCACCTCCGGCTTCGCCGGCGGAAAGACCGCCAACCCCACCTACATGGAGGTGGTGCAGGAAACGACGGGGCACCAGGAGGCGGTCCACGTGGTCTACGACCCTGCCGTCGTCACGTACCCGGCGCTCGTGGACTACTACCTCCACCACGTGGACCCGACCGACGACGGCGGCCAGTTCTGCGACCGGGGGGACAGCTACCGGCCGGTGATCTTCGCGGGCAACGAGGCGGAGAAGGCCACGGCGGAGGCGGCCATCGCCGCGATCGGGGCGAAGGGCGTGCTGCCGGGGCCGATCGTGGTGCCGGTGGTGTCGGGCAAGCCCTTCTACGCGGCCGAGGTGTACCACCAGGACTTCCACGACAAGAACCCTGCCCGGTACCTGCCCTACCGGATGGGGTGCGGTCGCGACCGGAAGGTGGCCCAGGTCTGGTCTGGCGAGGCGCGCTGACGGCGCACCGGATAGGCGGCGACCATGGCCTCCATTGCCGAAGAACTGAGTCGCCTTCCATTCTTTGCCCGCGTGCCGCGTCAGGAGCTGGACCGCGCCGCGGACCGGTTCCGGGCGCTCTCGCTCGAAGCCGGCGAGGTGCTCTGGTGGCAGGGTGCCCCGGTGGATGAGATGGCCATCGTGCTCCTTGGTGAGCTGGTGGCGGAGGCGGGCGGCAAGGAGGTGGGCCGCGTGCGCGCGCCCGACATCATCGGCGAGGTCGGCGCCTTCGTGGCGGGCAGCACCCGCGTGGCCACGCTGCGGGCGGTGCGCTCCACCCAGGTCCTCGCGCTCGCGGTGGCGGACTTGCGGGCGCTGCGCTGGCAGCGCGGTCGCCTCTACGACACGCTGCTCGAGCTCGCGCAGAAGGCCATGGTGCGGCGCATCAGCGCCACCAGCGCGCGTCTCGCCAACATCGTGGCGGGCGGCGCCGCGGCCCCCAGCCGCAAGGAGCCCGGCGCGTTGGCCAAGCTCTGGCGAACCTTCCGTCCGGGCGGTCCCGCCGGCGCCTGCCCCGCTTTCGCCCCCATCCTGCGTGCCCAGGCCGGCCTCCGCGACACCAGCGAGGAGGTGCAGGGCGCACTCGCGGCCGCCTTCGTGGCGGAGCCCTTCGAGGAGGGGCAGGTCATCGTGCTCGAAGGCGAGCCGGCCAGCGCCATGTACATCGTGGCGGAGGGGGAGGTGGATGTGCTCCGCAACGTGCGGGGAGATCGCGCGGAGCTCCTCGTCAAGCTCGGCCCCGGCGCACAGTTCGGCGCGAACAGCCTCATCGAGCCCACGCCGCGTACGGCCTCCTGCGTGGCAGCCACGCCCGGCTGGCTCCTCCGCATGGATCGTGAAGCCTTCAACGGCCTCACCGGCGAGGCTCGCATGCTCTGGCGGGAGAGCGTGCTCACCACGCTCGCTTCGCAGGTGAAGAACGCCAACGCCGCGCTGGAGCGGGCGCTCGCCCCGGGTCCGGCGCCTTCGTCCACCGTGCTTCCGGCCTCGCCGCCCTCGCCGAACCGTCCCCGCCGCGATGGCGCCGGCTTCGCGGAGCTCCTGAAGGCCTCCGGCTACCTCGAAACGATGCCGGCGAGCGAAGCCGATCTCGAGGAGACGAGCTTCGTGGTGGACGAGGACCACAAGCGCAACCTGAAGAACAAGAACCTGACCCGGGGCAGTTGACCCTCCGGGCGGGGCTTCTCGCACACGGCAGGGGGTGAAAGCGCGCGGCATCTGGCCAAAGATCGGGTTTCGTCCGTAGGCACGCCGCTTGCATCACCCTGCGGCATGACCGCCGCCGAAACCGCCGAGCTTGCGCAGAGCATCCTTGATTCCCACCACGCGCTCCTCCGGCGCGAGCTGCCGCGGCTCGCCGAGGCGCTCGCCGGCGCTCCGCCCCGGCTGCGGGTGCCCTTCCAGCACCTGCGGCGGGTGATGGACGATCACATGGCCAAGGAGGAGAACATCCTCTTCCCCGCCATCCTGGCCCTTGCCCGCGGCGAGGCCGCCGGCGGCTGCGGCGTGGGCGGCCCCATCGCCCAGATGATGGCCGAACACGACGAAATCCGCACCCTCGAGGAGGCCCTGCGGAGCGCCTCGCGGGAGGCCGGGCCGCTCGAACCCAGCCTGCTGGCGCTGCTCGACGATCTCGGCGTGCACGCCGCCAAGGAGGACGAGCTGCTCTTCCCCGCGGCGCTCGAGCTCGCGCTCCTCGCGGCCCAGCCGGTCATCGAGGTCGATGAAGCTTCGCCGCCGCCACGCCGCAAGGCGGTGTCGGCGCCGCCGGTCGGTCCGCCGGCAGCCGGCCGCTGCATCCGCGAAACGCAGGGCACCTGCTCCGTGTGTCTCCAGCGGGTTCCGGCGGCGGTGATGGTGCGGGCTGGGACGGTGGTGCTCGACAAACGCTGCCCCGAGCACGGCACCACCAGCCAGCTGCTCTCCCGTCGCCCCGATCGGTGGGTGGAGCTCGACCGCTACTACTTCTCCGTGATGGACGAGTCGCACCCCCAGCGCGACTACATCGTGCGGATGACGGAGCGCTGCAACCTGGCGTGCCCCATCTGCCTCGCGAAGGCCAACACCGAGGACACCCCCGACCTCGACCTCTCGGGGCTCGAGTCCCTCCTGTCCGAGCGGCGCGGCGTGAAGATCGACCTGATGGCGGCCGAGCCGACCCTGCGCGACGACCTCGAGGACTGGGTGCGCCGCGTGAAGGCCAGCGGGAACATCGCCGCGCTCCACACCAACGGCATCAAACTCACCGACCGCGAGTACGTGAACCGGCTTAAGGCCGCGGGGGTCGACGAGGTCTTCCTCCAGTTCGATGGCCTCGATGAGGAGGCCAACAAGGCCCTCCGGGGGCGCCCGCTCCTGAAGGCCCGGCAGGCCGCCCTGAAGAACCTGCATGATGCCGGCATCGCCACGAGCCTCATCGTGGTGATCGCGCGCGGGCTCAACGAGGCCCAGGTGTCGGCCACCTTCCGCTTCGCGCTCGAGCCCGGCAACGAGCACATCCGCGAGGTCTTCTTCCTCGGCCTCCGCAACCTCGGCAGCGCGCGCGAAACGGGCGCGCTCGCCGGTCAGCAGCTCATGCCGGACGAGATCATCGAGCTCCTCACCGAGCAGGAGCCCACCATCCGGGCGGACGATGTCCACAAGTTCAACCTCGCCTACTTCGCCATGCTCTCCGCCTTCCACGTGAAGAAGTGCCTGTACGTACAGCACTACCTCGTGGCGCGTGACGGCCACGGTGGCTTCACGCCGATCTCCGACGTGGTGGACCTCCCCGAGCTCGCGAACGCCGCCGTGCGGTATGCGGCGCGTCGGAAGCGCCACCCGGTGCTCGCCCGCGCCGGCCTCGGCGCCTCGATCGTGAAGGCGGGCCTTCGCCCGGGCGCGCTCCGCATGGCTGGCGACCTCGTTCGCCTCGAGTCGCTCTTCGCTTCCGGCATGAACCTCCGGGAGGTGCCGCCCCGGTTCCTCCTGATCGGCTTCATCACCGCCTGCGATCCCGACAACTTCGATGCCCAGGTGGCGGTGAACTGCGGGAAGGGGGAGCTCTCCTCCGATGGCGGCTTCATCGACTCCGGCGCGGTGGCCAACGTGCTCCGCGAGGCCCGCTTCCAGGGCGAAGGGCGCAAGCCCGGACCAGCCTGGCGGGCGCCGGCGCGACCCCGTTCCTGATCCCTTCACGCGGGCGGTTCCGTTCTCCGGCCGGGGCACACGGAGGAGTCCAGGACCGCCCGCGTTTGGATCAGGCGAGGTAGCCGAGGGCCTTCGCCTCGGCGGTCAGCGCGTCGCGGAAGCGGGGGTGGGCCACCCCGATGAGGGCGAGCGTACGCTTGCGCACGCTGAGCCCGTGGAGGTCGGCGCGGCCCCACTCCGTGACCACGTGATGCACATCCCCGCGGCTCGTCACCACGCCGGCCCCGGGCGAGAGCGTGCCGACGATGCGGCTCACGGTGCCGCCGCGGGCCGTCGAGGGCAGGGCCACCACGGGGCGCCCGCCGGGGGAGCGGGCGGCGCCGCGGATGAAGTCCACCTGTCCGCCGATGCCGGAGTAGAACCGGTGGCCGAGGCTGTCGGCGTTGACTTGTCCGGTGAGGTCGATCGAGAGCGCCGAGTTGATGGCCACGACGTTGGGCTCGGCCGCGATGACCCCGGGGTCGTTGGTGATGTCGCTCGGCTGCATCTCCACGGCCGGATTGTCGTGGCACCAGGCGTACAACGCGGTGGACCCCAGCACGAAGGAGGTCACCGTCTTTCCCGGCCAGCGCACCTTTCGGGAGCCATCGGCCACGCCGGCTTCGATGAGCCGCATCATGCCGTCGGAAAGGAGCTCGGTGTGGAAACCGAGGTGCTTCCGGTCGCCGAGGCGGGCCAGCACGCCATCGGGGATGGCCCCGATTCCGGCCTGGATGACATCACCATCGCCGATGAGCTCGGCCACGCGGCCGGCGATGCGGTGGAGCACCGGGTCGGGGGACTCGCTCGGCAACTCCATCAGGGCGTGATCGACCTCCACGAGCGCGTCGATCTGCGAAACATGCAGGGAGGAGGCGCCCAGCGTGCGCGGCATGCGCGGGTTGACCTCGGCGATGACCCGGCCGGCGTTGTCGACGGCGGAGCGCATGACATCGACCGTGACCCCCATCGAGCACCACCCGTGTGCGTCGGGAGGCGACACCTGCACGAGCGCAGCATCGAGGGGCAGGCCGCCGCCCGGTCGGAACAGCGCGGGTACCTCCGACAGGAACACCGGCGTGTAGTCGGCGTAGCCGCGGCTCACCGCTTCGCGGACGGCCGGCCCGATGAAGAGGGCGTTCACGCGGAAGTGGCCGCGTGCCTCGGGCGCCACGAGCGCCCCGCCGCCGAGCGAGAGCACCTGCACGAGCTCCAGCTCGCGGAAGCGCCCCGCCGCGGCGGCCAGGGCCGCCACCAGCGTGCTCGGCTCGCCTGCGTTCGCGCCGATGGCGATGCGCCCGCTCGCGGGGAGCATTGCGATGGCCGCCTCCGCCGAGCAGGGCTGCGGGAGGGCAGGGGAGCCGTTGCTCACGGCGCGCTCGTGTGGCAGGCGGGGTTTTCCTCGGTGAGCTGGCTGCGCACCCCGACGGAGAAGAGGCCGGCGGCGAGCACCCCGGCCGCCACTGCCCTGCGCAACCACGGCCGGGCGGCGGCGAGGCGCCGCAATGCGTGCGCGGCCAAGCCGAGCGCGGGGAGCGTGCCGAGCCAGAAGGTGGCGAGGGTGGCGGCACCGCCGAGCGCCGAGCCGGCCGGTACGGCCAGCGCGAGGGCGCTCCACAGGAGCCCGCACGGCAGGAGGCCGCTCACCACGCCGAAGGCGAACCGCCCGGCCTGGCCGCCGCGGCGGAGGGCGGCGGTGGCGAGCGCGGGCAGCCCGAAGGAGGGGGGGCTCCAGTGGGGAGTGAAGCCGGCCAGGCGGGCGGCGAACCACACGAGGAGCACGACGGAGAGGCCGGCGGTGAGCCGCGGGTCGAGAAAGGACGCCCGCCCGGCGGCGCCGGCGAGGGCACCGAGGCCCACGTAGGTGGTGAGCCGCCCGGCGTGCCAGGCGGGCCCTGCGGCCGTGGAGAAGGGCCCGCACATGCCCACACAATGCGGCCCGCCCAGGAGCGCGGCCACGAGGGCGCCGGTGAGGAGCGGAATCACGGGTTGTACTCGACGGCGAGCAGGGCCGCCGGGCCGGACCCGGGGCGAACGAGGACCTCCACCCGCGGCACTCCGAAGGAGGTGAGCGCGCGCCGAACAGCGGCGGCGAACGCTTCCGCCCCCGAGGCCTCGCCGAGCCCGACCGTGACCGAACACAGCCGCTCCTGTCGGCCGCGCGCAGAGCTCAGCACGGCGTTCACAACGTCATCGACCTGTTGTTGAAGGCGAAGGTTCACGGGCGCTCCGGATTCCTTCGTAGCAAGCGGCGTGCCGCCCTTCGGGGGCATGGAATCCCCGGATGATGTGCGATATGACACACTGCGGGGTGGAATTCGCCCGTTTTCGGTGGCACCGCTCTTGCGAATGGGGAGGCAGGTAGGAACCCATGTCCGACAGCATCTTGATCTGTGACGACGAAGAGCTCATCCGCTGGTCCCTCGCTGAGCACCTCGAGCTCGACGGGTACACCACGCTGACCGCCACCAACGGGCAGGAGTGCCTCGACGCCGTCCGCAAGCACGCTCCCTCGCTCGTGATCATGGACCTCAAGATGCCCGTCATGGACGGGCTGACCGCGCTGCGTCACCTCCGCGAGACCGACGCCGACCTCCCCGTCATCATCATCACGGCGCACGGCGGTGTGGAGAGCGCGATCGAGGCCACGCGGCTGGGCGCTACCGGGTACATCGCCAAACCCTTCGACCTGCGCGAGGCCAGCCTCGCCGCCAAGCGAGCGCTCGAGGAGCACCGACTGAAGCGGGAGGTCCACTACCTGCGGGCGCGCGAGCGCGGCGGCTACGGCGAGATCGTGGGGGACTCCCACCCCATGCGCCGGCTCTTCGACACCCTGAAGCGGCTGGAGCGCATCGACGCGCCCACCGTGCTCATCCAGGGCGAGAGCGGCACCGGCAAGGACCTCGTGGCGCGCGCCATCCACTCCAGCGGCCCGCGGAAGTCGGCCCCCTTCATGGAGATCGACTGCACCGCGCTCCCCGAGCACCTCATCGAGAGCGAGCTCTTCGGCCATGAACGGGGCGCCTTCACTGATGCCCGCGCCACCAAGCGGGGGCTGTTCGAGGTGGCGAGCGGCGGCGTGATCTTCCTCGACGAGATCGGCGAGCTGCCCATCGGCATGCAGGCCAAGCTGCTCCGGGCGTTGGAGAACCGGAAGTTCCGCCGGGTGGGCGGGGTGGCCGACATTCCGCTCAACGCCGCGATCATCGCGGCCACCAACCGCAGCCTCCGCGAGGAGATGAAGGCCGGCCGCTTCCGGGAGGACCTCTTCTTCCGCTTGCATGTCGTGCCCATCGAGGTGCCCGCCCTGCGGGAGCGGCGCGAAGACATCCCCGTGCTTGTCAACTTCTTCGTGGAACGGCTCAACCGCAGCTTCGGTCGCCACGTGAAGGGCACGAGCGGCGCCGCGATGGAGCTCCTTCAGCGCTACCGCTGGCCCGGCAACGTGCGCGAGCTGCGCAACGTGATCGAGCGCACCGTGATCCTCCTGCAGGACGACATCATCCAGGTGGGGGACCTGCCCGCCGAGCTGCGCCACCAGGCGGCGGCGGACCGCGGGGGAGGGAGCTCCGGCTGCCCGTTCGTGCTCCCGGAGGAGGGCGTGAACCTTGAGGCGGTGGAGCGCGGCCTGCTCGACCAGGCCCTCGAGCGAACCCAGGGAAACCAGTCCGCCGCGGCGCGCCTCCTCGGCATCACCCGCTACGCGCTGCGGTACCGGCTCGAGAAGCAGAAGCCCGACTGATCACCCCGCGGGGCGCAGTTCCAGCAGGAAGGCGGCACCGCCCAGCGAGCCCGAGCCCACGGTGAGCCGGCCGCCCATGGCCTGGGTGGCCTTCCGGCAGATGGCGAGCCCGAGACCGGTCCCGCGGGTACGCGTGGTGAAGAAGGGTTCGAAGATCTTCTCGCGGTTTTCCGGGGCGATGCCCGGCCCCGAGTCGTGCACGAGCACGCGGCACCCCTCCACCTCGAGGTGCACCTCTCCCTGCTCACCGACCGCCTGCACGGCGTTGATCACGAGGTTCAGGAGCACCTGATGCAGCAGGTTGGGGTCGGCCAGGGCGGCGCCCTCGCCGCTCAGCGTCACGGTCACGCCGGGGTGATCGCGCTGCGTGAGCTCCACGATCTGCCGGGCCGCTTCGTCGAGCCGGACCACGGAGACGCGCGCCTCGGTGGGCCGGGCGAAGTCGAGCAGCTCGGTCACGAGCGTGTCGAGCCGCCGCACCTGCTGCTCCACCTTCTCCATGATGGGCTTGCGACGGTCATCCTCGGGCATGGAGCGGGAGAGCACCTGCAGGGCCCCGGAGATGCCCGCCAGGGGGTTGCGGAGCTCGTGGGCCACCGCGGCCGACAGCGCGCCGAGCTGGGCGAGCGACTCGGTCTTGCGCATCCGGCTCTCGGCGAGGATGGCCTCGGTGAGCTCCTCCAGCTGCACGAGCACGCGCGCGTGCGGATGATCGAGGGGGACGATGGTGATCTGGAAGTTGCGGGCCTCGCCGTTGAGCGCCACATCCACCCGCGTGAGCGTGAGCTCGCGGTGGCTCTGGAGCACGTGGTCCATCTTGGCCTCGAGCTCGGCGCCTGCGAGGAGCGCGGGCGGGAGCGCATCCTGCCAGGGCCGTCCGATGACGGGCACCTCGCCGAACAGCCGCCTTCCCGGCCGGGTGGCGGCCGTGACGTTGCCACGGCTGTCGATCAGCAGCACCGAGACGGGGAGGTGGGACACCAGGATGTCCTGCAGGGACCGCATCTGGGCCACCTCGCGTGAGGTCACGTAGGTGCCGGTCATGATGGCGAGGTCCATGTCGCACACCCGGGAGAGCGACTGGATGGTGAGCGCCGCTGCCTCCGGTGTTTGCGTTGCGAGCGCGATGGCGCCGAGGCCCTCGCGAAACACGTTCATCGCGGTGAAGATGTACCGGGAGTTGAGACCCACTTCGTGGTGCACGCGCCCGATACGCTCCCGACGAACGTAGTAGGCCTCATCCCACGGGCCTCGCACGAGCTCCTCGGCCCACTTGCGGAGGGTGCCCTTCAGGCGCTCGACCTGCGCCTCGTCGCGAAGCACCGCAGCGGCCCCCGGTGACTCGAGAATTCGGGCGTAGAACACCTCGGTGAGGGCGAACAGCTCGACCTCGACGGCGGGCCAGAGCCGGACGAGGCGCCGTTCGTCGTCGGGACCGAACCGGATCCAGTGCTTCATCTCGTCGAAGGCGTTCTGCATGGCCCCGAAGATGCCGCGCCGCTGGCCCCGCGGCAACATGGGCGATCCCGCACCCTGCCATGGGTGAAAACCCCCGCCCCCGACGAAAAGTGCGGCGTCATGCGGCTGGCACGCGAATTGCTTGGTGACTGCCGCAGGAGTCGCCCTTGTCCCAGCCCCCTCCCAACTACGACGACCAGATCGTTCGGCGCTTCGTGAGCGTCACGGTGATCTGGGGTTTCGTCGGCATGCTCGTCGGCGTGATCCTCGCCCTGCAGCTGGCGTGGTGGCCGGCCAACCTCGGGTTGCCGTACACCAGCTTTGGGCGCCTGCGTCCGCTGCACACCAACGCGGTGATCTTCGCCTTCACGGCCAACGCGCTCTTCGCCGGCATCTACTACTCGATGCAGCGCCTGCTCAAGGTGCGCATGTGGTCCGACAAGCTCTCGGCCGTGCACTTCTGGGGCTGGCAGGCCATCATCGTGGCCGCGGCCATCACGCTCCCGCTCGGCCTCACGCAGGGCAAGGAGTACGCCGAGCTGATCTGGCCCATCGACCTCGCCATCGCCGTGGTCTGGGTGGCCTTCGCCATCAACTTCTTCGGCACCATCGCCATCCGGAAGGTGGCGCATCTGTACGTGGCCATCTGGTTCTACATGTCGATGGTCATCACCATCGCGGTGCTCCACATCGTGAACAGCCTCGCGATGCCCGCCACGCTCACGCGCAGCTACCCCGTGTTCAGCGGGCTCACCGATGCGCTCGTGCAGTGGTGGTACGGCCACAACGCGGTCGGCTTCCTCCTGACCACGCCCATCCTCGGGCTGATGTACTACTTCCTGCCGCGTGCGGCGGAGCGGCCCGTCTACAGCTACCGGCTGTCGATCATCCACTTCTGGGCGCTGGTCTTCCTCTACCTCTGGGCCGGCCCCCACCACCTGCTCTACAGCGCCCTGCCCGACTGGGCCCAAACCCTCGGCATGGTGTTCAGCATCGTGCTGCTCGCCCCCTCCTGGGGCGGCATGCTCAACGGGCTCCTCACGCTCCGCGGTGCCTGGGATCGGCTGCGTACCGACCCGGTGCTCAAGTTCTTCGTGGTGGGCATCACCTTCTACGGCATGTCCACCTTCGAAGGGCCGATGATGTCGATCCGGTCGGTGAACTCGCTCTCGCACTACACCGACTGGACCATCGCGCACGTGCACCAGGGCGCGCTCGGCTGGGTGGGCATGACGATGTTCGGGATGATCTATTGGCTCGCCCCGCGGATCTGGTACCGGCCGCTGCACTCGGTGTCGCTCGCCACCACGCACTTCTGGCTCGCGACGGTGGGCATCGTGCTCTACGTCGTGGCCATGTGGACGGCTGGGGTCACGCAGGGCCTCATGTGGCGCGGGCTCACGCCGGATGGGCTCCTGCAGTACCCGAACTTCCTCGACACGGTGACCGGGCTCATCCCCTTCTACTGGATCCGGGTCATCGGCGGCGCGATGTACCTCGTGGGCCTCTGCCTGCTCGCCTACAACCTCTGGCGGACGGCCACGGCCCCCGCCGCATCTTCCCAGCTGGAGGCCGCATGAGTCAGGAACCCTGGCATCGTCGGGTCCTGGAGCACCGCGCGGGCCTGTTCGCCGTGCTCACGACCATCACGATCACCATCGGCGGCCTGGTGGAGATCGTGCCGATGTACACCATCCCCACGGACCCCCACGCCACCGAGGCCACGCTCTACACCCCGCTGGAGCAGGCCGGCCGCGACATCTATGTTCGCGAGGGCTGCTACAACTGCCACTCGCAGATGGTGCGGCCGATGCGTGCGGAAACCGTGCGCTACGGCGCTTGGACGCGGGCCTGGGAGTACCAGTGGGACCGGCCCTTCCAGCTCGGCTCGCGGCGGATCGGCCCCGACCTGCAGCGCGTGGGCGGCAAGTACCCCGATGCGTGGCACTGGGAGCACCTCCGTGCCCCCCGCAGCACCTCGCCGGGGAGCATCATGCCCGCCTACGGGTGGCTGGCGGAAGACGAGATCGATCCCGCCGACGTGGCCGCCTCCGTGCGCGCGCTGGCCACGCTCGGGCACCCCTACGCCGACACGAGCGAAGCGGGCGTCGGTGCGCAGCTCGAAGCCCAGGGCGGCGAGATCGTGAAGCGGCTCGCCAGCGCGAAGATCGCCGCCTCTCCGCTAAGCGAGGCCGTCGCGCTCACCGCCTACCTTCAGCGCCTCGGTTTGGATGGCCGCGCCGCCCTGGAGACCCCATGAACCCCGTGCGTGATGCCGCCGCCACCGCCGCCTACGGCTGGTTGCCCGGCGCGATGACCGTGGCCTTCCTTGTGTTCTTCGTGGCCTGGGCCGTCTGGGCCTACCTGCCCTCCAACCGCGCCCGCCTCGAAGCGGCCGGGCGGCTCCCCCTCGACGATGGAGATGAGACATGAGCGCGCGCGAGCAGGACAAGGTGATGGGGCATGCCGCCGACAACGACGGCATCGAGGAGTACGACAACGCGCTGCCCGCGTGGTGGCTGTGGCTGCTCTACGGGACCATCGTTTTCGCCGTGGGCTACACGGTGGACTACCACTTCATCTCCAAACGTTCGCAGGCCGGCGAGTACGACGCCGAGGTGGCCGCTGCGGAGGAGGCCATGGCGGCGGTGCGTGCGGCTGCGCCCGTGCCCACGGGCGGCGCAGCCAACCCCGCGGGGGCCATCGTGGGTGATCCGGAGGCGGGCAAGGCCATCTACGCTTCGACCTGCGTGGGGTGCCATGGCCCCGAGCTCAAGGGCGGCGTGGGGCCCGATCTGACTGATTCCACCTGGATCCACGGCGGTACGCTGGAGCAGATCACCCACACGGTCGCCAGCGGCGTGCCCGAGAAGGGCATGCTGAGCTGGGGGCCGGTGCTGGGCGCGGAGAAGGTGGCGCACGTGGCCGCGTTCGTGCACTCCGCCGGCGGCGGCCAGTAGCATGCTCCGTGGTGTCTACCCGCTCTCCGTGAAGGGGCGCTTCCAGAAGCTCCACCGCTGGACCGGGCTCCTGCTCCAGGCCTTCCTGTTTGTGACGCCCTGGCTCACCGTGGCCGGGCATCCTGCGGTGCAGTTCGACATCGGCGCGCGGCGGGCGTTCATCCTCGGGGAGGTGTTCACGCCGCGGGACACCATCTTTCTGGTGATCGCCGGGCTGTTCGGCGCGTTCTCGCTGTTCTTCTTCACGGCGCTCTACGGCCGCCTCTGGTGCGGCTACGCCTGTCCGCAGACGGTCTTCCTCGAGGAGTGGGTGCGCCCGGTCGAGCGCTTCTTCGAGGGCGACCGCGGCCAGCGCATGGCGCGGGATCGTAAGGGGTGGAGCCTCGATCGGGCCGCCCGCAAGGGCGCCAAGCTGGTGGTCTTCGTCTTGATGTCTGCGGTCGTGGCGATGACCTTCGTGAGCTGGTTCGCCGGCGCGCGAACCCTCTGGGGCGGTGGCGCCGGGCTGGCCACCTACGGCGTCGTCGCCGTGCTCGGCGGGATACTGTTCTTCGACTTCGCGTGGTTCCGCGAGCAGTTCTGCAACTACCTGTGCCCCTATGCCCGATTCCAGGGCGCGCTCGCCGACGATGGCAGCCTCGTGGTGGCCTACCAGGTGGAGCTCGGCGAGCCGCGCAAGGGCACCGGCGCGTGCATCGCCTGCGAGAAGTGCGTGGCCGTGTGCCCCCAGGGCATCGACATCCGCGAGGGGTTCCAGCTCGAATGCATCACCTGCGCGCGCTGCGTGGATGCCTGCCAGGGCGTGATGGAGAAGCAGGGGCACCCGGAGAGCCTGATCATCTACAAGCCGCTGGTGCAGCGCCCGGCGGTTCGCCCGCGCACCGTGGCCTACGGCTCGCTCCTCACCGGGCTGGCCGTGGCGCTCGTGGTGCTGCTCGTTCAGCGCGACAACCTCGATGCCACCGTGGCCCGCGCGCCGGGCACGCTCTACACCGTCGACGCGGATGGCTGGGTCCGGAACACCTTCTTCCTGCGGCTCTCCAACAACAGCATGGACCCGGTGGATGTGTCGGTGGCCTCCACGATGGCCGACGCCGAGCTGCTCGTGCCGCCCTTGCACCTCGCGGCCACCGAGTCCGGCATGACCCCGGTGGTGGTCCGCCTGCCACCCGCCGCCCAGCGCGCGCGCACGCTGCCGCTCGAGCTCGTCGTCTCGGCGGGGGGCACCACCCTCGAAGTGGAAACCACCTTCAAGACCGGAGGCTGACGTGCGTTGGCCCGTGGGCGTTGCCCTTTCCCTCTTCGTGGTCGTGGCGCTGCAGATCGCCTTCGCGGTGGTGGCCATCCAGAACGCCGACGTCGTCGACCCGACCTACGCCTCAGAAAAGCGGTGAAGCCGCTCCTCGCCGCCGCCTGCCCCCACTGCGCCACGCCGGTGGAGGAACCGGGGTTCTGCTGCCCCGGGTGCGAGATGGCCGCGGCGATCATCCGAGGCGCTGGTCTGGAGCGCTACTACCAGGACCGGACCGCACCGGGTGTGCGTCCGGAGCCGGTGGTGGCGGCGTGGTCGGAGGTGCCGGTGACGATGGAGCCCGACGGCGGATGCACCGTGCGGCTCCACGTGGGCGGCCTCACCTGCGCGGCCTGCGCCTGGGTGACGGAGCGCGCGGTGCTCGCGCTTCCGGGGGTGGAGCAGGCCACGGTCAGCCCGACGAGCGGGCGGGCGCGGGTCCGCTGGAACCCCGCCGAGGTGGACCTCGCCGCGATCTGCGGGCGCATCGGCGCGCTCGGCTACCGCCCGCGCCCGCTGGCCCATGCCGCCGCCCCCGACCGTGATCTGCTCCTTCGCCTCGGCGTGGCCGCCTTCTGCGCCATGAACGTGATGCTGCTCTCCGCAGGGCTCTATGCCGGCTGGTTCGCCGGCATCGCCCCGCGGGAGGCGGCGCTCCTGCGCTGGACCTCGCTCGCCATCGCCACACCCGCGGCCCTGTGGAGCGCCGCGCCGCTGCTCCAGGGCGCCTGGGGTGCCTTGCGGCATCGCCTCCTCTCCGTCGATCTGCCGGTGGCCGTGGGCATCATCGCCATGTACGCCCACGGCGTGTGGGCCACCCTCCGGGGGGAGGAGGCCTGGCTCGACTCGATGACCATGCTCATCGCGCTCCTCCTCGGCGGGCGGGTGCTCGAGCAGGGCGGCCGCCGCCGGGCGGTGGAGGCGGCGCAGTCGCTCGCCGGGTTTGCGCCCGCGACGGCGCGGCGCGTGCTGGGTGATCGCGTCGAGTCGGTGCCGGCCAACCGCCTCGCCGTCGGGGACCGTGTGATGATCGGGCTCGGCGAGCAGGTGCCGGCCGACGGCGTCGTGATGGATGGAAGGGGGAGGATGGAGATGGCGATGCTGACCGGCGAGTCGGAGCCGGTCGGCATCGGCGAGGGCGACCGCGTGGTGGCCGGTGGCGTGGTGGCCGAGGGTTCCTTCGAGGTGCGGGTCACGGCCGCGGGCGAGGACACGCTCGTGGCGCGCATGGCGGCCGAGCTCGCGGCCGCCGCGGATCGCCCTTCCGCCCCCGTGCTGGCCGACCGCCTCGCGCCGGCCTTCACCCTCGCCACCCTGGTCCTCGCCGCGCTGGCCACCGTGCTCCAGGGCGGCGGCGCGGGGCTCGCGGTGCTCGTGGTGGCCTGCCCGTGCGCGTTGGCCCTCGCGGCCCCCCTCACCACGGCCGCCGGGCTCGGGGCGTGCGCGCGGCACGGCCTCCTCGTGCGGAGCGGCGATGCGCTCCGCCGCCTCGCCGAGGTGGACCTCGTGGTCTTCGACAAGACCGGCACCCTCACCGGCGGGCACCCCGAGGTGGTCGAGGCCGACCCGGCCGCGCTCCGCCTCGCCGCCGCCCTCGCGCGCCACTCCTCGCACCCCGTCGCGCGCGCGCTGGTGGCGGCGTGCGCGGCGCGGGGCATCCCGCTCGCCACCGCCCGCGAGGTGCGCGAGCTGCCCGGTGAGGGCCTCGTGGGCGAGGTGGACGGCGCCCCCGTACGCTTCGTGCGCGGCGTGGTGGAGGGCGTGGGCGAGATCCACCTCCGGGATGCCCTCCGCCCCGACGCGCCCCGGGTGGTCGCCGCGCTCGGGCAGCGGGTGGCGCTCCTCTCCGGCGACCGCCGGGAGGTGGCGAACGCCATCGCGAAGGAGGCGGGGGTGGGGGAGGTGATCGCGCCCGCGGGCCCCGCGGAGAAGGTCGCCTGGATTCGCGCCCGCCAGGCGGAGGGCCGCGTGGTGTGCTTCGTGGGCGACGGCGTGAACGACGGCGGTGCGCTGGCCGCGGCCGACGTGGGCATCGCGATGGGCGCGGGTGCGGCCTCGTCGGTGCTCGTGGCCGACGCCGTGCTGGTGGGGGAGGGGCTCGCCCCCGTTGCCGCTGGCCTCCGGGTGGCCCGGTCGGCCCGCGGCGCCATGCGGGCCAGCGTGATCCGCGCGGTGGTCTACAACGCGGCGGCGGTCGCGGTGGCGATGGCGGGGTGGATGAACCCGCTCATCGCGGCCATCGCGATGCCCATCTCCAGCGGCGTGGCCGTGTGGGGCGCGCGCCGCGTGGAGGCCGCGTGAACGGCATCCTGCTGCTCCTGCCGCTCTCGATCGTGCTGGGCGCCACCTTCGTGGCGCTCTTCGTCAACGCGGCCCGGCAGGGCCAGTTCGACGAGCTCGACGACGAAGCCACCCGGCTCCTCGACGACGACTGAGCGCGCTCAGCGCACCCAGGCTTCCGCGTTGTCGAGGCCGAAGCTCTCGTCGGTCGGGCCCTGATCGAGGGTGCTGCCGCCGAGCACGTTGAGGGAGCCGGCGGTGTGGCTGATCGTGTCGTCGACCGGCCACTTGCTGTCGTAGGAGCCGTAGTACCCGCGGCTCCAGCCACAGACCTCGCTGTAGGCGGAGCTGTGGTTGTTCAACGCGCCGCTCCACACGGTGGTGCCATCGAGGGCTACCCAGGCGGTCTCGCCGTCCCAGCTGTCGAGCGCGATGTAGTCGACGGTGACCCACGCCTCGGTGTGCGTGATGCTGTAGGTGGACACGTCCACATCGAGGGTACCGCCGGCGATCACGCCGTACCCGCCGAGGATGGTGCCCCACGCGCCGCACGTCGTGGTGGTGGTGGTGCTCCAGCCCGCGTAGGCGCCCGCGGTGAAGTCGTCGGAGAACACCAGCGTCCACCCGCCGCCGTCGGTGGTCATGTCGCATTCGGTTTCGGTGGAGGTGCCGGCGAAGTCGATCCAGTAGTCGCCGTCGCTGGAGGCGATGCCATCGTCGAGCAGGCCGAGGCAGCTGTCCCACGGGCAGTCCACGTGGCCGCCGGGGATGACGCTGGCGTCGGTGTCATCGCAGTCGTAGTCGTTGTCCACGGTGCCGGCCGGCTGGGCGCAATCCACGACCGCGGCGGCGCCGAAGCCATCGCCGTCGTCATCGTCGTACCAGGTGCTGGTGGCGAGGCCATCGTCGGCCACGAGGTCGCAGTCGTTGTCCACGCCGTCGCACACCTCGGTGGCGCCGGGCTTGATGGCCGCGTTGGTGTCGTTGCAGTCGGTGGCGTTCGAGACCGAGCCGGCGGGCGCGGTGCACGACACCGTGGAGCTGGCGGCGTTGCCGTAGCCATCGCCGTCGGTGTCGGCGTACCAGGTGGAGGCGGTGCTCACGTCGAGCGACGGGTCGGCGTCGTCGATGTCGGCGTCGCAGTCGTTGTCCGCGCCGTCGCAGACCTCGGTGGCGCCGGGGTTGATGGCGGCGTTGGCGTCGTTGCAGTCGGTGGCGTCGGCCACGGTGCCGGCGGGCGCATCGCAGGCCACGGTGGCGCTGGCGGCATTGCCGTAAGTGTCGCCGTCGGCGTCGGTGTACCAGGTGGTGGCGTCGGCGGCGCTGGCCTCGTCGACCTGGCTGTCGCAGTCGTTGTCCACGCCGTCGCACATCTCGGTCGCGGCGGGGTTCACGGCGGCGTCGGCGTCGTCGCAGTCTTCGTCGTCGGACACGAAACCGGCGGGCTGGTCGCAGTCCACCACGCTGGAGCCGGCATCGCCGTAGGTGTCGCCGTCGGTGTCGGCGTACCAGGTGAGCACGTCGGTGGCGCCATCCTCATCCACGGTGCCATCGCAGTTGTCATCGAGGCCGTTGCAGCTCTCGATCGCGCCGGGGTTCACGTTGGTGTCGGTGTCGTCGCAGTCGGTGGAGGCGCTCACGTAGCCGGCGGGCGCGCTGCAGGAGGCGGCGCTGGCGGCGGCATCGCCGTAGCCATCGCCGTCGGTGTCGGCGTACCAGATGGCCGCGCCGGAGGCGCTGTCTTCGTCGACCGTGCCATCGCAGTTGTCGTCGATGCCGTTGCAGGTTTCCACCACGGCCGGGTTCACGGCGCTGGTGGTGTCGTCGCAGTCGGTGGCGTCGGCCACGGTGCCGGCGGGCGCATCGCACGCCACGCTGGCCGCGGCGGCATCGCCATACCCGTCGGCGTCGGCATCGGCGTACCAGGTGGAGGCATCGGCGGCGTCGGCCTCGTCGGCCGTTCCGTCGCAGTCGTTGTCCACGCCGTCGCACATCTCGGTGGCGGCGGGGTTGTTGGCGGCGTTCGTGTCGTCGCACTCCTCGCAGGCGGCGTAACCATCGCCGTCGCCGTCGGTGTAGCCCACCGAACCATCGCAGTTGTAGTCGGTCGGATCGGCGCAGTCGGCCTCGACGGCGCCCGGGTTGTAGGCGGTGTCGGCGTCGTTGCAGTCGCCACCGACGGCGGTGCCGCCGGCGGGGGCATCGCAGGAGAGGGTGGCGAGCGTGTCATCGCCGTACCCGTCGCCATCGGCGTCGGTGTACCAGACCGAGGCGGTGGAGCCGTCGAGGCTGTCGTCGGCATCGTCGACGAGGCCGTCGCAGTCGTCGTCGTAGCCGTTGCAGGCCTCGGTGGCGCCCGGGTTCAGGTCGGGGCGGGTGTCGTCGCAGTCGGTGGCGTCGGCCACCCATCCCGGGCCCGGATCGCACATCTGCGCGGGCGTGGCGGGATCGCCGTAGCCATCGAAGTCCACGTCGGCGAACCAGGTGCTGCCGGTGGAGGCATCGAGGCTGTCGTCGGCATCGTCGATGAGGCCATCGCAGTCGTCGTCGGCTTCGTTGCAGACCTCGAGCGCGTCGGGGTTCACGGCGGCGCTCGTGTCGTCGCACTCCTCGCAGGCGGCAAAACCGTCGGCGTCGTTGTCGGCGAAGCCCACGGAGCCATCGCAGTTGTAGTCGTTCGGGTCCTCGCAGTCTTCCTCGGAGGCGCCCGGATTGTAGGCGGCATCGGCATCATCGCAGTCGCCGCCGAACTCGGCCGTGCCCTCGGGCTGGGTGCACGCCATCACCGGCGAGGCATCATCGCCGTACCCATCGCCATCGGTGTCGGTGTACCAGGTGCTGGCAATGGCGCCGTCATCCACATCGCCATCACAGTCGTTGTCGAGGCCGTCGCACACATCTTCGGCGCCCGGGTACACCGCGGCGTTGGTGTCGTCACAATCGTCGCCCGCCGCCACGTAGCCTTCCGGCTGCTCGCAGAAGGTGTCGGTCTCCGTGGCCGAGCCGTGCCCATCGAGGTCGCCATCGAACCACCAGCTGGTGGGCCCGCCCACGCCGGCATCGGTATCGTCGCAGTCCTCCGCACCCTCGAGGCCATCCCCGTCGCGGTCGGTCACGAGCTTGGGGTTGGTGCCGGGGGGGCCGCACCCGGAAGCGAAGGACAGGACGGCAACGGTGAGGAGAAGGCGCATTCGTCGGAACCGGGGAGTGCTCCGGAGTCTACCCCGATCAGGCCGGGGCGCACGTGGACACGCCAGCGCCCACCACGTCGAAGCCCACGTTGGTCAGCACCTTGGTCATCCTGCCCGCGCGGGTGACCTGGTACACGTCGGTGGAGCTGCCCATCCCGTACTCGCGCACGAAGATGTAGAAGTCGCCCGACCAGGTGGCGAACGCGAAGGTGTCGATGTTTCCGGGGTCGGGGAAGCTGCGCATCTCGATGGTGTCGAGCTCCGCACCGGTGGTGAGGTCGAGCTGCATGAGCTCGGCCGGGCTCTCGAGCGGCAGGATGGCCCACAGCTCGCCGTCGGCGTTGCCGGTGAGCTCGGACTGGCTCGGCATGCGGCCGAGGGTGGTGATGGAGCCGGTGCTCGGGTCGAGGATGCCGAGGGTGCGGGCGTTGGCCACGTAGAGCTGGTCGCGCCAGGTGTCGGCGGAGTCGGTGGCGTAGCCCATGCCGAAGCTGTCGAAGCCGGTGCGCCGGTCGGAGTAGGAGGTGGTGGAGCACTTCATCGTGGCGAGGTCGAGCTCGTAGAGCGCGTTGTCCGCGTAGCGGATGTAGGCGAGGCCATCGCGGCTCACGCCCATCGACCCGGGGGTCTGGCTCGTGCCGCAGTCCACCACCCCGAGGGAGGTGAAGCTGAGCTTGTCGGGATCGAAGGTGTAGAGGCGGCTGTCGCCGCGTGCCAGCACGTACACGAGATCGTCGGTGTCGGTGCAGTCGTCGGCCGGCGCGGGGTCCTCGATCTCCTCCTCGGGCACCGCCGTGTCCCCGGGCTCCTCGGCGGGCTCCTCCGCTACCTCCTCTTCCTCCTCGGCGGTGTCGGCGGTATCCACGGCCGGCTCGTCCTGGAGCACCGCCGTGTCGTGCGGGGTGGCCGACTGGGGGGGGACTTCGTTGAGGCCGAAGTCGGAGTCCGAGCAGGCGAGGAGGGCAAGCAGCGTGACCATGGGAGCTCCGGTTTGGTGGTTTGTTTTGTACCGGAGTGGCTTGGTCAGGAAAAGCGAATCCTTTTGCTTGTGTCGTTCAAGAACTTTGATGGTTGGCGATCAGCAGCTCGGCGAAGAGCGTGGCGGCCCGGCCGAGGGGCTCATCGCGCCGCGTGATGAGCTGGGGCGTGTACGTCCACCGGTTGCCGCCCGGCAGGTCAAGGACCACGAGCGTGCCGGCCTCGAGGTCGGCCGCCGCGAGGTGCCGGGGCAGCCAGCCGAAGCCCACGCCCGAGAGCAGGGCCGCCCGTTTGGAGTGGAAGTCGGAGAAGCGGACCACGTGACGGGTGCCGAGGAAGGTCTCCCGCGGCTTGCGCGCGAAGGTGGGGGAGGAGTCCTTCACCACGAGGTCGACATGCGCCGAGAGCGCATCGCGCGTGAGGCCGCGGCCCGAAGCGAGCGGGTGGTGCGCCGCGGCCACGAGCACCATCTCCAACGGACCGAGCGGCGTGCCGCGCAGGCGCCCGCCATCCTCGAGGCCCAGCGCGATCATGAGCTGCGCGTGGTCCTGCCCGAAGCGGTCGATGACGCCGTCCTGGTACTCCACGTCGAGGCGGAGCTGCGTGGGGATGCCGCGGGTGCCGAAGCTCTGCATGGCCCGCAGGAGGGGCTCCAGCGGGAAGGCGCCATCCACGACGACCTGCAGCTCGGGCTCCCAGCCATCCTCGAGGGTGCGGGCCAGATCGTCGAGCGCGCGGGCGCGGCCGAGCAGATCGCGGGCCTCGGCGAGCAGCTGACGCCCCGGCGCCGTGAGCACAGCGCGGTGCCCCGTGCGGTCGAAGAGCGGCACGCCAAGGGCTTCCTCCAGCGCCCCGATGGTGTAGCTCACGGCCGAGGGCACACGGTGCAGCTCCCGCCCGGCGGCCGCGAACGAGCCCGTACGCGCGATCGCTTCGAGCACGAGGAGCTGGTCGAGCGTGTAGCGGGGGGCGGAGGGGGCGGGCACGGGGTTCCCCGACTCCTTAAGCGGGCGCATGGCCAATCCGCTCGTGCTCCTCCTCCTTGCCGGCTGCGACGTGGATCCGGAGCCCGCCGCGGGCGGCTCCTGCGCCACCGGAAAGGCACCGGCCATCGACGTGGAGGGGGCCGTGGCCGGCACCCACGCCTCGACCACCGCCTACACCGTGCCGTGGTCGGGGGAGACGCGTGAGATCGCCGTGCACAGCTGGTACCCCACGGCCGACGACTCCGGCACCGCGGCCCGGTGGCTCGACGTGTTCGAGGACGAGAACTCCTGGGTGGACGCGGGCTTCGCCCCCCCGTCGGAGGGGTGCAAGGCGCCGCTCGTGGTGTACTCCCACGGCTCGCAGGCCTGGGCGGGCAACGGCTCGCCGATCCTGCGCCAGTTGGTGAACGCCGGCTGGGTGGCCGCCGCCCCCGATCACACCGGCAACACCCTCACCCAGAACGACGACCCGAAGCCGGAGACCTTCCCGCTCCTGCGCGCGCTCGATGTGCGCGCCACCGTCGACTGGATCGAGGCCCTCCCCGACGACGACCCCCTGCACGGCCGGGTGGACACCTCGCGCGTTTTCCTCTTCGGCCACTCCTACGGCGGCCAGACCTCGTGGATCCACGGCGGGCCCACCTTCGACCCAGCGCTCATCGCCGAGAAGTGCGCCACGAGCGCGGTCGGCTGCACCGCGGAGGAGGAGGCCGCCTTCGCCACCCCGGTGACCGACCCGCGTGTGGTGGCCGTGGCCCCCCTCGATGGCTCCCTCGGCACCGAGTACGTGTCCGACACCGGTTGGGCCACGCTCGACCGGCCCGTGCTCTACATGACCGCCTCCGGCGACGAGGGCGACGCCGCCGCGTTCGAGCGCGCCTCCGCGGGGGAGGTGACCTGGGTGGACCTCCTCGGCGGCTGCCACGAGTCCTTCACCGCCACGGTGCTTGAGTGCGACCTCGACAAGACCCTCGGCCTCACCGTGGCCGCCACCTACGTGGCCGACTTCGGCACCCGCACCGTGCTCGGCTCCACCGATGCCGACGTGCTCGCCGTGCTCGACGGCAGCACCGAGGTGAGCGACATCGCGGTGATGACGCGCAGCGGGGACTGATCAGGGGCGAGGGCCGTTTGCCCCACCTCGGGGTGGGCCGGGCCGCCGGCCCTCGCGGCTGCAGAGAACCGTGCTTATGTTACGGCATGTCCACCCACGAAGCCGGCGTCCGCTGGGCGCGCGCCACCCCCGACTTCCTCTACGACACCTACGACCGTGGCCACACCGTGCATTACGCGAGCGGCGCGAGCCTCGCGGCGAGCTCGGCTCCGGAGTTCAAGGGCGACGCCAAGAAGCTGAACCCCGAGGAGGCCTTCGTGGGCGCCCTCTCCAGCTGTCACATGCTCACGTTCCTCGCCATTTGCGCCCGCAAGCGGTTGGTGGTGGATGCATACGAGGACGACGCCGTGGGCCACATCGAGCGCAACGGGGCGGGGAGGATGGCGGTCACACGGGTGGAGCTGCGCCCCAGGGTGCGCTTTGCCCCCGGCACGGAGGTGGGCGCCGCTGCCCTCGCCGCGCTCCACCATTCCGCGCACGAGAACTGCTTCATCGCCCAGTCGGTGAGCACCGTCGTGACCGTGGCGTAGGAGCGGCGCGTTGGGGTGCCGACGCCACGTCGGGCGATTCCGTGCCATCATCTGGAGCATGCTCCCTCGACTCTTCCTTGCCCTGCTGTTGACCGTGTCGTGCAGCTCCAAGCGGCTCACGCCCGCGCCGAAGCCGGCGCCGCACGCGCCGACGCCGGTCCCCGCCGACTACACCACGGCGACCGAGCGCACCTTGGCGGAGGGGCGCGCCGCCCTCGCGCTCTTCGTCGACGACAAGCTCCTCGACCTCCACGCGCGCATGTCGCCGGAGCTCGCGAAGCTCGCCACGGCCGAGATGCTCGGGGGGCTGCGCGGCCAACTGCTCGTGGCAGGCGCGCTCAGCCGCGAGGACGACACCGTCTTCCTCGTCGCCGGCGCGCGGGCCTACGTAGCCGACGTGAAAGCCGGCGAGCGCATTCTCGGCGTGACGATGGCCTTCGACGACAAGGGCACGCTCGTCTCGCTCAACTTCGTGCCGCGCGCCGAGCTGCCTCCCGATCCCCACGCTGCCCGAGCCAACCAGATGCCGTTGCGTTTGCCCTTCGAGGGCCAGTGGTGGGTCGTCTGGGGTGGTGAACGCCAGCGGGACAACTACCACGTGGTGGCGCCGGACCAGCGCCACGCCTACGACTTCGTGATCTGGAAGGAAGGGGGCACCTACCGAGGCGACGGCAAGAAGAACGAGGACTACTACTGTTGGGGTCAGCCGGTCGTCGCGCCCGCGGCCGCCACGGTGGTGACCGCCTTCGACGGAGCACCCGACAACGCGCCCGGCGTCATGGACCCCGCGAACAAGGCCGGCAACCACGTCGTCCTCGACTTCGGCAACGGCGAGTACGCGCTGCTCGGGCACCTCCAGAACGGCTCGCTGTCGGTGAAGGCTGGCGAGCAGGTGAAGGTCGGGCAGCGGCTCGGGCTCACCGGCAACAGCGGCAACACCAGCGAGCCACACCTCCACTTCCACCTGCAGGACCGGCCGGTGCTCTTCGAGGGCGCGGGCATCCCGGTCCGGTTCGAGGGGGTCTGCGCCGACGGCGAGGCCCCAACACAATCCTCGCCGGTGCACGGGCAGTTCGTGGAAGATTGCGGCTGAGCATGGATGTCTTGTGCCGATGGTTTCGCACAGGTGCCGTCCCGCGCGCTCACCCAGTTGGCCTCGCGATGAGGAAGGATGGTCCACGATCGTGTTCCTGCGAAGTGGTAGCCGACGGGGGACAACTGCTGTGAAAAAACGGTGGGATCCGACAGCCAAGCCGAGCGCGCGGTCAGGGCCAATCGGGAGGAGCCGCTGTCAGGTTGGCGTCACGCGCGGTGGTGGAACAAGCTCCGTGCGGACCCTGGCCGCAGTCGTCGCCACTCCCGCAGACTCCCTCCTCGTCTACATTGTCCCGGCCCACGGCCGCAAGATCGGGGTCGCCTCGCCGGTGACGCTGGCGCTCGACAGGGCGGGCCCTCCGAGCAACCGAACTCGCCCTGCTTCCTGTGGAGCGCCCGCCCCCGCGCCCCGTCACACCAGCGCGCCGCCGTACGCCCCCTCGGGCTCGGACCCGGGATCCGGCTTCGAACGCATCCGCTGGAGTCCCTCGCAAGCGGGACCGGCGAGGAGGGTCCCGTCGGGGCTGAAGCGGCTGCCGTGGAGCGGACAGTCCCAACTGCCGCCGGCCTGGTTCCACTTCACGATGCCGCCCACGTGCGGACAGACGGGGGACAGGTGGTGAAGCTGGCCCGTGGCGGAGCGGTACACCGCGACCTGGCGGCCTTCCACCATCGTGACCCTACCCTCGCCGAGCGGGATTTCCAGGACGGGAGTGGCCGATGGACCGTCGAGCCGATCCGCGATCATGTGCCGCGCCGCGCTGGCATTCTCCCGGAGGAAGTTGGCCGCAGCGGCGACAGGCTTGAAACGCTGCGGGCGCATCTCGCTGAGGGACGGATCGCCCCCGAGGATGATCCGGCCGATGTCCAGCGCCGCGGCGGTCCCCATCGTAAGCCCCGTCCCGGCGAACCCCGTCGCGCCGTAGATCGAGGTCTGGCCGCCGAGGCGCCCGAAGTAGGGCAGCCCGTCCACCGATTGGAACAGCTCTCCGGCCCAGCGCCAGGCAACGTCGGTGACGGCGAAGCGGGAACGCGCGTACGATTCGAGCGCGGCGAAGCGGGCCGCGCCGTCGGACTCGTGGGCGGTCTTGTGGTCCTCGCCGCCGATCAAGAGCACGGCCCCGTCCGGCTCCGTGTGGACGGGCCGGATGTAGTGGTAGGGATTCGCCGTGTCCCAGTAGAGGTCGGGGGGCACCCGCCCCGTGAGGCGAACGCCGATCACGTACGAGGTGTACGGAGCCACTTCGAGTTGGAGCGGGAGCACCACGCCGATCGGGGTGTGGGTGGCGTGCACCACGTGCCGGGCCGCCACGGTGAAGCCGCCGGCATGAACCACATTGGGCTCCCCGCCGTCGACCTCCTCGACCCGCGTTTTCTCGAAGACGTAGCTACCGTCGCCATGGACGTGGTTCGCCAGCGCCCGGACGTACCGCACCGGGTCGAACATCGCCTGGTTCCGGAACCGCAACGAGCGACGCATGAAGGGCAGCGGTCCCCCGTCGACCACCTCGACCGCGAGACCAAACCGCCTCGCCACTTCGGACTCGGCCACGAGCCCGGCTTCCCCGCTCGTCTCTTCCGTGTACCGCCAGCCGTCGGCGCGGTGAAAGTCACAGGCGATGGCCAGCGAGTCCACCAGGGACTCGATGTGGTCGATCGCCGCCTCGCTCTTGCGCGCGGCCTCCTGGGCGCCGCTCTGGCCGAACTTCGCTTGCAGGGAGGCGTAGTCGATGTCCAGCGCGCTCGTGAGGTGCCCGGTGGAGCTGCCCGTGGCGCCCATCCCGATGGATTGCATCTCGATGACCGCCACCGTTCGGCCCGCCTCCTTGAGGCGTTGTGCCAAGGTGAGCCCGGTGATGCCACCGCCGATGATCACCACGTCGACGGTGTGGTTCGTAGACAGGGGCAGAAACGTGCCGACTTGCGAGGCGGGCAGCCAGATCGAGCTGGGATTCATTTTTTCTCCGACGCGACAGTGGAGTGGACCAGAACCGGACACTCCGACACGTACACACCGTCTCGCCGGCGCCCGCCCGCCCACGCTGGCCAAATCTACGATACCGCATACGAACTGACGTTTTGTAGGAAGTACCTTCACTACCTACGCAATGCTTTTCGTTAGCGGCGTCCAAAACGTCGCCAAGAACAGGCCGCGCCTCCGTTCGGCGGACGCCCGCGGACGTCCGTGTTCCCCGGCCTACCTGAGCTCCACCCCTGGAAACGCCCGCCTCAGCGGCGGCAGGCTCCGCTCCCAGTCGCCCGCGCCCAGGAGCGTGATGGCGTGCACCCCCCGAGCCACCAGCACCCGCATCAGCGCGAACAGATCCACGGGAGCGGACCCGAGGCGAAGGCCCACGTGCACGCGCCGGTTGCCGAGGCGAACGAGCCGCGCCACGGAGGCGGCGTCGGGCCGGGCGGCCTCCACCTCGAGGGCGAGGTGCGTGAACGGGAGGTCGGGCTCCCCATCGGTGAGGCGATCCGTCCACAACCACACGGTCGGAGCGCTGGCCGCGAGGAGGGCCGCCGCGGGGGATGCGCCGAAGCCCCTCACCACCTCCTGCATCGCGCCGTCTCCCGTCCACGGCTCCACGATCTCCACCGGCGGGACCAGTCCCCGGCCCTCACGGGTCTCCCAGTAGGCCCGCCACGCGCCGCCGCAAACCGGCCGAAGCACGCAGCGCGCGCAGTCGGGGCCGTGGGTCTTGTCGCCGCGGTTCTCGATGCCCGGCGTGGTTCGCCAGCCACCGTCGCGCGCCTCGATGGCCTCGACGCTTCGGGCGAGTCCGTCGGCCCAGCCCACGCAGGCGGGGAGCCCGCAGTAGGGATTCAAGAGCTCGAGCCCGCCCGCTTCGGCGAGCCCGCGCGCCTCCCGCACCATCGGGGCCAGCACGTCGTAGTCGGGCAGGAGCGTGGGGTCGTGCGCGGCGCGCCCGTGTGGCTGGACGGCGGACAGGGACACCGACCGCACCCTCGGCAGCCGCTCCAGCACGAACCGGATGTAGTCGGGGAGGAGCGCCTGCGTGGAGCGGGCCACCACCGGGTTGAGGGTCACGCGGACCCCGGCGTCGAGGAGGGCGTCGATGCCCGCGAGGCACGGGGCGAATGCGCCGGGGAGGCCCGCGAGCGCGTCGTGTTCGGCGGGGAGGTGCGAGAGCAGGGAGACGAACGCCGAGGTGAGGCCGGCCGCGGCCAGCTCCCCGGCGAACGCGGGGGTGACCAGCACCGCGTTGGTCTGGAGCTCCACGTGGGGGACCCCCCGGCCGCGCGCTTCGGCGATGACGCGCAGGAGGCGCTTCCGGAGGAGGGTGGGCTCGCCCCCGGAGAGGGTCAGCGTGCGTTCCCCCGAGCGGACGAACTCGTCCAGCTCGCGCATCGTGTCGTCCTCGGCGGGCGTGGGGGAGGGGTAGTCCTCCACCGGCACGTTGCAGAACGGGCAGCGCTCGTTGCAGGCCATCGTGAGGCGGATGAGCCCCTTGGTGCGGTGCGAGTTCTCCATGCGCTGCAGCGAGGGTATCCCCCTGCGGCCGGCTGGTTAGCCCCCCGGCATGGCGATCACCTATCGAACGGGCAACGACCTCCCCCTCGACGACGTGCTCGCCGTGTACCGCGCCTGTACCCTCGGCGCGCGCCGACCGGTGGAGGACCCCGAGCGCATGGCCCTGATGCTCCAGAACGCGAACCTCGTGGTCACCGCCTGGGAGGCGGGCACCGTGGTGGGGATCGCGCGATCGATGACCGACTTCGCCTACTGCACCTACCTCGCCGATCTCGCCGTACGCGACTCGCACCAGCGCGCGGGAATCGGCGTGGAGCTGATGCGCCGAACGCAGGCGGCGGCGCCCCGGGCGATGGTCGTGCTGCTGAGCGCCCCGCAGGCCGTGGAGTACTACCCGCGGGTCGGGTTCACGGCGCACCCGAGCGCGTGGGTGCTCCGCGAGGGCGAGAAGCTGCGGGGCTGACCGCCCCGCTCAGGTCGTGCCCACCTGATCCGTGCCCCACTCGTGGGGAACGATGAGCGTGGGCCCGGGCAGGTCCTTGAGCAGGCGCTCCACGGTGCTGCCGCGCAGGCTGTCGAGCAGGCCGCGGCGTCCCTCCGTCACGCACACCACGAGGTCGGCATCCCAGGTGCGGGCCGCCTCCACGATGCTGTCCACGACGCCGTCCTGCGCGGTCCAGTGGAGGAGGGTCCAGTGGGGGAGGGGCTCGATCCAGTCCGTCTCCACCGAGCCGGGGCCAACGTGCAGCGTGGCGATGGTGAACTCCGGCGAGGGGAGGGCGAGCGCGAGGAGCGCCGCGGCGTCGAAGGCGGGCGCCGGGTGGGGGCGTGCGTCCACGGGAATCAGCACCCGCGTGAGGCTGGGACCGCCCGTATCGGCCGCCACGAAGCCCCGATGGCCGTGCGGGATCACGAGCACGGGCACCGACGACCGCGCGGCGAGCGGCGCCGTCACGCTGGGCTGGAGCCACGCCCGGATGCCGGTGCGGCCGTGCGTGGCCATCACCACGAGGTCGGCGTGGCTCCGCGACACCTCGTCCACGATGGCCTGGGCCGTGTCTACGCCGCCGGCCACGCTCTTGCGGATGCGGATGCCGAGCTTGCCGACCTCCTCCGGCGCGGTGCCCGGCTGGAGGTAGCCCCAACGCACGAGCGTGTCCCGCACGTGCGGGCCCCAGTGCCAGTCCGACTTGGTGTTGCCCTCCTCCACATGGAGGATGTCGAGCTCCGCGCCCATCGCCACGGCGAGCCGCAGCGCGTGCGCGAAGGCCACCATGGCGTCGTCGGAGAAGTCGGTCGGTACGAGGATGGTTCGGAAAGAGGGCTGCGTGGTCACAGGAGTACCCGGGGTTTGCTCCCTTGAGAAGCAAGCCCCGTGCCATCCGTGATTCCAGCCACTTGGCCGGGATGGTGTGCGAAATTGAACGACCCCGCGGGCGGAATCGCCCCTTTCGTGTGGCTAGAACACCGCGCGGATGCGCTGCTCGCCCACGAGGAGGGCGGCCACGTCGGGCTCCTTGCCGACCACCTGGGTCACCACGTCGGCCACGGCCTTCACGCGCTCGTCGCTCACCAGTTCCACGCCGCGCTCCACACCGAAGCGGAGGGCGGCGCCCTTCACATCGCTCCGCAGCGCAAGCTCGCGGAGGAGCATGCGGTAGCGGGTGCGCTGGATGCCGAGGGCCACCGGGTCCCAGCGGCCGACACCGCGACGGGCGGCGATGCCCCGCAAGGTGGCAGTGAGGCCGCTGGCCACGCCGAGCGCCTGGTAGAGGAGCGCGGTGTCGCGGATGGACTCGCCGCGGCGGGCGCTGAGGAAGCAGATCTCGCTCGCGCGGGCGGCGCTGCCGGCGCGGGCCACGAGCGCCGCGGCGTCGGCTGGGATGCCCGAGCCGACGAGACGGTCGACCGTGTTCTTCGCGTAGGTGGCGTCGCTGCCCGACCGCGTGCTGGCGATCGCATCGAGGGCCTCGTTGAAGCGCGCCTCGTTCTCGCCGGCCCAACCGGCGCTGCCGGGGGCGAGCCAGGTGAGCACGAGCTGGAGGATCGCATCCGTGAAGCGCGTCCACGCGGCGTAGGCGGCCTCGGGGCGGGCGTGGGCGGCGATGAGGTCGGCGCGGATATCCTTGCCGCGGAGCAGGCGCACGCCCTCCGTCCAGGCCGAGGCCACGCGGCCGGCGCTGGCGCCGGTCAGCTCGAGCATCATCGGGAAGTACGCGGCGCCCGCATCGGTGGCCACCTCCGTGAGCAGCGTGGTCATCACGATGGCCTTGGCCAGCATGTGCTTCGGCAGATCGTCCGCGAACTCCTGACGCATGCGCTTGGGGAAGTACTCGGTGAGGAGGCGATCGAACGCGGGGATGGTGGACGGGTCTTCCTGCATGAGCAGCTTGAACACATGCATCTTCACGTTGGCCTGAAGGACGGCGATCTCGGGCCGGACGAGGCCCTTGTTCGCCGCGGCGCGACGGCGGATTTCTTCATCGCTCGGGAGCGACAGGAAGTGCCGGCTGCCGGAGCCGCGCTGCACCACCCAGTCGATCGCGCGACCGTAGGGGAAGGGGTCGCGCGCGGAGCGCACCTCGTCGAGCGAGATGAGGCGCCCGTTCTGGTTGTTGTTCTCGAGCACGAACCCGCCGACCTCGTCGGTCATGGAGCGGATGATCTCGTTGCGCTGCGCCATCGTGATCCGGCCGCTCGCCACCATGGGGTTGAGCAGGATCTTCAGGTTCACTTCATGGTCGGAGGTGTCGACACCGCCGGAGTTGTCCACGAAGTCGGTGTTGAGGCGGCCGAGGGACTGCGCGAACTCGATGCGCGCCTGCTGGGTGAACCCGAGGTTGCCGCCCTCGCCCACGATCTTGCAGCGCAGCTCGGTGGCGAGCACGCGCATGTCGTCGTTGGCGGGGTCGTTGGCGTCGGCGTTCGTCTGGTTGCTGGCGATCACGTAGGTGCCGATGCCGCCGTTCCAGAACAGGTCGACCTGCATCTTGAGGATGAGGTTCATCACCTGGTTCGGGGTGAGCTCTTCCTGGTCGGTGCCGAGCATCGCCCGGACCTGGGGCGAGAGGGGGATGAGCTTCTGGCGCCGGCTGAACACGCCGCCGCCCTCGCTGATGAGCGAGGTGTCGTACTTGTCCCAGCCGCCCACCTCGTCGAACAACCGCTTGCGCTCCACGAAGCTCCGCGCCGCGTCGGGGTTGGGGTCGAGGAAGATGTGCACGTGGTTGAAGGCCGCGAGGAGCTTCATCTTGGGCGTTTCGATCACGCCGTTTCCGAACACGTCGCCGCCGCAGTCGCCGATGCCGAAGCAGGTGAACTCCTGCTTGTCCGCATCGAGCCCCATCTCGCGGAAGAGGCGCTTCACGAGCACCCAGCCGCCGCGGGCGGTGATGCCCATGACCTTGTGGTCGTAGCCCTCGCTGCCGCCGCTCGCGAAGGCATCGCCGAGCCAGAAGCCGTAGCCCACGCTGAGGCTGTTGGCGGTGTCGGAGAGGTGGGCGGTGCCCTTGTCGGCCGCCACCACCAGGTAGGGGTCGTCGCCATCGTGGGCCACGACGTTCGCCGGGCGCACGACCTTGCCGGCCACGAGGTTGTCCGTGATGTCGAGCATGCCGCGGATGAGCACCTGGTACAGGCGGTCGCCCACGCGCTTGCGCTCGGAGGGATCGTCGATCGTGTACTTCACGTAGAAGCCACCCTTGCTGCCCTCGGGCACGATCACGACGTTCTTCACCATCTGCGTGGTGACGAGGCCGAGCACCTCGGTGCGGAAGTCGGCGCGGTCGGAGTAGCGGAGGCCGCCGCGGGCGATGGGGCCGCCGCGGAGGTGCACGCCCTCCATCTCGTAGTGGTGTACGTAGATTTCGACCATCATCCGCGGCAGCGGCATGTGGCGCACGCGGGCGTGGTCGACCTTGAAGCTGATGTAGTGGAAGACCCGGTCGGTGCGGTACGCGTTGGTACGCAGCGTGGCCTCGACGAGGTTGAAGATGAAGCGGAGGACGAAGTCCTCATCCACCGTGGGAATCTGGCGGAGCTCATCCTCCACCGCGGCGGTGGCGGCGCCCATGGCGGCGGCGCGCCCCTCGGTGAGGGAGGGATTGAACTTCGCGTGGAACAGGCTCACCAGCGCGGCCACGGCCGAGGCGCGGTTCACGAGGATTTCCTGCACGCGGGGCACGGGGTGCGCGAGCTTGATCTGCTTGGCGTAGCCCACGTAGGCGCGCACGAGGTCCACATCCTCCCACGCGAGGTTCGCCCGGAGGACGAGCTTGTTCAGCGGGTCGCTCGCCATCTTCTTCGCGAAGACCGCCTCGAGGCCCACCGCGAGCCGCTCGGCGCGCGCCAGCACCTGCTCCGTGCTCACCCCGGGAACGGACGCCACCCGGAAGTTGTCGACCCCGCCGGTGCCGTCCTCTTCGCTGGACCACTCGTCGCTCACGAGGATGCCGAAGTTGTCGATGATCGGGAGCTGCTCGCTCAGCGTGAGGTTCGTGGGCTGGTACACCCGAAGGACGAGGTCGCCCTCGAGCATCGAGAGGGAGACACGGACACGCCCTTCGGCGCGGGCAGCTTCGAGCAGGTTCTGCGAGGACATGGAAGAACTCCGAGCGGGGAGGGGTGGCTCTGGGGCGCCGGCCGGCGTAGCCTTTGCGGGCACCGGATTCAACCCCCGGATGCGCGGATGCTCGTGTGCTGATCCTACTTTTTGCGTTTGCCTGTGATGTGCCGGAAGACAGCGGTGAGCCGGCGGGAGACAGCGGCCACGCCGGCGTCGACTGCGGCGAGGCCACCACCTACGACATCGAGGTGACCGCGATGGTCAAGTCGGGCGGGCGGGCCCCGGCGGAGGGCATCGAGGTGGTGCTGGATGATCGTGGTTGGACCTATTCCGAGTTGGGCTCCGGCCTCACTGGCGCCGATGGCAAGGTCACCTTCACGGCGGTGGGTGTCACCTCCTTGCCCAACTGCTGGGGCACGGTGCTCGACTACTGGCTCGTGGCCACCGACCCGGCCGATGCCTCGCGCACCGTGGAGGACGACATGAACACCGAGCTGTTCAACGCGATCGACGGCGGCACGCTCGCCACCGACACCAGCGACCGTCCGCTGGAATTGTAGGGTCGCGGGCGGATCGTGGGTTCAGGGGGTGGCCGGCCGCTCCCGCGGCCCCGATGGGGTCGCGCCCCGATGCCGCGTGGGGGGTGCGGGTTTTCGCCAGCGGTGCCATACTGCCGCCCCATGGACGACCGACCGGAGCTCCTCCAGCTCCTCGCTGCCAGCCGCGCCGCAGGCGCGCGCGCCGCCGAAGTGCTCCACCAGCGGTTCGACCGCCGTGTCATCGTGGGGGAGAACACCCGGGGCGAGGTCCGGCTCACCGAACGTTTCACGCTCCGCGTGTGGCTCGAGGGCGGCTGCGCGGGGGTGGCCGTCGGCGCCAACCGGGCCGGGCTCGTGGAAGAAGCCATTTCGCGCGCGCGCGCCACAGGGCCCTCGCCCTGGGCGGGTCCGGCGGACCGCATTCCGCCGAGCGCCGGGTCGCTCGGGATCGACGACCGTCGCCATCGGAACATCGGCAACGACGATCGGGATGAGATGCTGCACACGGCCGTGCGCTCGCTCGAACAGGGCGGCGTGCAGCTCCATCGCATGGAGTACACCGAGGAGCGCGAGCGCCGCTCCTTCCTCTCCAGCCGCGAGCAGGAGGCCGAGTCGGCCTGCACCACCTATGCGCTCTCGGCCGATGGCTCGCTCCGCGAGGCGCGGCGCACCCATCGCATCGCCTCGCGGCACTTCTCCGACGTGGCGAGCCTGCCGTTCGGCCTAGAGCTGCGGCGGCGACTGGAGCTGCTCGCGCGCCCCGCCCAGCTGCCGATCGTGCCGATGCCGGTCGTGCTCGACTCGCGGGGGATGGCGATGCTCGTTCGCGGCCTCGCGCCGGCGTTCGCGGCGCCCGCCATCGCCGCCGGCAACTTCCTCTCCGGCCGGCTCACGCGCAGGCTCGCCTCCGCCGCCCTGCACATCACCGACGATGCGGGCATGGCGGGCGGCCTCCGGAGCCACGCCTTCGATGACCGGGGCGTGGGCCCCATGGCCATCGCGCTCCTCAAGGAGGGGATTCCCGGCGGCCTGTACCACGACCCCGAGTCCGCGCGGGCGGCGGGGCTCCGCCCCACCGGCCATGTGGTCGAGGGTGGGTTGAGCCCCAGCAACCTCATCGTGCGCCCGGGCTCCCGCACCCGCAACGTCATCCTCGGCGAGCTCCCCGACCATCTGGTGATCGACGAGCCGCCGCCGCTCGACCTGCAAACGGGCCGCGTGGCGGGTCCCGTCTCCGTGCAGGTGGTGCGCGGCGGGCAGCCCGAGGGCGTGGCCGCCACCTGGCTCGACATCCCCATCGAGAAGCTGCTCCATGGCATCGAGGAGCTCGCGGCCGACCAGGAGCGTGTGGAAGAGGTGGACTCGCCCACCACCGTGTTCTCGCCGCTGCCCTGGGGGCGCTGAGCGCCGCCAAAAACACGACGGCCCGGGGGCTTTCGCCACCGGGCCGCGTGAGGGGTCGGCCGAAGCCTACCCGCGATCAGCCGCGCTCGACGCGCTCAACCGCGATTTCGACCTTCTCGATCGCCATCGCCGAGGAGTCGGCGTTCATGTCGGGCACGTTCCACTTGCAGGGCCACGCCTCGAAGAAGTTGTACCGCGCCACTTCCGTGGAGCCGTCCTGGTCGAGCACGATGACCGAGCCGGAGCGGCGGTCGATCTTGCCGTCTTCGATGTTCTTGCGCCACTGCCACAGGTCGTCGGTCGCGGTGTAGCCGCGCTCGAGGACGATGTTGCTGTACGTGGTGCGGCCCGGCTTCTTGCGGACCACCTTGTCGTTGCCCTGCTTGAACTCGACCACTTCGGTCTGGCTGTCCATGCCCGAAACGGACTTGAAGCCACCGACGATGATCTTCGTGTCGCTGATGATCCCCTGGAGCTCCAGGAGGAAGTGATAATTACCAAACAGTTCTTCGGTCGGCATGATTGCACTCCTTGGCGTTGATCCTCACGCGGGGGCGGCGGGAGGAGCGGTTGTATCGTCAGGCCACGTTCCCGGAGGGAGCCACCACCTGCCGACGTTGCAACTGTCGCCCGGCGTGGGGTCGTGGTCAAGGCGATTCGCTGCTTTTTTTAGGGGCAATTCGCGCCGAGCGTGGCCTGCATTTTGCTACGAGCCTCGAGGGGGCCCGACTGCCTCCGACTCGCTGCCGTCGCCGTCGGTCGGCGAGTGTAAAAAAGCCCGCGTGGAAAGCCTGCCGTTTCGGGGTATTCCCCTGCGTGGCTGCGGCGAAGTCGCCCGGGGCAGGTGCGCGGGCGGGGGCGGCGGGGTAGCCGGCGGCATGGAAATCGCCCTCAACTCCGTTGTCTCCTTCGACTACACGCTCACCGCGCCCGATGGCAGCGTGATCGACCAGTCGCAGGATCGCCCGCTCACCTACCTTCACGGCAGCGGGCAGATCGTCCCCGGGCTGGAGCGGCAGCTCCTCGGCAAGCGGGTGGGCGATGCGCTCGTGGCGAACGTGCCGGCGGGCGAGGCCTACGGCGAGCGCACCGGGCGCGGCTTCCCGGTCGGCCGCAACGAGCTCCCGCCGGGCATGGAGCCCCAGGTGGGCATGGCCCTCGGCGCGCGCGGCCCCGACGGGGAGACGATGACGCTGTTCGTGGCCGAAGTGAACGAGAGCGGCATCGTCGTCACCACCGACCACCCACTCAGCGGGGTGGACCTCTGCTTCGCCGTGACCATCCGCGGCGTGCGCGCCGCCACCGCCGAGGAGCTGCGGCACGGGCACGCCCACGGCATGGACGGTCACGACCACAGCCACGGGCACTGAGGCACGGTCGAGCGCACTGCGCGCTCAGCGGGTGGGCGTCGACATCATCGCGAACAGGATCGCGTCCGCCAGCGCCGGGCTGCCGAGCGCGGCGCCGGTGCGCCAGTGCAGCTCGCCGTCGGTTGTCGCCGGCGCGCCGACCAGCGTGGCCGTGCGTTCGAGGCCCCTCGCGAGCTCGAGCTCGCCGGCGGCCCGCGCTGCCCCGATGGCAAAGCCGGTGCTGCTCACGCCGAGCCCGCCCACGATCGGGCCGGAGTCGATGTCGCCGCGGCCCTCGTGCCCGGGCGGGTATTCGCGCATCGCCACGAGCGGGCCCGTCTCCACCCGCAGGCGCGCCGCCGCCGACCGGGTGAGGTCGGCAGCGAGCGCGGCATCCCACGAGGAGAGGAACCACGCGGCGAGGAAGGTGCCGCTCCCGCGGGGGGCGTCGGTGGCGCGGCCATCGGCATCCACGGCCTGCACCAGGATGCCGTCCACGAGCCAGCGCTCGCGCAGCGCCTTCCGCCAGCGGGCGAGGACGGGCGGCTCGGGCTGGCCCGTCGCCCGGGCGTGAACGCCCACCGAGGCCACCATCGCCGACACGTCCACCGGGAAGCGCTGCCCCGGGTAGGTCTCGGGGAGGAGCGCCACGTCGAGGCGGCGGACGATGGCAGCGGTCAGCGCGTCGTTCTCGGCGGCCCAGGGGCCCTTGGGATCGAGCCGCCGACGGCTTGACAGGACGAGGTTCGTGTAGCCGAGCCAGGCGGCGTGCCCGCGATCCTCGCCGAGGGTGTCGAGGGGGTCGGCCCCCCACTCGGCGCGGTCGAAGGCGCGCCCGGCGGGCGAGAAGAGGTGGGTGAGGCAGGCGTCCACCCGGGCGAGGTCGGCCGCGCGGCTGGCCGGGTTCTGTTCGGCGTGCTGGAGGAACCCCAGCGCGGCCATCTGCCAGGCCCCGAAGGTCCACTCCTGATCGAAGAGCGGCGAGCCGGTGGCCACCACCTCGGCCGCGGCGTTCCCGTCGATCCACCGGGCCACGCCCGCAGCCTGCGCCTCCAGCGGGTCGGCGGGCGCGGCGCGCGTCAGCATGGGCAGGCAGAGGGCGACGGCGACGAGGCCGGCGCCGAGCGCGAGGCGGGTTTTCATTACGAAGCTCCTGCCCTCCAGGCTACCGCCGGGTCCTGCGGTTCCCGTGCCGGGTCGGTGCAAGCCCCGTGCAAGCCGCCCGCCTACTCTCCGTACTTCGCCGACCGCCGCACGATGCGCTCCAGCGGCTCCGCGAAGGCCGGCGCCGCTGCCCGGGCCGCCTCGGCCGCGGCACCCACCCGCCGGTACAGCGCCCGCTCCACCGCCTTCCGGTCGGTCCCCTCGGGCCCGCCCACCGCGCGGGACACCGCGAGCGACCAGGCCGGATCCGGCTGCGGCCGGAGCAGGACGTTGCGATCGAGCGCGCGGGGCTGCTCGGAAGCCACCAGCTCCACGATGCGGTCCATCGCCGGCACGACCTGCGGCCGCCCCCAGCCGGCGTGCAGCTCGTCTACCGACGACTTCCACGCCACCACGCGCCACACGGCGGCGAGCTCCGCGGCCTCCGGCCCGTAGCCCGCCGCCGCCGCCAGGGTGGGCAGCCGGTCGAAGCCGCCACACGGGCGATCCGTGCAGGCCTCCCGCCAGCGGAGCGCGGTGTGGGCCACGAGGGCGAGGCC
This sequence comes from uncultured Pseudomonadota bacterium, assembly GCA_903885375.1. GTDB lineage: Bacteria > Myxococcota_A > UBA796 > UBA796 > SXON01 > SXON01. The sequence continues at coordinate 147,093 of CAISIK010000014.1, forward strand.
GGCGGTGGCGTCGTTGCCCGCGCCGGCGGTGAGGGCGGGCAGGGCGGAACGGAGGAGGGAAGCGGCGGGGTCGAGCTGATCGGGGGCGAGCTGCGCGGCCAGCTTCCGCGCGGCCTCGTGTTCACGGGGCAGGTCGGCGGCGGCCTGCAGGAGCGCCAGCTCGGTGGCGCTTCGGAGGGTGGCGCCGGCGCTCGGGGGGGCGTCGGGCGCCCGCCGGGCGAGGAGGATGGCCCCCACGGGCGTTTCCGCGAGCCGGGCGAGGTCGGGCGCCGACAGGCGGGCGAGCACGGAAGGCCAGGCGATGCCGGGCGCATCGAGCCAGCCGAGCAGGACGCTGCGCTCCATCGTGGCGAAGAGGGCCTCGTCGGTGTCGGCGCCCAGCCACTCCATCGGGGCGCGGGCCCCTTCGAGCGGGGCGCCGCCGGGCTCCGCGAGCGGCACGACCCAGGCCAGCCGACCGGCGGCATCGCCGGGCAGCGATTCTACCGCCGCGAGCCGGGCCCCACGGACGAGCGGGAGCGAGGCGGTTCGCGGTGCGGACAGCTCGGCCCGCCAGAACGATGCGGACTCGCCCACGCCGCCGGCAGTCTCCTTCCACACGGCGAGGCCGGGGTCGAGCAGGGTGGCGGGGGTGCGGGGCCTCCGGGCGAGCAGATCGCCGTGCAGGAGCCACTCGCGCCAGGGCTCGAGCTCGGCGGGTTCGGCCGCTACGGCGGCGCCCGCCGAACGGTCTAGCTCCAGCTCGGGCAGGATGCTGCGCGGGCAGGCGGCCAGCCAGAGTAGGATCATCGGGCGGCGGGCTTCTGCCCGTAGGCGGAACGTTTCTTGATGCGTTCGCCGCGCCGCTCCTTGCGGAGGGTGTGGCCGGCGCCCTCATCGGGCCGGAAGCCTTCGCTCTCGATCACCCGAGGGCGTTGCGGGTCGGCGCAGAAGCGGAGGATGTCGCGCAGCATGCGGTCGCCCCCCGGCTCGAGCATGGGGCTGTGGGCCAGCTCGTCGTACTTCAGCACGATCCCTTCGAAGAGATCGCCCACCACGCGGCCGCGGTGGGGGGGCAGGATCGGGTCGGCGCCGCCGAGGGTGACGAACACCGGCGTTTCCACCGAGGTGGGGCAAAGCCGTGGCGAGCGCAACAGGTCGCGGCAGAGGGTGGGCGGCCACGCCTTCGACTGCTGGATGGCGCTGTCGAGCGCGGGGCCGGAGAGGCGCGAGTACCCGGTGCTGGCCCAGGCCTCGCGGCTCGGCAGGAACGGGCGCCCCCGGAGCATGGCCGCGAGGGCCGCGGGCGCGTGGCGGAGCATGGCCAGCGTGGGGGGCTGGAACCCCGGCGGCAGCGGGCAGATGAGCACGGCCCCGTGGAGGCGCTGGCCGGCGAGGAGGTGCTGGGCCGCCAGCCCGGAGAAGCTGTGGGCCATGAGGATCACCGGCCCAGAAACGGCGGCCACCTCGGCCTGGAGGAACCGGACGACGTCGGCGAGGCTCGCATCGGGCTGCCCGCCATGACCGGGGAGTGTGAGCGCGCGGAAGGGGAAGCCCGCCTCCTCGAAGCGGGGCCGCCAGGCATCGTAGAGCCAGGGGCCCAACCCGAGGCCGTGGGCCGCGAGAACGGTGGGAAGCTCGGGCGCGCCAGCCATCGGGTTCAGGACGCTTCGATGTGCGCGAGCACTTCCGCGGCGTGGCCCTTGGCGCGAACGGGATCCCACACCTGCTCCACCCGACCATCCGCGCCTACGAGCACGGTGATGCGCCCGATGCCGTCGTACTCGCGGCCGTAGAGCTTCTTCTTGCGCCAGGAGCCGTACCGCTCGCAGAGGTCGGCCTCGTCGGCGATGAGCGGGAAGGGGAGGCACTCCTTGGCGCGGAACTTCAGGTGGGATCGCACCGGGTCCTTGCTCACGCCGAAGATACGCACGCCAAGGGCGGCGAAACGGGTGTGCAACGCGGCGAACTCCTGCGCCTCCAGCGTGCAGGCGGGCGTGGAGTCCTTCGGGTAGAAGTAGAGCACCACCCGGTGGCCGCGGAGCGCGGAGAGCGTGATGGCGCCTTCGTCGGTCGGCGCGGTGAAGTCCGGAGCGAGGCTCCCGAGGGGCGGTGTGGGCATTCGCGAGCGTAACCCCACGCCGTCGGCTAAGGCGGCGCCATGCGTGATGGCGGCTGGCAGGGAGGAGGGAAGGGGGCGTCGCGTCCCGACCCGCGTACGATGGGCGGGCGTCGCCCGGTGCAGGCACCGCGCCGATCGCCCCAGGAGGTCCTCGCCGAGCGGATCGCCCACTTGCAAGCCTCCGCGGGGCTCCCGCTCGATCTGGCGCGGGAGGTGGCCTCCGGCCGCGCCGAGCTCAACGATGTGCTGAAGAAGATGGCGCAGGCCGACGAGGTGGAGCGCCTCATCGCCCACCACGGCATCGACAAGGCGCTGGCCTGGCAGGTGGTGATGGGCCTGGTCGACCTCCAGAAGGTCCTCACGCGCCGCCGGATCGCCGCCCACCTCGCAGAGTTCCGCGGGCGCGATGCGCTCGCCGAGGCCGTGGGCGGCGCCGAGGTGGTGCTCGGCGTTCACGGGAGGCAGGTGACCCGTGGTCGGGTGGTCGCGATCCGCCCCTACGAGATCGTCTTCGCGCTCGCCGAGGGCGGCGAAGAGCAGCTCCTCCACAAGACCACCGTGAAGTACCTCGCGCCGGCCGACGTGTGGCAGCGTGCCCGCAAGGCCATGACGTGGGACGACGCGCGCAAGCGCGCCGACGTGGGGCCCATCCTCCGCCCGCAGGACCGGTTCGGGTGCAGCAACACGCGCCTCGGCGAAGCGTGGGCCGCGGGGGGGCCTGTGCGGCTCACCCTGCTCGAGGGCGAAATCTTCGTGGGTCAGGTGTCGTGGGTGTCGCGCTGGGACTTCGGTCTCGCCACCCGCGGCGGCACCGTGGTGGTGCTCCGGCACGCGCTCGCAGAATTCGGGGATCAGGACTAAGCATGGGCATTCTCAAGGGCGGCCTTTCGGTCCGCCGGTACCGCGTGATCGGCGAGCTGCCGGAAAGCCACACCGATCTGTTCATCGATGCGCTGAACACCAACCAGTTCCGCGAGCCGCAGTCGCCCACCCACAAGGGGGAGGCCTCGGGCTGGTGCCAGGTGCACAACCTGCTCGACGTCGACTTCTCCGACGTGAACCTGTGGCTCTACAACCAGTACGCCCTCTTCGCCCTCCGGGTGGACAAGAAGGTGGTGCCAGCCAAGCTGCTGCGCGCCCACCTTGAGAAGCGCATGCAGGCCTGGTGCACCGCCAACAGCCGCCCGCGGGTGCCGGCCGCCGTGAAGGAGGAGCTGCGCGAGGCGCTGGAGCAGGAGATGCTCCAGAAGACGCTCCCGCGCGTGACCACCTTCGAGGTGTGCTGGAACATGAACGACGGCTGGGCCGTCTTCACCAACGACTCCGAGCTGGCCAACGAGCGCTTCCAGAAGCTCTTCCTCCGCACCTTCGGGCTGCGCGCCGTGCCCTGGTCGCCGCTGGATGAGCTGGCGGCGGAAGAGGGCCTGCCGGAAGCGCTGGTGAGCGTGGGTGTCAGTGATCTTCGTGGGAGTGGACGATGAGCGACGGCGCAACCGAACTCCTACCTCCGCACATCGCGGCCGACTTCTACCTCTGGGTGTGGTGGCGCTCCGAGCTGCAGGGCGGCCACTTCACGCTGGAGGATGGCACGGCGGTGGAGGTGTACCTCGATGACCGGCTCGCCCTGCGCGACACCGGCGAGGAGCGTCCCACCACGCTCCTGACGGGCGACAGCCCGGGCACCACGCCGGAGGCCCGCGCCGCCGTGCTCGGCGGCAAGGTGCCGAAGGAGCTGCGGCTCCTCGTTCGCCGCGAAGACCGCGAGTACCACGTGACGCTCCGCGGCGAAAGAATCGGCATTTCCGGCGCCAAGCTGCCCACGCAGGTGAAGACCGGCGAGGTGGCCGAAATCCTCTACGACCGCATGTTCGTGTACGAGGAGCTCCATTGGCTGGTCTCCTGCCTGCTCCGCCAGTATGCGGCCGCCCGCGTGGCGCCCGACTGGCGCGCGAACGTGGTTCCGGCCATGCGGGAATGGCTCTCGCCGCTTGACGCCGAGCCTGCCGGTGGGTAGTTGGCCGGCGTATTCGCACGGTTAGCTCAGCTGGATAGAGTGTCGGCCTCCGAAGCCGAAGGTCACTGGTTCGAATCCAGTACCGTGCACCATCTCGACATCGGCGCTTGCCCCCGGCCCACGGCCAGCTAAGTTGGCGCCGTGCTCGCCATAAAGCGAAAAAATCCGTGAGGGCGCGGTTCTGGGGTGTGCGGGGGTCCATTGCGGCTCCCGGCCCCGACACCCATCGATATGGCGGAAACACCAGTTGTTTCGAGGTCCAGCTTCCGGGCGAGGATCCGCTGGTGTTCGACCTCGGCACCGGCGCGCGACTGCTGGGGCGGGCGCTGCTCGGCCGGCCGGAGCGGGGGGTCAACGTCTTCATCTCCCACTTCCACATCGACCATCTCTTCGGCTTCCCCTTCTTCTCGCCGGTCTTCGCCCCGAGCTTCACGCTGCGGGTGTCCTCGCCCGCCTTCAGCGGCGATACCACGCGCGATCGGCTCGGCCGCTACCTCAACGGGGTGCTGCACCCCCTGCGCATGCCCGACCTGCCGGCGCCGATCGTGTACGGCGCCGTGCGGCCCGGCGTGCCCAACGAGGTGGGCTCCGCTACGGTCACTGCGCTCGGCCTGAACCACCCGGGTGGCTCCTGCGGCTACGTGGTGAGCGGCGGCGGGCGGAAGGTGGCCTACCTCACGGACAGCGGCCCGCTGTCGCGCCCGGGGGAGGGGCTCTCCGGCGGTGGGCCCCCGACCGCGCGGGAGGCCGAGGCCATCCGGTTGCTTCGCGGGGCCGACCTCGTGGCGATGGACACGATGTTCAGCGAACGCGAGTACATGGAGAAGATGAGCTGGGGCCATGGCTACCCGGAGTACGCAGCGCTCCTGTGCCGCGCCGCCGAGGTCCGCACCCTCGCGCTGTTCCACCACAGCCCCGATTCCCACGATGATGCGCTCGACCGGCTCGCCGAGAAGTGGTCCGTCGGGTTCGATGGCGTGCGCGTGATCGTCGCCAAAGAGGGGGCCGACGTGGATCTCGAGGGGTAGCGTCGCTCTACCTGGACGAGTCGATCGTGCGGTGCTTCCTCGCTGGGCTCTACCTCACCATCGCCGCCGTCTGGCTCGCCTGGCTGGCGAGCTGGATCAACCGGGTAGAGCTGAGGGTGAAGGCCACGCCCACGGTTGACCAGCTCGGCTTGCAGTTCGAGCGGGAGGGGGTGCGCTCCGAGGTTTCGGCCGCCGGTACGCTCGATGGCCGTCGCGTGCGCCTGCGGTGGCGGTCGGGCCTGCTCGGCGAGCGCGTGCACGCCGCGTTGGATGGTGGGCCGTGGCTGGCGGCCCCGGAGGGCGGGGAGCTGGCGGACTGGCTCAGGGCCGTTCCGCGGTGAATCCCACACGGCGGGGGGCGGCGCTGCGTTCCACGCTGGTGCTGGCGGGGCTCACGCTCGCCGGGTGGCTGTCCGGGCGCCTCGGGGCGTGGACGGTCGTCCTCGGGGCGGTGGTCGTCGTCTCGTTCGGGGGGTGGAGCTTCGCCCGGTGGTGGCGCTCGCCGGAGCGCTGGCCGGGGCGGGTGGTGCGCCGCGGTGCCGACTCCGATGCCGCGCACTGGCTGGTGGATGTGCCGCCGCCCGCCGCTACGGCCGCTGAGTCGCTCGCGGCTCGCCTCGCCGAGCGGGGCGCGAGCGCCACGTTCTTCCTGGCCCCGGGCGCCTCGGCGCTGGCGCGCAGGCTGCACCTCGCCGGCCACGGCGTCGCCTGGCTCGGCGTTCCCGCGCCCGACGATGCCGAGCTCGCCGAGCGTCTGGCGCTTTGGCGTCCGGTGCGAGCGGTGGCGGGCGCCAGTGAGCACCGCCGGGCTGCTGCGCTCGGCCTCCGCGCCGTCGCCCCAACGCTGGCCCTGCCGCTCGCGCCGTCGGGCCTTCAGCCCGTCGCCACCGACGTCGTGCTCGTGCCCGCGGCCCTGCCGCCAGCCGTCCTCGACGTTTGGCTGAAGGACCACGAGCAGCGGGCCATCCGGCTGCGCGGATTACGCGCGGAGTGAGCTGTCTGACCGTCCCGTGTGGCTTCCGGTCGCCTCTGCCCCGGTCGCGGGCTACCCGTGTGGCTTGCGTCCGCTTCGGCTGATCCCCACGTTGAGTCGCCCTCCGTGGGGCGGGGTGCGCCTTTCCCGCCTCGGCAAGGGGGAAGGCAACATCGGGGAGAGCTGGGAGGTTTGGCGGGAGAACGTGGTGGCCGGGGAGGGGAAGCCCTTCGGCGAGGTGGCGGACTTCCCCCTGCTCGTGAAGCTGCTCGACACGCGCGAGCGGCTCTCGGTGCAGGTGCACCCCGATGCGGTGCAGGCGCGGGCCATCGCCGGCGCCCCCCACGGCAAGGCGGAGGCCTGGGTGGTGCTCGAGGCCGAGCCGGGCGCCCGGATCGCGTACGGGCTCAACCGTGAGCTCTCCGAGGCCGAGCTCCGGGAGCGGGCGGAAAGCGGCGCCATCGAGGACGACCTGTTCTGGCTCGAACCCAAAGCCGGCGATGTGATCGACGTTCCGCCCGGTACGATCCACGCCATCGGGCCGGGGCTCTTCCTCTACGAGGTGCAGGAGCCGATCGACCTCACCTGGAGGCTCTACGACTGGGGGCGCGGTCGCCCGCTGCACCTCGCCGAGGCCTGCGCCGTGGCCCGCCGCACGCCTTCGCCGAACCCCTGGCGGGAGCCGGTTCGTGTGTCCGAGCTGGTGGTCCGGCTCATCGAGGGCCCCCACTTCGTGATCGAGCGGGTCACGCTCCCGCTCACGCGCCAGGGGTGGGAATCGCTCACCCTCCTCAGCGGCGCGGCAACCGTTGGGGAGGAGCACCTCGCTCCCGGCGAGACGGTCATGCTCCCGCCGGGGCTCTGGCATGTGGAAGGGGAGGGGGAGGCCCTCGTGGCCCGACCTCGCTGATCGCGGGTTCACCGGCCCAACTGTCGTGCTATGGTGCCCGCGAACTGCGGAGCCCGCTTGCTGCTCGCCCTCGCCATCCCCCTCGCGCATGCCACCACCTGGCCCAGCGGGGAGGTCATCAACCCCGGCGTGTCCGTCGACATCACCGAGGGCGGCTTCGATGCGGTGGCGGAGCTCCTGCCCACCCTGCTGCCGAGCGCCATCCCGATCGGCGACGTCGGCGATGGTTACGCTGGTCTTCTCGACCAGTGCTGGCTCGGCGGGTACGAATACGCCCTCACCAACGGCCAGGTCGGCATCGAGGTCACGAGCGTCGACATCTCGCCCGGCGATGGGGTGCTCAACATCGATGCGGCGCTGATGGTTTCGGTCAACACGCCGTCCGACCCCTTCGACCTCTACTTCAGCCTCGAGTGTATCGACGACACCTGCGCCGGGTATGTCGACCCCTTCCCAGTCGATGTGCACACCTCGATGCGGCTCTCGATCGTCACCGACGATGCGGGGCGGCGCACGCTCGATGCCACGATGGGCGACATCGAGGTCACCTACGAGCTCGATGGCGCCGATGACATCATGCTGTCCGGCTGCACCATCGGCGACATCGAGGAGGTGCTGAACTACGTCGGCCTATCGGTGTACGACCTGCTCATCGGCGCGCTCGACAGCACGCTCCAGCAGCAGATCAAGGACATCGGCCCGCAGCTCGAATCGGCCATCGAGGATGCCTTCGCGAGCGCCAGCATCGAACAGGACCTCGATGTCAACGGCGCGAGCGTGCACATCCTCCTGCAGCCCAGCAACGTGGAGATCACGCCCGCGTCGCTGCGCCTGTGGATGGAAGGCTCCTTCGAGAGCGAGCCGGCGGCCTGCGTTGCGGCCTACGATCCCGGCGGCTCCTTGCGCACCGACTCCACGCTCCCGGAGCCGGATGAGGTGCCGAGCGGCATCGGCAAGGACTACCACGCCGGCGTCCTCGTGGGCGATGACTTCGCCAACAGCGCGCTCTACGCCTTCTGGCGCGGCGGGCTCCTCTGCTATGAGCTCGATGCGGCCTCGAGCCCCATCCCGCTCGACACGAGCCTCCTGAACATCCTCACGGGCGATGCCTTCAAGCCGCTCTTCGGCGAGGAGACCAAGCCGGTCACGCTGTCCACCCGGCCCGTGCTGCCGCCCACCGTCAGCTACGCCGGTCAGTACGACATCGGCCTCACCATCAACGACCTCAACCTCGACCTCTTCGCCGAGCTCGATGGCCGCTCTACCCGCATGATCTCCATCGAGCTCGATGGGGAGGTGGGCGCCGACCTCGACCTCGACGGGTCCACCGGCAACCTCGCGATCGACCTCGCGCTGGCCCCCGAGAACTTCGTCCCGACCGTGAGCTACAACGAGATCGAGCCGGATGCCAACGCCGTCGTCGTCGAGAAGTTCGGCGATCTGTTCGGCACCATCCTCGACAGCGTGGTGGGCGGGCTCGTGAGCGACCTCGGCTTCGCCCTCCCGAGCTTCAGCGGCCTCGGCCTCACCGAGCTGGAGGTCGGCCCCAACGGCGCGGAGAAGGACTGGCTGGGCGTGTACGCCTCGCTGGGTCCGGTCACCTACACGGGTGGCGACTGCGGCGGCTGTGGTGGAGGCTGCGGCGGCGACACGGGTGGTGGCGGGTCCGACACCGGCGGCAGCGCCTGCGCGGGCGGCTGCGCCTCGGTGCCGACGGCCCCCTGGGTCGCCATCGGAGCCGCAGTGCTGTGGATGCGCCGCCGCCGGAACGGGTAGGGCGCCGCCCTACTCGGCGGGCACGAGCCAGACGAAGCCGAAGCACATCTCGTTGCCCGTCTCCTCGCCGAAGGTCACATCCTGGGAGTCGGGGTTGTCGTAGATGCAGGTGGTCGTCACCTTGTCGCCCGACGTGAGCGACATGGGCTCGTTGAACACGGGCAGGAGCTGGTTGTGGAAGTACCAGCCGTTCATGTCCACGAGGCACTGGTCGGACTCCCCCTCCACCGACATGCGGAAGCCCACGCCCGTTTCGTGCATGTGCGGGAAGGCGGCGAGGATCTGCGCGTCGCCGCCGCGGTAGCGGGAGGTGTCGCTCACCTCGTAGTCGTCGCTGCCGCCGGGGATGCTGAAGCCGGTGGGGCCGTAGGGGAGGGTGCTGACCTCGCGCTCGACGGAGTCGGCTGTGAGCAGGCCGTAGCCGCTCTGGTCGACGATCTGATCGGCGCCATCGAAGCTGTTGAAGTAGTGCATCTGCAGGATCAGCTCCGCGCCGGCCCGCAGCGGAACGCCCGCGCCCTCCGGGAACCAGAGCGGCGTGCCGCCGGAGGCCCAGGCGCCCACCACGGTCCACCCCGCCTCGCCGAAGCCCGAGCAGCTGAAGCCTTCGGGCACCCGCTGGCTCTCGCTGACCGCGGCGGGCTCGAACAACACGACGTGGTGCACGATCTCGGGGCGGTCCACCAGCGCTTCGAGCCCGGTGAGGTACACGACCGACTCGTTGCCCACGGGCAGCGCGAAGCAGCGGTAGTCGTTGCCATCGGCGCCGAATTCGGGCTGGTAGGGCTCGCCGCGCAGCTCCACGTCGAAGGGGCCGATGCTGGCGAGGGGACCCGGACCGTCAACCTGGTCGGCGGGATCACCCAGCGCGGCGCCGCCCTCGGCCCAGGCGAGGAGCGTCTCGCGATCGCTGTCGGCGAGCACGTAGCGGTCCGAGTTCTCGTAGTCGCGGCAGGAGGGGTCGGGCGCGGCGGGGGGCATGGTGCCCGCGCCCACGTACCCGGCGATCGCCGAGGCGAGCGCCACGACGTCGGCCGGGTCGGCAAAGCTGGGCGCCGTGCCGGCCTCGGTGTGGCAACGCACGCAGCTCCGGTCGAGGATGGGCTTGGCGTCGTGGTAGTAGGTGAGCTCGGCCCCGCCGCCGGGAGGGCTCCCGCTGTCGGGGGCGGGCGAAGGGCAGGCGAAGGCGAGGAGCAGGAGCATGGTCGTTCCGGAACCTCCAGCTTCTAATCAGCCGGCGGCCGCGCGAGCACGGATCCGGAACGTTCCGAGCAACAGGTCGGACTGGCGCTTGGCCTCGAGCAGGCCGCCGGGCGGCGTGACCACCTCGAGGTCCCACGCGAGGTCGTCGGTGACGAGGAAGTAGCCGAGCACCCGCGCGTCGCCCGCATCCTCGGGGGTGCAGGTGGCCGCGAGCACGGGCCGCACGCCGGCGAGGGCGCGGTACCCCCCTGAGCTCTGGAAGGCCCACTCGCACCCCCGGCGCGGGGGCGGGCCGAGCGGGCCGCCCTCGCGCACCGACACCTCCACGCGCGCGCGGCTCTCGCGGTGGATGAGGGTCACGCGGGGATTGGTGCCTTCCGTGCCCGGCAGCGCATCCCACCCGGCGGGCACCCGGACCGTCCAGTCGTAGCGGCTGTCCATCCAGGCCCCCGCCACGACGCCGCCGGTGGGCCGGGTGGCGGTGGATTCGCCCGGCGCGGCCACCAGCGGGGGGGGCGCGGTGGAGGGCTTCGGGCAGCCCGCAAGCAGGGCCAGCGCGAGGATCACGCCCGCCTCCCCACCATCGAGCGGGCGAGCGCCGCCTGGTGGGCCTCGCCGCCCCACAGGCCATGGAACTGCGTCGCCTCCGCGCCCGGGCCGCCGCGCACGGCCTCCACGGCCGCGTGGAGAACCGCCGGCGGCCAGGCTGCCGCGGCCTCGCACCAGTCCCGAGCGTAGGACACGGGATCGTCGGCCACGTGGTCCACGAGGCCCGCCCTCGCGGCCTCCTCGGCACCCAGCGCCCGCGCCTCGAGGAGGAGCCGCATCGCGCACCGCTCGCCGACCTGGCGCACCAGCCGCGCCGCGCCGCCGAACCCCGGGGAGAGGCCCATGCGCGCCTGCACCCACCCCACGGTGGCGCCGGGGCTCGCCACCACGAACGACATCGCGGTGAGCAGCTCGGCCCCGCCGCCGAGCGCCGGGCCCATCACGGCCGCCACGCGCACCGGCGCGGCCGCCTCGATCGCCGAGAGCGTATCGTTCATGAAGGCCTGCAGCTCCGCGCCGAGGCCGGAGTCGGCGAGGTGGGCGCGGATGGCGCCGAGGTCGCCGCCGGCGCAGAACGCCCCGCCTTCGCCGCGGAGCAGGAGCACCCGGGCGCCGGCCACCGCGGAGGCGGCATCCCGCAGCGCGACCATCATCTGCGGCGAGAGTGCGTTCCGACGGTCGGGCGAATCGATCACGATCTCGGCTACCACGCCCGGCTGGGCGTGGATGCGGCCACCGGCGGCGGGCAGGGCCGCGACGCGCTCGCGGAACCGCGCTCCGTGGTTCATGGGGACCGCCGCGGCATTCCGGCCGGGGAGCGGCGACCGGCCCGGAGGTCGGCCAGCTCGGCCCCCCAGTCGGCCAGCGCCGCCGCGCGAGCATCCTCCGCCACGAGGTCGAGCCAGGTGCGCACGCGCGCATCGGCCCGACGGGCCTCCCACGCGCTCCGGCCCTCGTCGCGCAGCCAGGCCGCGTGGGCATCGAGCGCGGCCACGACGGGGCCGATGCCCTCTCCCCGGATGGCGCTCGTGGCGAAGACCGGCGCCTTCCAGCCTGGCCGCGCATCGAGGTGAACGGCGAGCTCCAGCTCCCGCACGAGCGCCTCGGCCCCGGGGCGGTCGGCCTTGTTCACCACGAAGACGTCGGCGATCTCGATGAGGCCGGCCTTCATGGCCTGCACGCTGTCGCCGCTCTCGGGCGTGAGCACCACCAGCACGGTGTCGGCCACCTCCATCACCCCGAGCTCCCCCTGCCCCACGCCCACCGTCTCCACGATCACCTCGTCGAACCCGACCGCATCGAGCAGATCGACCACCTGGCAGGCCGCCCGGGAGAGCCCACCGGCATGACCGCGTGCGCTCAGAGAGCGGATGTACACGCCGGGGTCGAGCGCGTGGCGGTCGAGGCGCATCCGGTCGCCGAGGATGGCGCCGCCGGAGAAGGGGGAGGAGGGGTCGACGGCGACGACGCCCACCCGGGCGCCCCGCGCCCGTGCGGCGGCCACGAGCTGGTCGGTGAACGTGCTCTTGCCCGCGCCAGGGGGGCCCGTGAGGCCGATCACCCGCGGCTCGCCCGGCGCGCGGGCTCGGCGGGGGTGCACCGTGGCCATCATGTCGTCCGCATCGGCGGCGCGGTCCTCCACCCGGGAGATCAGGCGGGCGAGCGCGCTGCGCTCCCCGGCGATGGCGCGCCCGAGGAGGGCATGGGAACGGGACTCCACCTTCCGGCCTTAACCTGCAACGTGCGTTGCCCGTTCGTACGAGATAGCACCCGGCCCTCTCCGGAGCTTCGATGCGGTGGTCCTTCCTCCTCCTCTTCCCGCTCGCGGCCTGCGGCGGAGCCCAGGCCACCGTCGAGGGTACGGCGGGCGAAATCGCCTGGGGTGAAACGCAGTCGGTCTTCGTCGGCGCCCGCTACGTGGTGATCTCTGCCACCGAGCTCGACTGCCTCGACATCGACTGGATCTCCCGCAACTACGACGAGGGCGTAAAGCCTACCGACCTCAACGTGTCCACGTTGCAGTTTACGTTCGCTTCTGGCGACTCGGTGCAGGAGGGCAAGTTCCCGGTCGCGCAGGGCGGCCAGGTGCAGGCCACCATCGTGAACGTTTCGGGCGACGTGTTCCACGAATTCAACGCCACTACCGGCACGCTGGTGGTGGACACCGTGGAAGAGGAAGGCACGGCCACGGGTACGTTCGACGGCGTCGCCTTCGATGATGGCACCTTGTCCGGCAGCTTCACCGCCGAGTTCTGTGTGAACCTTAAGCCCTGAGGCGATCGTGAGTTTCCTGTTTGCGCTGATCTGCCCCGCCTGGGCCGCCGACGTCCTCGTCCCCGAAGCCACACCGGCCTCGATGGAGGACTTCTCGATCTCCTACACCGTGTACAGCATGGTGGTGTCGGCGATGGAGAAGGAGCGCCTCTCGATCGACGATGGTGATGAAATCCGCGAGTGGGCAGGCGACATCGCCGATGGCTGCAGCCTCGTGGAAGAGTGTCCCGCCAACCTGTTCGCACGCTCGGAAGCTCGTCTCGCGCTCGTGCTCACGATCGGCCAGAGCACCCGTGGGCTCAACGTGGAAGCGCGCTTCTACGGCGCGGAGGACACGGCCCCCTTGAAGGTGCTCCGCCAGACGGTGTCGGGCGGCGGAGAGCAGGAGTTCAGCAAGAAGCTGGCCCGCACCGCGTCGGAGATGCTCCCGCTCCTGCCCGAGCGCGCCCCGGCCAAGTCCAGCAAGAAGTCGAGCACGAAGAAGGCGCCCGTCGAGGAGCCGGAGGAGGAGGAGGCACCGCGCGCGAGTAGCGGCACGTGGTCCTCCCGCTATGGGGGCGCTGAAGAAGAAGCGCCCGCGAAAGCCACCAAGACCACGAAGTCCTCGCGGTACGACGATGAGGCCGAGGAGGAAGAGGAGCCGGCGCCGAAGGCGAGCAAGTCGTCGAAGTCGTCGAAGTCGTCGAAGTCGTCTCGGGAGGAGGAGGAGGAGGGCTCCGGTTCGTCCTGGAGCTCCAAGTACAAGAAGGAGGAGCCCGAGGAGGAGGAGCCCGCGCCGAAGGCGAGCAAGTCGTCGAAGTCGTCGAAGTCCTCGCGGGAGGAGGAGGAGGAGGAGTCCGGAACGTCGTGGAGCTCCAAGTACAAGAAGGAGATCCCCGAGGAGGAGGAGCCGGCGCCGAAGCCGAGCAAGTCCTCGAAGTCGTCGAAGTCGTCGGCGCCGCTCATCGAGGAGGATGAGTTCGCCGGCCTCGAGGACATGCCCGACGAGGAGCCCGCGCCGGTGAAGCGCGAGGAGCCGCCCGCGAAGAGCAGCAAGAGCACGAGCAAGAGCTCGGCCTCCACGTCGAAGTCCAAGACCTCGTCCAAGAGCACCCCCAAGCCGGAGCCCAAGCCGTCGGGTCTCGACCTCGGCGAGGACGAGGAGTTCGAGTACACCGAGGAGAAGCCGAAGCCCAAGGGCCCGAAGATCGACCTCTACGAGGATGAGGAGCTGGTCGCGGCCGAGTTCGAGATGTCGCGCTCCGACGCCTCCGCGAAGAAGGCGGAGGCGGCGGCCAGCAAGGTCGACTCCAAGCGCCGCGCCGAAGACGAGGTGAAGAAGAAGCTCGAGGCCGATGCCCGCGCCCGCGAGGAGAAGGCCGCGGCCGAGGCCGAGGCGAAGGCCGCCGAGGCGGAAGCCCGGGCGGAGGCGGCGGCCGCGAAGGCGGAAGCCGAGGCAGAATCACGGCGGGTAGCCGAGGAGAAGGCGGCCGCGGCCGCACGCGAGAGGGCGGCGGCCGAGGAGCGCAAGCTCGCCGAGTCGAAGGCGAAGGCCATGGCCGAGGAGAAGAAGCTCGCCGAGGCGAAGGCGAAGGCGGCGGCCGAGGCCGCGAAGGCCGAGGCGGCTGCGAAGACCAGGGCCGAAGCGGAAGAAGAAGCCGCCGCGGAGGAGGAGGAGTCCCGCGCTGCCGCCGCCGCCGCGAAGGCGGCCACCGCGAAGAAGACCGCCCCGCTCGACCTCGGCGACGAGGAGGAGGAAGAAGAAGACCTTCCTACCGAGAAGCCCGAGTCGAGCTCGCTCGCCGTCGTGGGCGCGGTGGTCGACGAGGACGAGGATCTCCTCGCGCCCGCCGCCCCCCGCACGAAGGCCACCTCCAAGACCGAGTCCGCCGCGAAGACCACGGCCACGAAGGAGACCGTCGCGAAGGAGACCGCCGCGAAGGAGTCGTCCTCGAAGAACACGGCGGCGAAGGAGACGGTCTCCAAGGAGACCGCCGCGAAGACCTCGAAGGAGACCGCCGCGAAGACCGCGAAGGAGCCCTCCCCGAAGACGGAAACCCGTCCTTCGAAGGGCGAAGCTTCGCGGAGCAGCTCCACGGCCGCCGAGCCGACTGGTGCGGCGGGCCGCTTCGTGGGCGACAGCGCTGCCGCCAAGGAGCGGGCGCGCATGGGCGTTCCCTGGGGCGACTACGGCCGCTACCGCGACAGCGGGCTCGACGAGGCCGCCTGGCTCAAGCAGGCGAAGGTGCACGCCGGCCACGGCTACGTGGAAGCGGTGGGCGGCTACACCCTCGGCGATGTGGACCGCGGCTACGGCGTGCGCGTGGCCATCGATGGCGAGTTCAACTCCACGGCCGTGTCCAGCTGGACCGGCAGCGGCGCCAGCGAAGGCGGCGCGCCCGTGGGGCGCATTGCGGTGGGCTACGTGCCGAGCTGGTTCCTCGACACCTCGGTCGCCTTCGGCGTCCAGGGCGGGCAGAAGCACCTGAACACCGGCTGGTACTGCGCCGAAGCGTGCGAGAGCACGGAGAGCGAAACGCCCTACGCCGCGGTGGATGCCGCGCAGTTCAACATCGAGCCCCGGGCGCGGCTCTTCCCGCTCGCCACGGGCCTCGTCAAGCCCTACGGCGTCGTCGGCTTCAGCCTCTCGTTCTACGATGCGTTCCACATCCCCGATGAGAACAGCGCCGTGAAGTACCCCGACGTGGCGGCCGGCATCTCGATGGGGCCCACCGCGGGCCTCGGCGTGATGATCGACCCCACGCCGAACCTCTCCGTGCTGGTGGAGGTTCCCTTCACCTACATCGTGTCCGACGGCACCGAGAGCAAGATCGACGCGAACGTGCCGCTCGTGCCCGAACAGCTCGACCAGAACGGATGGACGCTGCGCTTCGTCGCGGGTGTCCAGGCCCGCCTGTGAGCGCGTTCCCGGCGGTCGCCCCCGCGGTGGGCATCGTCATGGGCTCGCGCTCCGACGCCGACGTGATGAAGGAGGCCGTGCGCGCGCTCGATGAGCTGGGCGTGGCCTCGGAGTTCTTCATCGTGAGCGCACATCGCACCCCCGATCGTCTCTTCGCCTACGCCGAGTCCGCAGCGGCGCGCGGCGTGCGCGTGATCGTGGCCGGCGCGGGCGGCGCGGCGCACCTGCCGGGGATGATCGCTGCGAAGACCTGGCTGCCGGTCATCGGCGTTCCGGTGAAGTCGAAGGCGCTCAACGGGCTCGACTCACTCCTGAGCATCGTGCAGATGCCCCGCGGTGTACCGGTGGCCACCGTGGCGATCGACGGCGCGGCGAACGCCGGCCTGCTGGCTGCCCGCATCCTCGCCCTCGGCGACCCCTCGCTCGCCGAGCGGCTGCAGGCGCTGGCCGCCGCCCAGGCGGTCGAAGCGCTCGAAAACCCGCCCGACCCTCGCGCCTGAATCCGGCCGCTCGGCCGGGGGCGGCGTGTTAGCCGCGCGACGTGATCCTCCCCGGTTCCACGATCGGCATCCTCGGCGGCGGGCAGCTTGGTCGCATGCTCGCCATGCCCGCCCGGCAGATGGGCTACGGGGTGGCCGTGCTGGCGCCCTCGGGCGATGCGCCCGCGCTCGGCCTCGCCGACCACGCCATCCGCGCGTCGTTCGAGGATCTCGATGCCGCGCGCCAGCTCGCGCAGATGGCGGATGTCGTCACCTACGAGTTCGAGAACGTGCCCGCGCAGGCAGCGCGCATCGTGGAGGAGCGCACGCCCCTGCGGCCCAACTCCCGCCTGCTCGCGCTCACCCAGGATCGCAACGAGGAACACGCCTTCCTCGACCGCCTCGGCATCGCCACCGCGCCGGGCTGCGCGGCCCACACCCTCGTGGAGTTCGATGCCGCCGTGGTGCGCTTCGGCATGCCCACCCGGATGAAGTCCGCGCGGGGCGGGTACGACGGCGGCGGCCAGCACCGTATCGTCGATGCGCCCTCCCACGCGGCCGGGAGGGATAAGTTCCTTACGATATCGGATGGTTGGCGCATCGAGGCTGAGGTGCCTTTCGAGCGCGAGGTGAGCGTGGTGGTGGCCCGATCGGTCGCGGGCGAAATCCGCACGTGGGCGCCGTTCGAGAACGAACACCGGGGGGGCATCCTGCACCTCACGCGGTGGCCCGCCCGCGGGTCGGAGCGCTCGCTTGCGCGGGCGGTCGAGGTGGCGAGGACCATCGCGCAAGCCGGCGAGCTGGTGGGCGTGATGTGTGTGGAACTCTTCGTGGAGGGCGACGACGTGCGCGTGAACGAGCTGGCCCCCCGGGTCCACAACAGCGGCCATCTCACCGTCGAGGCCGCGGAGACTTCGCAGTTCGAACAACACATCCGCGCCATCTGCGGGCTCCCGCTCGGCTCGGCCGCGCCGGTCTCCGGCGGGGCGGCGATGGTGAACCTGCTCGGCGGCACCGACCAGCGGCGTGTGCGCCTGCACGGCGTCGGCGAGGCCCTCGCGCTGGGCGCCCACGTGCACCTCTATGGCAAGGAGCGTTCGCGCCCCGGCCGCAAGATGGGCCACGTGACGGCGCTCGCCGGGAGCGGCGATGAGGCCGTGCGCATCGCGCTCGCCGCCGCTGGCTCGCTGAGCCTGGTGGGCGCGTGATCGCCACCAGCCCCTTCGCCCTCGCCACCTGCCAGCCCGGGATGGAGCGCGCGCTCAAGGCCGAGGTGGCCCGCATCCGGCCCGACCTCCATCCCGGGTTCCAGCGCCCCGGGCTCGTCACCTTCAAGGCCACCCGCAGCCCCTTCCGGCCCGACGAGGCGCCCGCCAGCGTCTTCGCGCGCCTGTGGGCGGCCTCGGCCGGCCCCTGCCTCACCGCCGATGCGGTGCTGGCCACCGCCGCCGACATCGGCACGGTGCGGCTCTTCCTCTCCGCGCGCGATGTGAGCCCGGAGGATGATCACCCGCACGCGCTCCGCGTCGCCATCCAGCGCGATCTGTCGGGATGGGATCGGACCCTCCGCCCCGCCTTCACCGGCGGCGCCATCCAGCCCGGCGAGCTCGTGCTCGACGTGCTCACCTGGCCCGGCGAGGCCCCCGTGGTGGGTTGGCATCGGCATGGGCCGGATCGGCACGCCGAGCCCGGCGGCGCCATCCCCGTCACGGTCCCGGCCGGGGCGCCTTCCCGCGGCTACCGGAAGATCGCGGAGGCGCTGCGCGTCTTCCGTCCGCCGCTGGCGCAGGGCGATGGCGTGCTCGAGCTGGGGAGCGCGCCCGGTGGGGGCACGCGGGCGTGGCTCGATGCAGGCTGCCGGGTGGCCGCGGTCGACCCGCAGCCCCTCCACGCCGACCTGCGCGGGGCGCCCGGGCTCAAGCCCATCGCCGCTCGTGTGGGCGATCTCGCGCCCGACAGCCTGCCCCCGGGGCTGAAGTGGGTGTCCTGTGATGCCGGCATCACCGCCGACGACCTCGTGCACGCGCTCGCGCGCCTCAAGCCCTCGCTGGGCGCGGTGAAGGGGTGGATCGTGATGCTGCCCGTCGCCGACGATGCCGCTGCGAAGCGCCTCCCGGCCACCCTTCAGAAGCTTCGGAAGCTCGGCGCCACCCACGTTGTTGCCCGGCAGCTGCCGAGCAACCGTGGCGATGTCGCGGTGTACGCCACCCGCTGACCCCGCGGGGCCGGGCGGGCCTCGCTACTGGCGGGGAACTTCGAGCTCGATGGTGTGCTGGCGGAGCTGCTCCGCGAGCGCCCAGTCGGCCCGGTTGCCGCTCGGCGGCAGCTCGGGGAGCCGCAGCTCGGCGGGCGCCTGCACGAGCAGGATGCGCGTGACCTGGTTCAACGCGGTCGCCTTGATGCGCACGAGCCCCGGCGTGAGGCCGGCGGTGTAGTAGACCTGCGCCACGCCCGCGGCGCTCGTCGTTGCCGCGGCGGGAATGCTCCCATCGCCGGACTCGATCACGAACTCCACCGGCACGCCCGCCACCGGGTACCCGAACTCATCCACGGTGGCCACGCTCACCAGCGTGGAGGAGAGGCCATCGTTGAGGAGCCGCGGGTCGCGCGGCACGAGCAGGAGGCGGTAGAGCGGGTTGCCGGTGACGGGCATCGTGGCGGAGACGGTCAGCTCCACTGCACGTTTTCCCGTGACATCGAACGTGGCCACGTAGTCGCCCTTGCCGGCATCCTTGACGACACCGTTGAGACGGGCGCCGTTGGCGGAGAGGGCGAGCGTGCGCCCGGGGAGCCCGGCGCCATCGGCGCCCGACAGGTGGGTGAGCAGCTTGAACGACTCCGCGTTGGCCGGCAGGACGGCAGGCGTGGGTGTGGCGGTGATGGTGGAGACGGGCGAGCCCACGAGCGACACCTTGATGGGGGAGGCCACGCGGCCAGCGCCGCTGAGCAGCTCGGCGCCGAGGAGGAGCGTAGTGGCGACCGCGCTGTTGGGCGGCGTGAGCACCGCCTCGTAGATGCCGCCGCCGAGGTGGCGGGCGGGGCCCACCACTCCCGCGGAGGTGGTGAACTGGACCTGCGCGGTGGTGTCGGGCTTGCCGTCGGGGAGGATGACGGAAGCGTGCACGAGCACCTGCACCCGCGCGTCGGCCGGCACGCCCGTGGGCGTGGGGAAGAGGCCGATTCGGGGCGCTTCGGCGAGCTTGAGGTCGAGCGGCTCCCGGACGCTTTGCCCGTCGGCGGTGACCGAGAGCTTCTCCGCGTTGGTGACGCCCGGCTGGAGCAGCACGGGCACCTTCGCGACGCCGCGCTTGTCGGCCGGAACGGGGCCGAACTGCTGCTCGCCGATCTTCACCACCACCTCCGACTTCGGCGTGCCGTTCACGGTGAGGATGGAGCGCGCGGCCATCGGCAGCGCGATGGCGGCGAGGCTGTGCTGGGGGTCGGCGCGGTCCACCACGGTGATCAGCACCGTTTGCGGATTGGTGGTGGTGGGCACGCGGTAGAGCGCGCTAAACTGGCCGCCGCCGAGGTGCGTGATGTTCTCCACGCTGCCGGCGGAGGCGCGGATGTCGAGGTCCACGCCGGTGAGGGCCTGCCGGTCGCCACTGGCGAGCCGCACGGAGATGGTGGCGGTGGCATCCTCGCCGAGGGTGAGCCGCGCCGGCGTGACCGTGGCCTGGAGCTGGTGGGTGCGCGACGGCACGATGGGGAAGGGCCAGGAGCCCGAGAAATTCTCCTTGCCGATCTTCCCCTTCAGCGTGAGCGTGGCTTCCACCGGCGCATCCACTCGCGGCGGCGTGTACTCCATGCGGTAGAGGCCCCCGCCCACATCCACGAGCGAACCCACGGCGCCGGTGGTGGTGGTGCCCTTCATCACGAGGCCGGTGAGCGGCGCACCGTCGGGGCCGAGCGCGAGGAGGTTCAGCGCGGCGGTGGTGGTGCCATCGCCCACGATGCCGTTGGCGGGCAGGAGCTCCATCACGCGCTTGCCCGTGAAGGCGACGGGCTCATCGGCCTCGGCGTGCGCGCAGGAGAGCGCAGGGAGCGACAAGGCCAGCAGGAGGGCGGTTGCGGACGGGCTCACGGGGGCTCCGGGGAATGCGCGCTTAACTCGACACCCGGCGCCGTCCGGATGCTCCGGCGGATCCGTTCGATGCGGGCTCATTCGCTGCGGGTCGTCACCCGGAATTCCACGCGGCGGTTCTCGGCCCGGCCGGCGTCGGTGTCGTTCTCGGCGATCGGGCGTGTTTCGCCATGGCCCACGGCCGTGAGCCGATCGGCGCTCACGCCTGCGAGCACCAGCCAGCGGACCACGGCGTCCGCTCGATCCTGGGAGAGCTGGAGGTTGGCGGCCGGGTCGCCCAGGTTGTCGGTGTGACCCTGCACCTCCACCACGATCTCCGGGTGGCGGAGCAGCGCTTCCGCGCCGAGCTCCAGCACCCGGCGGGAGGACGAGCGGATCTCGGCGTTGCCGGTCTCGAAGGTGATGCCGCGGATCACGCCGGCGAAGTCGCGCAGGTCTTCCGGGGGCTCGTCGGGGCAGCCATCGTCGTCGCGGTAGCTGTTCACGGTCTCGGCGTCGGCGCGGCAGCGGTCCTTGCGGTCGAGCACGCCGTCGCCGTCGTTGTCGGGGTCGGGGCAGCCGTCCCCATCGTCGAACCCGTCCTGATCCTCGGGTTCGTTCGCGCAGGTGTCGCGGGTGTCGCGCACACCGTCGCCGTCGTTGTCGGGGTCGGGGCAGCCGTCGCCGTCCATGAAGTCGTCCAGGTCCTCCGCCTCGTCGGAGCAGCGGTCCGCTTCGCCGATCACGCCGTCACCATCGGGGTCCTTGCCGCTGGCGCGCGGGGTGCCCTCGGGCTCCTCGGCCGGCTCCGGGGGCGGCGCCGCGTTGGGGGGCGCGGCCCGGAGATCGATGCCCAGCGTCCACTCCACCGCGGAGTCGAGCGGCTCGCCCGAGCGCGTGGGATCGCCGCCGAAGCTGCCGGTCCAGCGAACGTCGCCGCGAACGTGCAGGGGCCCCGCCACCCAGAGCGTCATGCCGACGCCGCCGTGGAGGTGGGGCACGGTGGCCGGGTTCCGGTACAGCGGCAGCGCCTTCGGGCTGTCCTCGGGCATCGCGGCCGGCACCTCGACGGCGCTCCACATCAGGCCCACGCCGGCGCCGGCGAAGAGGTCGGCGCGCCGGTCGGGCGTGGCGTGCACGAGCGCGCCCAGCCGCGCGGTGGTGCGGGAGTAGGCGTAGTCGCTGTCCACCCGGAGGGTGCCCTGGTTCGTGGAGAGCTCGCCTTCGAGGTCGAACGCGGGCACGAGCGTGATCCCCACGCGGCCCATGCCCTGAAACGACGTGGCGAGCTGGTTCTCCTCGTCCGTGAGGTACTGACCGAGGAAGAGGCCGGCCGTGGGGGAGACGGTCGCGGCGGAGGCCGCCGCGAGGAGGTGCAGGAGGGGGGGGATCATCGGCGGGACCGTCGACAGGATACCCTGCCGGCAGGTGTTGTGGCTCCTGGCGAGTGCCGTGGCCGCCGAGCTCCTCGTGTGGGTGCCGGCTGGCGCTGTCGAGATCGGCGCGCGCTCGCAGGTCGGGGTGTGGTGCGCCGATTGCGGTGGGCCGATCGCGGCCTCCGAGCTCCGGGTGAGCGGTGCGGCGGTGCTCGGTTCGCGGGAGGTCGCGGGCGGTGCGCTGCTGCTCGACCTCGCGCCGCCCGAGGGACGTTCGCTGGAGATCGCCGCCCCGGGCCGTCCGGGCTCGCCGAGCGCCGCGATCGCCGTCGCGCTCCCGCCCGCCCCCGCCGTAGATCTGCTCCTCCCCGCCGAGGTGGCCCTCCCCGAGGGGAGCGTGGAGCTGAAGCTGCAGGCGCCGGCCGCGCTCGGCGCGGCCGACCTTCACGTGCAGGCCTCGGAGGGGGAGGTCGGGCCGGTTCGCGCCGCCCCCGATGGGTACGCCGTCACCCTGCGCCTCGCGCCCGACCGGGTGGCGCGCCCGCTGCTCGTCTCCGCGAGCCTCCGCTCCCAGCCCGGTACGCCCCCGGCATTCGCGGCCGCGCGGCTGCGCGCCCGGATCACGGCCAACATCGCCGCCGAAGCCGGCACGCGCATGACGATCCGCCTCGGTGGCCGATCGTACGGCCCCTTCACGGCCGGCCCCGAAGGCACCGCCAACGTGTCGTTCGATGCCCACCCCGGCGAGAGCACCTACGAGCTCACGGTGGCCGACGACCTCGGCAACACCCAGCGCCTCGTGCAGAACATCCCCGCCAGCCAGCGGCCCGTGCTGCTCGGCGCGGGCGTGGCCACCTCGCGGGGAGGGGAGCTGTGGATGGCCGCGACCGACGCCCGCGGGGCCGCATGGGCGGGGTCGCCGCCGGCGTGTCGTTCGGGGTCGGGCACGTCGGAGACCCCCTCCGCGCTCGATCGTGGCCGCTGGCGCTGGCCCACCGCCTCGGCGGGGGTCGCCGCGGGGTGCTCGCTTTCGGAGGCCAGCATCACGGTTCGCCTGCCCACGCCCCCGGCCGCGCCCGCCGCGCTTGCGGTGCGGGTGTACCCCGAGGTGCTCTCGGCCGACTTCCCGCTGGCGGAGGTGCAGGCGTCGCTCCTCGATGCGGCCGGCGAGCGCGTGACGCCCGACGGGCTGGAGCTCGTGCCGGTGCACGGCGCGCTCTCCGGGCGACAGAGCTCCGGCAACGCCTACCGCTTCGAGTACGACGGCACCGGTGCGGCCGCGCTCGGCGGCGATCAGCTCCGCGCGCGATGGTCGCCGCCGGCCGGGTCGGGCCCGCCGGCCGAGGTCCGGTTGTGCACGGGGCTGGGGCAGGCCGGCACGGTGGCCGTGGCCCGGGCGCTCGATGCCCTCGGCCGGCCGCTCGTGGGCGTGGAGATGGCGTTCGCCGCGGGCGCCGAGGCCTTGCCGCCCGTCGCCACCGATGCCCGAGGGTACGCGCGGGCCCTGCTCCCGGGGGGCAAGGCACGCCGCGTTCGTGCCCAGACCGGCGCGGCGGCCGCCGAAGCGCTCGCGCTCGACACGCTCCCCGGCGATGCCGGATGCATCGCCGCCGCCGAGCCCGGTCGGGCCGACCTCGACGGGCTGATCTCCATCCCGATCCGCAGCGGCCGCGTGCGCCAGGTCTTCCTCGACACCGAGCCCGCCACCCTCACGCTCGGCCCGGGCGCCACCGCGCGGATTCGCACCCGGATGCTCGATTCGGCGGGGGCGCCCGTGCGCGATGAGCCGCTCAAGCTCGAAGCCTCCGAGGGGGTCGTCTCCGCCCCCACCCTCCAGCCCGACGGGTCGTTCGTCGCGGAGTTCACGCCCGCGCCCAGCCCGGCGGCGCGGCAGGTGCGGATCTCGGCGAACACCTCCGCGGGCACCGTGGCCACCACGCTCTCCGTCGCACCGCGGCCGGTGAGGGGGTTGGCGTGGGCCGCCGCCGGGTGGACCTCCAACTTCTCCGCCGTGTCGAGCCCCTGGGCGTCCGTCGGCTTCGAACACCGCCTGCCCCTCGCCGGCCTCTCGCTCCGCGGCGGCGCCGGGCTCTACGGTCTCGACACCACCGTGACGGACGGGGAGCAGAAGGTCCACGCGCAGGGCACCTTCTTCCCCATCGAGCTTGGCGTCACGCTCAGCGATCGCGGGCCGCGGTTCTCGCTGGGCGCCGGCCTCGGCGTCGTCATCGTCCCGTACACGCTCACCGCCGACTATGCCGATGGGGAGAGGGTCGGCGGCGCCGGGCTGGCTCCGCCGGGAGTGGACGTGCATGGCGCGGCGGGATGGCGCATCGGGCAGACCGAGCTGTTCACCGAGGTTGCGTACCTGCTCTACCTGGCGCCCGAGGGCCCGGTCACCGTGGCCGGAAATGCTGGTGGTCTTCGCGTGATCGGCGGTTATCGGCTACTCTACTGAGGATGGGAACGCTCTTCGCGCTGGTGATCGCCTGCGCGCCGGTGGCGCGGGATCCCGACGTTCGGGCGGTCACCCCTTCCAAGGGCTGGGGCGGCGAGGCCACCGACATCGTCATCGAAGGCGAGCACCTCCTGCCCGTGGTTTCACTCGGGGCCGAAGCGCCCGTGGGCGGCAGCTTCGCGGTGTGGATCGAAGGGCCGGAAGGCGCGGCGGATCCTGGCTCCGTGGAGCTTCGGGGCGTGCAGCGGCTCGACAGCAACACCGTTACCGCCGAGGTTCCCGCGGGCGTGGAGCCCGGGCTCTACGACCTCCGCGTCCGCACGCCCGCCGGCGGGGAGGACACGCTCCCCGGCGCCTACCGGGTCACCGTCACCCGCGCCGACCACCTCGCGTTCTCCGTCACCCGCGCCTCGTGGGAGCTCGGCGAGTTCGCCACGCTGCTCCTGTCGGTGCTCGCGCCCGATGACTCGCTGGTTGCCACCGACATGGTCGTGGAGGTCGAGGCGGAGTCGCCCACGGAGGCGGCTGGCATCGAGTTCGCGGAGGCCCAGCTCGGGCACCAGGAGGCCTTCGCAGGCGGGGCCGGCATCCGCGGCTCCCTCGGGCCCGACGGGGAGGGCACGGTGCTGGTGCGGTCCACGTTGGCCGACGATGTGCTCTTCACAGCCCGGGCGGTAGGGGAGGAGGGGGTCGACGATGCGAGCCTGCTCCTGAGCTGGCAGACGGGGTCGCTCAACGAGCTCGATGTCACGCTGCCGTTCTCGCCCTTCCGGGCCGAGGCGCACGTGCCGTTCACCATCCACATCGCCCTGCGCGACGAGTTCGGCAACCTCCTGCCCGATGCGGCGGCCCGCGTGTCGCTCAGCGATGACTGCGATGGGCTGCGCACGATCGTGGACCTCGTGGGCGAGGCGAACGTGGAGGTGGTGCTCGACACCGCCTGTGCGGAGAACCACATCACGCTCTTCAACACCTCGGGCGAGGTGGCGTCGGAGGCCTTCGAGGTCGTGGCCGGCGACCACGCCGGGTACCGGGTGACGGCGGCCCCCGGAAGCGACGTCCAGGCCGGCGTCACCCCGGTGCTCGTGGCCGTGGAGGCGGTCGACGCCTGGGGCAACCACATCGACGAGCAGGCGGCGCCGCTCACGCTTGGGGATGCCCTCGGCGGGCTGGACCCGCGCTCCTCCTGCCCCGACACGATGGACGGCGTGGCGTTCTGCACTGCGTGGCTCCTCCGGGCGGGCAGCGACACCGTCACCGTGACCGACGATCTCGGCCTCGCCGGCACCTCCAACGCCGTGGTCGTGGAGCCCGCCGCGGCTTCGAGCGTGGTGGTCGAGCCGGCCGCCCTCGCCACCATCGCGGGCAACGAGGTGGGCGTCGTGGTGACCGTGCTCGATGCCTTCGCGAACGTCGTGGAGATCGAGCCCGGCGGGGTCGATGCGGTCACCTTCACCGACGACACGGGCACGATCGCCTGCGCGTGGACCGGCCCCGTGGGCGACGGGAGCCACGCCTTCGACTGCCGCATCACCGGCGCGTCCGACGCCGACAGCATCACGGCCGAGCTCGCGCGCATGGGCGTCTCGGGCACCGCAGCCGAGCCCGTCGTGGTGCACAACGCCGAGCTGGCCGACGTGGACGTGGGGGTGCCCGCCAGCGTGGTGGCCGGCGCGCCTTTCGCCCTCACGCTCCGCGGGTTCGACGTGTACGGGAACCCCTACCTGCGGCAGACCGACCCGGTGCTCGACCTCGACGACAGCACCGGCACGCTCTCGGTCACCACGGCCACGCTCGGGAGCAGCGGCGAGATCACCACCACGGGCGCGATCAAGCTGGCGAGCGGGTCGGCGCGCGTTCGGGCCCGGCAGGCGGGCACGCTGCTCGGGAGCTCGTCGCCGATGGTGGTCAGCGCCGGAACGCCCGCGAACCTCGCGGTCGAGGTGGCCCCCTGGGTGGGGGTCGGGGAGTCGCTGGACGTCACCGCGTATGCCGTGGATGCCTGGGGCAACGCCGTGGCGAGCCACACCGGCACGCTCTCGTTCAGCTCCACGGGCGATGCCTGCGGGTCGGCCACCGGGGTGGACCTCGTGGATGGCACCGCCACGGCCAGCCTCGATTGTGCGGAGGTGCGCCTCGGCGCGCGGGTGTCCGCCTCCGATGGCACCCTCAGCGGCGACAGCGAGCTCTTCGACGTGGTCGATTTCACCTGCGCCGCCGGCCCCACGGCCGACCTGCTCCTCGCGGGCGGGGTGGACCCCGCCGTGTGCCTCGCGCTGGGCGAGGCCACCGTCGATGTCGATGCCACCGGCTCCTCGTCCTCCTCGGGGCTCGCGCTCTTCAGCTTCCTCGACGACGAGGACGTGCGCGTGCGCAACGCCCTCGGCACCGGCTCGTTCACCTGGGAGGGCGCGGGCGCGCACTACCTGCAGGCCCTGGTGGTCGATGCCCTCGGCTGCGCCGACGAGACCGACGGATGGGCGTGGCTCGGGGAGGATGACGGCGAGCCGACCGGCCCCGTCGCCCTGAGCTCCGATGCCGCCGAGGTGACCACGGGAGGGAGCGTGACGATCACGGCGGTGGCCCGCGACTGCACGGGCGATCTCGCCGTGGGGCAGTCGTTGCTGGTCCGCGCCGATCTCGGCGAGGCGGGCGGCGCGGCCAGCGGCACGGGCCTCACCCTCACGCTCGATGCGGCGGGGGAGGGCTCGCTCACGTGGTCGTTCCCGGCCGGGCACGCGGCCGACGCCACGTTCTTCGCGGGCACCGACACCCTCGGCGCGTACGGCACCGTCGGCGTCTCCGTGACCCAGGACAGCGCGCGGCCCCACCTCATCGACGCCGAACCGGCCGGCATCTGGAGCGACACCGTCGAGGAGCTTCGGCTCACGTTCGACGAGGCGCTGCTGGAGTCCACCATCACCGGGGTGACGGTGACCGGTCCCGATGGCGATGTGCCGGTCACCGCCGCGCTCTCCGACACCGTGCTCGTGCTCACGCCGGCCACCCCGATCGAGGCCGCCACGGGCGCCTTCACCGTCAACCTGCCCTCCAGCCTGCGCGACCTCGCCGGCAACCGCCTCGACGGGGCATGGACCGGCGCGGCCGCGGCCACCACAGTGTCGTTCGGCGATGTGGCCGACTCTCTCCCCACCCTCGCCGGGTGCGCCGCGGGCGCCACCGAGTTCCGGCCCGACGGCGACGATGGGGCGGCCACCGAGAGCGAGGAGATCGAGATCACGCCGGTGGCGAGCGCGAGCCCCAGCTGGTGGGAGCTGCAGGTGGTCGACGACGCAGGCACCACGGTGCGGACCGCGCGGCTCGCCGGCACAACGGCCAGCGTTTCGTGGGATGGCCGGAACGACGACGGACGGGTCGCCGCGGCCGAGGAGTACAGCCTCGTGGTGTCGGCGGTCGACGCCGCCGACAACCGCGCCACCGCATGCACGCGGGGCGTTCGCCTCGCCCAACGCCTGGAGCTGCCATGAGCGATCCGCGCGAGGGGGTGGAAGCCTGGCGGCTTGCCGAGCTCGGGCGCGAGGCCGCGGGCCTGGTGCACCAGCTGCGGCAGCCGCTCTTTGCGATCAAGAGCCTCATCCAGCTGGCCGAGGCGCAGCCCGCCGCCGCGCCCGCCCACCTTGCGGCGGCGCGGGAGCAGATGGAGGCCCTCGAACGGCTCGTCGCGAGCTGGTCGGATCTGTCGCGACGCCCCGGCGCCGACGTGCAGACCTTCGATGTTCGCACCCCCGTGGAGAGCGCGCTCGTGCTGCTTCGGCTGCGCGGCGCGGCCGCGGGCGTGCGTGTGGAGGCGGAGCTCGGGCCCGGCTGCATGGTCCGCAGCAGCGCGGTGGGACTCCAGCAGGCGGTGGTCAACCTCGGTCAGAACGCGATCGAGGCGCTCGAGGGCCGCGCGGATGCGCGGTTGTTCGTGGGCGTGGAGGGCCCCGACATCGTGGTGATCGACAACGGGCCGGGCGTGCCCGCGGGCGTGCGCCAGCGGCTGTTCGTGCCTTTCGCGACCACGCGTGCGGCAGGTACCGGCCTCGGGTTGCCGCTGGCGAAGGCGCTGGTCGAGGGGGGAGGGGGTCGGCTCGTGATGGAGGAGGTCGAGAGCGGCGTGAAGTGGCGGATCGTGCTAGCCCCGGCGCCATGAGCAGCCCCGACGACGACGCGCCCGAAGTCAACCTCGACGCCTTCCCCGAGCGCCACCTCGAAGGGCTCGGCGAGCGCTTCCTCAAGGCGCTCGAGGTGCGCAACGCCGGCCGGGTGGATGAAGCCACCGAGGCGCTCCTCGGAATCCTGCGCACCGAGCCCCGACTCGCGGAGCCGCGGCTCGAACTGGGCCGCATCTACCTGGAGACCGGCCGACTGGAAGAGGCCGAGGCCGAGGCCCGCGAGGCCATCCGCATCCTCGACGCCGGGGGAACGTGGACGGAAGACGTGCCCGAGGAGATCCTGCAGGCGATGGGATGGGCGCTCCTCGGCGAAACGCTGAAGGAGCAGGCCGCCAGCGACGAGGTGGTCTTCGGCGAAGATCCAGCCCGTTTCACGGAGCTGCTCGCCCAGTCGCAAGTGGCGTTCGCTCGCGCGGCCGCGCTCGACCCGTCCGATCTCGCCAGCCTCGCCAACGCCGAGGAGCTGGCCGACATGCCGGATGCCGAAGCCGAGCCCGACAACTAGGAAGGCGGCTCACGCCGATTTTGGCGCTGCAGCGATGGCCCCTCCGGGCTAAGGTGGGTCGACTCGTCGCCCCCACGGAGTGTACATGCCGCTGCTCTTCATCCCCCTTGTGCACCTGCTCGCCTGCTCGCAGAACGTGGCCGAGCCCGCGGCCGAGCCGTTGTCGCTCGCGCCCACCAGCTCGGCGGCCCGCAACGCCCCCTCGGTGCTCGATGTGGATGGTCGCGCTTTCGCCGGCTTTCAGGGCGGCTACGCGTTCGACAACGGCAAGTGGGGCCTCCGCGGCCAGCTCGATGCCGACGGCGCACACTTCGGCGCGGGAGAGAGCGCGTTCTCGCTGAACTTCGCGACGTGGGGCCGTGAAGGCGACCTCCTTCCGGTCGAGGCGGTCACGCCGGAGCTCGGCGGTTGCGGTCCGGAAGTGCTCCCGAGCGGCGATTGCAGCCGCCTCGTCGAGTTCAACCACGTCGGCGTGACGCAGTGGTGGGCCAACATCGACGCGGGCGTGGAGCAGGGGTGGACGCTCGATGAGCGCCCGGCCGGCGAAGGCCCGCTGGTGCTCAACCTCGAGGTCGAGGGGGCCGACGTGGAAGGCGACGAGTCGGAGGTCTACTTCACCACGGCCAGCGGCCAGGCCTGGCGCTACGCCAACCTCGCCGCGTGGGACAGTCGCGGCGATGCCCTCGATGCGTGGTTCGAGATCGGGGAGGATGGCGTGCGCATCGTCGTGGATGATGCCGATGCCCTCTGGCCGATCATGATCGATCCGCTGCTCACCACGGCCAGCGCCACCATGGATGGCGAGGCGGTCAACAACGCCTTCGGCTACGCGGTGGAAGCCGCGGGCGACGTGAACGGCGACGGTTTCGACGACATGATCGTCGGCGCCTACGGCTACTCCAGCAACACCGGCCGGGTCTACCTGTTCCACGGCTCCGCCTCGGGCGTGTCCACCACCGCGGCCACCACCCTCACCGGCAGCGCCGCCAGCAGCTTCTTCGGCGCCGCCGTTCGCGGCGCTGGCGATGTCAACGGCGATGGGTACGACGATGTCATCGTGGGCGCCTACGGCCTGAGCCAGGCCACGGTGTACTTCGGCAGCAGCGCCGGCATCACCACCACCGGCGCCGTCACCCTCAGCGGGAGCAGCTCCTCCACCGGCTTCGGCGTGGGTGTGGGCGCGGCCGACGTGAACGGCGATGGCTACTCCGACGCGCTGGTGGGCGAGTACAAGTACAGCACCAACATCGGCCGCCTCAGCGTGTACCACGGCAGCGCGGCGTTCGACTCCACGGCCGACACCCAGATCGGTGGCGGCGTGGCGAGCTACTTCGGCTGGTCGGTGGATGGCGCGGGCGATGTGAACAACGACGGCTACGAGGATGTCGTGGTCGGCGCCTACTACTACAGCTCCTACAAGGGCCGGGCCTACGTGATTCACGGCGGTAGTGCCGGCCTCGACGCGGCGGCCACGACCACCCTCACGGGCGGCAGCTCCAACTACTACCTCGGCTACGACGTGGCCGGCGCGGGCGATGTCAACGGCGATGGTTACGACGACATCATCGCGAGCATGTACGGCTACGGCAGCGCGCAGGGCCGCGCGCAGGTCTACCACGGGTCTGCCGCAGGCGTGGACACCTCGGTCGACCTGAACCTCGATGGCGCCACGGCCTCCGCCGAGTACGGCTTCGCGGTGGATGGCGGGTTCGACGTGAACGGCGACGGCTACAGCGACGTCATCGTGGGCGAGCGCAAGCAGGGCGGAAACGTGGGCGCTGCCTACGTCTATACCGGCTCCTCCTCGGGTCTCTCCTCCACCGCCGACACCACGTTCACCGGCACCGCGGGCGCGCAGTTCGGCCGCTCCGTGGCGGCGCTCGGCGATGTCAACGGCGATGGCTACGGCGATGTGGCCGCGGGCGGCAGCGCGCTCACCACGTCCACCGGTCGCGTGTGGGTCTTCCACGGCTACGCGGATGACGACGGCGATGGCTACTACGTGGGTGGCAACGGCACCGATCAGGACTGCGACGACACCGACGCCGCCATCAACCCCGGCGCCACCGAGACGGCCGGCGATGGTGTGGATCAGGACTGCGATGGCGGCGAAACCTGCTACGCCGATGCCGACAGCGACAGCTACCGCACCTCGACGACCGTGACCTCCGCCGACGAGGACTGCGCCGACGCCGGCGAGGCGCTCAGCACGGTCACCTCGGGCGACTGCGATGATTCGCTCTCCACCGTGAACCCGGGCGCCACCGAGACCGTGGGCGACCAGGTCGACCAGAACTGCGATGGTTCGGAGACCTGCTACACCGACGCCGACGCCGACACCTACCGCAGCAGCAGCGCCACGGTGGCCTCCGCCGACAGCGACTGCGTGGACAGCGGCGAGGCCGCCTCCACCGTCCGGAGCGGGGATTGTGACGACGCCCGCTTCTGGATCAACCCGGGTCGCCCCGAGCTCACCGGCAACAACTACGACGAGAACTGCGACGGCGCCGCCACCTGCTACAGCGACGCCGACAACGACGGCTACACCGATCGCACCACCGTGGCGTCGGCCGACACCGACTGCGCCGACTCCGGCGAGGCGCTCTCCACCGACCCCACGGGCGATTGCGACGACAGCAACTCCTCGATCCGCCCCGGCGGCACGGAGATCTGCGACGCCGCCGACGCCGACGAGGATTGTGACGGCGCGAGCGACGACGATGACACGAGCACCTCGGCCGCCAGCAAGTCGAGCTTCTACAGCGATGCCGACCTCGACACCTACGGCGATTCGGGCTCCACCGTGCTCGCGTGCGACGAGTCGGCCGGCGTGACCACCGACAGCAGCGACTGCGACGACACCGACGCCAGCGTGAACCCCGGCGCCAGCGAAGTCTGCGACCCCGCGGATGTCGACGAGAACTGCAACGGCGTCGCCGACGACTTCGACGCCTCCGCGTCGGGCACCAGCACCTGGTACGCCGATGGCGACAGCGATGCCTACGGCGATGCCGCCAGCACGGTGAGCAGCTGCGACCAGCCCGCGGGCTACGTGGATGTGGCCGGCGACTGCAACGATGCCTCCGGCACCGTGAACCCCGGCGCCTCCGAAACGGTGGGCGACGCGATCGACGCCGACTGCGATGGCACCGAGCTCTGCTACGAGGATGGCGACAGCGACAGCTACCACAACAACGTGGTCGTCTCCTCGGCCGACGTCGACTGCGCCGGCGCCGGCGAGCTCGGCTACACGGCCGTGGATGGCGACTGCAACGACGCCGACGCCAGCGTGAACCCCGGCGCCACCGAGACCGCGGGCGACGAGGTGGACTCCGACTGTGATGGCACCGAGCTCTGCTTCACCGACGCCGACCTCGATGGTTACTCCAGCAGCGACGGCGCCACCGTGAGCTCCGCCGACATCGACTGCACCGCCTCCGGCGAGGCCTCGGCCCTCACGCCGGCCGGCGACTGCGACGATGCCGACGTGGCCTACAACCCCGGCGCGCCCGAAGCCTGCGACGACACGGTCGACTACAACTGCGATGGCAGCGTGTCCTACGAGGACAACGACGGCGACGGCGTGGCGGCCTGCAACGACTGCGACGATGCCAACTCGCTCGCCTACCCGGGCGCGGTGGAAGTGGTCGGCAACGGTGTAGACGAGGACTGCGACGGCGGCGAGCTCTGCTACGTGGACAACGACGGCGACGGCGCCCGCGTGGACGACACCACGGTGGTCTCCTCCGATGCCGCGTGTGATGCCGCTGGCGAAGCCGGCGACACCTCCGTGTCGGGCGACTGCAACGACGCCGACCCCGCCTACTTCCCCGGCGCGCTCGAAGAGGACTGCACCGATCCCAACGACTACAACTGCGACGGCTCGGTCGGCTACGCCGACTCCGACGGCGACGGTTGGGTGGCCTGCGAGGAGTGCGACGATCTCAACGCCCTCATCAACCCCGACGGCGTGGAGGTCTGCAACGAGGCCGACGACGACTGCAACGGCGCGGTGGATGATGGCGCCTTCGATGCGAGCGAGTGGTACGCGGACGAGGACTCCGACAGCTACGGCAACGCGGAGATCAGCACCCTGAGCTGCGGCCAGCCCACCGGGTACGTGTCCGACAGCAGCGACTGCGACGACGCCACGAACTCCGTGCACCCCGGTGCCGAAGAGGTCGCGAACGACGGCGTGGACCAGGACTGCGACGGCGCCGACCTCGAGGACACCGGCGACACGGGCGACACCGGCGACACGGGTGACACCGGCAGCACCGACACGGGCGACACCGGCACCGACGAGCCGGGACCGATCGACACGGGCAACGGTGGCGACACCGACGACGTGGCGGGCGGCGGCGGCTGCGGCTGCGACACGCCGGATGGCAGCGGCGCGGCCGCCGGGGCGGCCCTCGTGCTCGCCGGTCTGGCAGTCTCGCGTCGCCGTCGGATGAAGTAGTCCCGTGGCGCGTGCCGTGGCGCATGCGCCTTTCCTGCCGATGACGCGCGAGGAAGCCGGCGGCGACCTCGACGTCATCCTCGTGACGGGCGATGCCTACGTGGATCACAACACGTTCGGCGTCGCCCTGATCGGTCGCTGGCTGGAGGCGCACGGCTTCTCGGTGGGCGTGATCTCCCAGCCGGACTGGGACGACGTCGACGCGTACCGTGTGCTCGGCCGTCCCCGGCTCTTCTTCGGCGTGACCTCGGGCCAGATGGACTCGATGGTCAACCACTACACCGCGGCGCGGCGCATCCGGAACGATGACGCCTACAGCCCCGGCGGCGAGGCCGGCCGCCGGCCCGACCGCGCGTGCATCGCCTATGCCAACCGCGCCAAGCAGGCCTTCCCGGGCGTGCCCGTGGTGCTCGGCGGCGTGGAAGCCTCCTTGCGTCGTTTCGCCCACTTCGACTACTGGCAGGACCGCCTCCGTCGCAGCATCCTGCTCGACGCGAAGGCCGACCTGCTGGTGTACGGCATGGGCGAGCTGGCGGTGGTGGAGATCGCCGAGCGGCTCGCCGCGGGCAAGGGCATCGATGGGTGCCGGGACATCCCGGGAACCGCGTGGGCCCTCGGCATGAAGACGCCGCGCCCCGACATGGCGGTGCTCGAGGTGCCGAGCTTCGAGCAGTGCGTGGCCGATCCCGCATCCTTCAACCGGCTCACGGTGATGATGTACCGGGAGTCGAACCCGAGCTGCGCCGAGGCCCTCGTTCAGTCCCATGGCGACCGCGCCGTGTGGTGCAACCCGCCGGGGCGCATCCTCGAGAGCCACGAGCTCGACCGGCTCTACGAGCTCCCCTACGCCAACGCGGCGCACCCGGCGTACCGGGCGCCCATCCCCGCCTTCGAGAGCATCCGCGGCAGCATCACCGTGAATCGCGGCTGCTCTGGCGGGTGCAGCTTCTGCGCGCTCACCCTGCACCAGGGGAAGGACGTGGTCAGCCGCAGCAAGCCCAGCGTGATGCGCGAGGTGAAGGGGCTTGTGCAGCAGAAGGGCTTCAACGGCGTCATCAGCGACCTCGGCGGCCCGACCGCGAACATGTTCCACATGCGGTGCAAAGACGAAGCCGCGAACGCGGTCTGTCGCCGGGTGTCCTGCCTGCATCCGGTGCGGTGCAAGCACTACGGCACCGACCACAAGCCCTTCGTCGACCTGCTGCGCGAGGTGAGGACCCTCCCCGGCGTGAAGCGGGTCTTCGTGAACTCGGGCCTGCGCTACGACCTGGCCGCGCTCGATGGTGAGGTGGTGGAGGAGATCGCCCGCTACCACGTATCGGGCACGCTCACGACAGCGCCGGAGCACGTGTCGTCGCGCGCGCTGCACCACATGCGGAAGCCGGAGATCACCCACTTCGCCGAGTTCATCCGCCGGTTCGAGGCGGCTTCGGCCGAGGCGGGCAAGAAGCAGTTCATCGTGCCCTACTTCCAGTGCGGCCACCCGGGCACGGGCCCGGAAGAGGCCATCGAGCTGGCGGTCTACATGAAGCGGAACAACCTCCGCTGCAGGCAGGTCCAGCTCTTCATGCCCACGCCCGGAACCATCAGCACCGCGATGTACTACACGGGCATCGACCCCTACACGAAGGTGCCCGTGGCCGTGGCGCGAGGCCACAAGGAGCGCGCCCGTCAGCGCGCGCTCATGTTCTGGTGGAAGCGTGAGGAGTGGCCGGCGGTGCGGGAGGCGCTCCAGACCTGGAATCGGCGCGACCTCATCGGCATGGGCCCCGATTGCCTCGTTCCCCCCGGCCCCGCGCGCGGAAACTGGCAACGGGGGCCGCGCCCCGGCGACTCCACCGGCATGGGGATGCAGGTGGAGCGCGCCAGCCGCGAGGAGATCGACGAAGCCCGGTGGGAGGGGCTCGCCGGCTCGGCGACCTGATGGACTGGGCGCCCCGCGAGGGCGAGCGGCTCGAATACGTAGCCACCTGGAACGGCCTCGAAGCCGGGCGGGCCGTGGCGGAGACGCATGCGGACGGCGCGCACTGGACCACCAAGGTGGAGAGCCGCTCCGCCGACTGGCTCGCGTTCCTCTACCCGGTGAACGACGTGGTCACGTCGGTGTGGGCGCTCGATGGCGGGAGCGTTTCTTACACCACGCGCTACCGGGAGGGCGGGTTCCAGCAGGACCAGGTCCTTCGGTTCGGGGTGGGCAGCGTGGCGGTGGACCGACGCCAGTACGTGCGTGGCGCGTGGAAGGACTCCTCCGCCACCATCCTCGCCCCCGAAGGCGCCGACGACCCACTCTCGGCCGTCCTGCACCTGCGCTCGGGGGGCCCGGGCGACCGCCGGCTCGACGTGGTGGCTGGGCGCCGGAGCGTGCCCGTCTACGTGAGCGACGCGGGCCTCGACGCCGTGGAGGGCCGCTCCGCGCGGCGCTACGAGCTCCGCACCCGCGACGAGGGGGTCCTGCGCGACCGCATCACCGCCTGGATCACCGAGGACGAGGCGCGCATCCCCGCGAAGGCAGTCGTGCACACCCGCGCGGGCGCCGTCACCGTGACGTGGGTGCCACCCGCTCGATGATCACGGACTCGATGACGTCTTCCGTGTCGATGCTGCGGGCGGTGGAGAGCCCGGAGACGAGGCGCCCGAAGACGGTGTAGCCGAAGTCGAGGTGGGGCTGCGGCGAGGTGGTGATGAACCACTGGCTGCTGCCCGTGTCGGGGCCGGACAGGGCCATGCCGACGGTGCCTGCGGTGTAGGGCTCGGTGGAGAGCTCGTCGGGGATGACGCCCTCGGAGCCGCCCCAGCCATCGCCGCGGGGATCGCCCGTCTGGATCACGAAGTCGGAGACGACGCGGTGGAAGGTGAGGCCGTTGAAGTAGCCAGACTCCGCCAGGGTGGCGAAGTTCCACACGGTGAGCGGGGCCACGTCGGGGAGGAGCTGGATGCGCAGCTCGCCCTCGCTGGTCATCACGCGGGCGGAGCGGATGAGATCGACCTCCGCGAGGGTGGGCAGCGCCCGCACGGGATGGCGCCGATTCGGCGGGTCGGCGCCCACCGTGACGCGCAGCCGGGGAACGGCCTCCGACAGCTCGGGCAGCCACAACCACTGCTTGAGGGCCGACTTGGCGTCGGGGTTCGCGCGGGGGAGACGGCCGGTGGTGTAGAGCGCATCGAGCGCGCGCACGGCGGCGACTCCGGCAGCCCGGCTCGTGTCCTTGCCGTTGAGGATGGCGAGCAGCGGCCGCTCAAAGGAGGGGTCGGGGTGAAGGACGGCCGACTCGGCGGCGGCGGCGGCGATCACCCCGTCGGAGGCGGCGAGGAGCTCGGAGATTTCGTTGGGGCGCGGGGGAGTGGCCTCATCGAGCAGGACCCCCGTGGCGGCGCTGCGCAGGCGGGCATCGCGGTGGCGCAACGCCACCCGCAGGAGCCGCGGCCGCGACTTCATCGACTCCACCGAGGCGATGCGCACCGCGAGGGGTTGGCCGTCCTTCTGGTACTCCTCGGCGGGGGAGGGGAGCTTCCCGCGCTTGGCGAGGGCTTCCAGGGCGGCGGCGCGCTCGGCGGGGGCGCCATGGGCGAGGGCCGCGAGGAGCGGCGCATCCTGCACATCGGCGCAGTCGGCGGCGGCACGAACGGCGTCGGTACGGACGCCCGGCGACTCGTCGGCGAGCAGCGGGCCGAGCACGCCCGGCACGCATCCCGACTTCGAGAGCGCCCGCACGGCCGCGAGGCGCACCTCGGCCGCATCATCGCGGGCCGCGGCAGCGAGGAACTCGGGCGCGCCGGGCTGTTCGCCCACGGCGCGGACCAACCACGCCCGGATCCGGGCATCCCCATCCTTGAGCGCCATCTTGCGGAGGCGCGCCACGAGGGCCGCCGGCGGCGAGACGAGCGCGGTGCGGGAGAGGGCCCACGCCGCCCGATGCCGGCTCTCGTCGAAGAAGGTGGCCCGCTGGCCGGGCCCGCCGCGGGAGATCGGGAACCGGCCAATCACGTCGACCAGCGCGGTCACGGTCTCGGGGCTGCCGGCGCTGGCCACCTTGCGAACGCCCATCCGGCCGAGCGCCGTCGCGGCTTCGACCACGTGCGGGCCGGCGAGGGCCTCGACCAGGCGGGACGCATCCTCCAGCTCGCCCACGCGCCCCAGCGCCACCACGAGCGCGGCCTGCACTCGCGGGTCGGCTTCCAGACGGAGCCGCGCGCGCAGGAGGCCAACGCTATCGGGAGAGGCGCCGAGCGCTACGGCCGCGGCCTCGCGCACGGCGGGGTCGCTGTCGGCGGACAAGCCGGCCAGTTCGGTGGCCGTGGCGTGGAGGCGGCCGGCGGCGGTGGCCGCGCGGGCGCGGATGGCGGGATCGGCGTCGGCAAAACTCGCGGCGAGGGCCGAGACCGGCAGTCGGTGGACCTCCACCTGCCAGATCAGCTCGGCCGCGGGGCCCGGAGCCGCGAGCGCGAAGGCCGCGATGAGGTGCAAAACGCCCACGTCCGGCGTACGTCACCCGGATGAAGGACTCGGGCAAGCCCGTCGATACCATTGCCGCCGCGCTGGCGGCCCGAAGCCGGGGCGAGGTGAAGCAGGCCGGGGCGTGGCTCGACCGCGCGGACGGCGAGGTGAGGCGTGCCCTCGTGGAGCGCGCCATGGCCACCGGCGCGGCCGTGCCCGAGGACTGGGAGGAGCTCGACGGAAAGCGCCTCCTGCGGGCGCTGCTCGCCCGCGAGGAGGAGGCGCGGGAGCGCACCACGCCCATCGCCCGTGACGAGGCCTTCGTGTGCGCCAACTGCGCGCGCGAGGTCCCGGCCGGCGGCCGGCGGCCGCGGGACCACTGCCCCTGGTGCCTCCGCTCCCTGCACGTGGATGTGGTCCCGGGCGACCGCGCGGCCGGATGCGGCGGGCTGCTCGTGCCCATCGCGCTGGAGCAGGGGCGGAAGGGGATGAGCCTGCGCTACCGCTGCGCGCGGTGCGGCGAGGAGCGGCGGAACCGGGTGCTCGACGACGTGGACCCCCCCGACTCCCAGATCGCGCTGCTTGCCCTCGTGCGGGCCCGGGCGCACCCGCCGGATTAGCGTCCGGCCGTGCCCATGCGTCAGCTGTGGATCCTCGTGTCCTTCCTCGTGCTCCTGGGCATGGTCTTCTCCACGCTCGGGGGGCCCTTCGGCAAGCTGCAAGGTACGCGCCGGGTGGAGATGCCCGAGCTCGTGGCGCTCGTGGAGAAGGGGGAGATCGAGTCGGTGTCGATGCGGGGGCCCGCCATCACAGCCACCACGAAGTCCGGCGAGCGCCTGAGCACCCTCGGACCCGAGCGCTCCGATCACTACATCGCCTACTTCACCGAGCACGGCGTGGTGCCCAGCTTCCAGCGCACCGAGGAGCAGTGGGTGCAGCTCGCCTCGGTGGTCCTGCCCACGCTGCTCATGGCGGGCATCGCGTTCTTCGTGTTCCGCCAGATGCAGGCGGCCAACGGGCGCGCGATGAACTTCGGGAAGTCGCGGGCGCGGCTCCAGGCCGCCGGCGGCCCGCGGGTGACGTTCGCCGACGTGGCCGGGTGCGACGAGGCCAAGCAGGAGCTCGAGGAGATCGTGCTCTTCCTCAAGGACCCGCAGCGCTTCACGCGCCTCGGCGGCCGCGTGCCCAAGGGGCTGCTCCTCATGGGGGCGCCGGGGTCGGGCAAGACCCTCCTCGCGCGGGCCGTGGCCGGCGAGGCGGGCGCGCCCTTCTTCAACCTCTCCGGCTCGGAGTTCGTGGAGATGTTCGTGGGGGTGGGCGCCTC
Organism: uncultured Pseudomonadota bacterium; assembly: GCA_903885375.1. Taxonomy (GTDB): domain Bacteria; phylum Myxococcota_A; class UBA796; order UBA796; family SXON01; genus SXON01. The sequence continues at coordinate 186,097 of CAISIK010000014.1, forward strand.
GCGGGTGCGCGACCTCTTCGAGTCCGCCCGCCGCAAGGCTCCGTGCATCATCTTCATCGATGAGATCGATGCCATCGGCCGCAACCGCGGCGCCAACGTGAGCGGCGGGCACGAGGAGCGCGAGCAGACGCTCAACCAGCTCCTCGTGGAGATGGATGGTTTCGAGCCGCACGACGCCATCATCCTCGTGGCCGCCACCAACCGCCCCGACGTGCTCGACCCCGCGCTCCTCCGCCCCGGCCGCTTCGACCGTCGTGTGGTGGTGCCGCCGCCCGATCTGCGCGGACGGATCGGCATCCTCCGCGTGCACGCCGCCCGATCGCCGCTCGCCCCCGAGGTGGACCTCGAGCGCATCGCAAAGGGAACGCCCGGCTTCTCCGGCGCTGATCTCGCGAGCCTCGTGAACGAGGCCGCGCTCTTCGCCGCGCGCGAAGGCAAGCCCCACATCGAGCAGGGCGACCTCGACCGCGCCAAGGACAAGGTGGCCATGGGCGCCGAGCGCCGCTCGCTCCTGCTCACTCCCGAGGACCGGCGTCGCACCGCCACCCACGAGGCGGGGCACGCGATCGTGGCACGCTTCGTGCCGGGGTGCGATCCCGTCAACAAGATCACCATCGTTCCCCGTGGTTTCGCGCTGGGGCTCACCGAGTCCTTGCCCGAGGAGCGCTTCACGGAGAGCCGAACGTTCCGCCTTGCGATGCTGGCGCTCCTGATGGGCGGCCGGAGCGCGGAGGAGGAGGTCTTCGGCGAGCAGTGGACGGGCGCGGAGAACGACCTGCAGCGGGCCACGCGCCTCGCGCGCTCGATGGTGCTGCTCGCCGGGATGAGCGAGGCGCTCGGCCCGGTGGCCTGGGGGGCCATGCAGGACGACAGCGGCGGGCCGCGCTTCGGCGGGCCGGACTACTCGGCGCGGACGGCCGAGCGCATCGACGACGAAGTGCGCCGCCTCCTCGACGAGGCCCACGATCGCGCCCGCGGCGTGATCCGCGCGCACCGCGCCGCCCTCGACGCCGTGGTGGAGGCGCTGCTCGAGACCGAGACCCTCGACCGCGAGGAATTCGAGCGCGTCGTGCTCGCCGCGGAGTCGGCGGCGCCGGCGCCATGAGGCGGAGGCTCCTGGAGGGCGTGGGGCCGGGGGCGCTCGTGGGGGCGGGCGTGGTGATGCTGCGGCTGCTCGAGGGCGCACTCTCCGGCCGCTGGGGTCACGCCACGGCCCCGTTGGCGGAGGTGGCCGGGTGGCTGCCCTGGCAGCTCCAGGACAACCTCCGGCACGGCCGCCTGCCGTTCGATGCCAGCGTCTTCGCCGACGGCACGGCTTCGCTGTGGTCGATCACCGGAAACCCGGGCGGCGCGGTGCTCGCGGCGCCCGTGGTCGCGCTCGTCGGCGCCGCGGCCGGCTCGGTCCTGGTGCCGCTCCTCGGGGTTTTCCTGAACGCCGTGGCCGGCGGGGTCTTCGGCGCGAAGCACCGGGTACCCTGGATCGGCGCGCTGGCGGCCTCGGCGTCCTGGTGGGCCATGGGGTTCACCCAGGGCACCGGCGCGCAGGTGCTGCTCGCCCCCGGTCTCCTCGCCGCGGCGTGGGTTGGTGGCTCGCCGCGCCGTGGCGTTGCGCTTGCGCTCCTGGGCGCGCTCATCGCGCCGCTGCCCACGGGGGCCGCGCTCCTCGCGGCCGGCGAGCTCCCGCTCGGCGCGGCGGCGCTCCTCGGGCTCATGCTGCCTCCGTTGGGCACCTGGGGCGGCGAGGCCTGGGGCGGGGGCGACCTCGCGTGGTTCGCCGGTGGCGCGGCGCGGGCCCTGCCCCTGACGGCGCTCCTCGCGCTGGCGGGGCTCCTGCGCGGTGCGGGCGGGGCGCGGGTGGCGGCGGCGGCGGCCGTGCTGGCCCTCGTCGCCGGCTTCCACCCCGCGGCGCTCGCTGGCTTCGAGGTAACCCTCTCCGGCGTGGCTTCGTCGGCACCGGCCGCGGCCGCCCTCACGATCCTGCTCGTGGCGGGCGTACGGCTCGCCGGACAGACGGTGCACGCCCAGGCGCGGGCCGCGCTCGTCGGGCTCCTGGCACTCGATGCCGCGGGCCCGCTCCTCGCCGGTGGGGGTGCCCTCTGGCACGCCACCAGTCCGCTCCCGACGGCGCTCGAAGCGCTCGCCGACACCCCTCGCAGCGCCACGGTGCACGTCGTCCCCGCCGCGGCGAACCCGGCCGCCGGCGTGGGCCTCCTCCCGTACCACCGCCAGCTCGTGGGGCGGGCGCCCACGCGCTCGTCCACCGCGTCGGACACGCCCGAGATGAACCCCGAGCAGGTCCTGTTCACGCTGCGGCGCGAGAACCCCCGGATGGTGCTGCTCCTGACCACCGACGACGCCGTGCAGCGCAGCGCCTGGGCCACAAAACTCGGCCCGCCGCGTGAGCTCCGCGACGACATGGCGGTGTGGGCCTGGCCATGAAGCTCATGGCCATCATCAACGCCACCCCCGACAGCTTCAGCGATGGGGGCGCCTACGACCCGCTCGAGGCCGGACTCCGGCTGGTCGAGCAGGGGGCCGACTGGGTGGACGTGGGCGGCGAGAGCACGCGCCCCGGCGCCGCGCCGCCGGGCGAGGAGGAGGAGCTGCGGCGGGTGATCCCCGTGGTCCGTGGGCTCGGCGCCCGCGGCGCGAATGTGTCGATCGACACCCGGCACGCGCGGGTGGCCGCCCTCGCGATCGAGGCGGGGGCGCGCCTCGTGAACGACGTGAGCGGCGGCGAGGACCCCGGAATGTTCCCCGTGGTGGCCCGGGCGGGCCTTCCCATGGTCATCATGCACATGAGGGGAACACCCGCAACGATGCGAGATCACACGGACTACGTGGACTTGGTGTCGGAGGTATGGTCGGCGTTGGCCGAGCGTCGGCGCCAGGCCCTCGCGGCGGGCGTGCCGGAGGTGTGGATCGATCCGGGCATCGGTTTCGCGAAGACAGCGGAGCAGAGCCTCCTGCTCCTGCGCTCGCTCCGCGGCCGCGACAACCACGATGTCCTGGTGGGCGCCTCGCGCAAGAGCTTCATCGGGAGCATCACCGGGCAGGCCGTGGCGGCGGAGCGCGTCGAGGGCTCCCTCGCGGTCGCGATACACTGCGCGCAGGAGGGCGTGGGGATGTTGCGGGTGCACGACTTCATCGCCACCCGGCGCGCGCTCGCCATGTGGGCGGCGCTCGCATGACCGAGATTCTCGGCCTTTACATCGTGAACCTGCGGCCCTCGGATGTGCTCGACATCCTGATTCTCTGGTTCGTGCTCTACCAGGCGCTCATCCTGGTTCGGGGCACCCGCGCGCTCCAGTCGCTCCTCGGCCTCGGCGCGGCGCTCCTCCTCTACGTGCTGGCGGGGCAGCTCGAGCTCTACGCGGTGCACTGGATGCTCGAGAAGTTCCTCGAGTTCTTCCCGCTGGCCGTGCTCATCCTGTTCCAGGCCGACATCCGCCGCGGCCTCGCGGGCGCCGGCGGGCGGCTCTTCCCCGCGTTCGCCCAGGCCGCCGATCAGGGCGCAATGGAGGAGATCATCCGCGCGAGCTTCCTCCTCGCCAGCCGCCGGATCGGCGCGCTCATCGCGGTGGAGCGCGAGGCAGCGTTGCAGGACTACGCCGACAGCGGAAACCGCATGAGCGCGCGCGTATCGAGCGAGCTCCTGCTGGCCATCTTCCACCCCACGAGCCCCCTGCACGACGGCGCGGTGGTCGTGCAGCACGGCCAGATACTCGCCGCCAAGGTCTTCCTGCCGCTCTCGCTCAGCAAGGAGGTGAGCCGCTTCGTGGGCACGCGGCACCGCGCCGCGATCGGGCTCACCGAGGAGACCGACGCCGTCGTGGTCGTGGTGAGTGAAGAGCGCGGCACCGTGGGCGTGGCGGTGGCCGGCGAGATGCGCACGGCGAACGATCCCAACGAGCTGCGGCAGCGGCTCCTCGAAGCCTTCGACTCGCGAGCCGCGGCGGAGAAGGAATGAAGGAGCTCCTCGCTGGCCTCCGCGCCTCGGTGGGCGCGAACCTCGGCTACAAGGCCGTGGCGCTGCTCTTCGCCACGGTGTTCTGGGTGTGGGTGCAGAGCGACCTTCGCATCACCTCGCGGGCGCGCGTGGCCCTCGAGTGGAAGCTGCCCGACGGGATGGCCCTCGTGGAACCTCCCCTGGAGACGGTGTCGGTGGAGATCGAGGGCGTCCAGGCCTTCATCCGCACGCTCAACCAGCGCCCGCTCGGCATCACCGTCGACCTCACCTCGGCCGCCGAGGGCGATGTGGCCGTGGAGCTCGCCGAGCTCCCCATCACGGGGATGCCCCCGCAGCTCACGGTGCTCTCCTTCTCGCCCTCGCAGCTCCGCGTCACCCTCGACCGTCTCCTGAAGCGCAAGGTGAGCGTGGTCGCCGCCACGGTGGGCAGCGTGGCGGAGGGCTATCGGCTGACGGCGGTGAGCGTGTCGCCCACCCGCGCCGAGGTGAGCGGCGCCGCCTCGGTGCTCCGGGTGCTGGAGAGCGTGAACACCGAGGAGGTCGATCTCGGCGGGCTGAGGGAGGATGCCGACATTGTGGTGGGCCTTGCGCTCGGCAAGGGCATGACGCCCGCCGGTCGCGCCGCCGGCTTCACCGTTCATGTGGATGTCGAAGCCGTGCAGAGCACGCGCCGCTTCGAGTCCGTGCCGGTGCTCATCCGCGATGCCCAGTGGTCGAGCCCGCAGGCGGAGGTGGCGGTGGTGCTGGAGGGCCCGGAGGAGACCTTGCGGAACATGGAGCCGGACGAGGTGAGCCTCATGGTGAACGTGCCGCGGGGGCTCGAGTCGAAGACCGCCGAGGCCCGGCGCGGGCGCACCGGCGGCGTGCGCTACGAGGTGGTTCACGGGGGCGGCGAGCAGGTGCGCGTGACGAGCGTGGAGCCCGCCACCATCGCGCTGCAACGGAAGGAGTGACGATGCGGTTCGGGACGGACGGCGTGCGCGGGGAAGCGGGCGTGGTGGTGACCGAGGCGCTCGCGGCCGCCCTCGGCAACGCCCTGGTGCGGGCGCTGGGCCCGGACATCTGGCTCGCCAGGGACACGCGGGCCTCCGGCCCGGCGCTCCTCGCAGCAGCCGCCGAGGGGGTGCGGGCCGCGGGCGGGAGGGCCACGGTCCTGGGGGTGCTCCCCACGCCGGGCCTCTCCGCGCGGGTGCGGGACGAAGGCGCCGATGGCGGCCTGATGGTCACGGCGAGCCACAATCCCCCGCAGGACAACGGCCTGAAGGTGCTCGGCACGGGCGGAGGCAAGCTGGGCGCCGCCACGCTCACGCAGCTTGAACACGGTCTCTCCCACGCCCTCTCGGCCGAGGGCGGCTCCCTCCGCGAATTGCCCGGCGAAACGGCGTACGTGGATACCCTGATCCGCGCGTTGCCCGCGGGCGCCTCGCTGGCCGGCAAGACGGTGCTCTTCGACGGCGCGCGGGGTGCCGCCGCCCGCGTAGGCGTGGAGGTGCTCACGCGGCTCGGGGCGCGGGTGGTGGCCTTCGAGGGGCAGGACATCAACGTGGGCTGCGGGGCGGTGCACCCGGAACACGCGGCGCGCGCCCTCCGCGACTGCGGCGCCGACCTCGGCCTCGCCGTGGATGGTGATGGCGACCGCATCGCGCTCATCGACGGAGCCGGCCGCGTGCTCGATGGCGACGCGATTCTCTGGCTGTGTCGCCAGGGACCGACCATGGTGGGGACGGTCATGACGAACCTCGGGCTGGAGCGTGCCCTCGCCCGGGAGGGCATCGCGCTGGTCCGGACCGCCGTGGGGGACGCGAACGTGGCCGAGGCCATGCACGCCGGGGGGCACGCGGTGGGCGGCGAGCCGAGCGGGCACCTGATCTTCGCGGCCGGGCCACCCACGGCCGATGCGCTCTACGCGGGCCTCCTCGCCCTCACGCTGCACCCGAGCCTCGATCTCGCGGGGTACGCGCCCTGCGCCCAGTCGCACGCGGCGGTGCGCAACGTGCGCCTCGCCGAGCTCGACCTGCAGTTCGTGGCGGCGGCCGGCGCGCGTGCGGTGGTGCGGCCGAGCGGCACGGAGCCGGTGGTGCGCGTGATGGTGGAGCACGAGGATGCCGCGCTGGCCGAGTCGCTTCGCGATCGCGTGGTGGCGCTGATCCACGCCGGCCAGTCCGCGCCGCGCTAAAGGGGAGGGCAGGGGCGTGGTCCCCGGGAGGCCTGATGCGGCGCAGGTTGGGAGTGAACGTGGACCACGTGGCCACCCTGCGCCAGGCGCGGCGGGCGCGCTACCCCGATCCGCTGGCCGCCGCGCTCATCGCCGAGCGTGCAGGCGCCGCGCAAATCACCGTGCACATTCGCGGCGACCGTCGGCACATCCAGGACCACGACCTCACGCGCCTCGCGGCTTCGGTGCAGACCCTCCTGAACGTGGAGGCGGCCTGCACCGACGAGATGGCCGACATCCTCCTGTCCGTGCGTCCGCACCGGGTCACGCTCGTGGCCGAGCGGCCGGGCGAGGTCACCACGGAAGGTGGGCTCGACGTGGCGGGGCAGGCCGCCGAGGTAGCAGCCTTCGCTTCGCGGCTCGGTGCCGCCGGCATCCACGTGGCCCTCTTCATCGACCCGGACGCCCCCCAGATCGACGCTTCCTGCGTGGCGGGTGTGGACATGGTGGAGCTGAACACGGCCCGCTGGGCCGAGACCGGCAACCGAGGGGAGCTCGTGCGCCTCGCCACGGCCACGGAGCGTGCCCGCAGCAAGGGCCTCTCGGTGGCGGCGGGCCACGGACTCACGCTGCAGAACCTCCGCGACCTCGTGCTCGCCGCGCCCGGCATCGAGGAGTACAACATCGGCCACGCGCTGATCGGGGATGCGGTCTTCCTCGGTCTGGAAACGAGCGTGCGGCGGTACATCGACCTGCTCGCGTGATGCAGCGCCAAGGCCGCCCCATCTCGCCCTCCCGCGATGTGCGGTTGATGGACGAGGCGCTCATCCACGGCGTGGGCATCGCCAGCGCGGTGCTGGTGGAGGCCGCGGCCCACGGTCTCGCCGATGCCCTCGAAGCCTGGTGGGGCGCGCGTCCGCGCCCCGAAACGCTGATCCTCTGCGGGCCGGGCAACAACGGGGCCGATGGTTACGCGCTCGCGCGCCACCTGCACCTGCGGGGGTGGCCCGTGCGGGCGCGGGCGGTCCTGCCGCCGCGCTCGGCGGACTGCCTCGCCACCCATCGCGTGGCCGAAGCCCTCGGGCTCCTTGAGCCGCGGGCCGCGCCGGCGCTGGTGCTCGATGCCATCCTCGGCACGGGCCAGCGCGCGCCGCTCGCGTTGCCGCCGCTCCCGGCCCGCGAGGTTCCCTGGGTGGCCGTGGATGTGGCAACGGGCGTGGATGCCGACACCGGCGCGCGTATCGCCGATGTGCCCGCGCCCGTGCATGCGCTCGCGGTGGGGCGGTTGAAGCCGTGGGTCTTCGCCGCGGCCACGCCGTGGTCGCTCGTGGACATCGGGCTCGAATGGCGGCCGGTGCCGCCTGCGGCCGTGCTCGTGGAGTCGCGGCCGTGGTTGCCTCCGCTACCGACCGATGCCCACAAGTGGCGCCGGGGGCATGTGGCCGTGCGCGCCGGGAGCCCCGAGAAGACCGGTGCCGCCGTGCTCGCCTGCACCGGGGCGCTCCGCGGTGGGGCCGGACTCGTGACCCTCCTCATCGACCGCGCCGCGTGGGGCCGGCTCGGGGCGCTCCCGCCGGAGGTGATGGTGGCGGAGCCCGGACCGTCGACCGGCTTTGACGCCTGGGTGGTGGGCCCGGGCCTCGGCCGCGCGGCCGACGCCGAGGTGCTCGCGCTGTGGGAGGGCTGCGCGGCCCCCGCGGTATTCGACGCCGACGCGCTCCGCGCGCTCGCCGGGACCGCCTCCGCCCACCCCCGCCTGCTCACGCCCCACGCGGGCGAAGCCGCCCAGCTCCTCGGCGCGCGCTGGCCGGAGGTCGAGGCCGATCGTTTCGCGGCCGCCGCGCGGCTCTCGCGGCTGGGCTCCACCATCCTCAAGGGGGCCTGCCCCGTGGTGTCCGGGAGCCCATTGGCGGTGCTCCCCGGCGGAAACCCGGCCCTCGGCTCGGGCGGAAGCGGCGATGTGCTGGCGGGGGTCTGCGGCGCCCTGCTCGCCAACGTGGCTGCAGGCGCTGGGCGGGCGCTCACGCGCGAGGAAACCGACGCCGTCGCGCTCGCGGCGGCCTGGCTCCACCAGGAGGCGGCGAGGGGGCTCCCGGTGGGCGTGACCGCTTCCGAGGTCGCCGATCGCGTGCCAGGCGTGCGCGCGGGCTGACTGCCGGCGCCAGGGAGGCGCCGCGATGCGCAGCGGGGCGCGCGCGGGGAGGGGTGTGGCCTCCGCGCATCGCCCCCTACATGTCGCCGCCGAACATCACGTAGGCCATCCCGTTGGTGTTGGCTTCGTGGCCGCCGATGAGGAGGTCGTCGTTGCCATCGCCGTTGAAGTCGCCCGCGCGGGAAACCGCGAAGCCGACGCGACCGCTGGAGTAGGTGCCGGAGAAGGTGGCGTCGGCGTCGGACTCGCGCTTGGTGCCGCTCAGCGGCCCGCGGTAAAGGTACGCCACGCCGGAGCTGGAACGGTCGCCCGTGACGAGGGGGGCGCCGATGAGGATGTCCTCGGCGCCGTCGCCGTTCTCATCGCCGATGTAGGCCACATCGTCGCCCATGGTGCCGCCGCTGGTCTGGGCGGTGATGACGAGATCGCAGGAAGTGGCGGTCTTGCTGCCGGTGAGGGGGCCGAAGCAGCCGTACACCGCGCCGTTCCCGCCGCCGGCGCCGCCCGCGCCCAGCAGCACGTCGGCATACCCATCGCCATCGAGATCGCCGTCGATGGCCACCGAGGTGCCCAGCGCGTCGTTCGCGCCGCCGCCGTTCACCGTGGCCTCGGTGTAGCTCGAGAGCGAGACAGCCGACCCGAAGCTACCCACGTAGAGGCAGGCCGCGCCCTTGCCCGAGGTGTCGGTGACCACGAGGTCATCCTGCCCGTCGCCATCGATGTCGCCGCCGCTCGCCACTTCGCCGTTGTAGGTGAGCGCACCCTCGAACTCGTTGATGCCGAAGATGTCCTTGCCGCTCGAGCTGCCGATGTTGCCGTAGTCCATGAACACGTAGTTCTCCGTGGCCCCCATGATGAGGTCCTCCGCAGCATCCGCGCTCCACGTGCCGCCGGCGAGCGAGAGGCCGAGGTTGTCGCCCCCGTTGTTGCTGTTGGTGTAGATCGTGTTGGCGGAGGACGCTGGCTCCGACGCGCTGAGCGCGGTCTGGAAGAGGTACACCCGGCCGCTGTAGAGGTAGGAGCTCGACGAGGAGTAGGAGTAGTAGGGATCGCCCACCGCCACGTCGGCTTCGCCATCACCATCGAAGTCGCCCATCACGCAGGCCCATCCGAAGGCATCGCCCGCGGACTCGCCGGTGAACGTGACATCGGCGTTGGTGTAGGTCTTCGAGCCCGAGAGCCCGCCGTAGAAGGCGTAGGCCGTGCCGTCGCTGGCGGTGGCGGGAGAGCCCACGACGATGTCGGCGTTGCCATCCCCATCGATGTCGCCACCGCCGCACACCGAGTAGCCGAAGTCGCCGGAGTTCGGGCCGCTGAGGACGAGATCGGCCGAGGAGAGGGAGTAGTCGCCCGTGAGGCCGCAGCCATCGGCCGAGCTGTTGCAGTTGTCGTCCTGACCGTTGCCGCAGACCTCGGACTCGCCGGGGTTCACGTTGCGATCACCATCGTCGCAGTCATCGTCGTTGCCGGCGTAGCCGCTCGGCTCGTCGCACTGCTTCTTGGTGCTGCCGCCCGTGGCGCCGTACCCATCCCCATCGCTGTCGATGGTCCAGGTGGGGAAGCCGGTGCTGGACATGGTGTCGTCGTCGGTGTTCACGAGGCCATCGCAGTCCTCGTCGTTGCCGTCGACATCGCAGACCTCCTGACCGTCGGGGTTGATCCGGCGATCGTCGTCATCGCAGTCGTCGGCGTTGTCGACGAAACCATCGGGCGCATCGCAGGCCGCCTCGGTGGTGTCGGGATCGCCGTACCCATCGCCATCGGCATCGGCGTAGAAGGTGTCGAGCACCACGGCCTCGTCCTCCTCGTCGGCCACGCCGTTGCAGTCCTCGTCCGCATCCACGGAGTCGCAGACCTCCTTGGCGTCGGGGTTGGCGCGCGCATCCTCGTCGTCGCAATCCTTGTTACTGGCCACGTACCCGGAGGGCCGCTCGCAGGTGGCCTCCTTCCGGTCGGGGTCGCCGAAGCCATCGCCGTCCTGATCGAGGTACCAGACGCAGGTTTCGCTGCCACCACCCCCGGCGGTATCGGCCGTGTCACCGCCGAGAAGACCGGTGCAGGCGAGCGAGACGCGAGCGTGGGGAAGAGGGCCAGCGCGGAAGGCTTCATGGTGCACCGTTTGGCGCCCAGTCATAGACCTGCAATGCCGCTCCGGCAAGCGTTTTCCGAGAACTTCAGTAGCTGCTGCCCTGAAGCATGGAGCTCAGCACGCTCGCGCCGACGCCGATGAACATCAGGCCGAGCATGAGCACGCCGAAGCCGAGATTGAGGATGAGCCCCACCACCGAGAGGATCTTGTTGGTTCCCTGCGTGCCCTGCGCCAGGGCGACACCGCCGCACACGGCCCCGATGAGCCAGAAGAAGAAGCCCACCCAGCCCATGCAGATGAAGCTGCCGCAGCAGTACACGATGACGCCCACGACCCCGAGGATCACCGACGCGAGGGCGAGGGGATTGAGGGGCTCATCACCCGCTTGCGGGTTGCCGAGAAGGGGGTCGCTCATGCCTGCATTCCGGGGGGTCGAGCGATCTATCGGCGGGGAGGCGGATTGGCGAACGCCTGGAGGACGGATACCGCCGGGCCGTGAACGTAAACGTGCTCACCGCCGCTTCGGCCGCTGATCTGCAGGCGATGGGCCGCGCCGTGGGCGAGCGGCTCTTCGAGGGGGCCGTGGTGCTCCTCGACGGCGAGCTCGGCGCCGGCAAGACCACCTTCGCCCAGGGGGTGGCCGCCGGGCTCGGGATCGCGGGGGTGGTGCCGAGCCCCACCTACGCGCTCGTGCACGAGTACGAGGAGGGGCGGGTGCCGATGCGCCACGCCGACGTGTACCGGATGGAGTCGCCGGATGAGCTCGTGTCCGCCGGCATCGAGGAGCGTATCGGGCTCGAGGGCGCCTGGCTGGTGGAGTGGGCCAGCCGGTTCGCCGGCCGCTGGCCGGCGGGGCACCTCGCCGTGACCATCGGGATCGCAGGGGAGGGGAGGGAGGTCCGGATGGTGGCCTCCGATGCCCGTCACGCCGGGTTGCTGCCGCGAGCTTGACTCCGAACGGGCCGTGCACAGCCCTTGCGGCGATGGCCGACCTGCTCTCCCCGATCCGCCAGCGCGCCGCCGTGGGGGTGTCGCGCTTGCGCCATCGGCTCGGCCGCGAGGAGGGCAGCACGCGGGCGCTGCTCGCTGCGTTCTGCGGGGTGGCCTTCGCGGCGCTGCTCGTGCCGCGCGGCGCCGTCGCGTTTCCCGAGCGGGTGGTTTTCGCGCCGGGCTTCGGCTGGGTGGATGGCGGGGAGGTGCCGGGGCTGCCGGTGGGGGTGCCGGATGGCGCGGTCCTGGCCTGGGCGGTGGCGGGCGGGGCCGGGGGGCCGGCCTTGCCGGCCAGTGAGGCCGGCGCCCTGCCGCACGAACCTGCTCCCCATCGGTTGGCGGTGGGCGTGCCGGTGTCGCTGAACGAAGCGAGCCTCGCCGAGCTGGAGTCGCTTCCGGGCGTGGGGCCGGTGATGGCCGCGCGGATCGTGGCGGCGAGGCCGTTTCGTTCGGTGGAGCAGCTCGATTCGGTGAACGGAGTGGGGCCGAAAAGTTATGCGCGCCTCGCCCCCCTGGTGCGCCCCTGATCTACCTCGACTACAACGCCACCGCCCCGCTGCGCGAGGCAGCCCGCGCCGCGATGATGCCGTGGTTCGCGATCCCGGCGAACCCCAGCGCCGCCCACGGGCTCGGCCGCGAGGCGGCCATGGCGGTGGACCGTGCGCGCGCCCAGGTGGGCGGGCTTCTCGGCTGGCCTGCGGCGGGCGTCGTCTTCACGAGCGGGGCATCGGAGAGCAACGCCACGGTGATGTCGCGCGGCCGCTGGGCCGTGACCGCGGTGGAGCATCCGAGCGTGCGGCTGTGGGGGGCCGTGACCCTCCCGGTGGATGCGCAGGGTGTGCTCTCCTTCGATGCGCTCGATGCCGCCGAGGGCGTCGATGGCGTGAGCGTGATGTATGGCAACAACGAAACCGGGGTGGTGCAGCCGGTGCAGGAGGTCATCCAGCGCGCCCGCTCCCGCGGGCTTCGGGTGCATGTCGATGCGGCCCAGTGCCCCGGCCGACTGGACCTCGCCGAGCTCGCGGGGGCGGACTTCGTGACGCTGTCCTCGCACAAGATCGGCGGGCCCGCCGGCGTGGGCGCGCTCTGTGTGCCCCGCGGCGGCGATGCGGCGCCCCTCATCCGGGGCGCGAGCCAGGAGCGCGGATGGCGCGCCGGCACGCACAACGTGCTCGGCATCGTGGGCTTCGGCGCGGCGGCCGAGGTCGTGGCGGGCGAGCCGCGGGTGTCCCCGGCGTTGCGCGATGCCCTCGAGGCAGGCCTCGTGGCGCTCGGCGGCGAGGTGGCCAGCGAGGGGGCGCCGCGCCTGCCGCAGACGAGCTGCGTGGCCTTCGCGGGCGTGCTCGCGCCCGATCTGGTGGCCGCCCTCGACCTCGCGGGCATCGCCGCCAGCGCCGGCAGCGCGTGCGCCTCCGGGGCCGCGCGCCCCTCGGCCGTGCTCGCGGCGATGGGGTTCGCCGGGAGCGGGGTGCGTTTCTCCCTGGGCTGCGGCACCACCGAGGCCGAGGTGCTCGCGGTGGTGCGCGCGGTAGAACGTTGCCTGCCCGCCTTGCGCGAGAACGGATAGCGGCCGGCCATGCGGATCGTGTGCGCAATGTCGGGAGGGGTGGACAGCTCGGTGGCGGCCGCGCTCCTCCACGAAGCCGGTCACGAGGTGATCGGCGTGCACATGAAGCTGCACGAGTCGAGCGGGTCGGAGGCCGGCCACTGCTGCGGGCTCGATGATGCGCTCGATGCGCGGCGGGTGGCCGATCGCCTGAAGATTCCCTTCTACGTGATGGACCTGCAGACCGCCTTCCGCGAGGCCGTGATGAACGACCTCGTGAGCCAGTACGCCGCTGGGATGACGCCCAATCCCTGCGTGCAGTGCAACGGCGTGTTGAAGTTCCACGTGCTCCTCCGCCGGGCGATGTCGCTCGGCGCCGAGGCCATCGCCACGGGCCACTACGCCCGCACCGAGGATGGCCGGCTCTTCGCGGCGGCCGACAAGGACAAGGACCAGAGCTACTTCCTGCATCCGGTGAGCGCGGAGGCCCTGCGGAAGAGCCGGTTCCCGCTCGGCGGCATGACCAAGCCGGAGGTGCGGGAGCACGCGCGGCGCTTCGGGCTCGTCACCGCCGAGAAGCCCGAGTCCATGGAGGTGTGCTTCATCCCGGACGACGACCACGCCCGCTTCGTGCGGGAGGCGCTCCCGGAGCTCGACGGTGCCGGCGAGATCGTGGACGAGGCGGGGAAGGTGCTCGGGCGGCACGACGGCTACTTCCGCTACACGCTGGGGCAGCGGCGCGGGCTCGGCCTTGGGGGCGGCCCCTGGTTCGTGGTGGCGATCGACGCCGCCACGCGGCGCGTGGTGGTGGGCGGCGAGGATCGCCTCCTGGCCCACGAAGTCGAGGTGCGCGGGGCCAACTGGTTCCAGCCGGCCGCGGCGCTGCGGGGCCGCGAGCTCCTCGCGCGGGTTCGGCACCGGGGCGCCCTGGCGCCCTGCACCCTCACGGCCGACGACACCCACCCCGGCCACGCCCGCGTGCGCCTCTCCGCGCCGCTCCGCGCCGTCACCCCCGGGCAGTCGCTCGTGGTGTACGACGGCGACGAGGTGGTCTTCGGCGGGCTCGTGCGGCGAGCCTCCAGCGCGGCGGCGCCGGCATGAGCGTCCCGCACGAGTTCGTGAACGCCGCGCTCCTGCGCCGCGCGCTCACCCACCCCTCCGTGCTCACCGAGGAGCCCGGCGAGGCCCACAACCAGCGCCTCGAGTTCCTCGGAGATGCCGTGCTCCAGTTGGTGGTCACGGACTGGCTGTGTCGGGTGCGGCCGGAATGGCCGGAAGGGGAGCTGACCAAGGCGCGCGCCCGCCTCGTGAACGCCACGGCGCTCGCCCTCCTCGCCGATGTGTGGGGGCTGGCCGCGCTGCTTCGGGTGGGCAAGGGCGAGCGCACCACGGCGGTGGCCCAGAACGTGAACGTGCGCGCCGACGCGTTCGAGGCCGTGGTGGCCGCGATCTACCTCGACGCCGGGCCCGCGCGGGTGGCGGAGCTCGTGATCCCGCTCTTCGAGCCGCTCCTCGATCACCTCGACTCGCTGGGTGATCCGCGGAGCCGGCTGATGGAGTGGGCACAGGGGAGGGGAAAGCCGGTGCCGGAGTACACCCTCGTGGGCGAAGAAGGTCCCGATCATGCCCGCCAGTTCGCGGTGAGGGTGTCGGTGGCCGGCCGCGAGTACGGCCCCGTGAGCGCGGGTTCGAAGAAGGAGGCGAAGGCCCGGGCCGCGCAGCTCGCCCTCGATGCGATCCTCGGCGGAGATGGCTTTCCGGCCGCGCGCGGTTAGCACCGGCGCCATGAAGAACCATGCCGGCACCGTCGCCCTCGTCGGGCGTCCCAACGCGGGCAAGAGCACGCTGCTGAACCACCTCGTCGGCGTGTCGATCGCCGCGGTGAGCCCGAAACCCCAGACCACGCGCACGCGTGTGATGGGCGTGGTCACCGTGCCGGGGCTCCAGGCCGTGCTGGTGGACACGCCGGGCCTGCACGGCCCGCGCTCCGAGCTCAACCGCCGCATGGTGGCCGTGGCCGAAGCCGCGATGGCCGAGGTGGACCTGCTGTGCTGGATCGTCGATGCGCTTCGGCCCTGGGATGAGGAGCTCGCCGCCCGGTTCACGGGCCGGAAGGTGGTCGTGGCCCTCAACAAGGTCGACGCCATCCGCGAGAAGGGCAAGCTGTTGCCCTTGATGGCCAACTATGGAACGGTGGGGCCGGTCGTGCCGGTCTCGGCGAAGACGGGGGAGGGGACCCCTGCCCTCCTCGCCGAGTGGGCGAAAGCGCTCCCCGAAGGCGAGCCCCTCTACGGCGAGGACACCATCACCGACGCTCCCGAGAAGGAGATCTGCGCCGAGCTCATCCGCGAGCAGGTCTTCCGGGCCTGCGGCCAGGAGATTCCCTACGTGGCGGCCGTGGAGATCGAGCAGTTCGACGAGAGCGCGCGGGCGGAGGGCCGCGTGGTGATCCACGCCCGCATCATCATCGAGAAGGCCAGCCAGAAGGCCATCGTGATCGGCGCCGGCGGGTCGATGATCAAGAAGATCGGCACCGCGGCGCGCAAGCAGATCGAGGCGCTGCTCGGGGGGCGGGTTCACCTCCAGCTTTTTGTGGCCGTCGAACCCGACTGGACCTCGAACCCGAGGCTCCTCAACGACCTCGGCTACAACGAGAAGTAGTGCGCTGGGGCATCGTCGGGGGGGGGACGGCCGGCCCGGCGGCCGCGCTGCTCTTGGCGCGCGCGGGCCACGAGGTGGTGCTGTACGAACGGGTGGAGAACCCGCTGCCGGTGGGCGCGGGCATCCTGCTGCAGCCCACGGGGCTGGCGGTGTTGAGGCGGCTCGGGCTCCTTCAACGGGTGCTGGCGCGCGGCGAGCGGATCGAACGATTGTCGGGACACACCGCCGGCGGCCGGATGGTGCTCGACCTCGGCTACGCCGACTTCCGCGAGGGCCTTCACGGGTTGGGCATCCACCGCGGCGCGCTCTTCGCCGCGTTGTGGGAGGCGGTGGGCGCCGAGCCGGGGGTGGAGGTGCGGACCGGTCACACGGTCGAGGCGCGGGAGGAGACCCCGGCGGGCGTGGTGCTCAGGGGCCTCCACAGCGATCAGCCCTTCACCAGCGAGCCCTTCGACCGTGTGGCGATCGCGGGCGGCGCTCGCTGCGGCATTCGTCCGCCGGGCGCGCGGGTAACGCCGTACCCTTGGGGCGCGCTCTGGTTCGTGGCGCACGAGAACCCGCGGCCGGGCGTGCTCGCGCAGCGCTACCGGGACACCCGCCGGATGGTGGGCATCCTGCCGAGCGGCGAAGGCAGCGTCAGCGTCTTCTGGAGCCTGCGCGCCGATGCGCTGGAGGCCTGGAAGGCCGCTGGCCTGGATGCCTGGAAGCGTGAAGTGGCAGCGCTCATGCCCGAGGTTCCCATCCACGCGGTCCGCACGCCGGAAGACGTGATCTTCGCGCCATACTTCGACGTGGTGAGCCCTACGTGGCACGACGGGCGAACCGTGTGGCTGGGCGACGCCGGCCACGCCATGAGCCCGCAGCTCGGCCAGGGGGCCAACCTCGCGCTGCAGGACGCCGCCGCCCTGGCCGACTCGCCCGACCTCGCCAGCTACAGCCGCGCGCGCACCGACCAGGTGCGGTTCTACAGCTTCGCTTCGCGGGTGCTCACCCCGTTCTTCCAGTC
Source organism: uncultured Pseudomonadota bacterium (assembly GCA_903885375.1). GTDB lineage: Bacteria > Myxococcota_A > UBA796 > UBA796 > SXON01 > SXON01. The sequence goes on from CAISIK010000014.1 coordinate 202,666, forward strand.
GAGTCTGCCGATCCTTGCGCCCGCTCGCGACCTCGTGGCGGGGCCGCTCCATGCGTGGGGCTGGTACCGACGCCAGATGGTGGCCTCGCTGGTGGGCGTGAAGACGGGCTTCTTCCGGGAGATGGCGATTCCGGAGTGAAGGGTGGGGAAGGGGCGTTGGGACGAAGGTGGTCCAGACCCCGGGGCGGAACCCGTTTCCGTACTTGACATAATATACATTATCAGAAGTAACTGGATCGACACAGGGCAGGGGCTCCTCCACCCTCGGGCGCCGCCTCCGCTCAGCGGCCGATGACCCACGGCGCCGCGGCCGGCGCGTTCGGCGAGACTGCACCACGGAGCGCATAGAGCACGCCGCCGTTGCTGAGCGCGTACACCTCGTTGCCCGAAACTGCGGGCGGCGTGGCGAAGCCGTTCAGCCGCACGCCCGCATCGAGACGCCAACGCTCAACACCCGTGGCATCGTCGAGCAGGAAGACGCCGCTGTCGGTGCTGGCCACGAGCACGCCTTGCGCGGTGACCTCGGGCGTTTGCAACGGGCCGGTGGAGCCGGAGTCCCAGGTCCAGAGCACGTTGCCGGTGCGCGCATCGAGCTTGCGGAGCTTGCCGTCGGAGCCGGGGTGGTACACGGTGGAGCCCACCATGCGCGGCGGCGCGGCCGAGCCGGCATCCACCCGCCAGCTCGCGGTGCGGAGCGCGGGATCGAAACGCTGGAGCGGCTTCGAATAGCCGCTCACGAGCACGGCGCCTTCATCGAGCGGAATCGCGGGGGCGATCAGGTCGGGGTAGGCCCCCTCCCCCACCGGCGCGGTCCACACCTCGCTGCCCGTGGACTCATCGATGGCCGAGAGGAAACCATCGGAGAAGCCGGCATACACGAGGCCATTCGCGCGGGTGGCCGGCGGGGCGCCGAAGAGCTCGAGCGCGGCGCTGCGGGCCACATCGAGCCGGTGCTCGTAGCGCCAGCGGAGGTTGCCCGTGGCGAGGTCGAGCGCGAAGACCAGCTCATCGACGTTGGTGACGTAGACGGTGGCGCCTTCTTCGTTGACCAGCGGGGTGCTGAGGATGGGGGCGCCGCTGTAGTGCTCCCAGTCCCGCGACCACGCATCGCCCTTGCGGCTCCACCGCGAGGTGTACCCCGCGCTGTCGGCCACGAGCAGCCAGGTGTCGTGCACCACTGGCGCCGACGCCACGGGCGCCCGGAGCGCGAGCGAATCGACGAGGCGGCCATCGTCGCGGCTGAGGATCAGGAGCGCGTTGGCGCCGCTGTAGCCAACGTAGATGTGGTTGCCGGCGACAACGGGCGCGCCCGGCTCTGTGGGCGCCGCCACGTCGGGCACCATGCCGGGGAGCCGTACGCTCCAGCGCACCACGGGCAGCGAGGCCAGCGGCGCGCCGGCATCGTACGGCGCCCGCTCGGCCGAGGGGGCGACCCCGCCGAACGACCCGGCAAACGCGAGCGCGAACGGGAGCATCGGCAGCAAGCTACTTCCCACCTGCAGCGGGGAGCTCGCCCGGGGGCGCATCCTTGACCGCCGCCGGGTCGGCCGGCGCCTCCTTGCCCAGCCGGACCGCGAGCTCGGAGAGCGCCGCGAGGTCCATCGTGGTGGGGAACCGCTTCGTGACCTCAGCGTAGGTGGCCGCCGCGGCTTCGGTCTTTCCGGCGCCGAGCTGGAGGTTGGCGAGGCGGATCAGCGACTGCTCCGCGAAGAAGTCGTTGTACCGGCCGGCCATCTCGCGCAGCGCGCCCTCGGCCTCCTCCGACTTGCCGCCGTTGAGCATCGCCCGCACCCGGGCGGTGTCGGCCACGAAGTCGGCGAGGGTGGTGCCCTTGCCGGCCAGCTTCAACGCCGCCGCGCTCGCTTCCTCGGTCTTGCCGGCGCGCTCCCAGGCATCGATCGCCCGCAGTTGCGCGAGGGTGGCCGCCGTGCCGGAGAGCTCCGCCGCCGCCGCTTCATAGCGGCGCGCGCCCTCGACGAGGTTCGCCATCCGCGTGGCGTCGCTCGGGTCGTCCTTCGGGGCGAGGCCGTACATCGACATCGGATCGGCCTCGGGCATGAGGTAGTCGATCGCCGCGATCTTCTCGAAGTCGGCCTTGCGGGCCTTCTCCGCCCAGCTTTGGTAGCCGCCGTAAAGGAGGGAGCCGACGAGGACCGCCGCCACGACCACGCCGAAGTACTTGCCGTACTTGAGCAGCGCCTCGGACAGGGCGATCTGGGCCCGGAAAACGTAGTCCTGATCTTCGGAGTGGGGCGGCGGGGAGGTGGTCGATTGGTCCACGACAGTCTCGGCGGAGGCGGCTGCTAACACGGCGTGACCGCCGCGGATGGGCGGCGGGTGCCGCGATCAGCCGGCCCGCTGCTCAAGAACGGCGAGCACCTGGAGCACGGAGAGCCAGAGCGCGAAGGCGCCTCCACGACTCTCGGCGTCATTCGCGGCGAGTTGTACGAGGAGCACCGGGATTCCCTCGGCCCCCAGCGACTCCAGCGCCGGCGGCGTGGACCCGGCGAACTGCCACACGACCACCACCACGTCGCGGCATCCCGAGATCGCGCTGAGCCAGTCTTCATCCCCGAGCTCGGCCCGCACCGGAAGCGGCCGTGCGGCGACGGCGGCGCTCGCCGCGGAGAGCGCCGTGGCTTGCGAGCGGGCGACCCACGCGGCCAGGGACTCGAGCTCGGGCGCGGCGAGGTGGACCACCCCGTCCCGGCCCAGCTCCGCAGCGGCCACACGCAGCGCGCGAGCCAGGGACCAGATCGGGTTGTTGGCCAGCGGTTCGTTCGCCTCGGCGAGCAAGCCGGCGGCGCCGCGGAGCCCGGCGGCGACATCAACCCCGTGGCTCGACGCCACCGACAGGACGCCGACCCCGAGAACACCCCGGGCCCCCTCCCCTGCCCACGCATCGTCCACCCAGACGCCGCCCGGCGGCGGCTCGACGGCTTCGCCATCGGAGGGGCACACCACGGCCACCCGAAGGCCCGAGGCCACGACCTTCTCCACGGCGGCATCCACCTGCGGTGGCCCGACAAACGCGACGACGGGGGCTTCCCGCTCCACGGCCGCCACCGGCGCCCCCCACGCGAGGAGTGCGCCCGCGGCGCCTGGCTGGGCGAGGAGGCGGAAGGCTGGTGCGGGGCGCCCTTTCGGACGCTTGCCCGCGATGGCCACCACGGTCTCGGCCACGGAAGCGGCCGTGGGCAGCGCCGACAGCCAGGGGGTGGTGCGAATGCGATGGAAGGCGGGCACCAGCGCGGCCACGTCGGCCCACCGGCGCCGCAGGGGGGGCGCCGCGCGGAACAGACCGGAGATGCTGACCGTGACCGGTTGCGGCACCGTTACTCGCAGGCCGGCAGGGTGACCTGAACCGGGCGGGCCCCGGCGGCGAAGCGGATTTCACGCGACACCTGGCAAGACTTGCCATCCGCCTGCATCAGCTTGAGGGTGTGCACCCCCTCCTCCACCTTCGCCGACACGGGCAGGGGACCCATGTCCCGCCCATCGATGAACGCGGCCGCGCCTGTGGGGCCGAAGACGTTGAGCATGCCGCTCAAGGTGTCGGCCTCGAGGCGGAAGGGCACGGACATCTGCTGCACGCTGAGGTTGACATCGCTCGACGCCGCCTTGTGCCCGGTCAGCGACACATTCACGCGGTGCTTGCCGTAGGGCAGGTCGACCGTGACGGGCGCCTTGCCGCGCGCCTTGTCGTCGATCGACACGGCGGCGCCGGGCGGATCGCTGGTGATGGTGAGCTTGCCGGAGCTGGCCACGGCCTCTCCACCCCACGGGTTCTCGGAGACGACGGCGCCGGTGCCCCCGGCAGGCGCCGTGCCCCAGGGCGAGCCCGGGTCGGTGGCGGCGGGCGGCTTGGCGGCCGGCGTGGCAGGCGTAGCGGGTGGCTTCACGGCGGGCACCGCAGGAGGCTTCCCGGCGGGCGTGACCGCCGGCGGAGGCACCACGGGCGCGGCCGGGGTGACGGCGGGCGGCGGCGTGACCGGGGGCTCTACGACGGGCGGCTCGACCACCGGCGGCTCCACCGCCGGCGGCTCCACCGCCACGGGGGCGGGGGGCGGGGGCTTCACCACGACGGGGGCCGGCACAACGGGCTCGGCTGCGATCGGCGGCGTGGGCTCGGCCGCCTTCTTCGAGCTCCACCACATGTAGCCGCCGCCGCCGAGGAGCAGCACGCCGATTCCGATGGCACCGAGCATGGCCACGCCGATCCCGCCGGCAGCGGCTGCGCCGACGCCGACCGCGCCGCCATCCCGCTCGCGCTCGCGGCGTGGGGGGGGCATGGGCGCCGGCATGGGCAGGGTGGCCCGGCTGTCTTCATCTTCCCGGGGGAAGTCGAACTCATCGGCAGTCGGGGCGGCAGCGGGCGCAGCGGCCTCGACCGGGGCGGCGGTGGGTGCCACGACAGCAGCCGCGGCTGGGGCGACGGCCGGCGCGGCCTCGGCCACGGGCGCCGGGCGCCGGACCACGGCGGCG
>CAISIK010000015.1 GCA_903885375.1 uncultured Pseudomonadota bacterium
CCGCCGGCGCCAGCGCCCGTCGCGGCACCCGCGGCCGCCGCGGCACTCCCGCCGAAGCCGCCGCCCGCAACGCTCGAAGAGGCCTGGACCGCCGTGCTGGCCGAGCTGCCCGAGGCGGAGGCGGTCGCCATCCATGCGGTCGCGTTCCCGATCGGCGTGGTGGAGGGCACCTTCCGCGTGGGCGTGCGGCGGGAGCTCTGGCGCGCGCGGGTGCGCGAGGGCATCGGCACGGTCGACCTCGCGGCCCTCGTGCCCGGCGCCCGGCGGGTGGAGGTGGTGGTCGAGGGGGAGCAGGGCGCCACGGGGCGCGAGGTCATCGCGGAGGCCGAGCTGCGGCGGCGGGTCGCCGCGCGGGCGAGCGCGGAGGGCTCGGAGGCCGTCCGCCGGCTCGTGGAGACCTTCGGCGGCGAGCTGGAGGAGGTCGCCCCCTCCGCGCTCGACCTCCCGGCCGACGGTACCGGCGCCGAGGAGGAGGGGGGCGAGGCCGCCCCCCCGCTCTCGTCCTGAGGGCGTGATCCATGATAGGCCACCGGCCTCCGGAGCGGTGAATGGCGAATCCCTTCGACGGCATGGGCGGCATGGGCGGGATGCTTGGCGGGCTCCAGGCGCAGATGCGCCAGATGCAGGCGGATGCCGAGCGGGTCGAGGTCGATGGCAGCGCGGCCGGCGGCAAGGTGCGGATCCGCATGAACGGCACGCAGGAAGTGCTCGCCGTCCACATCGACGCGAGCGTGCTGGGCGACGCCGAGCTGGTCGAGGACCTCGTGCGGGCCGCCACGAACGATGCCGTCCGGCGCTCCAAGGAGGCCGTCCAGTCGAACCTGCGCGAGTTCGCCGCCCGAATGGGCTTGCCGCCCGGCATGCTCGGCCTCTGAGTGGACGCCCTCCGTCGCGCCGTCGTCCAGCTCGCGCGGTTCCCCGGCGTCGGGGAGAAGACCGCGCAGCGCTACGCCTACTGGCTCCTGCGGCAGCCGCCCGAGGTAGCCGACGCGCTCGCCGATGCCATCCGCGATCTCCGCGCCGGCGTGCGCGAGTGCGAGGTGTGCTGCGACCTCACCGAGCTCGTGCGCTGTCGCCGTTGCGATGACGCACGCCGCGACCCGGGCTGTATCTGTGTCGTCGAGCGTCCCCAGGATGTGCTCGCCATCGATGCTTCCGGGGAGTACCGCGGCAGCTTCCACGTGCTGCACGGCTCGCTGTCGCCGCTCGATGGCATCGGCCCCCCCCAGCTTCGCCTGCGCGAGCTGGTGGCCCGGGCCGCTGGCGCCGCCGAGGTCATCCTCGCCACCGACCCCGACGTGGAGGGCGATACCACCGCGCTCTACGTGGCCCGGTTGCTGAAGCCGCTCGGGGTGAAGGTCACGCGCCTGGCCCACGGCGTGAGCGTGGGCACGGCGATCGAGTACGCCGACCGCGTTTCGCTCGCCCGGGCCCTCGAAGGCCGCCAGGAGCTCTGAAGCTCAGCCGCCCGCGAGGGCGCCGGCCATGGCTTCGGAGGTGTTGCCCGCGGCATCGACCACCCAGAGCTCCACCGTGTAGTCGTAGCTGGTGATCACGTCGGGGATGGCGAGGATGAGGTGCGGGTCGGTCCAGCAGGCGCCGCTCACATCGGCGCAGGCCTCGATGCCCACCTCGAAGCCGATGGGGCTCTCGCCGTCGGCCGTGACGTCGAACTTCGCGACGCCGCCCACGAGGTCGCCCTCGGTGTCGGACACGGTGGCGTCGGCGTACATGACCACGCCTTCGTCGCCGAACTCCTGCCAGAGGACCTCGAGCGCCGAGATGACCGGCGCCGTGCCGGCGGCGGTGTCGGCGCCGGAGTCATCCACGTTTTCGGTCGAGGAGGTGTCGACCGTGGCGAGGCCGCACGCGAGCAGGAGCATCAGCATGGGCATTCCTATCCCTGGGTCGATCGGGAGGTGGTACGAAACTCGGCGGACATCGGATCGTTGTCGAGATAATCCATTGGATGCTCTCCCGCTCCTGGCTGGTCCTCGCCATCGTGTCCGTCTCGCTCTTCGGCTGCTCCGGCTTCATGGAGGGCGTGGAGCAAGGCTTCAATGAGGGGTTCGACAAGAGCTTCCGCCAGAGCTTCGTCGAGTCGTGCATGGCCGAGCGCGGCCCCGACCTCGACGAGGCCACCTTCCGCGCCATCTGCTCCTGCAGCGCCGACGGGATGCTCGCGCAGTATTCCGCCAGCGAGTTGATGAAGCTCTCCACGGAGGAGCCCGCCGAGATCGAGAAGCGCGCGCTGCCCATCGTCACGAAGTGCGCGTCGGATGTGATGCTCGGCCAGGGCGCCGCCCCCGGTGGCGCGCCGGCGGGCGCCCCGCAGAACCCCGGTCAGTAGGCGAGGGCGTTCACGCGAAGAGCGCGGCGGCGGCCCACGCCAGGGCGCCGATCGCGAACGCACCGTGAACGGCGGCCTCGGCGGCCGCCAAGCGCACGCGTCGCGCTTCCGCCCGGGTGCGGGTGCGGATGCGCTGCATCGCACCCTCGGAGAGGGCGATCGGCGGGAGCGGCGGGAGCGAATCAGGGGTCATGCGAGGGCCTCCTCCAGGTGGCGGCGGGCGCGGGCGAGGCGCTGACGAGCGTTTTCGGGCGAGATGCCCAGGGCGGCGGCGACCTCCTGCGGTTGCAGGCCCTCGCCCACCACGAGCAGGAACACCTCGCGGTGCGATTCCGGCAGGCTGGCGAGCGCAGCCTCGAGCCGGTCCCGGGTGCGTCGGGCCGTCAGGGCGTCGTCGGGACCGAACCCCACCGAAGGGCGGAGGCCGGCAAACTCGAGGAGGCGCGTGCCGTCCAGCCAGGCCCACCGGCGGTGAGAGCGCCAGAGGTTGCGCGCCACCGTGAAGCACCATGCGCCCACGCGCGAGCCGTCGGGCAGCGTGGGCGCGTGCCGCACGAGGCGGATGAACGTCTCCTGCACCAGCTCCTCCGCCACCTCCGCGCTCGCGCCCAGCCGGCGCAGGAAGCCGTTGAGCCGCGGCGCATAGTGGGTGACCAGCGCATCGATCGCGTCGGGCGCGAGTGCCCGGATGGCGGAGAGCGGCGGCTCGGGCGTGGGGTTCACGATCCCATGAACGCACGAGGCGCGGGGTCGTGACAGCAAAGTCGCGCGGAATCTTTTTTCCCGACCGGCGTCACGCTCGCCCGCGTCGTTCGTTGGCAAGGTCGGAGGTGTTCGATGGAGTTCTTTCGCATGGGCGGCTTTCCAATGCTGGTGATCGTGGTGTTCGGGCTCCTGGGGGTGGTGAACGCGGCGCGCTTCGCCTGGGCGCCGGGTCCGGGCCGGGTGGCGTACCAGGTGGCGATCGGTGTGAGCGTGCTGCTCGCGGGGGTGGGGGGGGTGGCGATCGACCTGATCGCGGTGGCCGTGCAGGTGCCGGCGCACCCCGAGTGGATCGCCGACGCCGGGCTGCCGCTCCTGCTGCTGCAGGGGCTGGGCGAGGCGCTCACGCCGCTGGTGCTCGCTTGTGGCGTGCTGATCGCCCAGTCCCTGCTGGTTGCTCTCGGCCTCCGCCGCCTCGCGGGTTGAGGCGGGTGGCGGCTCCGGCGGGGGTCGGTTTGCCAAACCCTCTCCCGTCCGTCACCGAACCGTCACACAACTTGTGCTAAGCAGGCGTTCCGATGTCCACCGCCGAAACTTCCTATGTGGAGCCGCTCGAGGTCCGGCATCGGCGTGAGTCGATCGTACGGATGGCCCTCGCGGCAGCCACTGCGCTGGCGGCGCTCCCCGCGCTGGCCATCGTCGGGTTCATCGTGATCAAGGGGGCGCCCGCGCTCTCGTGGGGCTTCCTCACCGAGATGCCGGTCTCGGGCATGACCGCGGGCGGCATCCAGCCGGCCATCGTCGGTACGCTTTGGCTCGTGGGGGTCTCCCTCCTCTTCTCCGTGCCGGTGGGCGTGCTCGCGGGAATGTACCTCTCGGAGTACGCGGGCGAGGGCCGTCTGGCGCGCATGGTCGACCTCGCCATCGTCAATCTGGCGGGCGTGCCGTCGATCGTCCATGCCCTCTTCGGGCTCGGCGCGTTCGTGCTCTTCCTCGACTTCGGCACGAGCATCCTCTCCGGCGGGCTCACGCTCGGGGTGATGACCCTCCCGGTGATCATCACCTCCACCAAGGCGGCGCTGCAGTCCGTCCCCCACAACTTCCGTGTGGCGTGCTGGAACCTCGGCGCCACCCGCTGGCAGACGATCTGGCACGTCGTGCTCCCCAACGCGCTCCCCGGCATCCTCACGGGCGTGATCCTCCAGGTGAGCCGCTCCGCCGGCGAAACGGCGCCCGTGCTCTTCACCGGCGCCGCGTTCTACCTCCCCATCCTGCCCACCTCGGTGTGGGACCAGACGATGGCGCTCTCCATGCACGTATTCGCGCTGGTCACGCAGGTGCCGAACGTGTCGGAGGAGCTCAAGTACGGAACGGCGCTGGTGCTGGTTGGGGTCGTGCTGCTCTTCAACAGCTTCGCGATCGGCCTGCGGCTCTACCTGCGGAGGAACCGGCGGTGGTAGGCGACGATCTCGTGCGGATGGAGAACCTCACCATCCGCTACGGCGATCGCGCCGTGGTGCGCGATGTCACGCTCGCCGTGCCGCGAAACGGCATCCTCGGCATCGTCGGCCCCGCGGGATCGGGCAAGAGCTCGTTGCTCACCGCGTTGAACCGGACCATCGACTTACACCCGAGCGCTCGGGTGGAGGGGAGGGTCACGCTCGATGGCACCGACGTTCGCCAGATGGAGCTGAGTGACCTTCGTCGCCGCGTGGCGATGGTGCTCCCGCTGCCGGTCGGCCTGCCGATGTCCATCTACGAGAACGTGGCCTTCGCCCCCCGGATGGTGGGGGTGCGTCGTCGTTCGGAGCTCGACGAGATCGTCGAGCGTTGCCTCACCCAGGCGGCCCTCTGGGATGAGGTCAAGGACCGGCTCGACATGCTCGGAACGCGGCTGAGCGGTGGCCAGCAGCAGCGGCTCACGCTCGCGCGCGCGCTCTCCACCGACCCCGACGTGCTCTGCCTCGATGAGTTCTCGATCGCGATCGATCCGGTCACCACGATGCGGATCGAGGCGGTGCTGATGGAGCTCAAGTCGCAGATGGCGATTGTCATGGTCACCAACCTGCTCATGCAGGCCCGCCGCATCGCCGACGTCACCGCCTTCATGCTCAACGGCGAGCTGGTGGAGAGCGGCCGTACCGGCGATCTCTTCGTCTTTGCCCGCGACCAGCGCACCAACGACTACCTCGCCGGGAAATTCGGATGAGCGAAGCGGCCAGCATCCGTGCCCGCGGGCTCTCCCTCTGGTACGGGTCCTTCCGGGCGCTCGACTGTGTGTCGCTCGAGGTGAAGCCGGGCGAAATCCTCGGGCTCATCGGCCCCTCGGGCTGCGGCAAGAGCACGCTCTTGCGCTGCTTCAACCGCATGAACGACCTCCCCTACGTGCGCACCGAAGGCGCGCTGGAGGTGGCTGGTTACGACTGCATGAGCCGCGAGGTCGACACGCTCGCCCTGCGGCGCGACGTGGGCATGGTCTTCCAACGCCCGAACCCCCTGCCGATCTCGATCCGCGACAACGTGCTCTTCGGCCTGCGGCTCCACGCGCCGAAGACCCCCCCGTCGGTCCAGGAAGGGCTGATGGTGGCGGCGCTGGAGCGGGTTCAGCTGTGGGAGCAGGTCAAGGACAAGCTCCACCACGATGGCGAGTCGCTCTCGCTCGAAGCCCGCCAGAAGTTGTGCATCGCCCGCCTCCTTCCGCTGAAGCCTCGGGTGCTCCTGCTCGACGAGCCCTGCAGCGCGCTCGATCCGGAGGGCACCCGCGCCGTGGAGGAGCTGATGGACCAGCTCCGCGGTGAGTTCACGCAGGTGTGCGTCACCCACAACATGCAGCAGGCCCGCCGCATCTCCGACCGCTGCGTCTTCATGCTGATGGGTGAGCTGGTGGAGGTGGGGGTGACCTCCGAGCTCTTCACCCGGCCCACCGACGACCGCACCGCCCGTTACATCGAGGGCCGGTATGGGTAGCGTTGCAGAATCGTCACCGAACCCGCGCAAGGGCGCAACGTTCGCCGCTTAGTGTCGAAAAACCCTGGAGTTTTCATGTCCCGCTTCGGTCTGTTCGCGTTTCTCGCCCTCGCCGCCTGTTCCCGCCCCGAAACCAACAAGGACGGCACCGAGGGTTCCGTCGGCAAGCCCGTGGTGGCCCAGGTGAAGGGCAGCGACACGATGGTGAACCTGATGCAGGCCTACTCCGAGGCCTACTCCAAGAAGAACCCGATGCTCGTCGTGGCCGTGACCGGCGGCGGCTCGGGTACGGGCATCAAGGCGCTGATCGACAAGACCACCGACATGGCCTCCTCCTCGCGCGCAATGAAGGAAGACGAGAAGGCGCTCGCCACCGGCAACGGGGTGAACCCCGTCGAGACGGTCGTGGCCTACGACGGCCTCAGCATCTACGTGCACAAGGAGAACCCGATCGCACAGCTCGACTTCAGCCAGCTGAAGTGCATCTACACCGCCGATGGTGCCTGCAGCCACTGGAAGGACGTGGGCGTGACGCTCGACTGCGATGGCAAGGGCGATGACACCATCGTGAAGACCGGGCGCCAGAACAACTCGGGCACGTACGAGTACTTCAAGGAGCACGTCATCGGCAAGGAAGGCAAGTTCGCCGCCACCATGGACCAGTCTGGCACGCAGCAGGTGGTCGACGTGGTCGCCACCACCAAGTGCGCCATCGGCTACGGCGGCATGGGCTACCACCACGAGAACGCCCGCTCGGTCTGCCTCGCGAAGGAGGCCGCCGACACCTGCGTCGAGCCCACCGAAGCCAACGTGCTCGCCGCGAAGTACCCCTTCAGCCGGCCGCTGTTCATCTACACCAACGGTGCGCCCTCGGGCGCCATCGCCGAGTTCCTCGGCTGGGCGAAGGGCCCGGAGGCCAAGGATGTCGTCGTGACCGCCGGCTTTGTGCCCACCCCCGAGGCGAGCGGCGCTTCGGCCACGCCGATCCCCGCGGCTCCGGCCCCCGAAGGCGCCGCCCCGGCTCCGGAAGGTGCTGCGCCCGCCCCGGAAGCCGCTCCTGCCGCGGCGCCTGCGAGCCACTGAACGATGGTCGCTGCTCCCGCACGTCGGCGCCCCTCGAAGCTGACTCGACCCGTCGAGTTCGTGATCGAGGGGCTGATCCGCCTGTGCGGGCTGTCGGCGATCGTGTTCATCCTCGCGATCTTCGTGTTCATCGGCAAGGAAGGCATCGTATTCCTGCTGGGCCACATCGGCGGAATGCTCTCGTCCACCGATTGGAGCCCCACCCACGAACCGCCTGAGTTCGGCCTGCTGGCCCTCCTCGCGGGTACGGCCTGGTGCGTGGGGCTCTCGCTGATCGTCTCGGTGCCGATCGGCCTCGCGGCGGCCGTCTTCCTCAGCGAGTTCGCGAGCGAAGGCTGGCGCGAGTTCCTGAAGGTGGTGGTGGAGCTCCTCGCCGCCATCCCCAGCGTGGTTTGGGGGTTCATCGGCGTGATGATCCTCAACCCGCTGCTCCAGTGGGCCGGCGCCCAGGTAGGCCTCAACGGCCTCAACGGCGCCATCGTGCTGGCGTTGATGACGCTTCCGCTGCTGGTTTCGCTCGGTGAGGACGCGCTCCGCGCCGTACCCGAGAGCTACCGTCAGGCGGCGATCGCGATGGGCGCCACGAAGTGGGAGATGGTGTGGCGGGTGCTCCTGCCCGCCTCGCGCCGCGGCTTGCTCGTGGCGGTCCTCCTCGGCGTGGGGCGGTGTGTCGGCGAGACCATGGCGGTGCTCATGGTCACCGGCCATGCCGCACGCATCCCGCATTCGCTGTACGACCCCGTCCGCACCCTCACGGCCACCATCGCCGCCGAGCTCGGCGAGGCCGTGCGCGGTGGCCAGCACTACCAGGCGCTCTTTGCGCTCGGCATCCTCTTGTTCTTCATGACGTTTGTCGTCAACCTCATCGCGGACCGCGCGGTTCGCGCCCGGAAAATCGGGTAGCTGGGAACATCATGCAGACACCGCACCTCGATGCCGTCTACGAGCTGGAAATTCAGGCCATCCGCACGCGGCTGGCGCGTACCGGCGCTCGGGCCGAGCAGATGGTGCGGGATTCCGTGCGGGCCCTGCTGGACCGCGATCCGGCCCTCGCCCGGCAGGTCATGGCCACCGACCGCGAGCTGAACCGCCTCGAGCTCGAGCTCGACTATGAGTGCGTCATGCTCCTCGCGCGGCGCTCGCCGGTTGGAGAGGACCTCCGCCTCGTGCTCACCGCCCTGAAAGCCGACGTGGACATGGAGCGCATCGGCGATCTCGCGGTGCACGTGGCCGAGAGGGCCATCGAGCTGGCGAGCGGCCCCGGCGTGGAAGCGCTGCCCGAGCTGGTAGAGCTGGCCGAACGGTCGTCGGAGCACCTCGAGCGCACCATGCGTGCCCTCGCCGAGAAGGACAGCATCGTGGCCCGCGAGGTGATCGGCTACGACAAGCAGCTCGACGTGCTGCACGGCGATCACATGCGGCGCATCATCCAGGTGGCGAAGGACCACCCCGACCAGCTCGAGCGTGTGCTCGCGTGGTCGAGCGTGTCGCGACACCTCGAGCGCATCTCGGATCACGCCTGCAACATCGCCGAGATGGTGGTTTTCCTCGCCGAAGGGCAGGTTGTTCGCCACGGTGGGCACCAGGCACCGTAGAGGGCTCATCCCCGGCAGCGTTCGTGCCGATCGAGGAGGCGAGCCTGGAGAGACGATGTCCGCAGCCCCCCCGAGCCACAGCTATTCCCACGCACGCCGTCGCCGTGCGATCGGCCAGCTCTACGTGGAGCTCGGGCTGGTCACGCGGCGGCAGCTCAACGACGCGCTGGTGGAGTGCGCGCGCAGCCGGATCACGCTGCCGGAGTCGCTTCGTGCGCTCGGCTACCTCGGCTGACCTTGCGGGCCGGCGCGGGCGCGTATAGTAGGCGCGCGCGGCTTTGTAGCTCAGTTGGTTAGAGCACGCGGTTCATACCCGCGGTGTCGCAGGTTCAACTCCCGCCAAAGCCACCATCTCCGGCCCCGCAGGCCTCGCCCGCGGGGCCGGTTGGCGTTTTGGTCCCCCGCCTCGGTGTCGCGGCGGTCGTGAGGTTAGCCAGCGGCGTGCTCGTCGCGCTTCTCCTCGCCTGCTCCGATCCGCCGGCCCCCGCCGACCCCACGCCCGCGTCCTCCCCATCGGCGCCCGCGCCGGCTCAGGTCTCCCCCGAGAGCGTGGCCTTCCTGCAGGCGAAGGGGTGGTGGCCCCTGGAGGTGGGCTACTTCGCCGACGTGCCGGGCTTCTCCGCCCACTGGGCCGTGATGTGCGCCGATCGGCTTCTGCAGGCCCGCGGCATCGAGGCCAACTGCCAGAGCTTCAACTCCGGGCCGCCCATCCTCGAGGCCTTCCTCTCCGGTCAGACCCAGCTCACCCACTACGGCGACTTCCCGTTCTGGAACACGGTCGACAAGGGCGTGGGCGCCGTGGCCTTCGCGGTGACCGGCGTGAACAACGAGGTGGCCCTCGTGGTGCCCGTTGACTCGCCCTTTACCTCGCTCGATGACCTCCGCGCCGCCGACCACGAGCTGGTCATCGGCACCACGCTCGGGAGCTACGCGGAGTTCTACCTCGCGTCGATCCCGGGGCTGAAATACCGCATCGCGGGCATGTCCATGCGGGATGCCCAGCTCGTGCCGAAGGGCGTGGATGCCGTGGCCGTGTGGGATCCGCACCTCTCCCTCACGCTCGATCGGGGCCTCGGCCGCAAGGTCGACAACGTGTTCCCCTGGTACGTGCCTACCGCCTACGAGTTCGTCCGGCGCGAGCTCCACGAGTCGGCGCCCGACGTGGTGCAGGCCATCGCCGATGCTTCGCTGGAGGCGCTCCTCGCGGTCCGGGCCGATCCGGCCCGCGCCGCGAAGCTCCAGGTCGCCGACCCCCGCGCCCGCGGGTGGACGGAGGCGCAGGCCCGCGCCCAGATCGACCGCTACCTCCTGCTCTACAAGCCCACCTACAAGTACCTGCACGCCGACTTCTGGGCGGCGGAGGATGCCCGGGTGGTGGCCTCGCAGTTCGCGGCGGGCCGGCTCACCCGGGCGCGCTCGGCCGAGGACCTGAAGCACGACTTCGTGCCCGAGTACATGGCGCGTAGCCTCGCCGCGCGCGGCTGGCGTGTGCCGACGGCCCCCGTCTTCCTGCCCCAGGGCTGGTCGGGCGTGGTGGGCTCGCCGCCCTACCCGCCCACGCTCAACGCGGGCACGCTCACCGATCCGCAACCCTTTCCCGAGCCGGGCGACCTTGCCGGCCCCTGAGCGCGCGGCGGCCGGCTGGGCGGTCGCCGGGTTCGTGGCCTTCGTGGGGCTCTGGGCGCTGGCGTCCGGGTGGATCGCGCGGCCGCAGGTTTTCCCGGGGCCGCTCTCGGTGGCGGCCACGGCGTGGGAACGCCGCCTCGATCTCGTCGACGCGGCGGGCCGCTCCGGCTTGCGGGTCGGCGTCGGCTGGGTGGGCGCCAGCGCCCTCGCGGTGCCGCTCGGCTGGGCGGCGGGCGCGGTGCCGCCGCTCGACGACGAGCTCCGGCGGTTCACCGGGCTGGTGCGGTCGATCCCCCCCTTCGCCTGGCTCCCGCTGCTGCTGCTCTGGGTCGGCATCGGCGACACCACCTCCGTCCTCGTGTGCGCGCTGGGCGCGTTCTTCCCGGTGCTCGAGGGCGCTCGAACAGGCTCCTCGCAGGCTCCCCCGGCGCTCTTGCACGCCGCCCGCAACCTCGGGGCGTCGCCCGCGCGCGTGCTGCTCGCCGTGCGCATCCCCGCCGCGCTGCCCGGCACCTTCACCGGCCTCCGCACCGGCGCCACCTTCGCCTGGATGAGCCTCGTGGCCGCCGAGCTGGTGGGCGCCGACGGTGGCCTCGGCCAGCTCATCCTCGACGCCCGCAACCTCGCCCGCCCCGACCTCGCCATCGCGGGCATGCTCTGCATCGGCGCCATCGCGTGGAGCGTGTCGGGCGTGCTGCACCAGCTCGAACGCGGCGCGCGGCGTTGGGGGGTGGCGTGAGGTTGCTCCTGCTCCTCCTCGCGCTGTGGGAGGTAGCGGGGCGCGTGTGGCCGCCGGGGCCGCTCGTGCCGCTGCCGAGCGCGATCGTGCTCGATGCGGCCTCGCTGCTCGCCAGCGGCGAGCTGTTCGTGCACGTGCTGCGTTCCGCGGTGCGGGTGGCGTTGGGCGGCGGCGTGGGGGCGGGGGTGGGGGTGCTCGTGGGGGTGGCGCTGGCGGCAGGCGGTCCGGGGCGCCTCTTCGACGTGCCCGTTGCGCTCGCGCGGCCGATCCCGTCCCTCGCCTGGATCCCGCTCACGCTGCTCTGGTTCGGGGTCGGCGAGGGCCAGCAGATCGCCATCCTCGCGCTGGCAACCTTCGGCGTGGTGGTGGCGGGAACGCGGGATGCGATCGGGGCGGTGCCGACGGCGTGGCTGCAGGCCGCCGAGAACCTCGGCGCCAGCCGGGGCGCACGGCTCGGGGTGCGGGCGCAGGCGGCGCTGCCGGGCGTGCTCGCGTCGGTGGCGGAAGGTTTTGCGGCGGCGTGGTTCGTGCTCGTGGCCGCGGAGTTCGTGTCGGCCACCGAGGGGCTCGGCGTGCTGGTGCTCGCCGGGCGCGACCTCATCCTGCCGGCGCGCACCTTCGTGGGGGCCGCGGGGCTCGCGGCGTCGGCCGGGCTGACGGCCTGGGCGCTCCGGGCCCTCCGAGGGCGGCTCACGAGGTGGGCATGATCCGCGTTCGCGGCGTGTCGCGCACCTTCGTGGAGGCCCGGACCTCCGCGCGCGTACCGGCGCTCGATGGCTTCGAGCTCGAGGTTTCCCGAGGCGAGTTCCTCGCCATCCTCGGACCGAGCGGCTGCGGGAAGAGCACGCTGCTGCGCCTGCTCGCCGGCTTCGACCGGGCGGACGCCGGCCTCGTGGAGGTGGACGGCGCGCCGGTCACGGCGATCTCGCCGCGACGCCTCCTCGTCTCGCAGGACCCGGCGCTCTTCCCGTGGCTGACCGCCGCCGAGAACATCGGCTTCGGGCTCCGCGCCCAGGGCCGGGCGGACCCCGCGCGGGTGGAGGCGTTGCTCGTCGAGTTCGGGCTCGCGGGGGCCGGCGGGCGCTACCCGCGCGAGCTCTCCGGCGGCATGCGGCAGCGGGTGGCGCTCGCCCGGGCCCTGGCCGTCCGCCCCGACGTGCTGCTGCTCGACGAGCCCTTCGGCGCCCTCGACGCCCTCTCCCGCGAGTCCATGCAGGCGCTGCTCGAGGCCACATGGCTTGCCAGCGGGGCCACCGTCGTGCTCGTCACCCACTCGGTCGACGAAGCGTTGCGCCTGGCGGACCGCGTGGTGGTGGTGAGCCCGCGGCCGGCGCGCGTCGTGGGGAGCGTCGTCGTGGAGAGCGCGCGCCCCCGGCGGGCCGGAAGCCACCCCGAGCTGCGCGAGAGACTGATGGGTTGGGCGGTGCCGTAGGCCCGGATGCGGGTGCCCACGGGGTCCGTTCGGCACCGCGGCGCCGCGGGATAGCTTGCCGCATGGCGAGCCCGGAACTCCCCCGTCGCATCTTCGCCTCCGCCGTGGGTCCCCTGCTCGCCGAGCTCAACGGCGAAGGCGCGCTGGCGAAGCTGGGCCGGGCGCGCATCGAGCTGGCCGGGCGGCCGGTGGCGCATCCCACCTTCGATCAGCTCGCGGGCGAACTGGATGCCTACTTCCGGGGCGAGCCCGTGCGCTTCTCGGTACCGACGGCGCCGGCGGGCTCCCCCTTCCAGCAGCGCGTCTGGGCCGAGCTCGCTCGTCTCGAATGGGGCCGGATGGTCAGCTACAGCGAGCTCGCCGAGCGCGTGGGGTCCAACCCCCGGGCGGTGGGGCAGGCCAACGGCGCCAACCCCGTGGCCATCGTCATTCCGTGCCACCGCGTCGTGGGCAAGGATGGCAGCCTCGTGGGCTACGCCGGCGGGCTCGACATGAAGCGGGCGCTCCTGCGGCTGGAGCGCTGCCTGCTGTTCTAGGTGGGCGGGCGCATCGCGGTGAGGATCATGTCGTCGAACTCGCGCGCGAGCTCGTCGGGAACCTGCACGTCCGCGAGCTCGGCGGACATCTCCACCAACGTGTCATACGAGGTGAGCAGGTTCCGGCAGCACGGGCACATGGCCGCGTGAAACTGCAGCGAGAGCCGCGTGGAGAGCGGCAGCTCGCGGTCGCGGAACGCCATCACCCGCTCGGTGAGCTCCTTGCACGTCATGCCGGCCTCCCGATCTCGGCGCCGAGCCGCTCGCGAAGGAGCAGGCGCGCCCGATGAAGTCTGGTCTTCACGTTGGCCAGATGCAGGCCCGTGAGGTCCACGATCTCCTGCATCGAGAGATGCTGCACGTCGGCGAGCGCCCAGACCACGTGCAGCTCCTCGGGGAGGCCGGCGGCCAGCTCGCCGAGGCGGTTGGCGAAGCGGGCGCGATCGATCGCATCGTCGGCGCGCGGCCAGACGGGGGGATCGCTGGCGCGGTGGCCGTCGGCGGAGAACCAGGTCTCGAAGTCGTCCACCAGCTCCATCGGCTTGCGTCTGCGCGAGCGCAGGCGCATCCGGGCGTGGTTCAGCACGATGCGGCCGAGCCAGGCGCCGAGGGCCGTGTCGTCCTGCAGCTGGTCGATGCTGCGCCAGGCGCTCGTGAGCGTGTCCTGGAGGGCATCGCGGGCCTCTTCGCGGTCGCGGAGCACGGACAGCGCAATGGCGTACAGCCGGTCGCGATGGCTGTGGCAGAGCTCGGTGAAGGCGGCCCTGTCGCGACGCCGGAGCCGCTCGACGAGCGAGCCGGAGAGAAGCTGTGCCACGGGGTGCAGGTAGCGTTGGGGGAGCGCGGTCGCCATCATTCTCCCCTCAAGATGCCGGACGCAAAAAAAAGTTCTTCTCTTGTCTTGTCAAGGGATGAGCGATCCTGTATCCATCAGATTCCAGAGCCATCCGCATGTTCCGCCACCTCCGCACCGTCGCTGCCATCCTCGCGCTCATCGCGGCGGGTGGAGGGCTGTCGTGGCTGCTCGTGGCCTCCCCGTGGCTCCGGTACGAATCGCTCGTGGTCGAAGGCGCCGTTCATGCGAACGCGGCCGAGCTGCGGCACCTCGCCGATCTCTCCACCGGAGCCCCGCTGGTGGAGCTCGATCTGGATGCGGCGGCGGTCGGTGTGGCGCGGCACCCCTGGGTGAAGTCGGTCACGGCGAGCCGTCAGTTCCCCAACGGCGTGCTGCTCACAGTCGTGGAGCGCGCGCCCGTGGCGCTCCTGCTCACCGATGCGCTCTACCTGGTCGACGATACGGGCGTTCCCTTCATCCGGGCGAAGAGCGGCCAGCTCGACCTGCCCGTGCTCACGGGCCTCGGCGGGCTTGCCGAGAGCCAGCCCGAGCTCGCGCGTCGCCTCGTGGCGGAGGGGCTCGAGTGGCTCCGCGCCGCAGAACGCGACGGTGGCGTGCCAATTTCCGAGATATCCGAGCTGCGCTTCGCCGCAGAGTCGGGTTATACGCTGTTTCTTCGCAACGGGGGCGAATTGCTCCTCGGCTTCGCCGAGCCCGAGCGCGTCGCCCGGCTCCCCCGGCTGGTTGCGCATGGCCTCGATCTTTCGGTTCCCCACCGCATCGATCTGGTCTCGACCGAGCTCGCGGTCGTCACGCCTCTCTGAATCCCGCCTCCCCCCTTCCTTTCTCCTTCCCCGTCTCCTTCCCCGCTCCCCTCCCCGGCATGCAGGCCGGACCAGCCCCCCGCAGAGGTAGTCATGATCGACATCGTAGAGAACGAACTCGTTGGCGCACGCATCAAGGTGGTGGGCGTCGGCGGCGGCGGCGGCAACGCCGTGAACCACATGGTCCGGGCCGGCCTCAGCGGCGTGGAGTTCGTGGCCATGAACACCGATGCGCAGGACCTCAAGCGGTCCCTCGCGCCCCGTCGGTTCCAGCTCGGCCAGCAGCTCACCAAGGGCCTCGGCGCGGGCGCCGATCCGGAAGTGGGCCGCGAGGGCGCCCTCGAAGACCGTGACCGGATCGCCGAGCTCCTCGCCGGCGCCGACATGGTGTTCGTGACCGCCGGCATGGGCGGTGGCACCGGCACCGGCGCCGCGCCGGTCGTCTGCGAAGTGGCCCGTGAGATCGGCGCCCTCACCGTGGCGGTCATCACCCGCCCGTTCGCCTTCGAGGGGCGCCGTCGGCGTCGTCAGGCCGAAGAAGGCATTGAGGCGATGATGCAGCACGTCGATACGCTCATCACCATCCCGAACCAGCGCCTGCTCGCCATGAGCACCGAGCGTACGCTCATGACCGAAGCCTTCGGCATGGCCGACGACGTGCTCTACCAGGCCGTCAAGGGCATCAGCGACCTGATCAACGACCAGGGCGTGATCAACGTGGACTTCGCCGACGTGCGCACCATCATGGCGAACAAGGGCCGCGCCCTCATGGGCGTGGGTCGTGGCTCGGGCCAGCACCGCGCGGTCGATGCCGCCCAGCGCGCCATCTCCTCGCCGCTGCTCGATGACCTTAGCATCTCCGGCGCCACCAGCGTGCTCCTCAACTTCACCGGCGGTCCGAGCCTCGCGCTCTACGAAGTGAACGAAGCGGCGCAGATGGTCGCCGAGGAAACCGCGGAAGACGAGAACGTCATCTTCGGCCTCGTCATCGACGAGACGATGGGCGACGAGGTGAGCGTCACCGTGGTGGCCACCGGCTTCCAGGAAGCCCGCCAGCGCGGCACCCCCTCCATCCCCGCCGAAGTGCGCATCGCCAAGGCGGTCAACGCGAACACCTCCCCCAACCGGGGCGGCGGTCGCGGCGGCCTCTCCAGCGGGTTCGACACGCTGCGGAGCGATGACTACGACATCCCGACCTTCTTCCGCGGTCGCGACTAGGCCCGGGGGCCCACGGCATGCCCAGGGCCCTCTTCCCCCACTCCATGGGGGATGTCACCCACGCCGCCGACGGTCCCTTCGGGCTCGTCGTCGGCGATCTCCCCGACGGCTCCATCTGGGTGCTGAAGCGGGGCCGGCGCGAGCCGGGGTACACGCTCACCCACTACGCCGATTCCGCCCGTTCGCGGGAGCTGGCGGTGGAGCGGGTGGCGGAACGCCGCGAGGCCATCAACCGCTTCGCGGCCCTCATCCTGCTGGGCGAGAGCCTTTGAGGCTTCGGCGGCTCGCCGACGCCGAGCCCGTTCCCTGGAAGAACGGTGGCGGGCTCACGCGGGAGCTCCTGCGCGAGCCGGCGGAGGGCCCGGTGCGCCTGCGCATCAGCGTGGCCGACGTGGCCTCCGAGGGGCCGTTCTCGCTGTTTCCGGGCGTGGAGCGCGTCATCACGCTCCTCTCCGGCGCCGGCTTCCGGCTGCGGGGGCTGGCGTGGGAGGCCACCCTCACGGGCGCGTCGCCGCCGTTCCGCTTCCCGGGCGACGTTCCCGTGACCTGCGACCTCCTCGATGGCCCCATCCGCGATGTGAACGTGATGTGGACGCGCTCGCTGGCCGACCACCACGTTCGCCGGCGTCGCACGGGCGCCGTGAAGGCGGGCTCCGTGATCGTGGCGTTGGGGCCGCGCGAGGTCGGGGTGACCGGGGAGAAGGTGCAGCTCGCCGCCGGCGATGTGCTCGCGCTGGGGGCCGAGGAGCCCGCCGAACTGCGGGCGGGCCGCGCCGCCGTGTTGGTCGTTGCGCCCCGCTGAGGCCGGCGCGATACGTCGCCCGGATGCGTACGGTTTTCTTCGTGGCTCCATTCCTCATGGAGGCCACCCTGAAGTACATTCAGGCCGCGAACAGCGTGGCGGGCACGCGCCTCGTGGTGCTCACGCAGGACAGCGCGGCCAAGCTGCCGGCGGGGGCCATGCACTACGCGGTGCAGAACGCGCTCGACCCGGCCTGCCTCGTGGCCGCCTGTCGCGACGTGATGCGCCACACCGGCGGCGCGCACCGGGTGATCGGCATCCTCGAGAACGCCCAGGAGACCATCGCGGAGGTGCGCGAGGCCCTCGGGCTGCCGGGGCTGCGGCTGGATGCCGCCGCCCGGTTCCGCGACAAGGGCCTCATGAAGCAGGCCCTGCGCGATGCCGGGCTTCCTTGCGCCCGCTACGCGCGGCTGCATTCGGAGGCCGATGCGCGCCGCTTCATCGCCGAGGTCGGCTACCCGATCGTGGTGAAGCCGCCCGACGGCGCGGGCTGCAAGGGCACCTACCAGGTCACCGACGAAGCCTCGCTCCAGGCCGCCCTGCGGGACACGCGGCCGAGCGCGCAGAACGAGGTGCTCGCCGAGGAGTTCGTCCAGGGCGAGGAGTACAGCTTCGACACCATCGTGATCGACGGGGTGGTGCGCTTCCACAACATCCTGCGCTACCTGCCCGGCCCGCTCGACGTGATGCGCAACGACTGGGTCCAGTGGTGCACGCTCGCCCCGCGCGACATCTCCGGCCCCGAGTTCGATGCCATCCGCAAGGTGGGCGTGGCCGCCGTGGAAACGCTCGGCCTCCGCACGGGCATGACCCACATGGAGTGGTTCCGGCGCCCCGATGGTAGCGCGGTGGTGAGCGAGGTGGGGGCACGGCCGCCCGGCGCGCAGTTCACCTCCATCATGGGCTACGCCTACGACCGCAGCCTGTACCATGCATGGGCGCAGGCGGTGATCAACGAGACGGTGACCGGCCCTTTCGAGCGGAAGTACGCCGCGGGCTGCGCCTACTTCCGGGGCCCGGGTCAGGGCCGCGTGGCGCGCGTGGATGGGCTCGACGAGGCCCAGCGCCTCGTCGGAAAGTACGTCGTGGAAACCAGCCTGCCCCGCGTCGGCGCGCCCAAGGCGGGCGGATACGAAGGCGAGGGCTTCGCCATCGTGCGCCATCCCGACACGGCGGTCGTCACCGCCGCCCTCCGCACCCTGATCGAGACCGTGAAGGTCCGGTACGAATAGCCTTCCCCCCTCCGGAGTCCCCGTGCACGTTCTTTTCATGGCGCCGAACTTCCCGGCAAACCAACGCTTTTTCGTTCGGGCGCTGCACCAGGCCGGCGCGAAGGTGACCGGCATCGGCGATTCGCCGCCTGAGTACCTCGACAGCGAGCTGAAGAGCTGGCTGCACAACTACGAGTACATCCCGTCGATGGCCAACGAGGGCGCGCTCATCGACTGCGTGCGCAAGATCCAGCGGCGCGAGTGGGTGGACCGCCTCGAGTGCACCGTGGAGGCCATCATGACCCCCACGGCCACCGCGCGCGCGGCCTGCACCATCCCGGGCCTCACGCCCGAGCAGGTGAACCTCTGCCGCGACAAGTTCGTGATGAAGCAGTTCCTCCGCAGCCGGGGCATCCCCTGCGCGAAGAACGCCGACGTGGAGTCCCTGGAGGACGCCGCCCGCTTCGTGGCCGAGGTGGGGTACCCGGTCATCGTGAAGCCCCGTGATGGTGCGGGCGCCGCGGGCACCACGCGCGTGGAGAGTGATGCCCAACTCAAGACCGCGCTCGCCGAGGCGGGCTTCGGCGCGCGTCCGGCGAAGGTCACGATGGAGGAGTTCATCTCCGGCCACGAGGGCTTCTACGACACGCTCACGGTGAACGGTCAGGTCGTCTTCGAAGCGGTCTGCCACTACTACCCGAACGTGCTCGACGCGATGCGCAACCGGTGGATCAACCCCTACGTGATCGTCACCAACCGCATCGACGCTCCCGGCTACGACGAGCTCAAGGTGATGGGTCGCAAGGTCGTGCGCGAGCTCGGGCTCCACACCTCGCCCACCCACATGGAGTGGTTCTACGGCCCCAAGGGCCTCTCGTTCTCCGAGATCGGCGCCCGGCCTCCCGGCGTGCGCTTCTGGGACCTGTACTGCTGGGCCAACGACATGGACCTCTACCTGGAATGGGCCAACGCCCTCGTTCACGGCGAGTGTCACCCCAAGCCGAGCCGTCGTTTCTCGGCCAGCCTGCTCTCGCTGCGGCCGAACCAGGACGGTCGGATCCAGGGCTACACCGGCCTCGAGGAGGTGCAGCGCGAGGTGGGCGCGTGCATCGGCGAGGTGCACCTGCCCGCCGTCGGCAGCCGCACCGCCGATGTGAGCGCCGGCTACATGGGCCACGCCTGGATGCACCTGCGGCACCCCGACTACGACAAGTGCCGGGAGATCACCGAGTACGTGGCGCGCACCGTGCGCGTGTGGGCCGGCTGAGCGGGAGGTTCAGCGGTGCCCAGGCCCAACGTCGTCCGCCGCACGGTGGTGTGGTGGTTCCAGCCGCCGTCCAGCCCCTTCGTCACGTGCAACTTCGCGGTGGATGCCACCGCGGCGCGGGCGTACCTCGCCGGGCTCGCGGCGGGTGGCTCGCGCGTCACCCTCAACCACCTCGTGGCGGCCTGCGTGGCCCGCACGCTCACCGAGCACCCGTACGCCAACGGCCGCGTGATCGGCCAGCGGATCGTCACCCACCCCCACGTGGGGCTGGCCATGCCGGTCAACCTGCTCGATGGCACCGGCCTCGATCGCGAAATCTCGATGGCGATGATCTCGGGGATCGATGAGCTCACGCTCCTCGAGCTCGCCGAGCGGGCCGGTCGCACCCTCAACGCGGAGCGCTCCGGCAAGTCGGAGACCCCGCTCGTGAAGCAGATGCTCGGCCTCGGGAGCCGCATGCCGCACACGGTTCTGCGGGCCTGCCTCCGCGTGGTCGATGCGGGGGTGAACACCCCCGGCTTCGGCGACTACTTCTTCCACAAGTACGGCGTGACCAGCGCGCTCTCCAACGTGGGCTCCACGCTCAAGCCGGTGGATGGCCTGCTCTTCCGGGGCGCCGACGTGCACCTGCCTCCGCGGCTCTTCCAGGTCGGCACCTTCTGGGGAACGAGTGTCGTGCAGGACGAGGTGGTGGCGGTGGCGGGCGTGCCCACCGTCCGGCCGATGCTCCCCGTGCTGCTCCTCTTCGACCACCGCCTGGTGGACGGCGTGCGCGGCTCGCGCATCGTCCGTTCGTTCAGCGAGATCTTCCAGAACCCCGCCCACCACTTCGGGGAGGCGGGGGGGCGCCGCATCGGCGCGCTCGACTAGAGGCCCTGCCGGTCCCGCAGCCAGTCGGGGTACATCTCGATGCGGTAGTTCAGCTTGTCGCGCGCCTGGCTCACCTCCGAGGTGGTGAGCGGCGTGCCGTTGAGGTTCTTGCGGCTGTCGTCCTGCATCGCCGCGTCGCTCAGCACCTGCGTAGCCTCGGCGAACGCGAGGATGTCGGAGCTCTCGTAGAAGTCGACGGACTCGGTGAGCGCGGCCCGGTAGCGGTCGGGGCAGGTGTCGTCGTAGTAGAGGCAGAAGGCCGCGACCGAGCCGGTCACGTAGGCGGCGTACACGGGCGTGCCCGTGTCGAAGCTCTCCTCCATGCTGCCGGGGCTGAAGACGAGCCGCTCATCCTCGGGGTTGTAGTAGGTGTAGAACCCGCCGAGGTGGAAGGGGTAGCCGCCGCGGTTGCCGGTGGCGATGGAGAGCGTCCAGAAGTCGAGGAAGTTCTCCATGTCGAGGACGTCGTTCGCGTCTTCGTAGAAGTCCTCGCCGTGGCCCTGCAGCGCGCGACGCACGTGGTCGAGCGCGGCCACATCGCCCTCGCCGGCGGCCAGCGCGAAGTGGGTGACGCCCGCGCTGGTGAAGTCGGCCGAGTCGAGGCCCTCCCACAGGTCGCCGCCGTCGTCGTCGAAGTTGCGGGAAACCCAGACCGAGTCCAGCTCCTCGAGGTTGGTGTACAGGCCGAGGTACTCCGGCGCGGCGCCATCCACGCTCACGTAGACCTGTGCGTAGTTGGCCTGGGGGGCGGCCATGCCCGCCTCGCGCCAGAGGTGGTAGCCCACCACGGCCCGCGACATCGAGGCATCGCCCACCATGTTGTCGAGGTTCACGCGCTTGAGCCCCGCATAGCGCCGGCCCGCCTCGAACTCGTCGAACTTCACCTTCAGCGAGGGCTTCTCCGACCAGTACTGGAAGGAGCCCTTGCCCTTGTAACGAACGCCCACGTTCTCGATCAGCTCGTCGTTGATGGTGACCGATGCGGTGACGTAGCTGTACGTGGGATTGTCGGGGTGGGCGGCGCGCTCGGCTTCGGCCTCGGTGTCCATGAGGGCCTGGTCGGCCGCGGTGATCCCGATGGTGAGCACCTGCACGGTTTCCGGATCGTAGAAGGCCTCGTAGGCCGCCTCGTCGCGCTCATCGTCGGCCGTGTCCTTCTGCTCACCGGTGTCGTCGGTGTCGGGCGAGGTGTCCCCGCCGATGATGTTCGAGCCGGTGTCGGTGTCGGAAACGCCGGTGTCGCCGGTCCCGCCGGTCTCGCCAGGGTCGTTCGTTGCAGGGGCGCAGGCCAGCAGGAGGAGAAGCGTCACCATTTCTCTCGGGGTCGTAGGCGCCCATCATAGCCGGGATACCTGTCGAGCGTGCGGTGGCTGGTCGCTGCAGAACTCGTTGCCGTCGCCACGCTGGTCGGCTCGTTGGTTTGGCCTTCCGGGCAGGACAGCTCGGGCATGGCGGCGATCGACCCTGCGGCGCTCACCCTCGGCCCTTCCGAGGAAACGTGGACGGGCATCTTCATCGGCGGCGTGCACGTGGGCTACGGCGTGTCGCGGCAGAGCGCCACCACCGACGGCGGCACGCTCTTCGAGGAGCGGTCGAGCTTCGCCCTGGGGGCGATGGGCCAGAGCCAGCAGGTCACCACCGCGAGCGTGGCGGTGGCGGATTCGCTGGGCAACCTGAAGTCCTTCGACCTCGTGGTCGACACGGTGCAGCGCCTCGTGGTGCGGGCCGAGATGCGCGGAAAGGTGCTCCACGCGGAGGTCGAGATGGGGGGCGAGCCGGTGGTCATCGATGAGCCGATGGACACCCCGCCTTCGCTTCTGCAGACCGCCAACGCCCGCCTTCGCGGCGTGGAGCTCCACCCGGGCGACACCTTCGAGGTGCCGTTCTTCCAGCCGCTCACGATGCAGGCGAGCACGATGGTGATCACCGTCGAGGCGCCCGAGCTCCTCGCGAACGGCACCGTCGGGCACTGGGTCCGCCTCGATGGCGGCGGGAGCGCCATCCGCCGCCTGGTAGACGAGCGGGGCGACACGGTGCGCGAAGAGGGCGCCATGGGCATGAGCACCGTGCGCATGACGCGCGAGGCGGCGATGGCGGTCGACGACGTCGAGCCCCCCGACCTCGTGAGTACCTCGAGGGCGCGCCTCACCGGATTCATCGACCCTGCGCGGCCCATGGGGCCCCTGGCGCTGCGCATCGTGGGGATCGACCCGGCGCGTGTCCCCGACGAGCCGGGCCTGCAGGTGCGGTCGGGCGAGGTGGTGGTGCTCACCGCCTCGGAGCGCGCCTCCTGGCCGGTGCTGCCGGTCGCCGGGCAAGGGGACCAGGAGGCCACCCTCAGCCTGCCGGTCTTCGAGGCGGAAGTGCAGGCCAAGGCCGCCGAGGTGGTCGGCGATGCGGCCGATCGGGCCGAAGCCGCGCGGCGGCTGTACGATTTCGTGTACGAGGGCGTGCAGAAGGCGCCCACGATCGGCATCCCCAACGGCCTGCAGGTGCTCCGCACCATGCGCGGCGACTGCAACGAGCACACCGCGCTGTACGTCACGCTGGCCCGGGCCGCCGGAATCCCGAGCCGCATCGCGGCCGGCGTGGTGTACAGCTCGGCGTTGGGGCCCGGCTTCTACTACCACGCCTGGCCTGAGGTTCGCCTGGGCGAGGGGGAGGCGTGGGTGTCGATCGATCCCACCCTGGGCGAGTTCCCCGCCCGCGCAACGCACCTGAAGCTGGTGACCGGTGATCTCGACCGGCAGATCGAGATCATCGGGGCCATCGGCCGCCTGGCGCTCGAAGTCGTGCCCGCGCCGCCCCCGGCCTCGGGCGCGGCCGGATAAGGGCGGCGCTCGATGATCAGCGCGCGGCAGGTCGAGAAGCGGTACGCGGGGTTCCAGGCCCTCCACCCCCTCGATCTCGATGTTCGGGCGGGCGAGGTCTTCGGCTTTCTCGGCCTCAACGGCGCGGGAAAGACCACCACGCTGCGCATGCTCGCCGGCGTGCTCCCCGTCACCGCCGGCGAAATCCGCATCAACGGGCTCGATCTGCAGCGCGAACCTGTCGAGGCCAGGCGCGTCATGGGCTTCATCCCCGACCGACCCTACCTGTACGACAAGCTCACGGCGCGGGAGTTCCTCCAGTTCATCGGCGAGCTCTACGGGATGGGCGGGCCCGCGCTGCAGCACCGGATCGATCAGGTGCTCACCGAACACGCGCTGCAGGACTGGGGCAATGCCCTCATCGAGTCCTTCAGCCACGGCATGAAGCAGCGGCTGGTGCTGTGCGGAGCGCTCCTCCATCACCCCCTCCTGCTCATCGTGGATGAGCCAATGGTGGGGCTCGATCCCAGCGGGGCGCGGCAGATCAAGCAGACCTTCCGAACCTTCGCGGCGCAGGGGCGCACCGTCTTCCTCTCCACCCACACCCTCGCCGTGGCCGCCGAGGTTTGCGACCGGATCGCGATCATCCACCAGGGGCGCATCGCCACCATGGGCACGCTCGATGAGGTCTGCGCCGGTCGTCCGCTGGAGGAGGTCTTCCTCCGCATCACGGGTAGCGAGGCATGAGCCGTTCGCCCGCCTTGGCGGCCCTCGCCCTGCTCCTCGCGGGCTGCATGCCCGTGGGGTGGCAGCAGGCGAAGCTCCTCGAAGGAAAGTACGCCATCGGCACGCCCGGTGGGAGCTGGGTGTCCGTGGCGCCGGGCGGCGCCGACCATGCCTGGATCGAGCGCGCCGAGGGCGCCTCCATCTACACCGACTCCAACTGCGGGAGCCGCTTCCGCGAGGCCCGCACGGTGGATCTCGCCACGGAGCTCGTGGCCGGCTTGCAGGGTGCCACCCTCGACCTCGAGGTGGAGCGTGGCATCGGACCGCGCGAGGGGGTCGTGCGCACCCACAGCGGCCGGCTGGATGGCGTGCCGGTGCGCCTCGGCATCGCAGTCGTCAACCATGACTGGTGCACCTACGACTTCGTGCTGATCGCCCCCGTCGGCTCGCTCGACACGCTCTGGCCCGCGTTCGAGCGCGTGCTCGACGGGTTCGACCCCGTGCGGCGTTGAACGGCTTCCGTGGCCTGCTCGCCGACGCCGGCGGCATCGCCATCCTCTCCGGGCGCGCCTTCGTGGCCTTCTGGCGCTCGCCAGTGGAGTGGGCGCCGGTACTTCACCAGATCGACCACGCCGGCATCCGGAGCTGGTCGATCACGGCGCTGACGGCGGTGTTCACGGGCATGGTGCTGGCGCTGCAGTTCGCCACCGGCCTCGAGTCCTACGGTGGGAGCATGTACACCGGCAAGCTCGTGGCGCTCGGCATCGTGCGCGAGCTCGGCCCCACCCTCACGGCTCTCCTCGTGGGCGGGCGGGTGGGCAGCGGCTTCGCGGCTGAGCTCGGTTCGATGGTGGTGAACGAGCAGGTCGATGCGATCCGGGCCCTCGGCGCCGACCCGGTGAAGAAGCTGGTGGCCCCGCGGGTCCTCGCTTGCATCATTGCGCTGCCGCTCCTCACCATGCTGGCCGACATCGTGGGGCTCTTCGGTGGACTCCTGATCACGATGCGGGAGGTGGGAGTCACCCGCAAGTTCTTCTTCAGCCAGGTCACCGAAACCCTGGGTTTTGTCGACCTCGCCCATGGCCTCGGCAAGAGCTTGTTCTTCGGCTACTTCATCGGCGTGATCGGGTGTTTCGTGGGCCTGCGCACCACCGGCGGCACCGAGGGGGTGGGCCAGTCCACCACCCGTGCGGTGGTCAACATCTCCATCACCGTGCTCGTGTCGAACTACTTGCTCTCCACCATCTTCGTGGCCCTCTATGGTTGAGCCCGGCCTCGACGTCACCGACAGCGGCGTGCCCGTTCCGCTGATCTCCTTCCGGGGCGTGAAGAAGGCGTTCGGGCCGAAGATCATCTTTGACGATGCCACCCTCGACGTGTACCCCGGCGAAACGCTGACCATCCTCGGCGGCTCCGGCACCGGCAAGAGCGTGCTCATCAAGATGCTGATCGGCCTGCTCAAGACGGACGGCGGTAGCATCCAGGCGTTCGGACAGGAGGTCACGACCCTCTCCGAGGCTGGCCTGATCGAGATCCGGAAGCGCATCGCGATGCTCTTCCAGTCGGGGGCGTTGTTTGACTCCTTGAGCGTGGCGGACAACATCAAGTACCCGCTCCGGGAGCACGGTTGGGGGCTCGAGTCGGCCATGAACGACCGGGTGGCGGAGGTGCTCGACATGGTGGGCATGACGGGCAGCGAGAAGTTGAAGCCGGCGGAGCTCTCCGGCGGCATGCGCAAGCGGGTGGGGCTCGCCCGCGCCATCGCCATGAAGCCGGAGGTGATCCTCTACGACGAGCCCACCACCGGGCTCGATCCGGTGAACGTCCGCCGCATCAACGGCTTGATCCTTTCCCTGCAGGCCCGGCTGGGCGTCACCAGCATCGTGGTGACCCACGACATGGACAGCTGTTTCACCGTGAGCGATCGCATCGCGATGCTCTACGAGCGGCGGATGGCCTTCGTGGGTAGCGCCGAGGCCACGCAGGACTGCGAGATCCCGTACGTGCGGGAGTTCACGCGGGGCGGAAAGGGCACGCTGGATACCGACGTCACCTGAGGGGGCGGCTGGCGCCCCACAGCGGCGTGGCTATGGTGCAGCCGATGTCCACCGACCCGAAGCCGCCGGCCGTCCCCGCCCGACTCTCCGCGAAGGCCGCGCAGCTGGCCGCGGAAGCTGCCGCCAGTCGTGCCTCGGCGGCGCTCGAAGATGCGGCCCACGGCGTGCTCGACGACATGGAGCGGCTGCTGTTCGGGGCGGTGGGCGGGGCGGAGGCGGCCATCCGGGCCGAGGAGGCTTCGGGCAGCGCGCTCGACCGGGCGCGGGCGGCCCATGGCCTGGAGGCCGGGCCCCCGCCGCCCCCGCGAGAGGACCCGGTGGCACGTGCCCGGCAGCAGCTCGCGGAGCTCAAGGCGGCGCGGGCCGCGGGGGCGGCAGAGCCGGAGCGAAAGAAGACCCTGTAGGCCGCCCTAGGCGGGAGAGGCGTGGAACTCTGCCCACAAGCGCTGCAGACGCGAGGTGAGCGAGACGGGGTCGAAGGGCTTGGCGATCACGGCCAGCACCCCGGCAGGCGGGTTGGCCTGCCCGTAGAGTTGGACCCGCGCGGTCATGAAGACCACGGGCAGGGTGGACGTGGCGGGATTGGCGCGGATGGCCTGCAGCGTTTCGGGGCCATCCATCCCGGGCATCATCACGTCGAGCAGGACCATGTCGATGGCCGCGCGCTCAAGCACGCCGAGCGCCGTGCGGCCCTCGCTGGCCACATGCACCTCAAGGCCGCCGAGGCTCCGAAGCGCGAGGGAGACGACCGCGAGGATGTCGGGGTCGTCATCGACGCAGAGCACGGTCGTCAGCGGGCGAATCATGTGGGGTACGCCGGGAGGGTGAGCCAGAAAACCGACCCGCGAACCGGGTGGGATTCGAATCCTACCTCACCGCTGAGCGCTAGGGCGAGCGCCTTGCAGATGGAGAGGCCCAAGCCCGCGCCGCCGCGGGCCCCCGAGGGGTCGGCCTGGGCGAAGCGCGTGAAGAGACGCGGTCGAAATGCCGGCGGAACGCCCGGTCCTTCATCGCGCACGGCCATGCGGACCTCGTTTCCGACGCGGGTGGTGGTGACCTCCACCCGATTGCCCGCCTCGGATTGTTGCACCGCGTTCGCGAGGAAGTTGCCGAGGACTTGCGCAACGCGGTCGGGGTCGGTGAGCACGAGGTCGTCCGACTCCTTCCCGGCGAGCACGGCGACTCCCTTGATCCGGGCCGCCGGCGCGATCGCCTCGACGGCGTGGCGAACCAGATCGTGCACCCGATGCACGCTGGGCTTGAGGGAAATCCCGCCGCCTGTGATCCGCTCGAGGTCCAGGACGTCGTTCACCAATCGGGTGAGGCGCGTGGCGCTGCGCGTGCAGATCTTGACCAGCCCGTCGGTCTGGGCTGGGTTTCCCTCGCCGAGTCCGGCCTGGAGAAGGGCCAGCGCACCGGCCAACGACGTGAGCGGGGTGCGCATCTCGTGGCTGAGCGTGGAGATGAACTCGTCCTTGCGCTGCTCCATCTCCTCCGTGGCGCTCTTCACGCTCGTGAAGTCCATCGTGGAGGCCACGACGCGGCCGTCGGGGAGGGGAACGGCGGAGTTGAGGTACCAGCGCATCCCGCCGCGCCGGTTCCGGATGCCGAGCACCACGCCGGTCACGGGCCGCCCCGAGCGGCGCGCGGCCTGGAAGGGGAGTTCGCTCACGGGGCGCAGCTGCTCATCGACCGCCGGGGGCGCGTTCGGCTCGACGGGGCCGTCCCGCACATCGGCCTGCCGCACGCCCAGCACCTCCTCGGCGGCCGCGTTCAGTTGTTCGACACGGCCCTGTACGTCGAACAACACTACGCCCTCGTGAAGGGCATCCACGAGCGCCTGCCAGGTTCGGAGGTGGTCCTCGCTGGCGGCCCGGGCCTCGTGGAACTCCGTCAGATCGGCGATCGACACCACGGCGCCCGCCGAGACCGGCGCCGCGCTGATGAGCAGCCATCGCAACTGGCCGTCGCGCCGGCGGAACTGGAGCAGCTCGCCGTTGGTCCACTCGCGGCCCCACACCGCCCGATAGGCCGGCCACTCCTCCCGGCTGAGCGCCGTGCCGTCGGGTCGGTAGGCCCGCGGCGGGCCATCGCCAGCTCGGCCGATCTCGCCACGGTCGACCCCCAGCATGCGCACGGCGGACTCGTTGCATTCCACCAGCTGCATTTCGCGGTCGTAGAGCAGCACGCCGTCGGTGAGGGTCATCAGCACGCTGCGGAGGAGCGCCTCCTGCTTCGCCGCCTCGTCGCGGGCGGCGGCGAGCTCCTGCACGTCGGCGCTCGCGGCGAGCACATCGTCGCACCAGGCGATGGCGTCGTTGAGCTCGCCGGGATCGAGCGCGCCGTGGTGCTGGACGGAGAGGGTGGCGCCGGAGCGGCCGATGTCGCGCTCCAACCAGTGGTAGCTGGCGTCGGCCTCGCGGATGCGGTGGTCGAGCAGGACGTCGTCTCCCCGACGCACCACCACCGCCGACACGGAGGCCTGGGCGGCCAGTCGCCGCACGGCCCGCTCGAGCCGCCGCGCGCCTTCCGCGTTCACCGGCGGCCTCGCGGAGCGTCGAACGCGCGGTCGAGCGTGGCGGTGATCTCGGCGGGAAGCGCGAGATCCCGCGCCGCCAGACTGGCGCGGAGGGTCTCGATCCGGCTGGCGCCCGGGATGGCGACGAGGTTGGGGGAGAGCGTGAGGAGCCAGGCGAGGGCCACGGTGCCGGGGCCGACCCCGAGCTGGGCACCCGCCCGGACCAGCGCGGGGTGCGCGAGCACCGCCTCCCGGTCGTGGCGCCCGCCCACCGGCGAGTAGGCGATGAACGTGACGCCGGCCTGCTCGCACGCGCGAAGCACCCCATCCTCCAGCGCGGTCAGGTCGAGGGGGTGGAGCTGGTTCTGCACCGACACCACCGGGCCGAGCGCGAGGGCCTCCGCCAGCTCCTCGGCAGAAACGTTGGAGAGCCCCACGTGCGCGATCTTGCCCTCGCGCTGCAGCTGGAACAGCGTACCGACCGAGTCGGCGAAGGGAACCTCCGGGTCGGGGGCGTGGAGCTGGTAGAGCGCGATCTGCTCCACTTCGAGCGCGACCAGGCTCCGCTCGCAAGCGGCCCGCAGCGCTTCGGGCCGGCCGGCCTCGACCCAGGCTCCGCCGGGGCGCCGGAGCCCACCCTTGGTGGCCACCAGCACCTCGCCGCGCCCGGGATGACCCCGGAGGGCCTCGGCGAACAGCCGCTCGTTGTGACCGAGGTCGTGGTCATCCCGACAGTACACGTCGGCGGTGTCGATGAAGTCGACCCCCAGCGCGAGCCCCTCGCGCACGAGCGCCACCGCCTCCTTCGGGCCCGGGCGGGGCGGGAGGGAAAGGGGCATGCCGCCCCAGCCGATGCGGGAAACCTCACGACCGCTCGACTCCAGCACACGACGCATTTGCTCCTTCTATTCGGATGGCGACGTGGTTGCCGTCGATTCGAGTGGCCGGTTGTGGATGGTGAACATATGTTCAGTTCATGAAGCTCGCGACCGCCAACCCGCCCTCCCCGTGGCGGGGCCACACCGAGTGGGAGGAAGGCCCGCCGCCCGCGGAGCCGCAGGTGTTCGTGGATCACTCCACCTCGATCCTGTCGCGCAACGACAGCCCCGACCTGCCGTTCCGTTGGAGCTGCAATCCCTACCGCGGCTGCTTCCATGGCTGTGCGTACTGCTACGCGCGCCCCTCGCACGAGTACGTCGGACTCGGCGCCGGCTCCGACTTCGAGCGGAAGCTGCTGGTGAAGCCCGAGGCGGCGCGCCTCCTCGCCGCCGCGCTGCGCTCGCCCCGCTGGGAGCCCGAGGTGATCCTGTTCTCCGGAAACACCGACTGCTACCAGCCGCTGGAGCTCCGCTACCGGCTCACGCGGGCCTGCCTGGAGGTGTGCGCCGAGGCCCGCAACCCGGTCAGCATCATCACCAAGGCCGCCCTCGTGGCGAGGGATGCCGACCTGCTGGCCGCCATGGCCGCCTGGGATGGAGCGCATGTCACCTTCTCGATCCCGTTCTTCGACCCGGTCGCGTGCCGGCTGGTCGAGCCGGGCGCCCCTCCGCCGGCGCGGCGGTTCGCGGCGATGGCGTGCCTCAGCGCGGCCGGGGTCCCGGTGGGCGTGAACATCGGTCCGATGATCCCTGGGCTCACCGACCGGGACATCCCCGCGATCCTGAAGGCGGCGCGGGCGGCCGGAGCCACCTGGGCGCACCTGATGCCCGTTCGCCTGCCCGGCGCGGTGGAGGAGGTGTTTCGCGCGCGCATCGCGGAGGCCTTCCCCGACCGCGCCGAGGCCATCCTCGCCAAGGTTCGCCGCATGCGCGGCGGCCAGTTGAACGACTCGCGATTCGGGGAGCGCTTTCGCGGGCAGGGGCAGGAGTGGGAGGCCACCCGCGCGCTCTTCACCGTGTGGCGGTCGCGGCTGGGGTTCCGCGAGCGGCCTGGGCTGCCCGTGGCGCCTCCGAAGCCGCGCGCGCCGGGTGGGCGGTCCCCTCGCGGTCGGGCGGAGCCCCCCGGGGTGACCGCACCGGGCCAGCTCCCGTTGTTCAGCGGCCTGCGATCCGGGTGAGGAGCTTCCGCAACCCGGAGTGGCGCCCTTCCGGCCAGGGGTGCGGGAGGGGCTTCTCGCCGCGGGCCAGGGCAAGCGCGAACGCGAACAGCGCGCCGGGCGCATCCACGTCGTGAAGGAAACCGTCGGCGCCCACGTCGGCCACCGCGGCGGCCGAAGGACCCCGTTGCCCGGCGTGGGTGTACAGGCCGAGGGCGGGGACCATCCGCACGTCCGTCTTCAGCACGCGGGCGAGGCGAACGGCCTCCCGCCGTTGGTGGTCGCCGGCGGCGAAGAGGGCAACATCGGGCCGCTGCGCGCGAGCGAGGCGCAGGATGTCGTCCGGCCGGTCGGGCACCTGGACATCGAACGCATCGCGGAGCGCCGCGATCGCACCGAGACGAAACGCCGGATCGGGTTCGATCAGCAAGAGCCGCGGGCGCATTCGCGCTGCTTAGCGTGGTTGCGGCGCCGAGGGTTGCGGCCGCGCGGCTCTTGACGTTACCCGACCGTGCCCCCCCGGAAGATCATGGCTGCCGACGCTGCTCGCATCACCCAACTCACCGATGAACTGAAGGCGATCCTCGAGGCGCGGCTCACGGAGCTGGCCGCCGCGATGAAGGGCGCGGAGAGCGCCACGCGGCAGATCGTGGCCGCTGAGCTGGAGATTGGCCGGTATCGGCAGCTGCAGGAGTCGCTCGGCGCCGAGGCGGTCGAGGTCAAGCGGGAGATGGCGGCGTTGAAGGCCCGGGCCGACGAGGCGCGCAGCTCCCACGGCGGCCTCATCGGCGAGCGCGATGCGCTCCGCGCCGAGGTGGCCCGGCTCGAAGGGGCCGCGCGCGAAGGCGGGGGCGAGCTGGAGCGGCTGCGGGTGCGCGCCCAGGCGCTCGAGTCCGAAACCGAAGCCGGTGCCGCCGAAAACGAGGCGCTCCGCGCCAAGATCAAGAAGCTCGAGGAGAACCACGCCAAGCTCCGCAAGCTCAAGGAAGAGCTCAAGGCCCAGCTCGCGGCGATCAGCGCGGGCGAGAAGGAGTAGGTGTCCGTGGTCGCTTCGGACACGGTGGAGGCCGCTCGGGCCCTGTTGGCCACGCTCGGAGCCGGGCGAACGGGAATCCTGCACCTCGCATCGCTGCACCTCTCCTTCCGGGAGCTCGATCGGGTGAACCAGGCGCTGTGCGCCGACGTGGAGGAGATCGACCTCCCGCTCGCCTCGATGGCGCGCAGCCTCGAAGTGGCGCGTGGGCGCCTCGCTCGCCCGATGCCGGAGCACACCGACGATGACCGCACCCCGGTCGATGCCGGCGTGCCGCTCGATGGCGGTCGGGGTTCCGGCCCCAGTCGCCTCCAGCGGGCCCTCGCGCGCACGGAAGGCGTCCGGCGCGTGCCCGGTCCGCCGCGGGCCGACCGGGTGGACTGGGTCGAGCGCCGCGCGGTCCAGCCGGCGGCGGAGGCCGTGGCCGCCGAAGCGCCCGAGCTGGCCGCCGAAGCGCCCGAGCTGGCCGCCGAAGCGCCCGCCGATCCGCCCGAGCTGGTCCTCGCGGCGCCCGCGCCGGAGCCCCCGGCGGTCGTGGCGCCCGCGGAGCCGGAGCCCGAACCCGCGCCGATCGAAGTCGCCGCGCCCCCCGAACCGGAGTCCGCGCCCGAACCCGCGCCCGCAGCGATGGAGGCCGCCGCTCCGGCCGCCGACGAGCCCGAGGCGGACCTTGAGCTCGTGCCCCTCGGCGATGACGCCGAGGCCCTGGGCGCGATGGAGGCCGACGTCGACCACGAACACACGCTCACGGCGCAGCTGTCCTTCGCGGCCCTGCCCGAAGCGCCGCCCGAGCCGGCGCCGGCGCCCGTTGCGGCCCCCGCCCCCGCCCCCCGGGCCGCTCCCGCGCCCCGGCTGGCGGCGCTCAACACGGATGCCGACGAGGCCGACGATCTCCCGCCGCCCGTGCGCGCGGTGGCGCCCGTCGGTGTGCGTGCCGCGGGTCCCAGCGCCGGCGAGGACAGCCTCGCCGCCGGCAGCGGCGACGACGACGAGGATGTGGGCGGCGTGGGCGTGGCCACCGCCAGCGGCGGCCTCCGTCTCGGCCGTCCCGCGCCGCCGCCTTCGGGTCGGCGGAGCGCCCCCTCCACCGAGGCCCCGCAGCTCACCGACGAGCCCGAGGAGAGCCCCTCGGCCACGCAGCCGCAGATCGCGCATATCCTCCCCGCCGGCGAGGATGGGCGCGTAGCCCGACTCATGGACGATGCCGTGGTGGCCGCTGGCCGGGGCGACATCGTGAAGGCCATCCAGGCCTTCACCGATGTGCTCGACCTCCGCCACGATCGCAGCGATGCCCACATCGGCCGCGGTCGCTGCTACCTCGAGCTGGGCGACTACAGCTCGGCGATGAGCGACTTCCAGCGCGCGGAGGACCTCCACCCCAACCGCCCCGACCCGCACGTGGCGATGGGCGACCTCTACTTCGCGCGCAAGGAGTACCGTCGCGCGATCGAGTTCTACGACCAGGCGGTCGAGCTCGACGGCAGCCACGCCATGGCCCGCTGCCGCCGCGGCATCAGCCATTACTACCGGAAGAACTTCCGCCAGGCCTTCCAGGACCTGCAGCGCGCCTACTCGCTCGACCCCGAAATCCCGAACATCCGCAAGTACGTGCAGATGGCCGTGAAGAAGCTGGAGCGGGGCGACTGAGCCTCGGAGGCGCCGCGATGCCTGGCCCTGCCCGCCCGATGAGGGGCCGGGCAGACGGGCATCGCCCCCCCGACCTTCACTCGGCGTAGAGCTGCACGCGCTCGCCGAACTCGTCGGCCATCTCGAGGGTGGCGGCGAGGTCGGGGTGGCGCAGGATCATGTAGCCGTCGCTCACGAGGGTCTGCTTCCAGTCGCGCCGACGGGTGCCGGGGCGGAGGAGCTCCTCCACGGCCACGTGTCGGCCGTACTTCTGCATGAAGGTGTCGAGGCCGTCGATCTTCGTGATGCGCCCCTCGCCGTGCGCGCGCTTGAAGATGATGGCCACGTTGTACTTGCGCTCCACACGGGCCTCGAAGCTGCCCCAGCACACGGCGCGTGCCCACTCGCGGAAGAGGTCGCCATCGATGGAGTAGTTCATCTGGTCCACCAGCCGCGCCCCGCCCGGTCGCGCGCCGATCTCGCCGAAGACGACCTCGCCGTCCTGCTTCTTGTACCACTCCATGTGGGTGTACCCGCTCCCCATGTTCAGGGCCGCGAGCACGCCGTGACCGAGCTGCACGCCGCCGCGTAGCTCGGCCTGCTCGGGGTGGCGGAGCACCACCACCTGCGGGCTGATCCACTCGTTGGTGCGCGAGATGAGGGGGCGCGGGCGGTACCAGGCCACGTTCCAGTAGGCGGGCTTTCCGTTGATGCAGATGGTGTCGAAGGTGAACTCGTCGCCGTCTACGAACTCCTCGACGCTCAGCTCCTTGACGTGCTGGGTCTTCGCGAGGGCGGCTTCGAGCTCGGCGGCATCGTCGCAGCGGAAGGTGTCCGCGCTGCCGGCGCCGGCGATGGGCTTGATGATGAGCGGGAAGCCCACCACGGCGGCCGCGGCCCTCACCTCGGCGGCGGAGCTGGCGCGGGCGTGATGGGGAACACGGAGGCCGGCGGCTTCGACCCGCTCCTTCATCAGCTCCTTGTCGCGGAAGCCGCGCGCGGTGTCGAGCGACATGCCGGGCACGCCGAGCTGCTCGCGCAGGTCGGCGGCGAGCTCCACGAAGGGCTCCCACAGGCACTCCACGCGGTCGAAGCGCGCGCCGAAGCTGCGCGCGGCGGCGAGGGTGGCGTCGCGGTCGAAGAGCTGGGCCTGCCGGTAGGCCGCCAGCGACCGGTGCACCTTCGGCACCAGGGAACGAACCGGGCCATCGCCGATGCCGTACACGCGGGCGCCCACCTCGGCGAGACCGCGGGTGAAGTCCTGCATCTCGACGGGGTAGTTCGGGGCAAGGAAGAGTACGTTCATGGAGCTCTAGATGGGGATGATGGTGTCGTCGTCGTCGACCACCTCGTCGGAGTCCTCGTCGAGGCGAAGGACGAGGGCGGTGATGTTGTCGTCGCTCTGGTGCGCGATGGCCCGGTCGCAGAGGGCGGCCGCGCAGGCTTGCGGCTTGGGCACGTGGGAGAGGGTGTCGCCGATCTGGGCGTCGTCGAGGCGGCCGTGGAGGCCGTCGGAAGAGAGCAGGAGCCGATCGCCCGGGCGGAGGGTGAACGAGCCCGTGTCGAGGCCGCGGTCGATGCGGAGCGCGGCGTCGTTGCCGAGGCCCCGGCTGCCGAAGATGAAGTTCTGCGCGAGGTAGCGGGGGTGGGAGGGCACGGGCCGGCGATCGCGGTTCGCGAACTCCTCGCGGGTCTGGTCGCGGCTGATCCGGGTGATGCGGTCGGCCCGCCAGTGGTACAGGCGGCTGTCGCCCACGTGGGCCCAGTACACCCGATCGCCCACCAGCCAGGCCACGGTGAGGGTGGTGCCCATCTTCACTTCGCCGTTCTGCTGCACCCGCTCCCGCACCCGCGCGTGGGCCTCGTGGAGGAACTCGCGCAGCTCGGCTTCGGGCGAATCGGGCAGCGGCCGGGCGTAGATGCGGCTGAGCGCCTGCACCGCGGCTGCGGCGGCGATCTCGCCATCCTCATGTCCGCCCATGCCGTCGGCCACCGCGAGCAGGACCTCGGGGCGGTCCACGGTGTCGAGCACCTCCTCGGACTCCCCGGAGCGCCACCGGATCGAGCCGCCGCGACACACGAGGTAGTTGTCCTGGTTGGTGGCGCGCCCGCCCCGGGCGCTGCCGATGCCGACCGAACAAACCACCCCGATTTCGACGCGCGGCAGGGCCACCTACGCCACCTCGAACTTGTACACGTTGGTGCCAGCGAGGAGGCTGTCGCCCGGGCTCAGCGCGAGCGGGCTCCCATCCTCGGGCATGGTGCGCCACGGCTTCGATCCCTGCTGGTAGAAGAAGGGCACGTAGCCGCTGGCGCCGGTGCGGTAGCTGTCGAGGTAGTTCGACACCGTGGCCGTGGCCCCGTCGAAGTGGAACGTGGCCGTGACCGGACCCAGCTTGAGGCGGCGGTCGCTCCGCTGCGGGAGGCCGCTGGTGAAGAGGGCCGCCACGAGGCGGTCGCTCACGTCGATCTCGAGGAGCTGCGCCCGCGGGTCGGCGAGGCCGGGGTTCTCGTTGAAGCGCAGCGACACGTCGAAGTCGGGCTCGAGGTGCTGGTCGCGACGGATGATCTGGACCTTCACGTCGGCCAGGCTCTCGGCGCTCCGAACGGCCTTGCCACCCTGGTGCACCGAGGCTTCGCCCGGCTGCAGCAGGTCGACCCGCCCCTTCCGGCCCCGCGCATACACCCGCACGTAGTCGAGCGTGAGGAAGGCCTGCTCGGGGAAGGCGCGCACCTCCGGCACAACCATGTCGGCTCCGCAGTGGTTGCCGAGCGTGAACTCGCCGTGCACCGACCATCCCTGCTGCACGAGCCGGGCCGGGCGGGCGAGCTCCCGCTGCCATTCCTTCTCTTCCACGCTCACGACGGGGTCGAGGTCGTGGTCGTCGAGCAGCATCGGGGGCGCCACCTTCGGGGGTGGCGCCTCGGGCGCAGGCGCGGGCGGCGGGGTGATCGCGCTGGGCGCGGGCGCGCGGGGGGGAGCGGGCGGCCGCGGCGGCGGGGCG
>CAISIK010000016.1 GCA_903885375.1 uncultured Pseudomonadota bacterium
CCAGGGCTTCGGCGCGGCGGGCGGCTTCGGCGCGCTCGGCGGCGGGGTCGGCCGACCCGCCGGGGATGGCGAGGCGGAGGGTGGCGGCCGGGTCGAGGGCGGGCTCGGGCGGGCGAATGACCGTGTTCGCCTCGCCGAAGGGGTTCACCGGGTCGGCCTCCCGCTTCCGCACGGCGCGGATGAGCGTGCTGTCGTCGCCGGAGGCCTCGCTGGTCGCGCGGTCGCCCTCCGCGCGGAGCATGCCGAGCGCGGTGCTGGAGGCGCCGGGCCCGAGGTCCGAACGGTCCTTCGGCTGGCGGACGGTGAGGCTGGGCTGGGAGGAGTCCCCCGGCTCGGGGGGGCGCGGTCCCGAACGTGCGGCGGTGGCGCCCTGACCCGGCGCCGGCCGGCTGGGGCTGCTCGACTCGTCGTCTTCGAGGAGGAGGTCCTCCGGCTCGAGCGGGCGGGTGGGCGCTTCGCCCGCGGAGCGTCGGTCGGGCGGGGCGGACTCTGGGAAGAGGCCGCGCAGGAAGGCGGCGAGCGTGCTGGCCGAGAAGATGAAGCCCGAGTCGTGGAAGAAGCGGTCGAGCGCCTCCTTGAAGACGGTGGCCGACGCCACCCGATCCTCCGGGCGCACACGGAGCGCCTGCTCCACCACGACGTCGAGCGCGTAGGGAACGTCGGGGTTCACCTCGCTCGGCGGGGTGTACACGCCCTTGCGCACGGCTTCGAGCGTGGCGATCTCGCCCGGCTTGCGGAAGGGGTGCCGGCCGGTGAGGAGCTCGTAGAAGAGCACGCCGGCCGAGAAGAGGTCTGCCCGCTGATCCACGGGCTGGGCGGTGGCCTGCTCCGGGCTCATGTAGTCGAACCGGCCCTTCACCACCCCCGACATCGTTTCGAGCGCCCGCACGGAGGCCTTGGCGATGCCGAAGTCGGTGAGCTTCACCTCGCCCTGGAAGCTGAGAAGCACGTTTCCGGGAGAAATGTCGCGGTGCACGATGTTGAGGGGGACCGGCTGGCCCCCGCGCATCACCTGCCGCTGGTGGGCGTACTCCAGACCCTTCAGCATCTCGAGGAGGACGAACACGGCGTGCGGAACCGGGAGGGTGATGCCCTTTTCGGCGCAACGGCCGAGCACCTGGCCCAGATCGCGACCGTTCACGAACTCCATGGCGATGTAGAACTGCTGATCCACGCTGCCGAGGTCGAGGATCTGCACGATGTTGGCGTGCGACAGGAGGCCCGCCACCTTCGCCTCATCCACCAGCATGTCCACGAACTCGTGGTTCTGGCTAAGGTGCGGCGCGATCCGCTTGATGGCGAAGGACCGTTGAAAGCCAGCAATACCATCAAGTCGGGCGCGAAAGATCTCCGCCATCCCGCCGGCGGCCACACGTTCCAGGATCTGGTACTTGCCGAACCGCAAGGGTTCTGCAGCGGCGTCGGCGGCCATGGGCAGGCAGGCATAGCCCAGCCTGCCCCGCTTGCCGAATGGGGCCGACCGCCATCTGTTTGGTACCTTTCGTACAAAATTGTGACAAAACGGGTTGCAAAGAATGTGTGGTGGAGTAGACAGGCCCCGCTCTCGGGGACGGCTCCGCATTCGCGTCCACCCGAACCAGCCAGGGTCGGCGATCGTCCGACTCAAAGGGGGTGCAAGTCCCTCCCAGGTATTGTCCATGTTCTTCACCCTCGCTCTCCTCGCCTGCACCCCCGAACCCGCCTCGATCAAGTTCGAAGGCGCTGATTCGATCACCGTCAACACCCTCGACGCCGTCGATGTCTCCAAGGCCACCGTCCTCGACAAGGATGGCAAGGCGCTTGACCCCCAGCCCGCCATCACCTGGTCGGTGACCCCCGCCACCGTCGCGAAGCTCGACGGCGCCAAGGTCACCCCCGTGGCCTCCGGCGAAGCCAAGGTCGAAGCCAAGGTCGGCGAAGTCAAGGGCGCCTACAAGTTCGTCGTGGCCCTCCCGGACAAGCTCGAGATCGCCGGCTACGACGCCGCGGTCGTGTGGCCCGTCGCCGGTACCGCCCAGCTCACCGGCGCCGTGAAGGCCGGCGAGACCGTGCTCGAAGGGCAGACCGTGACCTGGTCGTCCTCCGACGTGAACATCGTCGACGTCGACGCGGCCGGTCTCGCCACCGGCAAGGCCGACGGCAAGGCCACCATCACGGCCACCTCGGGCGCGCTCACCGCGACCGTGGAAGTGACCGTTGGTGGCGCCCCCGCCACCGCCGCCGTCCAGTAACTCCGGATCGGCACAGTCTGGCCCGGCAGGGAAACCTGTCGGGCCAGCTGCGTTTTGGTCCCCGCGCCGCGGTGTCCCGCTACTTCACCATCTGGATGGCCACGCGCACGGACTCGCGGCCCTTCCGGGGGAAGGCGGACTTCTGCAACTCGCGCTCGATGCACGCCCGGGTGGGCTCGTGGGGGTAGTTCAGGAGACGAGCCTGCTCCACGCGCCCCGCGCCGTTCACCGTGACCTCGATGGAGAGGTAGGGCTCGCTGCCGCAGGCGCGCTCGGCGGCCGACCCGCGTTCGCCGAGCGTGTAGGCGATGCCCTGCCAGTCGGCGAGCGCGGTGGGGTCGGTTTCGTGGCCGGTGAGCTCCACCGGCTGCGTGAGGTACCAGACGACGCCGGCGAGGGCGGCCACCGCCGTTCCGCCGAGGAGCACGATGGCGGCGCAGCCGAGCGAGGTGCTGGCGGCCTTGCCGCTGCTGGTGCGTTCGCTTGTGCGGGTGGGCGCCGGCACCGCGGGCGTGCGGGCGGGGGGCGCCACCTTCGGGTGGCGTGAGCTGCTCCCCGAGGTCTGCGCCGTGATGGGCGGCAGCTCCGCGGCGGGGGGTGGGCGACGTGAGTGGTTGCTGATGGTGCCGACGGCGAGGCCGCTCGGGGGGGCGCCGGAGTCGGTGTGGGTGCGCTCCGGCATGGGGGCCGGAGCCACGAGCCGGCCTGGGTCGTTGCCCAGGGCGATCTTGTGGAGGCGCTCGGCCATCATGTCGATGGCGAGACGGTCGCCGGGGTCGGGCGTCATCGCGGCGGCGAGGGTTTCGTTGATCCAGGCCACCTCGGGCGCGTCGACGTCCTTCACCACGGGCGGGAGGTGGCGAACAAGGTGCTCCCGCTGGTCCTCGATGTCGAGCTCGCCCATGAATTCGGCGACGGGGCGCGCCGTGATGCAGAAGTAGAGCAGGGCGCCCACGGCGTACACGTCGGTGGCGGGCTCGGGCGCCATGCCATCGAACTGCTCGGGGGCGGCGTACTGCGGCGTGCCGATGAAGGCGCCCACGCGGGTGAGCCGATCACCCACGCCGCCGAAGACCTTGGCGATGCCGAAGTCGGCCACGCGGATCTGCGGCACCGTCGTGCGCGGCACCTCCGCTTCGAGGAGCACGTTTTCCGGCTTCAGATCGCGGTGGATCACGCCCTGCCGGTGGGCGACGGCGAGCGCATCGCACACCTGCATCGCGACGCCGGCTGCGGCGCGCGGCGGCAGGACGCCCACGCGCCGGATGTGGTCGAGCAGCGAGCCGCCGGCCTCGAAGCGGGTCACCAGGTAGGGCGAGTGGCCGGCGCGCTGCACAAAGCCGCGGCACTCCACGATCTGCGGGTGGTTCAACCCCTGAAGGATTTGGGCTTCGGTGGCGAGGCGGCGCAGGTAGGGGCCCTGATCGCGCTGCTGGTAGAGCACCTTCAACGCCAGGAGCGGGCCCACCTCCTCCTCGCCCTCCCCCACCTCGCGGCCGAGGTAGGTCACGCCCGCGCCGCCGATCGCCAGCCGCCGGTGCACCCGGTAGGTGCGGTCGATCAGCGCGCCATCATCGAGCAGCTCGCCCCACCCGATGCCCGGGCGCGCGCTCCGGCACCCGAGGTTGGGGCACCGCTCGGCATCA
The DNA here is from genome assembly GCA_903885375.1 of uncultured Pseudomonadota bacterium. GTDB lineage: Bacteria > Myxococcota_A > UBA796 > UBA796 > SXON01 > SXON01. The sequence continues at coordinate 3,878 of CAISIK010000016.1, forward strand.
CTCCCGAAGGTGGTGAGGCAACGGCTACAATAGCGGGTGCGGGGCCCGGCTTCCGACATTCGCGGCAGCCTAACGCGCCATTGTGCCGAGCCGTTGCTTGAACGCCGGGAGCGACGTCGGTAGTCTACGCGCATGCGATTCGGCGTTCTGCGTGAAACCCTCCCCGGCGAGCGCCGGGTGCCCCTCACTCCGGAAGGTGCGCGGGCGCTGGTCGGGCGTGACCACCACGTCGTCGTGGAGACCGGCGCCGGGCTCGGCTCCGGCTTCTCCGACACCGAGTACCTCGCGGCCGGCGCGGGGGTGGTCTACACCCCGCGCGAGGTGGCCGCGGAGGCGGAGTTCGTCCTCAGGGTGCACCCGCCGAGCGTGGAGGAGATCGGGCAACTCGCCCCCCGCGCCACCGTGATGGCGTTCCTCCACCTCGCCGGGCAGCCGGCCGCCATCCACGAGGCCCTCGTGCGCCGGGAGGCCACGACCCTCTCGATGGAGCTCGTGCGGGAAGGCACCGACGAGTACCCGATCATGGAGCCGCTCTCCTCGATCGGCGGCCGCGTCGCGGTCACGCTGGCGGCGTGGCACCTCACCCAACCCGGCAAGGGGCCAGGCATCCTGCTCGGCGGCTCGCCCGGGGTGCCGCCTGCGGGCGTGGTGGTGATCGGCGGGGGGACGGCCGGCACCGCCGCCGCGGCGGCCTGCGTGGCGCACGGCGCGCAGGTGGTGGTTCTCGACATCGACCCGCGCCGGCTCGCCCGCGTGGAGCGCACCCTCGGCCACAGCGTGGTCACCGCGGTGGCCACGGAGTTCCACCTCGCGCGTTTCCTCGAGCAGGCCGACCTCGTCATCGGCGCCGTGGCCGTGCGCGGGGAGCCCGCGCCGAAAGTGCTCCGACGCAGCCATGTCCGCACCATGAAGGAGGGCGCGCTCTTCATCGACATGTCGATCGACGAAGGCGGATGCTCCGAAACGAGCCGCCCCACCACCGCCGACGTGCCCACCTACGAGAGCGAGGGCGTGCGGCACATCTGCATCCCCAACCTCCCCAGCGAGGTGGCGCGCACCGCCTCGCGAGCCATGGCCTCGAGCCTCCTGCCCTACCTCCAGGCGCTCGGGGGCGGGGTACGACACGCGCTCGAACGGTCCGGCGCCTTGCGCCACGCGGTTGGCTTTCTCGAAGGCAAATTGGTGAACCGTTCGTTGCGGCGATTTGTCGCTGCTCCCTACGTTTCCCTCGATGAGATCGTGCGTCTCGTGGAGGACTAGTCGGGAGGCAGGTGCACGACGCCAACCCGGCGTTGTGGTAGCGTTTCCGCCCGTGTCCGAACTCCCCCCAGTCGTGATCTACAGCGCGCTCGGCTTGGGCGCGATCGCGCTCGGCGTCGGGGGCTGGCTCGCGCTGCGGGCGTGGCGCACCGCCCGGCTGATCTCGTCCACCCCCCCGTCGGCGATCGCTGCGCTCACCGCGGGCCTCCACGAGGTGCGCGGCGCAATCCGCGGGGAAGGCGCCGTGACCGCCCCGCTCTCGGAGCGGAGCTGCGTGTACTGGCGGTTCCTGCTGGAGCAGCGGCGCCAGAACCGGTGGGAAACCCTGGTGGACCGGAAGGCGGGCGTGCCCGCCTGGCTGGATGACGGTGGCGGGCGCCTCGAGCTCGATGTGCTCACGGCCGACGTGATCCTCACCCGCAGCGAACACGGCAGTGGCGGCATCTTCGGGGTGCCGAGCGCCGAGCTCACGCGGGTGCTGGAGGCGCTCGGCGAGGAGCCGGCCAACCTCCAGGGGCCGTACGTGCGCTACCGCGAGGAGTGGATCGTGTCGGGAGATCGTATGCACGCGGTCGGCACCGTCAGCTCCGATGGCGAGCTCTGGCGCATGCGTGCCGATGGCGACGTGCACGTCATCTCCGACCGGGATGAGACCGAGGTCGTGCGGTACGAGGAGCGACTCGCGTTGCGCTGGGTGGGCGTCGTCGTGATCGGCGCCGGGCTTCTCGGGTGGGGCGGGCTTCAGCTTCTGGGCTGAGCGTTCCCGGCTGTCGAAGGGAGCCGGCCGGGCAGGACGCGCCGACCACGGGCGCGGGGTCGGCGTGGTGGGCGCGGGCGGCGACGACGACCGGAGCGTGGGGGTGGGGTCCTGCCGGCGCGGTCCGCCCCTCCGTCGGCCCGCGGCGGGCCTCGGTCGGGGTGGCCCGGGGAGCTCAACCCTGCGCCGCCCGGAGCTGGCGGATGGACTCGTGGACCTCGGCTGCGGTGGCCACGGGCCGAGCGCAGGCGCGCTCGCTGCAGGCCAGGGCGCGGCCGGCGGGGACATCGGCCTCCACCCGTCGCACTATCAGCGCGGGGTCGGCCGCGTTCCACAGCTCGGCGAGGAGCGCGGGGTGGTCGTTCACCTTCACCACCACCGTCTTCGCGGCGAGGCGCTCTTCGAGCGCGGCGGCCGGGGCGGCCATGAAGCCGTAGCGGTCCGCTTCGAGGCTGGCCCCGCGGCTCGCGGCTTTCGCGAGGGCGAGCCAGCGGGGTTCGTCGGTGAGCGCGGCGAGGCGCCATGCGGCTTCGCCGAGCGCGGCGTTGGGGGGCAAGAGCCGCCGCGGAAAACGCAGGAGGCCGAAGCCGCCGGGAGGGGCGTCGCGGAAGCCGCCTTCGGGGAGCGCGAGGCCCTCGGCGTGGCCGAGCACGCGGGCCGCGAGCTCGAGCCAGGCGGGATCGCCGGTGTACTGGCCGAGGGTAGCGGCGGCATCGGCCACGGCCGCCTGCTCCTCGAGGAGGCCCACCACGCCGCCGCGGGTGCGGTGCACGCCGCCGTCGGCGTCGA
>CAISIK010000017.1 GCA_903885375.1 uncultured Pseudomonadota bacterium
CACTTCGGCGCCAACCAGATGATCATGCCCGCGCTCGGCCATCGCGGCTACCGCATGGCGCAGCTCAGCGCGCCTCCCCCCGTATGGGGCGAAATCCTCCACGAGAGCCGCACCACCCCGCTCTGGGAGAAGGTGCTGGCTCGCCGGTGGCAGCTCGAGAAGCGCCTGCCGGTACGGCACGTGAACGTCTTCCGCTTCCTGCGGCCGGCCTTCGAGGTGCTCCGCGACAACGGCGTGCTCGGCCTCGCCTTCGACGGCGGCGGCGGCAAGAAGTGGGCCCAGGTCTCGTTGCTCGGGCGCACCGCCAACCTCTCCGAGCAGCCCGCGCAGATCTGGAAGAAGTCGGGCGCGGTGCTCCTGCCCACCTTCGTGGTGCGCGCCCCTGGCGAGGAGCGGCACCGCGTCGTGATCACCGAGCCGCTCGCCTGGGCGGGCAGCGCGCAGGCGAGCCTGCAGGCCTTCGTGGCCCGGTTCGAGCAGCAGGTGTGGGCCGCCCCGGAGCAGTACCTTCATTTCCTCACGATGCGCCGCAAGGTGCGCGGGAGCGACGTGCGCCCTTTCTTCACGGACTACCCGCCCGCCGAAGCTGCGCTGGACCCGGAGGCGGCCGAGGCCCTCCTCGCCCGCGCCGGCGAGTGGCGCGACCCCGAGGAGTAGCCTACCGGCTGCCCAGGTAGGTCTTCAGCGCCGCGGTGCGCTCGCCGGGCGCGATGGCATCGAGTCGCGCGGCGAAGGGCGTGGTGATTGGCTGGTGCACGAGGCCATCCACGAGGAAGGGCGCAGTGCGGGGGTTGCCGACCGGATCGCCCACCGCCGCCTGCACGCTCGCGAAGAGCCGCGCCTCGGTCATGTAGGCGTAGAGGAAGTTCGGGCTGTAGGCCGGGTAGTGCCACACGAGGCCGCTCAGGAGCGCGGGGTCGTACGGGATGTCGCCCACGGGCGGCGGCGGCGCCCCGGTGAGCGCGCCCCGGGTTTCGACGGCCACCCGGAAAGCGCCCGCCAGGTCGTCGGGGTTCTCGTAAAGTTGCCGCTCGGCCCGCGTGGAGACGATGCCATCGGCGATGCCCTGCGCCACCTCGCGGATGCGCGCTTTGCTGATCGCGACGCGGTCGGCTTCGGGGAGCTCCGGCACGTAGCGGGCCGTGAACGAGGGCTCGGCGAGCACCCGCTCGAAGAACTGCGCGAAGCCTTCGAACCAGCGGTCGTCCGGGCCCCAGCAGGTGGGGCTCGCGGCGGTGGCGGCATCGAGGTTCATCCACCACACGCCGTGTCCCAGCTCGTGCATGAGCGCCTGGTAGGGCCAGGCCGACCAGCGGTCATCCACGCTCATCACGATGGCGACGAACTTCGGGGGCTGGATGGCAAAGCCGTTCACGCCGGAGCGGACGATGCGCGAGGGCCCGGTGTGGAGCTGGAGCGCCGACACATCGAAGCCCATGTCCCGGTAGGCCGTGACCACGCGCTCCTCGGCGCGATCGGCGTCGAAGTACGCTTCGGCCCGCTCGGCGTCGGTGCCGAGGCCGGCGAGGCGCTGCAGGCGCGGGTGGTTGGCGAAGTCGTCGGGCTGGCCGGTGGCCACGACGGCGGCCCGGTCGGCCGCGAAGAAGGGCTCCACCGCGCCGGAGAGCTCGGTGATCACGGCCTCGGTGTCGGCGATGTCGACCCCCTGCGCCGCCGCCGACAGCTCCCAGTAGTTCTTGTACCCGGCGCGCTTGGCCACCTCGTTCCGGAGCTTCACCAGCTTCACGAGCGGCTCGCCCGCGAGCCGCAGGCGGTGCGTCACGAAGGCCGCGGCCAGCTCCTGCCGCACCGGCTCGGGCATGGCGTCGGCCGGCTCGGACACGTCGTTCCAGTTGCGCGCCAGGGCGAAGCGGGTGCGGTCGGGCGCGAACCACTCGGCCTCGGCGGCGGCCTGCTCGTCGAGCTCGCCGAGGAGCCGGGTCTCTTCCGCCTTCTCGGCCTCCGTCCACCCGGAGGAGGCCAGCGCCTCGCGGGCGTACCCCTCGCCGCGCACGCGGACGCTGCTGCCCTCCGGCGCCGCCTTCGAGGCCTCGATCGCCGCGACCACCGTGGGGTCCTTGAAGAAGGCCACCTTGCGGGCCTCGGCCTCGGTCACCCGACGGAGGGCATCCTTGTTGTGCACGTTGCGCGTGGCATCCCGCTCGGCGGCCGCGAGGCTCAGCACGATCTCCGAGTAGCGCGCGTCAATCGGGCCGAGTGCATCAGCCTGCTCCGTTTCGCACGCGACCAGGAACGCCAACAGGCTGAGCAGCATCGCAACACCGGGGTAGGCCAGAATGTAGCTCGATCGCGGCAGAGGCAGCGAAGATCGCGGCAGGAAGCCGCGCCGCGACCCACCTCGGGGGCTCCGCAGTTCGCTGCGCGGCTCGGCGCCGCCGGGGTTCGAGGGCTGCGCGCAATGCCGTTCGAATTTCCCGTTGTCCCGATGAACCCCACGACGAGCACACGCGCTCGACGCGCCACCCCATGCACGATCGGCTCCGAGACGCCTGCGCTCAGTCGCAGTCCGTGTCGAACCCGACATTCAGCGGGGTTTCGCGCGTGGCGGCATGACGCCCCTCGGTGGCGAGCCAGCCAGTGCCCAGGCCCACGTGCTGTGCCGCGCGGGCGGCGGCCAGACTCGTGGCCGGGGGGGCCCACGCGGCCCGGAGGCCGGAGCCCTCGCCGCCGTTCGCGCAGCCGGTACCCACGTCGGTGTCTCCGGCCGACCACGCGCCACTGCCGTCGGTGTCCTCGTAGAGCACCAGCTCTTCCCAGGCCACGGGCTCGACGCTGTCCCCGGAGTTGTACGACCACGTGCGGTACTCGGCGAGGTGGTCGTCGGGCGGCGGATCCTGCACGGCGAGCGTCCAGCGCTCGGCGGCGGGCATGTCTACCAACACCGGGAGAGCCACCGCTTCGCCCTCCCGCGCTCGCTCCGACACCAGGGCGATGCGCCGCCCCTCGGCGAGCTCGGGCGCCAACGTGCCCTGGAACACCGCCGACGGTCGGGGTCGGAGATCGGTTCCCAGACCCACGGCGCACTCGCCAGTGCGAGCACTGCCCTGCGTCATTTGCGATTCCAGGAGGTTCCAGCCGGCCAGCTGTTCGAAGGGATCGTCCGGGTCGACCGCTGCTTCCTCCGACCAGGCCAGCCACTCGGAAGCAACCTCCAGGAAAACCCCATCGGCGGCCACCAGCGCCACGTGGTGGGGGTATCCAGCGAGCTCGGCGCTGCCGGGCTCGGGGAGGGGGAGCGTCACGATCAGCCCCTCCACGGGGACCTGCGCGAGCGGGGCCTCGCCCTCGAAGAGGACCACCTCGCTCTCCCCGGCCACGCCCTCCATCCGCACCGTGAGCTCGGCGATGGCCTCGTTCACGTTGCAGATCCCCGAGTCGCTCGCGGGTGTGTCGCACGCGGCCGGGAGCAGGAGCAAGAACGCAAGCGTCACGGCTCCCGGTTATCGCACAAGGAGGACCTCGTGTGTTCCTGATCTTCCTGCTCACCTCGTGCCTCGCGGATGATCTGCCGGACTCGGCCGACTCCGGCGGCGAAGGAACCCCGCTCGACGGTGCCTGGCGCGGCGAGATGGCTGCCGACTGGGCGTTCGCGGACGGGGCGGGGGTGGTTCTTGCCGCCGACGTGGTGGCGTGGGCCTCGGGTGGCTCCGAGATCTACGCCCGCCTGCACCTCCTGGGCGGCACGTCGGTGGAAGGCGCCCCGGACGCCGACGTGGAGGGGCATGTGGACCTCGCGATCGAGGTTCCCCTGGTGGCCGGCGCACAGGTGCTCGTCCGGAGCTACTCGGCCAGCGAGCCCTGCTCGTGGGTGTACGCCGAGGACCCCGAGCACTTCGCCTGCCCCTTCGCCGCGGGCGATGCGTGGAGCTGGGACGGCGCCGATACCATCGAGCAGCGGCGGGAAGCGCCGGAGGGCCCATCCACGCTTACCCTGGCTCGCGGCGGATGATCGTCACCCTGCTGCTCGGGTGTCCCGATGCGCCCACTCCGGAGGTGGACTATTCGCTTCTGCGCCCCGACAGCGCCGACGCCACCGCGGCGCTGGCCACGTCTGGCTCTCGTTTCGGCGCGGGGCTGCGCGCGGTGGATTTCGACGGGAACGGCGTGGACGAGCTCCTGGTGGGGACCGGGCCAACGACGGATGTGGAGGGCGCGGAGTCGTCCACCTGGGTGCTCGACGGCGCGAGTCTGACGCCCCTCGCCCGCTTTGAGGGCGCCGCGACCGCCCTGTCCGCCGGGATGACCGACGCCGGCCCGGTCTTCGTCAGCGCGGTCTCGTGGGAGCCCGCGCTGGAGAGCGCCACCCTCCGCCGTGTGGACGACCCTCTCGGGCCCTCCCCGACAACCACCCTCCTCGGCATGGACCGAGTGAACGATGTGACCCTGGCAGACCTCGACGGCGACGGGGCCAGCGACCTCGTGGTGGCCAGCCTCGAGCAGGGTCTGTACGTCTACTCGGGGCTGCCAGAGACCTTCCCGGAGTCCCCTCCGATGGCGCAGCTCACCGCGTTCGATTCCCACTTTCTTTCGGCAGCAGCCATGGATGTGGACGGCGACGGCGTGGACGAGCTTTTGGGTGGGGCCTGGATGGAGGACGACCCGGAAGCAGATCGGCAGGAGGAGGGAGCGGTCTATGTCTTCGAGGCGCCGTTCTCGGGCGACGTGGCCGCTTCCGACGCCCGCGCGGTGGTGTACGGCACCCGCCACGTAGCGAACGGGTTCATTTACGAGGGCGAAACCGGTCGGCGCGTCTCCGATGGCGGCGACCTGGACGGCGACGGCCTCCCGGAGACCCTCATCGCCGCAAAGACCTGGTTCTGGGGGGCTTCGCTCGCAGCCCGCGGCACGCAGCGCCTCACCGAGATGGCGCTGCTCCGGTTGGACGGGGAGGACGGCCACCACGACGAGCCCGGCGAGTCCGCCGCGACCCTCGATGTCGACGGCGACGGCGTCCTCGACCTGCTGGTGGGGGCTCCCGGGGCTCAGGTCAGCGGCTACCCGGTTGGCGCCGTCTACCTGCTCTACGGTCCGGTTTCCGGCCAGTGGGACCTGGGTGCCGCCGCGGAAGTGAAGCTGGCGGCCGCCACGCCCGACGATGAGCTCGGGGCCACGCTCGCCGTGGTCCGCGGGCCGGACGGTCTCGGCGTCGTGGTGGGCGCGCCGGGCACCCAGGCGGGCAGCGACACCGAGGCCGGCGCGCTGTGGTTGTGGGGTGCAGCGGTCCTGGCGGGAGGCTGAAACCGGCGGACCCGTGTCCTCGGTGCAGGCCGCGTGCGACCCTCGTGAGGGAGACGAATGCAAGAAGGACGGAGTTTGGGTGGCGCACGGAACGGCCATCCAACCGCACCGGGTGAGCACGCTCCCCGGCCCGACCCGGAGCAGGCCGGGCGATGCCGCGCGACCCACCTCCGGGGCCCCTCCCCCGCCCAGCATCGCGACGCCGCCGGGGCGCGCCCCGCCCTCAGACCCGCCGCAGCCGCTGCGCCAGCAGGAACGCGAGCTCCAGCGACTGCGCGTAGTTCAGCCGCGGGTCCACGTCGCTCTCGTAGTTGCGATGCAAGTCGGCCTCGGTGAGCCCGCAGGAGCCGCCGAGCACCTCGGTGACATCGCGCCCGGTGAGCTCGAAGTGCACCCCGCCGAGCACGGTGCCGAGCGCGGCGTGCACCTCGAAGTTGGCATCGACCTCGCCGAGGATGTCGTCGAACTGCCGGGTCTTGATGCCGCTCGCGGTCTTGAAGGTGTTGCCGTGCATCGGGTCGCAGCACCAGGTCACGAAGCGGCCGGAGGCCTTCACCGCCTCCACCAGCGGCGGCAGGCGCTCGCGCACCCGCGCGGCCCCCAGGCGCACGATCAGCGTGATGCGTCCAGGCTCGTCGGCCGGGTTCAGCGTTTCGATGAGCTTCAGGAGCTCGGCGGGCTGCATCGTGGGCCCCACCTTCACGCCGATGGGGTTCTGGATGCCGCGGAAGAACTCCACGTGGGCGCCGTCGAGGCGGCGGGTGCGCTCGCCGATCCACGGCATGTGGGTGGAGAGGTCGTACCAGGCCGATCGCATGGGCGGCTGCTCGCTCGCCGCGCTCTCGTACTCCAGGTGCAGGCCCTCGTGGCTGCAGTAGAAATCGACGGCGGCGAGCTCGTGGAGCGGGCGCCCCATCGAGGCGTCGAGGAAGCGCACGGCGGCCTGCATGTCGGCGAGGAGCGCGTGGTACTCCGCCTCCCGCTCCGAGCTCACGGCCCACTTCATGTCCCACAAGCTGCTGTGGTGCACATCGCCGAAGCCGCCGGCGAGCAGGCTCCGGATGAAGTTCAGGGTGAGCGCCGAGCGGTTGTAGGCGCGGACGAGGTTCAGCGGGTCGGGACGGCGGGCTTCGGGGGTGAACTCGATGCGGTTCACCAGATCGCCCCGGTAGGCCGGGAGAGTGACGCCATCGCGCGTTTCGGTGGGCTCGGACCGCGGCTTGGCGTACTGGCCGGCGATGCGGCCGACCCGCACCACCGGCCGCCCGCCGCCCCACGTGAGCACCGCGCTCATCATGAGCATGATCTTCAGCTTCGCGTCGATCACGTGGGATTCGCAATCCGCGAAGCGCTCGTTGCAGTCGCCGCCCTGGAGCAGGAAGCGTTCGCCCCGGCCGGCCGCGGCGAGCTGGAGCTTCAGCTTCTCGATCTCCCAGCTCGTGGCGATGGGCGGGAGCCGCCGGATGCGGTCGATCGCATCGGCGAGCGCCGCCGGATCGTCGTAGGTGACCTGCTGCTCAGCCGGAAAACTCCGCCAGCTGTCCGGGCTCCAGGCTTCAGGCACGGGGGTTCGCCATGCGGCCACCCTACCACCGGATTCGGACCGCCGACAGGGGCGCCGTGGGGGTGCGTTAGTAGCCCCGGCGACGCGATGACCACCCTCCCCGCCCCCCGCGCCATCCCCGTGGCCTCGTCGTGGAGCGAGGGTGCCCCCGCCACGCTCCTGGAAGGCGACTCGCTGGAGCAGCTCCGGGCGCTGCCCGATGGGTGCGCCCGCCTGGTGATCACCTCGCCCCCCTACAACGTGGGCAAGGAGTACGAAACGCCGGTGGCGCTGGCGCACTACCTCGACGAACTGCGACCGATCATCGCGGAGCTTGCCCGCGTGGTCCACCCCGGCGGGAGCGTGGCCTGGCAGGTGGGCAACTTCGTGGACCGGGGCGAGGTGTTCCCGCTCGACATCTGGTTCTACCCCCTCTTCAAGGAGGTCGGGTTCAAGCTCCGCAACCGGATCGTGTGGCACTTCGACCACGGCCTGCACGCCTCCCACCGCCTGAGCGGGCGCTACGAAACCCTCCTCTGGTTCACCCGGGGCGAGGACTACACCTGGAACCTCGACCCCATCCGCGTGCCCTCGAAGTACCCGGGGAAGCGGAAATACAAGCCGGGCCCCGACCACGGTAAACCCTCGGGCAACCCGCTGGGCAAGAACCCGTCGGACATCTGGAAGCTGATGGTGCACGAGTGGGAGGTGGGCCTCTGGGACATCCCCAACGTGAAGGCCAACCACCCCGAGAAGACGCTGCACCCCTGCTCCTTCCCCATCGAGCTGGTGGAGCGGTGCGTGCTCTCGATGACCAACGTGGGCGACCTCGTGCTCGACCCCTTCTCCGGCGCCGGGAGCGCGCTCCTCGCCGCGCTCAAGCACGACCGGCGGGCCCTCGGCATCGACCGCGACCCGCGCTACCTCGCGGCCGCCCGCGACCGCATCGCGCGGCTCGCCGCCGGCACGCTGCCCTACCGCCCGCTCGGCAAGCCGGTGCACGTGCCCAGCGCCACCCACAAGGTGGCGCAGGTGCCCGCGGAATGGAAGCGCGGCGAGGGCGGGTAGGCGCGCGATGGCCGCCGACCCGAGCCCGGTGCTCGCCCGCGTACGGAAGCTCCTCGCGCTGGCCACGTCGCCGAACCTGCACGAAGCCGCCGCAGCGGCGGCCGCCGCGCAAACGCTCATCGAGCGCCACCGCCTCGGCACGCTGCTCCACGCCGAAGCCGAAGCCGACCGCTCCCTCACCGACGGCCGCGAGGCCCCCCTCGCGCGGGCGCGGCGCCTCCGCACCTGGAAGCTCGTCCTCGCCGCCACGCTCGCCGAGAGCAACGGCTGCGTGGCCTGGACCGCCACCGAGGGCGCCGAGACCCTCCTGCTCCTCGCCGGCCGCGCCGACGACCGCGAGGCGATCGCCGCCCTCTACGACTGGCTCGTCACGCGCATCGAGTGGCTCTCCGCCACCGAAGGCGCGGGACGCAGCCGCGACTGGCACGAGGCCTTCCGCATCGGCGCCGCCGAGGTGATCGTGCAGCGGCTGCGGGAGGGGAGCGGCGCCGAGCGGGCCACGATGGGGGAGGCCGCGCTCGCAGTCATCGAGCCGGCCCTCGCCGCGCGGGCCGCGGCGGTGGCGCGCTTCGCCGAAACGCACCTCCGCCTCAAGCCGGGACGCGGCCTGCGGGTGGATGCCCGGGGCCTCGCGAGCGGTCGCGCGGCCGGCGAGCGGGCCCCGCTCCCGCCTCGCCCACGCTGACCCCCTACAGGAGCCAGGGCACCAGCGCCTTGCGCTCCCGGGGATAGTCCGGGAACGTGCGCCGGTACCAGGCGTGGTGGTGCAACGCGCGCGGCAGCAGGTTGGCCAGGGTGAACACGAAGAAGGCGAGGCCGGGCCACGACCAGGTGAGGACGGCCCAACCCAGCCACTCCACCATCTCCCCGAGGTAGTTCGGGCAGCTCACGTAGCGGTACAACCCGCCGTGCGGGATGCGGTAGCCGGTGTCGCCGGGATTGCGCAGCTCGAGGAGGGTCTGATCGGCCGCCTGGTTGATGAGCCAGCCCACCCCGAAGAGGCCGATGCCGACGGCAAAGCGCGGGTCGCCCACCCACGCGCGGTAGTCCCCCACCGCGGACACCTGCCGGGCGTTGACCCAGGCGTTGGCTGCGTTGAACCCGAAGCCGGTGAGCGCGATGAGGAGCGGAACCCCCCGGGTGGAGCGCAGGCGGAAGGGGAAGACCAGCGTTCGATAGCCGTAGTGGACGAGCCAGATGGCCGCCATGGCGAGCGGCACGGGCTCCCACGCGCGCGCACCGAGGAGCCACACGCCGAGGAAGCCAAAAAAGGCCGGACTCTCCATGAGGATCCAACCCCAACGCGGCGGGAGCGCCGGCCCCCACCCGGCGCGGGTGTGCCGGCCGTAGGGCGCCGACACGAACAGGAGCCAGAAGAAGGTGGGCACGGCACAGGCCGCCACGGCGAGGGTGACGGCGAGGTGCGGAGTCATCGCCACGCCGGGGTCCATGGCGACGCCCTATCGGATGGGGGGCCCCCGCGTTAGCTCCGCGCCCATGCTTCTCACGCTCGCCGCCCTCTCCTTCGCCGCCGACCCCCGCCCGGAAGATCACTGGGATCTCTCGCAGGTCTACCCCTCCGTGGAGGCCTGGGAGTCCGGCATGACGCACGCCGCCGCCTCGCTCGCCGACCTGGAGCCCTGCCGCGGGCAGCTCGCCGTGAAGCTCGAAGGTTGCCTCACGCGCAGCTTCGAGGTGCGCAAGGAGGTGAACCGCCTCTACACCTACGCCTCCAACCACTCCTCGGAGGACACGCGCAACGCCGAGTGGCGGGGGCGCAGCCAGCGCGCCGAGCTGCTCTGGGCCAACTATGCCGAGGCCACCGCGTTCTTCGACCCGGAGATCGTGGCCATGGGCACCGCCGGGGTGGAATCGGCGCTCGCCGCCAATCCGGCGCTCACGCCCTACAACCACTACCTGCGCTCCACCGCCAAGGACGCCGCCCACACGCTCGACCCTGCGCGCGAGGCGCTCCTCGCCGCGATGTCCCCGATGCAGGGCGCCCCCGGCAACATCCGCGGCGTGCTCAGTGACGGGGAGCTGCCCTTCCCCACCGTGAAGCTCTCCGACGGGCAGGAGGTCCGCCTCTCCGCCGCCGCCTACACCGTGCACCGGGCCGCGCCCAACCGCGCCGACCGCGCCCTCGTGTTCGACAGCTTCTTCGGCGCCCTCTCGACGTTCAAGGGCACCTTCGCCGCCACCCTCGACGCCTCCACCACCGGCCACTGGATCACCGCCCGCACCCGCGCGTTCGACACCAGCGTGGCCGCCGCGATGAACAACGACCACCTGCCGCCGGCCATCTACACCACGTTGGTGGAAACCACGAACAAGAACCTCCCCACGCTGCACCGCTACCTCAAGTTGCGTGCGCGGCGCCTCGGTGTGACCGACCTCCAATATTCCGACCTGTACGCGCCGCTCGTGACCGGCGAGCGTCACTACACGGTGGACGAGGCGAAGGCGCTGACGCTGGCGTCGTCCGCGCCGCTGGGCAAGGAATACACCGAGCTCATGAAGAAGGGGTTCGCGGACCGTTGGATGGACGTGTACCCCCAGGAAGGCAAGCGCTCCGGCGCCTACATGGACGGCGCCGCCTACGACGTGCACCCCTACGTGCTCCTCAACTACGGTGGCGACTACGAGTCCGCGTCCACGCTCGCCCACGAATTCGGGCACGCGATGCACAGCGCGCTTTCCAGCCGCGCGCAGCCCTACGCCAAGGCCGACTACGCCACCTTCATCGCCGAGATCGCCTCCACCTTCGCCGAGGCGCTGCTGGTCGACCACATGCTCAAGAACGCCAAGGACGACGACGAGCGCCTGTTCTACCTCGGCAGCGCGCTCGAAGGCCTGCGCGGCACCTACTTCCGCCAGGCCCAGCTCGCCGAGTTCGAGCTGGCGATCCACGCAGCCGTGGAGAAGGGCGAGCCCCTCACCGGCGACAACCTGGACGCGATGTACCTCGAGGTGCTCCAGCGCTACTACGGCGAGAAGGAGGGCGTGACCCACATCGACCCGAAGTTCGCCGTGGAGTGGGCCTACATCCCGCACTTCTACTACAACTTCTACGTGTACCAGTACGCCACCTCCATCGCCGCCTCCTCGCTGCTCGCGGAGGATGTGCTCGCGAAGAAGCCCGGCGCGGTGGACCGCTACCTCGGCCTCCTGAAGGCCGGCGGCTCCGACGAGCCCTACACGCTCCTGAAGGCCGCCGGCGTGGACATGGCCACCCCCGCGCCCTACGACGCCATCGCCCGCCGCATGGACCGCCTGATGGACCAGATCGAGATCATCGAGGCGAAGAAGGCCAAGGCGGCCGGGAAGAAGAAGTAGGGGGAGCCGCGCCGCGACCCACCTCGGGGGCAACGCTCGCCCGCGCGCGGCTCGGCGCGGTCGGGGCGGTGGGCGTGACGCGGGGCGGGTGAGCGGTCGGGACGCAGTCGGGGAGGCGCCGGCCGCGGTCGGGGAGGCGCGGTGCGGGGCGCGGTCGGGGAGGCGCGGCGCGGCGCGGCGCGGTGCAACCGAACTCGCGCTTCAGCACCCTGAGCGCCGACTTCGGTTGCGAATCGAAACCGAACTCGCCCTTCAGCCCCCTGTGCATCGACTTCGGTTGCAGATCGAAACCGAACTCGCCCTTCAGCCTCGTGAACATCGACTTCGGTTGCGAGGCCCCCGGCGGCGACGCAAACCGCACCTGCCCGCGGAACCCCAGCGGCTGGTCGCGGCGGTTTGCCCACCCCACCGCCTTGCCCTTTCAGTTACCTGAGCATATGTTCACCCCATGCCCGCGCTTCCTGCCGCCGAACGCCCCGCCGTGCTCGCCGAGCTGCGCGCCCGCATCGCGGCCCCGCGGGTGCACGGCGGTTTTCTCGCCGCCGAGCTGCCCGAGCTCGAAAGCTGGATGGGCGGCTGGCCCCAGCCCGGCGTGAGCGAGATCGTCGGCCCCGTGGGTAGCGGCCGCCTCGGTCTCCTCCTGCCCGCGCTCGCCGCGCTCACCCGTCAGGGGCGTCCGGTGCTGTTCGTCGATGCGATGGAGGAGCTCCACCCCCCGGGCCTCGCCGGGCCGGGGGGGCTCGCGCTCAGCGCCGTGTGGGTGGTGCGGCCGGGGCTCGAGCGCGCGGCCTGGGTGGCGGAGCAGGCCGCGGCGGCGGGCTCGCTCGCGGCCGTGGTGCTGCTCGATGCCCCGCGCCTCGGGCGGTCGGCGGTTCGGCTCGGCCGGGCCTGTGAGCGCGGCGGCACCTCGCTCTTCGTCGTGGCCGAGGAGAGCGAGGTGGCGCTGCCGGCGGCGCTGCGGCTGGAGGTCGTGGGGCAGGCCGGAGGGCGGGTGAAGGTGCGCTGCCTGCGCAGCCGCAACGGGCGCCAGGTGGGGGAGCGCAGCGTGCGGCTGGCGTCGGGCTGAGGGGGCCGCCCTCAACGAGGCCGCCCCCGGAACGACCCGCCCGGAAGCCCCGGAGCATGCTGCACCCATGGCACTCAGGCCCTGAACCCAGGCGCCAATGTTGAAGGGTCCGGGCGAGCGACTCGCCATCAGAGGACGGGTGCCGAGTCCGGCGCCGACCGTGGGACCGTTGGCGACGAGGGTGCGGCGCCGGCCACCGGGCCGGCCAACCCAGGGCCGCCTGCCCACGCCCCACCCCGCGGACGGTCGCGGCGGTTAGCCAGCCGGTCTGGAAGCCGCGCCGCGACCCACCTCGGGGCGGGCGCGGGCAGGCGCGCGGCTCGGCGTCGCC
>CAISIK010000018.1 GCA_903885375.1 uncultured Pseudomonadota bacterium
CTCGGGGGCTCGCACAGCGACCGGCGGCGGTCCTCCTCGGAGTCGCACCGAGCACCGTGGCCAAGGCCGAGCTGCTTCCGGGGAAGGGGCTCGGGGACCAGTTGCAGGTCGCGCTCGCGGCCGCGCTGGGGCCGTGATCTGGGCCCAGCCGGGGCCGGGGACGGCCCGGCGCTTCCGTGCTTCCATAGGGAATCGGCCGATTATTGCGGAAGCGACCCTTTCAACGGAAGCGCTTCCGGCTTCAATGAAGCAGGAAGCGGCCCGTCGTCGAAGATGGGCCGCGTCGGTTCGACGTTCGACATCCCGGCGGCCGAGGTTGTGCCGGAGCATTCGGCGGCGGGCGGCGAAGTAGACCGGTCGCGACTTGCGACCCGATCGGGCGGGAGCACATGGGCCGCCGACTGGTTACCTTCCGAACTCCCGTCGCCGGAGACTGATCATGGACCGCCCCTACGTTCGCCTCTTCAACGCTCAAGTGGTCGAACAGCTCAAGGATGCCGCCATCGGGAAGCGCCCGCGAGAGGTGGCCGACCTGATCGTGGAAATGGAGTACCGGAGGGGGCTGGTGGCCTTCTACCAACCGCTCGTGGAAATGTCGAAAGCCCTGTTGGCTCGTTAGATGCTGGTCGATCTCTCGACTCGGTACGTGCTGGATGAGTGGCAACGCGCCGCGGTTGCCGGATGGCTGCGGTCGATGCACCCGGAACTGGGGCTCCGGCACGGGATTTTCGACGTTTACACCGGCGCGGGCAAGACGGTACTCGCGGTGGGGTGCATGGCGGAGGCATCGAGGCTATGCCCGACCTTAAAATACGCGATCGTCGTGCCCACCGTGGCCCTCGCCCTTCAGTGGAAGGAGGGACTGCCGAGAATGACCAACATCCCAGGCGGGCGTATCGGCGTCGTCGGTGGCGGGCCGGTCGTCGGTGGCGGACCGGAGGCTTCCTTCAGCACGCACGATGTAGTCATCTACGTCCTGGCCAGTGCCAGAAAGGTGGTCGGAGGGAGAAGTCGGGTCGGTCGGGACGTCGGCTCGCACAGCGTGCTCCTCATCGTCGATGAGTGCCACAAGAGCGGGGCGAAGGGTGCCAAGGCGATCTTCGCCGCGCGGACATGGGGCCGGCTCGGACTGTCTGCCACGCCGATCCGCGACGAACTTCGAGACGAATACGACAGGATCCTCCCGATTGAATTGCAGCCGCACGGCCGAGGCTTAGGGCCGATCGTGCCCCCGGCGCGAACCCTGAAGCAGGGGCACCTCGAGGGATTTCTACCACGATATGAAGTCCATCATCATGGCGTCGATCTGACGTTGGCGGAGAAAGCGGTGCTGGAGGACTTCGAGACCGAGGTCCGAAACCGCCGTAAGGCCTTGGTAAACTTGGGCGCAGAGCCCAGGCTGTACCGGCAGTACATGCAGGGGACGGTGCGATCGTCACCCGAGATCATGCAGGCTTCAAGCCAGTTGGCGAACACCTACTTCCGGCGCAAGCAGTTCCTGTATAAGGCTTCGGAACGGCTCCGCGTCTGCCGCCTACTCCTTTCCCAAACCTGGGCGGATGATCCATCTGTCTCTGGAGCAATCGTCTTCAATGAGCGGATCGGGGACGATGACGACGGGAACGCGGCGGATGACGCCGACGAGGAGGATGCCGACGAGGAGGCCGACTTTGGTGCAGAGGGGCTGTTCCGAGCTTTGCAGGCGGACGCGAGCCAGGGCCTCCTCCCTTTCGGTCCGAAGCAGATTGGCATCGAGCACTCAAGGATGTCGCGAGAGCAGCGCGCTCGTGCCATCTCCGGGCTCCGCGATGGCTCGACGAAGGTCCTTGTTTCGGTCAAGGCGCTTCAGGAGGGGCTCGACATTCCGGATGTGGCCGTGGGGATTTCCGTGGCCAGCACCGCCAGCGCCCGCCAGCGGATTCAGACTATGGGCCGCATCCTTCGCCCGGCCCGGGACGAAAACGGTCGCCGCATTGACCCGAACCTCGCGCCGGTGAAGCGGCTGCACCTAATCTACGTGAGGGGCACCCCCGACGAACAGGTGTATCGAGATCGGGACTGGAACGATGAAACCGGCGTTGAACGAAATCATTGGTGGAATTGGGATCTGGGATCGTCGGTTCGGGTTGCGGGCGCTCCGCTGGTCCCGAACTTGGTTGATGAGCGAACGGCGTGGGCGCGTATCGCGAAGCTCCCGCTTCCTCAGCCGTGGTCTGGACCCGAGCGCGGGCTCGGAGTTAGCAACCGGACCGGCGGCGTCTTCGCAGCAGGCCAGTCGGTGCCAGTGCTGAATCCCGAGGAGTTCGCCGGACTCATCGCGCGGGCCGGAGCGCCCCTGGGCCGGTATCTCGTTACTCCCGAGCTGAGCGTGGTCGTGGGCTGGGGGGCGGACAGAAACGATGCTGGAAAGCGGATTGCGATGGCGTGGGGTCGACTCGGTAGCCCACTACGGCTGCCGGGCGAGGAGGCCGCCGCTCCAGAGGCCAGCCCGGCCGTCGCGGAGGCAGGACCAACCCCGATGCCTTCCGGTAGTAGCGACCCCGTCCGCGCACCGGAGGCCCGCGAACGCGATGCTCCTGTTCCCCCGCGCGTTCCGGATCAGGCGATCCTCCGAGAAGAGTTCGACATCGAGTTCGGCAGCCGCTGGTACGAGGTAATTCAGGCCGCATGCTTGGCATTTGTCGATGACGACCAAGAGCGGTTCGGGGTGGCACGGAGGCTGCTGGCCGAGTCCCGCTCTGCGAAGGCCCAGCACGGCGATCGGTTTCTCGCCGAACTAGCCAAGCCCTCCCCAGCACCGCTCGAAGAGGAACTTGACCCTTTCAATCGGGAGTACCCCGCCCTCCTCGTTGGTGCCGCGAGGGCGTACCACCTTGGCTTGGATCAGCCGTTGACCGCGATCGAGCGCGAGTTTGATCGGCGAGCGGAACGGGAAGCCATTCGGAAGCGCACACCGCCTCGCGCGCTGGCTAATGCCGTTCGAATCCTACGGGGAATGACGAGAGCCATCGTCTTCGACACCGAGCCCGGCTGATTGCACTCGTCCCCTCGGCCTCCCCACCCGCTCGCACTTCCACCAGCCCCCGTTTCGCGCGCAAGCACCCGATGGCGGGCCATCGGGTGCCTGGTAGCACTTCCGAGGCGGGCGGTGGGACAGGAAGTCAGCTGACCCCGACTACACGAAGATCCGGGAAACTGACCAGGCAGCGCGAAGCCACCTCCCCATCGAGAGTGAAGAGGGGCTCACCGCGCCCTAGCGCCAACGCGACGTACACAGCATCGTAGGCCCGGAGGCGCGCGAGGCGAGCTACGCGAACTGCCTCGCCAAGCAGGTCTTCGTCGAGTCGAAAGGCGTAGAATCTGGGGCCCCGCACAAGGGCGTCGACAGCGTCCAGCAGTTCGGTAGGCTCCCCGCGCCTTGCGAGTCCGGCGATGACTTCGACTCGGAACAACTCGGGAACCAGGAATTGAGCCGAGTCCGGGTGGCTTTCGAAGAGCAGGCGAGCCTGACGATGTTGACGCTCGCTCGGGGAGATCGCCGCGACGAACACGGATGCGTCCAGAATCGGCGTCACCTTCGGCCCTCGCCCAGCAGATCGACAGCATCGAACTCAGTTCCTGGTCGCACGATCCGCGCCAGACCACTGAGAAGGGCGCGGAACCCAGCCGCCTCCGCGGGCGTGAGCGCCCGCGGGCCCGGGTGCACAGGCACGAGGCGGACCGCAGGCTCGCCATCGACCGTGATCACGGCGTCCTCGCCACGAGTCCGCACCGAACGCACGACCTCGGAAAGTCGCGCCTTGGCGTCGGAGAGACTGACGATCGTGCTCAAGTAGACCTCCTTGACCATCATGGTCCATATAGACCATACCGTCAACGGGCGGCCGTCAACGACGCCAGGCCACGCCGCTGGGGCCCACGACGCGTGGGCGCGTCGCCGCCTTGCTCCCAATGTCCGCCTGACCGCCTTGGCGGGCCGACCGGGAGCTGGTAGCCGAGAGTTCGCCTGCTTCCTTGATCCGCGTGAATTGCCCCCGAACCACGCGAGCCGCAGGGTGCATCGCGGCGATGGACGGGGAGTCGAGGCTGGGAGTCCCCGTTCCGCTGCAGTCAGCGCTGGGGTTTCGAGTTCAACGCGGTGCCACAGTAGGGGCAGCACCGGACCCTGATTCCGCCACCCCCTGCGGCCGGCGCGATGATGATGAACCACGCGCGGGGGCGGCTCCACCACTCGAAGCGGATGTCGTGGCAACAGGCACGGGTGCGGGCATCGAATTCGGCGCAGCAAGCGGTGAATCGCACGGGTACTCCTCGCGTTCCCTCTGGGCACGAAGTACCATCCGGGTGGAGCGGCGGAGGCGTCGGGCTCGCAGCCATTGCGCTCCCTATCCCGCGGGCGTTCGACGAATTTGGGCCTCGAGGCCGCGCTCGGCCCGGCGAGTCCCCGTCGGCGCCGAGAAACGCCACTACGAGGGCTTCCGCGAGCCAGAAGCCGTCCGCTCGACGTGCGCAGGGCCTCGGCCGACAGTGCCTCGGCGAGGAGGATGGCTGCGGTCTCGCGAGGATCGAGTCCGAGATCGGCGTACCGGGGGTCGTCGCGGAGCTCGAGCCAGGTTGCCGCGCGCCGCGCCTCGACGACATCGACTTGCGTGCCGGCCTGGATGAGCTCCGACCACCCCGTTCGAGGCACGATGACTGGCCCCAAGGCAGACACGACAATATCCAACTTGCGATCCGCGCGAGGTGGAGAAGCGGCGAGGTGCCGGCGACGACGATCCTCGTGCCCGAGCGGCTCCGAGTCGGTCGAGCGTCGCGAGGTCGTGCGCGAGGTCGGTTTCGGTCGGCCGCGCGACGGGGACGCCATGCCCCTTGGCGAGGTCGAAGAAGGCTGAAGGCGCCAGCCCGAGCGCGCGCGCTCCAGCCCGCCAGGTGAGCCGCTCGATGCGGACCGCAGCGAGCACGAGCAGCACGCGCGCGCGATCATCGGCGCCTGGTTCGGAGGGCGAACCAGGCCCGGACGGAGCCACCGACGGCGACGACGGCGTGGTGCTCATGGGCGACGACTACGGCCAGACCGCCCCCACCCCGGCGGTGCTCCTCCTGCACATGATCCCCCCGAGCTCCAACCGCACCTCCTGGCCGGTGGCGTTCATCGAGCAGCTGCGGGCGAGAGCGGTGGCAAGGCGGCGGATGCCTACCCCGGCGAGCTCGGCGTGCTCGATGCGTACGCGGCCGCGGCCGTCTTCGAGGAGCAGTCCGCCGAGTCGATCACCCTCATCGCCGCCTCGAACGGCACCACTACCGCGATGGACCATGCCGTGGAGGCCCAGGCCGCGGGCTGGCCGGCGCCGCGCGCGATGGTGTGGATGTCGCCCGGGAGCTACACCGAGAGCCAGCACCGCGTCGCGGAGCTCGGCATGGCCGACGTGTTGGAGTGCTTCCCCACGTCGGCGGCGCGCTGGTCCACCCAGGCCGCCGGGAAGGCCCCGGAAGGCGAGAGCTGGACGCTGCACGAGTACGACCCCGGCAGCCACGGTACGGGGCTCTTCGCGAGCGCCCCCGAGGTGGCCGACGACATCGTGGAGCGGCTCGCGGCCGTGCCGTGATCGGGCGCGGGCGGCACGCTCGGCAGGTCCGATGCCAATCCAGCACGCTCGACCGGCGTCCGCGGCATCCGCGAGCCAGGCGCTGGGTTGGACTTCGCTTGGACCCCTCGTCGCCCAACGTCCATGCCAAGCTGCCGGGATCGGAGGCCGACGCCGCCCAACGGCCGCTCGCCGACGACCCCTTCCTCGCTTCGCGAGGCGCGCGGCTGGGGGCCGCGACGACGAACAGGCGGTGCTCATCAGCATTCGCGGGCAGTCGGTCGGGAAGCTCCTCCTGCGCATCCGGGTGGTTGACGCGGATGGACGGACTTCCGGGTGGTGGGCCTCTGCGACGTGGACGGCGACGGAGCGCAGGCACGCTACGAGGCGGATGCGACGCACGGCGCCACCCTGGTGACCGACCCGTTTGAGTGCTGACAGAGGGGCGGGCGAGGGTCCTCGGCTCGGCCGACGTGCCCCGCGTCACCAGCGCCGCGATGCGCGGCGAGGAAGGAATCCCCGAGGTGGGGCCCAGCGCATCGCCCGACACGCGCCTAGTAGTACCGGTACCGCATGGAGTAGCCGGTGAGCACGGTGTTGCCGTACGCATCGAGCGTTTCGAGCACCTCGTAGGAACGACCGAAGCTGTAGCCGTAGGACGAGTAGGTGTAGCCGCCGCTCCCCGACTCGCTGAACCGCAGCGCGGAGGAGCTGTAGTAGCTGTACAGCGAGTAGTACACGTCGTCCAGATTGGCGGTGAGCGCGAGCGCCCGCCGGTTCTCGAAGGTGAGGTCGCCGCCGCTGTCGGCCGGCAGGCCGGTACAGCCGGTGGCCACGGAGGAGAGCCCGGCGTCGTAGGTGTAGTCGGCGGCGAAGGAGTAGACGCACCCGCGGCAGATGCTCGCGTCCTCCGCGCCCACGATGGACCAGTAGATGGTGCAGTCGTTGGTGGCGTAGCGTCCGCCGGTCGACTTCACGTCCCACTCGGCGGAGCCCGTGGCCGAGTCGGTGCCCGCGCTGTCGGTGCTCACCGTCACCTCGATGGTGGCGGTCACGCGGTAGCCCGAGGGCTCGCGGATCGTCTCGCTGCTGGAGAGGAGCGAGGTGGTGTCGAAGCCATCGCTGGCGGTGCCCTCACACTCCCACACCTCGCCCACGGTGGTGAACTCCGCGAGCACGGTTTCGTCGTTGCCCACGTCGGTGGCTTCCAAGCCATCGCGGAACCACCGGTAGGAGATGACCGGGTCGACCCCATCCGCATCGGTGGCGCGCACGGCACACTCGAGGTCGTTGCTGTCGAGCGGGCTGGTGGGCGACACCGTGACCGAGCTGATCTCGGGCGGGGTGTTGGGCACTGTGACGGACGCTTCGGCCACCACCGGCTCGCTGAAGCCGTCGGTCACCGTGACCACGGCGAGGAAGGTCTCGCCGCCGTCCACGTACACGCCATCCACCGTGGCGCGGTTGTCGAACGAGACGTTGTGCACGCCGTCGAAGTACCAGGTGATGGTCTGGGTGAGGATGTCGCCGTTGGCATCGCTCGCGGAAGTGTCGAACAGGAGCGTGAGCGCATCGCCCCCGGCCGGCACGGCGGGCTCGATGCGGATGGTGGGGGCAACGGGCGGGATGTTTCCGAGCACCACGCTGGCGGTGGCAGGCTCGCTGCTCTCCGCGCCATCCGAGGCCGTCACGGAAACCTCCCAGGTGTCGCCATCCGCAGTGAGCTCCGGCGCCACCGAGCTCGTGGTGGCAGCCTCCACCACGACACCGTTCTGCGCCCACACGTAGGTGTACGCCACGACATCGCCATCGGGGTCGACCGCCTCGACCTCCACCACCGCCTTCAGCGTGCTCGCGTCGTTGGGCTGGGCCGGCGAGAGCGACACCGTGGGCGCGCCCGGCGCCCGGTTCGGCATGGCCGTTTCGCCGGTATCGCCGCCGGAGTCCTCCGCCGGGCTCGTGTCCGGGGGGCTCGACTTGGCCGTGTCATCGGCCTGGGAGCAGGCGGAGAGGGCGAGGAGGAGGACAGGAAAGCAACGCATCGGAGCTACTATCCACCCGGCGGGTCGAGCGCGCCGGTGCCATCCAACCCGAAGGTGAGCCCCAACCACGCTTCGTGTCCACCCTGCAGCTTGCCGGTGTCCTCGGGTCCGTAGCGGCCGGCAAGCGCCACGCGCAGCCGCCGCCCCCGCACCACCTGCGCGCGCACGCCGACCTGCGCCGCCAGCTCCGGCTCCCAGTCGTTCTCGCCGGCGAGCTGCACGTCCACGGCCCCGAAAGGCGCCAGCTTCCAGGGCGCCTCCACCTCGCCCCCCCCTTGGACCGCCCACGGCGGGAGGTCGCGCTGGTCGTGGATGAGCGCGCGGCCGCCCACGTACACCCGCGCCGGGCCCAGCTTCCGTGCGCCGAGGAGCCGCGCCCACTCCCGGCTGTAGCCCTCCGACTCCGGCGGCACCTCGCCGTCGTTCCACACGCCATCCGCGAAGTGGGCGCTCGTGTGGGCGACCTCGAACCGCGCCGACCACGGCCCCGCGCGCAACCCGAAGGGGAAGCCGAAGGTGCCGTCGACCGTTTCCATGTCGAAGCGCAGGTTCTCGTTGGGCTCGAAACCCATGCCGACCATGGCTTCGATGCCCGCGTCCACCTCGATGGCGCCGCTCGTGATGCGCACCACGGGAAAGTCCGCGGCGAGCACCGCATCGATCGCCAGCCGCTCATCCCAGCGCAGGGTCACGTGCGAGAGCGGGCTGCGCGTGTCGGCCACGGGGAGGGCGAAGAGGCTGGCCGCGGGCAGCCAGGCCAGCGGCGGCACTCAGTAGCCGCCGCGCCGAAGGGCATGCGCCGCGGCCGCGGCGAGGGCATCCACCCGCGGATTGGCGGGCGTCACCATGAGGGTGTGCCCCCCGGGGAGCACCCAGTCCTCGTGGTCGCCGTCGGGCTGCCCGAGCTGGGCGAGGAGGGTGCCATCCCGAGTCATGGCCACGTACCGGGTGCCCTCGATGGAGGAGACCGTATCTACCAGCAGGCCCACCACGAGCGCCGCCGACGCGGCATCCTCCGCCAACGCGGCGGCCTCGTAGAAGGCGAGCGACTTGGCCAGGACCGACGCTTCCCGATCGAACGCGGCCCGGGCGAGGGCGTTCTCGACCACCCCGAACAGGTCCTTGAGGCGGACCGGCTTCAGCACGAAGTCGTAGGCGCGCAGCCGCAGCGCCCGCACCACGACGTCCACGCTCGCGTAGCCCGTCATCACCACGCCCGGAATCGAGGGCAGGCGCCGGGAGGCGGAGCGCAGCAGCTCCAGCCCGTCGCAATCGGGCAGCTTCAGGTCGGTGATCAGCAGGTCGTAACGAACGCCGGCCATCAGCGCGCGAGCCTGACGGCCATCCCGCGCCACATCCACGTCGAGGCCCCGCCCGCGCAGGTACTCCGCCACCAGTTCATGGTTGGAAACCTCGTCGTCCACCACCAGCACGCGCACAGGCATCGATCTGGCCCCGCCCCCATGGTATTGCAGTATGCTGGAGCCGGCATGGCGCGCATCGAGCGGATGAACCACGGCCTTCGCGGGCAGCTCGACGAGCTCGAGCAGCAGATGTTCGTGCTCAAGATCACCTACGAAAAGTACTTCTGCGGCATTGAACGCGTAGAACCCTACCGCGACCGAGAGGCGCTGCGCCGCACGATCCGCGAACTGGGCGAGTCGGGCATCAAGAACGCCACCCAGCAGTTCAAGTACCAGGGGCTCAAGGCCCGCTTCCAGACCTTCGAGCTGTACTGGACGCGCAACCTCAAGATGATGGAGGCGGGAACCCACCCGAAGATGCGCTTCAAGGCCGACAAGCGGGCGGCCTTGAAGGCGGAGCAGTCCCCCGAGGAGCGCCTCAGCGCCGAGCAGGAGGCCGTGCTCGCCGAGCGCCAGGCCCGCATGGAGCGCGAGGAGCGCGGCTACCGGCTTGTTTTCGAAAAGTACATCGAAGCGCGGCGCCAGTGCGGCCAGAGCGCCGATCTGGGCTTCGAGGCGGTCCGCGAGGCGCTGTCGAAGCAGGTGCGGCAGATCAAGAGCACCTACAACGTGGAGAGCGTGAAGTTCCGCGTGGTGGTGGAAGAGGGCAAGGCCAAGCTCAAGGCGGTTCCCGTCCAGAACAGTTGAGGGCCGCGGGCACCTCGGGGGTCGCGGGCGCCGCCGGCGCCTCCCGGCGCCCTGGGCCGGGCCGCTCCCACACAGATGGGACGCCGCGTTAGCCTCCTTTGTGCTCCTCACTGTCCTCGCGGTGGCGCTCGCCGCAGAACCCGATGTTGAACCGCTCCCCGATGCGCCGCTGGCGCTCGCCCCTTTCGGCATCGCCCAGATGGCCTGGAAGGCGCCCGTCCGCGGCGCCCTCTACGCCGTCACCCAGGCCGCCGGGATCGGTGTGGGCATCTTCGGCGTGGGGCAGTTCCGGGTGGAGCAGGAGGCCGGCAACCTCGCCGAGAGTGAAACCTGGCAGGCGGTGGCGGGCGCGGCGGTGGGCACGGCCGTGCTCTCCTACGGGGTGAGCCTGCTCGATGGGTCGAAGCTCGCCGAGGAGCGGGCGATCGCGGCGGCCGCGGCGCGGGCGCGCCGCGAGGAGGTGACCGACTTCGACCGGTCGCTGGCGATGGCGCGCGTGGGGCGGCCGTGATCGACGTTCGGATGCTCGAGCGCAGCGGCCTCATCCACGGCCTCTGCGATGTGGACCGCGATGAGGCGCTGTCCGCCTTCAAGCTCTTCGCGCTCGGCGCCGGCGAAGAGCTCCTCGTGGAAGGGGAGAACGACAAGAGCCTCTGCCTGGTGCTCGATGGCACGCTCGTGGCCACCCTGAGCAACACCAAGCTCGGCCGGGTGGGCCCGGGGGAGACCATCGGGGAGATGGCCATGTTCGGCTCGCTCGACCGGCGCAGCGCCACGGTCACCACCGAAACCGCCGTGCGGATGCTGCTGCTCGACGAGGAGGGCCTCCGTCACCTTCGCCTGCGCGACAACCCCGTGGTGCAGCGGGTGGAGGCGCAGGCGATGCGCACCATCGCCCAGCGCTTGCGCGCCGCCGATACCCGCATCGGCCAGATGGCCGAGGGCGAGGCCGTGATCGAGCGCAGCGGGCGCGGCATGCTCACGCGCCTCGCCGCCGGCTTCGGCCTGGCCGGCCGCCGGCCCTCCACCCCCGCGCCCAACGTCGCCACCGTGCTGCGCAACACGCCGGGCTTCAGCACCCGAGATGACGCGGTGCTGCAGCGCCTCGCCGCCCGATTCGAGCCGGTCGCCGTCCGCGACCGCGAGACCATCATCAACGAAGGGGAGTACGGCGAGGAGGCCTTCATCGTGGCCGAGGGGCGCGTGGCGGTCTACCGCTCGATCGATGAGGACCGCGCCGAGCGCGTGGCGATGCTCGGCCCCGGCCATGTCGTCGGCGCCGTTGCGCTCGCCGATCAGGCCGGTCGCTCGGCCACGGTCCGGGCGGTCGCCCCTTCCTGGCTCCTGAAGCTCACGTACGACAACTACCGCGCCCTGGAAGGCGACCTCGGCGCCGAAGGAAGGGCATTCCGTCGCGGCATGATCGATGCCATGTCGGCGCAACTGCGGCTCGCCAACGAGCACATCGTCCGCCTGAGCGGCCGATGGGGCGGCCTCTGAGCGGTCGGCGAGGAGTAGACTGCCGCGCATGACCACGAGCGGTCCGCCGGCGCCTGAAAAGAGCCTCCTTTCCCATTACCTCGATGCCTACATGGCCACCGGCGCGGCCGCGCTCGGGATGGCGGCGCTCCTGTTCCTCGTGCCGCAGACCGCGGCCATCCTCTCCCAGACGAGCCTCACGGGCGAGTTCAGCGTCGACCCCTGGGGCACCCTCACCCGCCTCGTGGTGGTGGTGGCGGTCCTGTTCTTCTTCGTGCTCCTGTTCGCGGTGGTGTTTCCCCCGGACCCCGCGCTGGACCACCTCCGCCCCCGGAACCGCGTGGGCGCGGGCGTGCTCAAGCTGGTGGACCGGTTCCACGCCCGCGCCCAGGGCTCGAGCGATCGCATGGCAGGCATCTTCCTGCGTTTCCTCAATCGGCTCTCCCCGATCACCCGGAACGCCCTCGGCGCCGGGGCGCTCGTGCTCGGCGTGGTGGGCACCTACGCCATCGGGCCGGCCGGGCTCGCCGCCCAGCACGGGCGCGCCGACTCGGCGAGCATCTGGCCGGGCGTGCTCCTCGCCGGGGCCGGGCTCTGGGTGCTGCTGCTCCCGCCCACCCACGGCGGGCACGCCAACCGGGTGAGCTGGCCGTGGCGCGTGTCCTTCCGGGCCATCCTCATGGTGGCCTGCGCCTGGGCGCTCGGCGAGGCGCTGTGGCTCCTGCCCTTCTTCACCGACGGCGCCATCGACACGGGGCCCTACTGCCTGTGGGGCGTGGGCTTCCTGATCTTCCTCTCGGCCGTGGCCGGCCGCATCGTCGACGCCGCCGACATCCGCAGCCCGCTGCCGCTCAAGGTCATGGCCGCGTCGGTGCTGGTCATCTTCTTCGGCATCACCGGGAACGACTCCCTGGGCTCGGCGGGCGGGGGCGTGGCCGCCGAGGCCGACCAGGGTGTGGGCGACCGCTGGTACGACGCGATGCTCCAGCGCATCGAGGCGATGCCCGGCAAGGGGCCCGTGGTGCTCGTGGCCGCCAGCGGCGGCGGCTCCCGCGCCGCGCTGTTCGCGGCGCTCGCCTACGAGGCGATGGAGGCCCTGCCGCTCGACCCCAACGATCCCCAGTCGCCCACGGTGGGCTCCCACATCGTGGCGATCAGCTCCGTGTCGGGCGGGAGCCTCGCTTCCGCCTGGTACCAGCACGCCCGCAAGGACGGCGAGCCGCTCCCGCGGCTGCACACGCGCGGCCTCGGCCGCTGGCCGGTGCTCACGGCCACCATGCAGGAGGAGGCCGCGCGGCTCGCAGTCAAGGCCGAGGAGCGCTTCGGCTAGTCGCCTGCGTCGGCGCTCTTCGCCACCGTGAACACGCACGTGAGCCAGCTCCCGGGCACGCCGCTCCCGGATGCGCCCTGGCTGGAGTCGAGCCAGTTCGTCTCCGACATGGGCGAGAACTTCATGGCGGCGGTTTTGCGCGCGGTCGTGGAGCCCGGGATGAGCCGCGGCGAGAGCATCACCCGCCTGTGGACGTCCGACTTCGGCCTCGGCGAGCTGAACAACGCGCCGGGCATCGTGCCCGGCATGGGCCCCGCCGTGCTGTTCAACGCCACCGAGGTGGAGTCCGGCCGGCGCTTCGTGATCGGCTTCCCGCGGCTCCCGCCCGAGCTGCTCGGCAACGCGATGGGCAGCATGGACGATGCGGCCGGCTCGCTCTGGGTCAACGGCGCACAGGCCGCCCGCCTCTCCGCGAACTTCCCCTGGGGCTTCGACGTGGTCAGCCTGCCGGGCGTGAACGGCCGCGCCGCCGTGGACCTCCTCGATGGCGGCATCGTCGACAACACCGGCATGGACACCTTCGCCGCGCTCTTCGAGCGCCTCGCCGCCGCCGAGAGCCCGAAGGCCGCCGCGCTGCTCGCCGCCATGCGCGAGCGCGGCGTGCTCCTCGTGGAGATCGACGCCGGCGCCCGCCCCAGCGAAACCTCCGGCCTCGCCGCGATGATGCCCGGCCTCACGCGCCCGCTCCGCGCGCTCGAAGCCGCCGGCGCCGTGAGCGCCGACGCCGCCCGCGATGGCAACGTGGGTCGGATCGAGCGGGTGGTGCAATCGGGCCAGGACGGCCGCCGCTTCGTGCACCTCACCTGGGTGTGCAACCGCCTCGACAACGTGCGCACCGCGTGGTCCCTCGGCTCCCGTGATCAGGCCGTCACCATCCTCCAGTTCCTCGCCGAGAACCGGCGACTGCCCCCGCTTTTCCAGGCCGCCCACCTCGTGCTCGCCGGCGAGGACGACGCCGTGAACCTGCAGGAGCGGATCGACGAAACCGAGCTCGCCGTCCGCGAGTTCAACCTCGGCGTGCTCTCCGACCCCGGCGTGAACCCCGAAGCACTCTCCGGCGCGGAGGTGCGGCTCCGCGAGCCGAAGCCGCCGCCGTCCCGCAACTTCTCCGCGAGGGGCTGGGCCGCGGCCCCCGAGACCGCGCTCGCTGGTGAGGACACCGGCGACGACACCCCGGCCGACCCGCCGCCCGACCAGCCCGACAAGAAGAAGAAGAAGAACGTTACTCGTAAACGACGAGCCACGCGTTGAGCAGGATGTCGCCCGCGCCGTCGGGCGGGTCGGCGTTGTCGAGGAGCCCGCGGTAGCCCACGGTCGCAGCACCGTCGGAGCCCGCGTCGGCCGTGACGTCCACATCGTAGGGCATCACCACCTGGCCGGGGCACCAGCCGCCGCGGCCGTACCACCAGGTGCCGCTCTGGTTGGGAGTCATCTGGTTCTCGATCTGGTCCACGCAGCCGGTGGCCTGGCCCACGGTGTCGAACTCCTGGAGGTGGGCGGCCCCATCCACCGTGAACTCGTGCTGGTGGGCGCAGAACTCGGCGCAGGAGGAGGTACCGGCGCCGTGCCCCGTGGTGACCGCCCAGAGCTGCACCTTCTTCGCATCGGCGGAAACGGGCACCTCCACCGGCTCGCGGCCGGTGTTGTAGGCGGAGTTGAAGCTGCCGCCGGTGGCCACGAGGGTGGCGCTCCGGGGACGGATTCCCTTGCCCTGGTCGCTGAAGCGGAGCTGCAGGCGCGTTTCGGTGGGCTGCACGTTCCACTCCGGCGCCCAGCTCCAGCGGAAGTTGCGGGTTCCGCCCGAGAGCAGGTGGGGGAGCATGGGCGTGGCGTCGGCCACCCAGCGCGCTTCCCGATGGTAGGTCGTGATGAAACGACTGAGCTCCACCCAGCTCCCATCGTCGGCCTGCACGTAGAAGCCGGCGAGGTAGTCCCAGGCGCCGCAGTTGCCCGGCTCGGTCTTCTCCGGGTCGGGGCAGCGCATGTCCACGTCGATCTCGAAGGTGTCGAACGTGGCCATCTCGGCCGCGGAGGGCAGCTCCACCGCCATGTCGGCGTACTGCGAGATCACCTCGCCGTTCCAGAGCTGGAGGATCGTGGGATCCACCTCGGCGTCGAGCGCGGCCTGCCGGCGCGCCTCCATGTTCATGAAGCGCGCCTCGTGGGCGGCGTAGGCGAGGTTGTTCTGGAAGGGCCAGCCTTCGTTGCTGCTGTCGTTCCGGGTGACGTCCGCGAGGGAGCCCATGCCCCGGAGCTCCTGGAAGCGGTTGATGACGAGCCCATCCTCGCCCACCCCGCTGCGGAGCACCGAGCGGAGCCACTCATCCTCGAGATCGATGGCCGCCACCGAGGCCACGTGCAGGCGGGACGACCACCAGGCCACGGCCTCCTCGTCGTCGAGCCGGGAGAGCGCCTTCTCCACCTGCTCGGTGACCGCCTCGCGGTTGGGCGCGGCATCGGCCTCCCGCTGCGTGCTCACGAAGAAGTAGTGGGTGTTGCGCGGCGAGGCCTCGATGAGGTCGTCCACGTCCTTGCTCCACACCGAGTCGTCGCCCGACGCGGTCCGGTCGATGTCGTCGGGGATGAAGAGGTAGTTCTCGCACCCCGTCCACGCTTCCGAGAGCCGCCAGGTGCTCCCGTCGATGAGCGGGATGGCGAAGTCGGCCGACAGCTGGTGGCGGAGCTCACCGTAGGGCCCCTCCGCGTTCCACGGCACGTGCATGCCGAAGTCCTGCTCCGCGCACCAGGCCGCCTGGTCCACCCCGCCGGTGTCGCCCGCCGTGTCGCCCGCGGTGTCGGCCGGGGAGTCGCCCCCGCCGCCGGTTTCTTCCGGCTCCAGAGGCACGCATCCGACGACCACGAGCAGGAGCAGGGCGAAAGGCAGGCGCATGGCGACTCCGGGAGCTAGGCGTTGACGATGTGGACGGCCTGCCCGATGGCGGCCTTGGCGGCTTCCATGATGCCCTCCCCGAGCGTGGGATGGGGGTGGATCGTGAGGCCGATGTCGAGGGCTTCGCAGTCCATCTCCACCGCGAGCGCGGCTTCGCTGATGAGGTCGCTCGCGTGGGAGCCGCAGATGGTCACCCCGAGCACACGCTGGTTCGAGGCATCGATGATGACCTTGATGAAGCCGTCGGTGTCGTTTGTGGTGAGCGCCCGGCCGATCGCGGCGTAGGGCATCTTGCCGACCTTGACGGTGTAGCCCTTGGCCTTCGCCTCGTGCTCCATGAGGCCGGCGGTGGCGATCTCGGGGTCGGTGAAGACCACGGCGGGCACCGTCTTCGCCACGTTGTGGGCGGGGTGGCCGGCCACCACCTCGGCGCACACCTCACCCTCGTGGGTGGCCTTGTGGGCGAGCATCAGGCCGGTGGTGCAATCGCCGATGGCGAAGACGCCGGGCACGCTGGTCTTGAGCTGATCGTCGGTGCGGATGAAGCGCCCTTCCATGGCCACGCCGGTGGCCTCGAGGTTGCAGGTGTCGGTGTTGGGGCGGCGGCCCACCGTGACCAGCACGTAGTCCACCTCGACGGACTGCTTGCCGGCCGCCGTTTCGTAGTGGAGCAGCGCGCCGCCCTCGGCCTCCTCCCAGCCGAGCGCCTTCGCGCTCGTCACGACCTTGACCTTGTCCTTCTTCAGGCGGCGCTCGATCACCTTGATGGCATCCACGTCGAACCCGGGGAGCACCTGATCGGCCGCCTCGATCACGGTCACCGCGCTGCCGAGCTTGGCGAACATGCCGCCCATCTCGAGGCCGATGTAGCCGCCGCCGATCACCGCGAGGCGCTTCGGCACCTCGGGGAGCGCGAGGGCCTTGGTGCTGTCGAGCACCCGGGCATCCTTGAACGAGAAGCCGGGAATCTCGATCGGACGGCTGCCCACCGCCACGATCACGTTCTCGGCCTCCACGCGCACGGGCCCCTCGGCGGTCTGGACCTCGAGCACCTTCGGCGAGACGAACCGGGCATCGCCGAGGAGCATGTCGACCTTGTTGGCCTTCAGGAGCGTGCGCACGCCGCCGGTGAGCTTCGACACCACCGAGCCCTTCCAGGCCTGCAGCTTCGTCATGTTCACCACCGGGGCGCTCGCCACCTCGATGCCCATGGCGCCGGCGTGGGTGATCTCCTCCACGCGCTTGCCCGCCGTGATCAGCGCCTTCGAGGGGATGCAGCCCACGTTCAGGCACACGCCGCCCCAGTACTCCCGCTCGATCACGAGCGTCTTCACGCCGAGCTGGCCCAGCCGGATTGCGCAGGGGTAGCCGCCGGGGCCGGCGCCGAGCACCACCGCCGTGTAGGATTTCGTCTCCATCGAACTCTCCGAAAGGGCGCGGGCTCTAACCCGAAACGCCCCCGGCGCGGCGCCTGCCCTCCTCGCCTTCTGGTAGAATCCGCCCATGCTCTCCCTGCTGCTCATCGCTGGTTGCGGCTGGTGGGAAAAACACCAGGCCTGCTCCGCGGCGGCCGAAGCCGAAACCAGCGCGTGGACCGCGCTGCACGCCTCCATGGGTCCCGCCGCGGAGATCGCGCGCACCCGCGCCGCGGCCACGGCCGCCGCGGCCGGAGCGGCCGGTGTAGCCCTCGACACCGTCTCGACCGTCCAGGCCGACAAGCCGGCCCAGTCGCGCGGCGAGGCCGCGCAGGATGCGTTCACCCGCGCCTCGCGCGTGGGCGGCACCAACGACGGCGCTGCCGAGGCCCGCTGGGTGGACTGGGCCGCCCGGGCCTACGAGCAGGCCACGGAGGCGGAGCGCCGGGCCGAGCTCACCGTGCGGGTCGAAGAAACGCTGAAGATGCGGGCCGGCGCCGCAGCCGAGGCCGACGTGGCGTTGGCCCTCGCCTACGTGCGCTACGAGAGCGTGGTGCGCACGGGCGCCGCGCGCGCCGCGCTCACCTTCGATGGCTCCGCGGCTCCCACGCCGCTGCCCACGGAGGAGCCAGACAAGGTGGCCGGAGAGCGGGCCGCGCTCGATGCGGCCCTCGCTGCGAAGGCGGTGCAGGCGGCGCAGTTCGCGGCCGCGCTCGAAGCGGCCAGCACCGCCGCCTACGAGGCCGATCGCGCCGGGCAGGCCGCCAAGTCCACCGGGGACGCCTACGTCTTCCTCGGCTTCCCGGAGTCCGCCACGGCGGCGAAGGCCGCGTCGCTGGCCGCGCAGAGCGCGGCGTTGCGGGCTGCCGAGCGGGCAACCCACCTGCGGGCGGAGGTGGAAGCGTGGAAGGCGCGCACAGTGGCGCCCCTCGCGGTGGATGCCTCGGCCACCGCCGCGCTGGCGGCGGCCACGGAGGCCGCCCGCGCCACCCAGCGCGCGTGTGAGTGAGTCGCGCGGGTTGATCGTCTCGGCGATCGTGGTCACCCATCGCGGCGGCCCCCTCCTCGCCGACTGCCTGGCCTCGCTCGCGAGCCAGTCGCGGCCGCCCGACGAGGTGCTGGTGGTCGTGTCCAACCAGTCCCTGCCCGTCGAGGCGCCACGCGTGCTCCAGCTCGGCGAGAACGTGGGCTACGCCCGGGCCGCGAACGCCGGCGTGGCCGCCACCACCGGCGAGATCCTCCTCCTCAACGACGACACCCGGCTCGATCGGGACTGCGTGGCGGCCCTCGTGGCCGCCTGGCGGGGGCCGGGGGTGTACCAGCCGCGCATCCGGCTCGCCGACGGCAGCGGCCGGCTCGACAACACCGGCCTCGGCTTCCTCCCCGATGGCAGCGTCTGGGCGCGCGGGCGCAACGGCCCCGACGTGCCGATTCCCGGCGCGCCCGGCTCCTTCTCCGGGGCGGCCGTGCTCATCGACCGCGCCTCGTGGCAAACGGTGGGCGGGTTCGACGAGCGCTTCGGCAACTTCTGCGAGGACCTCGACCTCTCCCTGCGTCTGCACCGGCGGGGGGTGCCGTTCCACACCGTCCACCCCGCGCTCGTGGAGCACCACCTCGGCGCCTCCTGGGGGCGGGTGTCGGCCGAGAAGGTGCGGCTCCTCGAGCGCAACCACGTCCGGGCCTCGGTGCGGTCCCTGCCCGCCGCCGCGCTCCTCACCCTCCTCCCGGCCACGCTCGCCCGCTACGGGCTCTTCGCCGGCCTCGCCGCCACCTCGCGTGGTCCGGGCGCCCGCGTCCCCAACGACGCCCGCACCGCCGCCCTCGTCGGCCTCGCCGAGGGCCTCCGCGACGTGCCCACCTGGTGGTCCGACCGCCAGGCCGACCGCCCCCACTGGACGGTCGACGACCGCGCCATGCTCCGCCGCATGTGGCGGGGCCGCGCGCGCTGGGAAGACCTGCGGCGGGCGGGATAGGCAGGCGCGTGCCCCGACCCGCCGGCCACCCGGGCGCACCCGCATGATCGCGGTGGTGCTCCCCACCCTCGACACGCCGGATGCGCTCGGCCGCGTGCTCGACGAGCTGCCCCCCGCGCTCCCCGCGTTCGTGGTGGACGATGGCAGCCGCACGCCGGTGGAGGGCGTCCGCACCCGGCCGCACACCTTCTGGCTACGCCATCCCGTGAACCGCGGCTACGGCGCGGCCCAGAAGACGGGCTTCGCCGCGGCGCTCGCGGCTGGGGCCAGCCGGGTGGTCCTCCTCCACGGCGATGGCCAGTACGGCACCGAGGCCACGCTCGCCCTCGCCGATGCCCTCGACGGCGCCGACGCCGTGCTCGGCAGCCGCTTCCTGAGCGACCCCGACGTGATCCCCGGTTGGCGACGCTGGGGCAACCGCGGCCTCACCGCGCTGGCCAACCTCCGCTTCCACACCACCTTCTCCGAGCTTCACACCGGCGCGCGGGCCTACTCGGCCGACGCGCTGCGCAGCCTCCCGCTCCCGTCGTTCAGCGACGACTTCGTGTTCGACCAGGAGATGATCGTCCACCTCCTCCGCGCGGGGCGCCACATCGTGGAGCGGCCGGTGGGCACGCACTACGGCGAGGGTTCGCGGTCGATCTCGTTCCGGCGCTCGCTGCGGTACGGGTTGGCTTGCGTGCGCACCATCACCAGGGCCGGGTAGCGCGGGACACCATCGTCCCGTCTGGCGATTTGTGTGGAGGCGGGACGGAAGCCGCGCCGCGACCCACCTCGGGGGCTGCGCGGCCTGCCGCGCGGCTCGGCGCAACCGGGGCGGCTGCCGCGACGCGGATGGGGCAACCGGCCGCGCGCTTCAGGCCCCCCGATCGCGCCGCAAACCGCGCCGGCCTCGGCACCCCCAGCGGACGGTCGCGGCGGTTTGCCCGACCCTGCCGCAAGCCACGCCGCGGCCCCCTCGCGCAGCCGGACCGCCGGGGCCGGGTTCGGCGCCGCCGGGGGCTCACCTGCCGCCGCGGAGATCGGTTACCCTCGCGCCATGGTCATCGGCACTTCCCCGCCGCGTCGCGACGGGATGGACAAGCTCACGGGAAGGTCGTTGTACTCCGACGATCTGCGCCCCGACGGCGTCTGGTACGGCGCCACGGTTCGGAGCACCCGGGCCCACGCCCGACTTCGAAGCGTGCGACGCAGCGAAGACTTCGACTGGTCGAACGTGGTTTTCGTCACGGCGGCCGACATTCCGGGCCTCAACGTCGTGAGCCTGATGACCGACGACCAGCCCGTGCTGGCCGACGGGCTGGTCCGCCACGTCACCGAGCCCATCGCGCTGGTGGCGGCGCCCACGCGCGAGCTCGCGCTCGAGGCCGTGCGCCACGTGCTCGTGGAGTACGAGGACCTGCCCGCGCTGTTCGATCCACTGGTGGCCGAGGGCCACGGGGTGCGGATCTTCGGCGAAGACAACGTGTACAAGCGCATCCACATCGAGCACGGCACGCGCACCAACACCACTGCGCACCTCATCCGCGGCCGGTACACCACCGGGCTCCAGGAGCAGCTCTACATCGAGCCGCAGAGCATGATCGCCGAGCTCCGTCCCGACGGCGGCATCACGCTCACGGGGTCGATGCAGTGCCCCTACTACATCGACCGGGCCGTCAAACGCATGCTCGGGCACGACCGCGTGAACGTGGCGCAGGCCGTCACGGGCGGCGGGTTCGGGGGCAAGGAGGAGTACCCGTCCATCCTCGCGTGCCACGCCAGCCTGCTCGCGTTGGCGGCGGGGCGTCCCGTGAAGATCACCTACCGGCGCGATGAAGACCTGCGGGCCACCACCAAGCGGCACCCCGCGATCATCGACCTCGCCACGCTCGTCTCCTCCGATGGCCGCCTGCTTGAGCTGCACGGGCGGATATGGATGGATGGGGGCGCCTACCACACGCTCTCCACCGTGGTGCTCAGCCGGGCCATCCTGCACGTGCAAGGGCCCTACCGGTGCCCCTATGTCGATCTCGAAGGCACCGTCGTGGCCACCAACACCCCGCCCAATGGCGCCTTCCGGGGCTTCGGCGCGCCCCAGGCGCAGTGGGCGATGGAGCGCCACATGGACCGTATCGCCCGGCACGTGGGCATGGATCCGTTGGCGCTCCGCCGGCTGAACCTCGTGGTGGATGGGGATGTGACGGCCACCGGCCAGACCCTCCGGAACCCCGGTGGCTTCGCGGTCCTCGAGGCCGCCGAACGGGCGGCGACCGCACCGGTGAAGCGGAAGCACGTGCGCCCCGGTGTGGTGGGCGCGGAGATGCGCGAAGGCCGCGGGGTGGCGCTGGCCTGGCACGGCTGCGGCTTCACTGGAAACGGCGAGGCGAAGATTCGGGGCACCGTCGGGCTCGAGCTCCGGGGCAACCAGGTGGCGGTGCTGAGCTCATCGACCGACATCGGGCAGGGAACCGAGACGATCTTCCCGATGATCGTGGCCGACACGCTGGGCATTCCCATGTCGCGGGTGTTCAACACGGCGCACGATACGGGTTTTGTGCCCGACTCCGGGCCCACGGTGGCGAGCCGCACGGCGATGGTCGTGGGCGGAACGTGCGAGAAGGCCGCGCAGCGCCTCCTCCGGGCGTTGCGCGAGGCCCACGGCGAGGGCGACTTCGACACGCTCGCGGCCCGGGCGGCCGCGGCGGGAACGCCCATGCGCGTGAACGAGACCTACGAGGTCGATGCCAGCGTGCAGTGGAACCCCGACACCTACCAAGGGGATGCCTACCCCTGCTACGGCTGGTCCTGCGTGATCGTGGACCTTCGGGTCGACGTCGACACGGGCGAGATCATCTACGACCGGGTGGTGACCGCCACCGACGTGGGCAAGGCGCTCTCGCCGGTGCTCGCGGCGGGCCAGATCGAGGGCGGCACGCTGCAGGCGCTCGGCTGGGCCACGCAAGAGGAGGTCGTGCTCGACGCGCAGGGCTGCATGCGCAACGACCGGCTCACCAACTACATCATCCCTACCGCGCTCGATGGTCCCGAGATGGTGACCGAGCTGGTGGAGATTCCCTACGAAGGCGGGCCGTTCGGCGCCAAGGGCATCGGCGAGATCCCGATGGATGCCCCGGCGGCGGCGGTCGCGCAGGCGATCGAGGCGGCCTGCGGGGCGGTGCTCGACAGCCTGCCCATGACGCCAGAACGTGTATTCGCGGCGATGGAGGCCAGGTGATCGTCCGGTTCAACTGCAATGGTCGTTCCGTCCAGGTCGACACGCCGCCCATGGCCCGACTGCTCGATGTGCTCCGGGAGGACCTGCGCCTCGTGGGGAGCAAGGAGGGCTGCGGCGAGGGGGAGTGCGGCGCCTGCACGGTGCGGGTGGATGGCGAGCCAGTGATGAGCTGCCTCGTGCCGGTGGCCCAGATCGAGGGATGCCGCGTGCAGACCATCGAGGGGCTCGGCAACCCCATCGTCCACGCCGTGCAGACCGCCATGCTCGCCACCGGCGGCGCCCAGTGCGGCATCTGCACGCCGGGCATCTGCATGAGCGCCGCGGCGCTCCTCGACGTCGATCCGCACCCCACGCCCGACGCCGTGCGGGTGGCCCTCGCCGGCAACCTCTGCCGGTGCACCGGCTACCAGAAGGTGATCGACGCCGTGTGCGGCGCGCTCGCCGAGCGGGAGGCCTGATGCTGCGCTGTGAAGCTCCCGTCTTCCGACCGCGAACGCTCGATGAGGCCTTCGCCATGCGCGCCGCGATGCCCGATGCCACCGTGCTGGCCGGCGGAACCGACGTGATGGTGTACCTCGAGGGCGGCGTGCTCAAGCCCACGCGCATCATCGATCTCTGGGGCTGCCCCGGCATGCGCGAGCTGCGGTTCACCACGGGCGGGCAGGTGTACGGCGCCGGTCTGACCTGCACCGACGTGCTCCGCGCGATGCACTCCCACCCGCTCCTGCGCGATGCCGCCGCCACGGTGGGCGCCACCCAGATCCAGAACCGCGCCACCCTCGGCGGCAACATCTGCAACAGCTCCCCCGCGGGCGACACGCTCCCGGTGTGGCTGGCCCTGCGCGCCGAGTTCGAGCTGGGCTGCGTGCGGGGCTTCCGCCGCGTTCCCGCGTCGGGGTTCTGGCGGGGGTACAAGAAGATCGACATGCAGCCCGACGAGCTGCTGGTGGCGATCCGCGTGCCCGCGCTCGCCGGCCACATGCACTTCCGCAAGGTCGGCACCCGCATGGCGCAGTCGATCTCCAAGGTCGTTTTCGCGGGCCGGTACTCGGTGGGCAAGGAAGCCTGCCTCGCGTTCGGAGCGGTGGGGCCCACGCCGATGCGGTGTACCGCCGCCGAGGCCGCGCTGGTGTCCGGCGCCTCCATCAACGAGGTGGTGAGCCTCGTGGAGCAGGAGGTGCTCCCGATCGACGACATCCGCTCCACCGCGCTCTACCGCCGCAAGGTGGCCGGTCGCATCGTACGCCGCTGGCTGGACAACCTGCCGCGTGCCTGAGGTTTCTCGCGGCGGCGTCCGCATCCACTACGAGGTGGCCGGACACGGACAGCCGGTGCTCCTGCTCATGGGGCTCGGCGTGCCCGCGCGGGGCTGGCTGCCCCAGATCGAAGGCTTGCAGTCAGGCTACCGCCTGCTCCTCCCCGACAACCGCGGGTGCGGCCAGTCGGATGCGCCCCCGGGGCCCTACAGCATGTCCCAGTTCGCCGACGATGCCCGCGCGGTGCTCGATGCCGAAGGCGTGGCGAGCGCACACGTCGTGGGCATCTCCATGGGCGGCATGATCGCGCAGCGCCTCGCGTTGGACACACCGCAGCGCGTTCGGAGCCTGGCCCTCCTCGCCACCCATGCGGGCGGGCCCACCGCCATCCCCACCGCCAAGGCCCTCACGATCTTCCGCCGGCTGGGGACAGGCCCCACGGCCCAGGAGCGCTTCGACCTCATGGGGGAGCTGCTCTACTCGCCCGCGTTCTTCCGGCAGCATCGCGAAACGCTCCGTCACAGCATGCGCGACCCGGCGCTCGCCCGCCAGATGACGCCGGCGGCGTGGCGCGCCCAGGTCTCCGCGATCACGGGACACCTCACCCTCCACCAGCTCGGTCGCCTCGCGCACCTGCCCGCCCTCATCGCCACCGGCACCGACGACCTCGCCGTCCGGCCCATCAACTCCCGCTTCCTCGGGGCCGCGCTGCCGCGGGCGAGGCGGGTGCAGTGGGCCGGCGTGGGGCACGGCTGCAACGTGGAGGCGGCCGAACAGGTGAACGAGGAACTACGCCGTCTGTTCGTTTCCGCGCCTACTTGAAGGTGGCCCGGAGGTACACGAGCACGTCGGCGGCTTCGGAGGCGCCCACCTCGTAGATCGCGGGCATCTGCCCCTTGCCCTCGGTGAGCACGGAGAGGATGCGTTCGTCGCTGAGCTGCGGCACGCGCACCGAAAGATCGGCCGGCGTGAGGGCGCCAGCGCCCGTGTCGTAGAGCGTGGCCGGGGCGGTCGAGGTGTCCGAGACGGCAGCGGGCGCCGCGCCGTGGCACCGGGCGCAGGTGTAGTTGTACTCGCTCGCCCCGGCTGCCTCGTCACCAAGGAGGCAGCCGGTCGACACGAGAACCAGCGGCAGGGCGATACGGCTCATTTTTCCGTACTATCCAGTGCGGACCGCACCCGCTCGGCCAGGACGGGTCCGAAG
This sequence comes from uncultured Pseudomonadota bacterium, assembly GCA_903885375.1. Lineage (GTDB taxonomy): Bacteria > Myxococcota_A > UBA796 > UBA796 > SXON01 > SXON01. The sequence goes on from CAISIK010000018.1 coordinate 24,503, forward strand.
CCCGGCACGGCGGCGATCTCCGCCAGGCTCGCCGCCTTCACGCCCGACATCGAGCCGAAGTGGCGAAGCAGCGTCATGCGCCGCTCCTTGCCGAGCCCGGGAATGTCGTCGAGGCGGCTCGTGAGGCGCGCCTTGCTCCGCGTGGCGCGATGGAAGCCGATGGCGGTGCGGTGCGCCTCGTCGCGGATGTGCTGCAGGAGGCGGAGCGTGGGATCGTCGGCCCGCAGCCGGATGGGCTCGGCACGACCGGGGAGCACGATCTTGTCGGTGGCCTCGCGGTCGCCGCGGGCGTTCTCCGTGCGCGGCTTCGAAACGCCGATGACGGGCTGCTCGTCGAAGCCGAGCTCCCGGAGCACATCGAGCGCGGCGCTGAGCTGGCCCCGACCGCCATCCACGATGAGGAGGTCGGGGAACTCCCCCTCCTCCGCCGCGCGACGCATCCGCCGGCCTAGTATCTCCCGCATTGTGGCGTAATCATCGGCACCCACCACCGTTTTCACGTGATACTTTCGATACTCCTTCTTCGCCGGCCGGCCATCGATGAACACCACCTGGCTGGCCACCGGCTCCTGCCCGAGAAGGTTGCTGTTGTCGAAACACTCGATGCGCCAGGGCGGGCCCACCAGCCCCGCCACCTCGGCGAGCCCATGCAGCGCGCGGGCCACCCGCTCCGACTCAGAGTTCTGGTTCATGAAGCGGGCATGGGCCGCCCCGGCCGCAATCTCGAGGAGCCGCGAGCGCTCTCCCCGCTGCGGCTCGCCCAGCTTCACGCGCCCGCCGCGGCGCTCGCGAAGCACCTCCACCAGCGCGGTCCGGTCCACCGGCTCGCAGGGCACGAGGATCTCGCCGGGAATGGGGCTGTCTCCATCGTAGAAGCGGTTGAGGAAGGCGGAGAGCAGCTCGCCGTCGTCCACGATCTCGCCCTCGAACGGAAATCCGTGGGGTTCGAGCACCTGTCCGCCGCGCGTGGGCAGGCACACCACCACCCCGCGATCGGCCTCGCGATACAGCGCCCATGCGTCACATGTGTCGGTGCCGAGGTCCGCTACGCTCTGGCGCTCCGTGGCGCTGCCAAGGGCCTGGACGAGGTCGCGGAGGCGGGCGGCGCCCTCGTAGTCCTCGGCCTCCGCGCGCTCCACCATGCGTTCGCGCAGCCGGGGCACCAGCTCCTTGTCCCGGCCAGCGAGCGCGAGCGCGGCGTCGTCCACGATCTGGGCGTAGGCCTCCGGGGTGACCAGCCCCACGCAGGGCGCCACGCAGCGCCCCATCTGGTGCAGGAGGCAGGGCCGCTTCCGGCTGTTCAAGACGTTGTCGGAGCAGGTCCGCAGCGCGAAGTGGCGCTGGATGAAGCCCAGCGTGCGCCGGGCCGAGGTCGCCGAGGGGTAGGGGCCGAAGTACTTCGCGCCGTCGGGGCGGCTCCGGCGGCTCGTGGTGAGGCGAGGCCAGCGTTGCCGGGGGTCCAGGCGGATGCGGAGGAAGTTCTTGTCGTCCCGGAGCTTGGAGTTGTAGCGGGGCTGGTGCTGCTTGATGAGCGAGTTCTCCAGGAGGAGCGCCTCCTTCTCGCTGCTGGTGGGCACGACCTCCACCCGCTCGGCGGCGGCCACGAGGTAGCGCACCATGAATCGTTCATCGTGCCCCGCGAGGTACTGCCGCACCCGGGCCCGCAGGTTCGCGGCCTTGCCCACGTAGAGCACGGCGCCGTCGCGGTCCTTGAACAGGTACACGCCGGCGCTCGTGGGGAGGTCGTCGGCCTGGTCGACGAGCGGGCGGTCAGCCATCGCCCGCCACCGGGTCGGCGGCGCGCGGCCGGACGAGCGGCTGGCGCATCGAAGCTGCCGTCGCGGCGAGGTCGGAGCCCTTCCCCCCGCTCGCCGCGAGCAGCGCCGACAGGGTGGCGAGGGCAGCAGCGGCATCCTCATCCACCAGCCCCCAGCGGGCCAGCACGCGGGCCGAGGCGAGCTCGGCGTGCACGAACCCCTCGTCGCCGCGCCGGAGCGCCGCGGGCAGCTCCACCACGGCCATCCAGGCCCGGTGTCCATCGCTGGCGGCCCGGTCCGCCGCCTGCCGCCCTTCTGCGAGGAGCGCCGCGCCCTCCGACTGCTTGCCGTTCGCGAGGAGGAGCGCCCCGAGGTGCACGCGCGCGCTGAGCGCGGCCATGTCCTGCGGATCGTGATGCAGGTCGAGGCCGCGTTGGTACAGCTCGATGGCCATGGCCATGCGGCCGCGGGCCCGCTCCACCTCGGCGAGCACGGCGAGGGCGGAGGCCGTGGCGGAACGATGGCTGCGCGGCCCGGCCATCGCCACCACCTCGCGGGCGAGGGCCTCGGCCACCTCCGGCTCGTTGGCGAGGCGGTGAAGCTCCGCCTGCCCGGCGCGGACCTCGGCCGCCCACGCCCGATCTCCCGCGCGCATGGCCTGCGAGCGTGCCAGCTCGAGCCGCGCGGCCGCGGTGTCCAGCGCGCCCCGGCGCAAGGCCATTCGCGCGAGCGCGTGGTCCACCCGCGCGGTGAGGGCGCTGTCGCCGTGGGCCCACGCCACGGAGGCGGCGCGCCCGAGTCGCACGGCGAGCGCCTCCCCGTCCGCGAGCCGGTCGTCCACCTCGGCGCGGGCGAGCAGCGCGCCCACGAGCACCTCGGGCCAGTCGCGGTCGTGGGCCTCGTCGATCACCCGGTCGAGCAGGCGCGCGGCGTCGGCGCGGGCCGGGCGGCCCTCGAGCCCCGAGCCCCCCCGCAGGACGGCGCGGGCCTTCCACACGTCCACCGCGAGGCGGCGCGGGTCGCCGGGCGCATCGGGCAGCGCGGCGAGCGCGGCCGTGGCCTGGACCGCCACGCCGAGCACGCCCGGCCAGTCGCCGGAGACCGCCCGACGGGCCGCACCCTCCAGCCAAGCGTCGAGCGCTGCGGCGGGCTCGCCCGCCCCCAGGCGATGCGCCGCGAGCCGCTCTTCCAGCGGAGCCCCCGCGGCCACCGCCGCCGCACACCGCGTGGCGGCCGCCCGGTGGAGCGCCCGCGAGCGACCCGAGGCGCGGGCCCGCGCGAGCAGGGCCTGCCGCACGAAGGCGTGGGCAAACCGCCACACCACGGCATCCCCCGGAACCTCCACCGGCACCGCCAACCGCTCCCGCACCAGCCGCTCCACCAGCATCGGCGCGGGCCGGTGCCCCATGTCGCGGAGCAGCGCCGTCCACTCGGCTTCATCCACCTGGAACCCAAGGATGGCCGCGGACTCGAGCTGCAGTCCCACGGAGGCAACGTCGGCGAACTGCGCCTCGATGGCGGCGATCCTGTCCTCCCACGGCTGGAGCGCCGACTCGGGGAGGGTGAGCGGCACCGCGGGCGGTGCGTCGAACCCGGCCATCTCCGACCGGAGCGCCCCCCGGGCGAGGAGGTGGTTGAGCGTTTCTACCGCCACGCCGGGGTTGCCGGCCGCGGCCTCCGCCATCCGATGGGCCAGCGGAGGTACCAGCCCCATCGCGTTGCGGAGGAGGGCCGCGGTGTCGGGGGCGTCGAGGGGGGCGAGCTCGATGCGCAGCACCTCCACCTGGGCGGCGAGCGTGGCGAGGGCGCGGGAAGCGCCATCGGCCGCGGCGAGCCCCTCCGCGCGGGCCGTCATCACCACGAGCACCGGGAGCGCGAGCGGCTCCTCGAAGAAGGACCAGACGAAGGCGAGCGCCTCCTCCGAGGTGTGAACGTCGTCGATGAGGAGCACCACCGGACGCTCGGACGCCCCGAGCTCCACGCGCGCGCGTGCTTCGTGGGGATCGCCCGAAAACGACACGACATGCGCCGAGCCCAGCTCGTGGGCGCGCTCCGCGAGCCAGCGTACGAGCCGGGTTTTGCCCACCCCGGCCGAGCCGTGAACCAGCACCGCCCGCGGCTCCCACACCTGGTTCACCTCGCCGAGGGCGGCCCAGAGCCGGTCGCGCTCCACCTGCCGCCCCACCATCGGCACGGGGCGCAGGGCGTGCAGCCCGAGGCCGGCGTCGAGGAGCCGCGGCGGGATGCGCGGGGTCTTCGGCGACTGCCAGAGGGTCGGCACCCGCGGCCCCGACGGCGTGTCGGACCCGAAGCGGGCGAGGGTGGTCAGCGCATCGGCGGCGTGCTGGATGCGGCGCCGGGGGTCCTTCACAAGGAGCGCCCGCAACCACGGCTCGAAGGCCGCGGGAACGGGGAAGCGGGGCACGAAGGCCGGCGGCTCGACCTCGAGGTGCGCGAGCGCGAGTACCGCGGCCGGCCGGTCCTTCCCGAACGGCGGGAGGCCCGTGGCCAGCGCCCAGGCGAGGCAGCCCACCTGGTAAAGATCGGTCCAGGGGCCCTGATCGCCCAGCTCGGCGCGGAGCTGCTCGGGGGCCATGTAGGCCGGCGTGCCCACCACCACGCCGGGCTCGGCGTGGGCGAGCGGGGTGCTCAGCCCGAAGTCGCTGAGCTTCCGGCCGGGGCGCAGGTCGCTCTCGGTGGCGATGAGCACGTTGGCGGGGGCGAGATCGCGGTGCAAAACGCCGCGTGCGTGGGCAAAGGCGAGGGCGCCGAGCACCTCACGGAGCACCTCGCCCAGCTCACCCCAGCTTGCGGGCGGGTGCTTGTCGAGGCTGCCGCCCGAGCAGTACTCCATGGCCATCCATGGGCTCCCGAGCGGGAGGCGCCCGCCCGAGGCTGCCGAGGCCGCCGCATCCACCCGTCCGCAGTCGAGAACCGTGATCACGTTCGGATGGTCGAGGCGGGCCACCGCGCGCACCTCGTCGAGGAAGGGCTCGGCGAGGTCGGGGCGGTTCTCCCGGATGAGCTTTACGGCCGCCGGAGCCCCGCTCTCCCCGTGCAGCGCGTGCCACACCTGCCCCATTCCGCCCTGATCGAGACGGCCGGACAGACGGAAGGCGCCGAGCGGGATCCCGAACATGGGGGTCAGCGTCCGGGACGCTCGCTGAGGTCGGCCCGCTTGCCGGACTGCTTCTTGACGGCATCGGCCCCGGGGAGGGCCGGCTTCTGCTTGGAGATGGTCGGCCACACCTTCGCGAGCCGCGCGTTGATCTCGATGAACTCGGCCTGCGCCGCCGGAACATCCTCGAGCAGGAAGATCGCCTCGGCCGGGCAGGCCGGCACGCAGGCGTTGCAGTCGATGCACTCGTCGGGGTCGATGACCAGCATGTTCTCTCCCTCGTGGAAACAGTCCACGGGGCAGACCGACACGCAGTCGGTGAATTTGCAGCGGATGCACGACTCGGTCACGACGAAAGCCACGGGCGGCTCCAGGAGCGCGGTCCTGTAGCCCGCCCGCAAGCCTCAGGGTGACTATGAGGGCCCATGGATTGTGAACATCGGCCGGCCTGCCCCGGTTGCCCCCTGGCCGAGACCCCCTACGCTGATCAGCTCCTGGCCAAGCAGGCGCGGCTCGCCCGGGCGCTGGCGCCCTACGGCCACTTGCCCGAAGCCCCCGCCGTTGTCGGCTCGGAGTGGCAGGAAGGCTATCGCCACCGCCTGAAATTGCCGGTCGCCTCCGCGCCGTCGCGCGCCATCGGGCTCTACGACCGCGAAGGCGGGCGTGTGCTCGACACGCCGAACTGCCTCGTCCTGCACCCCGAGCTGCGCGCTGCGCTCGGCGCCGTGCGGGCGTGGTTGGCCGACCGCACGGACGTGGCGAGCGTGGATCTCCGCCGGTCGCACGCCACGGGGCAGCTGCAGCTCGTGCTGGCGCTTCCGGGCGGCGAACTGCCCGGGGGGCGCGAAGCCCTCGCCGGCCTCGTGGCGGCGCTCCCCGAGCTCACGTCGGTGGCGATCTCGCGGGCCGATCCCAGTGGCAAGCGGGTGATGGGCACTCGCCCGCGGGTGATCCACGGTCGCCCGTGGCTCGACGAGCGCGTGGGGAACACGCGGTATCGCATCCACCCGGGTGCCTTCTTCCAAGCCGACCCGCGCCAGGCCGAACGCCTGCACGCCATGGTGCGCGCGGCCGTGGGGGAGGCCGCGACGGTGCTCGATCTCTACGCGGGCGTGGGGGCGTACGCGCTCGCGCTCGCCGAGGGCCGCGAACGGGTGGTGGCCATCGAGGAGGTGCCCGACGCCGCCCGGGCCGCGGCCGACATGGCGCCACCGAACGTGGAGGTGCGCACCGGGCGTGCGGAGAAGCACCTCGGCGAGGAGTCCTTCGAGGTGGCGATCCTCAACCCGGCGCGGCGCGGCGCCGACCCCGGTCTGCTCGCCCGGCTGGCCACGGCCGCGGAGCGGCTCGTGTACGTGTCGTGCGGGCCGGAAACGCTCGCCCGGGACCTCGACCTGCTCTCGGCCCACGGGATGCGCGTGCGGGGCATCGAGGCGATCGACCTCTTCCCCCAGACCGGCGAGGTGGAGACGGTGGTGACCCTCGAACGCGGCCGAGCGCGCACCGAGTGGTCCGTGCCCGGCGGCCGCGCGCGCACGCCCTGGCTCGGGGAGGCGAGCGGAGTGGTCGGCCATCCGGACCGCGCGCTCGCCCTGGTGCTCGGCGAAACCCCGGTGTCGGGGCTCGCCGCGGGCTCGCGCTTCAAGCGGATCGGGATGGTGGCGGGCCATTCGTTGGTGCGGGTGGAGCTGGCCGGACCGCTCGCGGCCGCCCTGGCGCTCTTCTCGCGCAACGGCAGCCCGGTGGCGGGCGCCGATCCCGCCACCGCCCGGTTCTTCGCCGAGCGTGCCGGCCTACAGCGGCCCTTCGTGCACGTGGAGCGGGTGGGCGCGGCCACCGCGCCCTTGCATGGCGATCTCGTCAACGCCCTGCGCGCGCTCGGCGCCGACGACAAGACGGTGGCCCGGGCCGGCGCGCTGCCGTAGGCCGGCGGGAGGCCCTGCTCAGGGGAGCAGGAAGCGGACGCGCGGCCCCACCGAGACCGCGATGGTCTGGCCGGCGGGGTGGAAGTCCCCATCCACCATGAAGGGCATCGCCTTCTCCGAGCGCATCACCACCCGCTCGGGCACTGCGCTGAACACCTCGGGGGACTGGATCGGCTGCGCCATCCGAATTCGCGGCAGGCACTTCACCACGCCGAACGCATCGCAGGCAAAGCCGAGCGCTTGCAGCCGGCCCGGGTGACGCAACGCCTCGTAGAACGGCCGGAACCCGAAGCCGATGTCATCCACCGTGCCCATCGTGACGGTGAGGTAGCGCTTCGGAGCCCAGCGGACGCCATCGACCTCCACCTCGCACTCGGCGGGCGCGCTGAGCCGCTGGATGAGGGGGCCGCCCACCATGGCCGAGAAGACCGCGCGGGTGAGGAGCACGGCGGCGGAGAGCGGCGAGGGATCACTCGCCGCGTAGTGCTCCTGCAGGAAGTTGCTCAACAGCCCGTTGCCGAAGAGGAACCCGTATTCGGGCTTCTCGCCCCCTTCGATCCGCAGGATGTTCCGTTCGGCCCAGGGCATCGGCTGGTCGGTGTGGTAGCGGAGCAGGAGCGAGGAGAGGATCATCTCCGGCTTGCCCCGGATGCCGAGCCCGCTCGCGATGGTGTTCATCGTGCCGCCGCGCAGGATGGCCACGGGGGGGAGCGGGGTGTCCCCATAGGCTTCGATGAACGCCGTCAGGACCATGTGGAGCGTGCCATCGCCCCCGTTGACCGCCAGCACGTCGATCCCCTCCTCCCGGAACCGCCGCGCCTGCTCCACGAGGTCTTCCCGGTTCTGGGGCTGCGCCACCTTGCCGCGGGTTCCGAGCATGAAGGACATCTGCCCACTCAAGGCAGGATTCTTCCTGTTCTGCCGCGAGCGGGGGTTGGAAACGACGGCGATACCGGACATCCGGCGCGTTTATCACGGTTCTGTCACGGGCTGTCAGGCGTTGGTCGGATCGCCGTCAGCGCCCCCGGCCGGACCGCGCGCCCGTCCGCTTTCCAGGGTATGCACCGGCTGTGTTCAACGCATCCCGTCCGCTCCTTCTGCTCACAGTCGTCGCCTGCGATGACACCGTCTCGATGGCCATCGGTGGGGATCTGAAGGCCACTCCCTCCCAGCAGGTGGTCACGGTGGCCAGCTTCAGCTTCCTCCCCAACGACGTGGAGCGAACGCGCGTGGAGGTGTCCGACGAGGAAGGCCCGCTGGTGGCCAGCGACTGGTCCGAGCCAGGAGAGAAGCGCGAGACGGTGAGGCTCCTCGGCATGCCCGCGTCGAGCACGCTCACGGCCCGGCTCGTCACCGAAGGCGGCGAGGAGCTCGACTCGGTCGAGTTCGAGACCGGCGCCCCCCCGCCGCAGGTCCCCGTCCTGACAGTCACCGGCGAGCCCGGGTGGGCCGGCTACAACTTCACCAGCGTGATCGGCACGGAGAACGTGGCGCTCGTGCTCGACGAGCGCGGGCGGGTCATCTGGTACCACGTGTCGGAGGATGAGGTCGTGCTCTCCCGCACCCGCCTGCGGCCCGACAACGAAGGGATCACCTACCTCATGGCCCCCGGGGGCGCCGGGAAGCCCCAGTACCTTGCCGACGTGGACTGGGACTCGGCGGAGGAGGCCAGGTTCGCGGAGGATCAGCACGTCACCCACGACTTCGTCTTCCGCCCCGACGGGGGGATCACCACACTCGTCACCACGCAGATCGTGGTGGCCGGCGAGACGAAGCGCAGCGGCGCGCTCGTGGAGCTCCAGGAGGATGGCACCGGCGAGACGGTGTGGATCGGCGAGGACACCTGGCCGGCCGGCGTGAACGGCGAAGGCCCCTTCGAAGGCCCCCACGTGAACACGCTCACCTACGATGCCGAGCGTGACTGGTACTGGTGGACCGTCCAGAACGCGGACTCGCTCCTCAACTACGACCGGGCGGCCGCCACCTGGCACCACGTGCTCGGGAACAGCGGCGCGGACTACACCTATGTGGGCGACCCGGGGCTCCTCGGCCCGCACCACATCTCGCTCAGCGGCGACACCATCCGCATCCACGACAACCGGGATGTCGACACCAACTCCCGCATCGTCGAGTACCAACTCGACTCTACCGCCATGACCGCCACGTTCACCCGCGAGTGGTTCCACGATCCGCCCGTGTACGACTTCGCGCTGGGGGATGTGCACACGCGGAGCGACGGATCGATGCTGGTGACCTGGTGCTCGTCCGGCCTGATCGATGACTTCGGCCCCGACGGAACGATCCGGGCCAGCCTGGCCGGCCCGCTGGGCGCGGCCTTCGGCTACGGCGAGCTTCACGACAGCCTGCCCGGCCAGGTGCGCCTCCGCTGAGGCCCCCGGTCGGGTCGGCTACTTCTTCTTCTTGGCGGGCGGCGGTGGCGCAGGCGCCGGCTCCGGTTCCGGCGGGGGCGCGGCGGCCTCCGCACGGGCGATGGCCTCCATGATCGCCGTGGTGAGCTCGCGGTAGAGCTGCGGGTCCGGCGAGCCCGAGCAGGTGTTGCTCATCTTCGCCGCTTCGCCCGGCCTGTCCTCCAGCGCGTACAGCACGCCATCGAAGCAGTCCCACGCCACCGCGTTGGCCACGCCCCGGGCTGCGACCACCATCTCGCGGGCCTCCGCGTACCGCTTCTCCACCCGCAGCGCGCGCTGGGCCACGGTCTGGGCCTCCACGCTGCCCGGCTTGATCGCGATTGCCCGCTTCGCCTCCTCGACCGCCTCGGCGGACCGGCCGGAGTCGTAGAGCGCGCGGGCCAGCCACACGTGGGGCTCGAGCTGTTCGGCAAAGGAGGTGCTCGCCTTCTGCAGGGGCTCCACCGCATCGACGGCGCGTCCTTGCATCACGAGCGCCTTGCCCAAGCCGAGCAGCGCCATGCCGCAGGCGGGCTCGGCCGTGAGGGCCTCGCGGAAGGCGGTCTCGGACGCCGGCCAGTCCGACGAGTAGGAGGCCGCGTTTCCAGCCTTCGAGGCCGCTGAAGCAGCCTCGCCCGGCTTCCACGCCGGTTCCGGGACCGGCGGCGGTTTCTTGGCGTGGGCGGCGAGAACGAAACAGAGCGAGAGGAGGGTCGTCACGGCGCGAAGTATACAATACCGGGAGGGCATGTCCTTCGATCCCGACGCCCCCGCCGATGGAGCCGGCCTCTTCGGCCTCCCCTGCACTCCGGAGTCCTCCCGCATCCACGTGCAGGCCGTGCCCTGGCAGGCCACCACCAGCTACCGTCGCGGCACCCGCGCCGGGCCCGCCGCGCTGGCCGAGGCCAGCCTCCAGGTCGATCTCCTCGACCTCGAATACGGCGACTTCTGGAAGGCCGGGATCTGGCTGCACCCGGCCGACCCGCGCATCGTAGCCTGGGATGAGGCCGCGGAGGCCGATGCGCTCGCGGTCATCGCCAGCGGCGGAAATGCGCCCGAGGCGGCCGGCCGTGTCAACCGGCTCTCGGCAGCGGTGAACGAGGCGGTCTACGATTCCGCGGCGCAGATGCTCCGAGAGGGGAGGCTGCCTGCCCTCATCGGCGGCGATCACTCCAGCCCCTTCGGCCTCATCCGGGCGGTCGCAGAGCGCCACCCGGGCGTGGGCATCCTCCACATCGATGCACACGCCGACCTGCGCGTGGCCTACGAGGGCTTCGAGCACTCCCACGCCAGCATCATGGACAACGTGCTGCGACACATCCCCGCTGTATCATCGCTGGTTCAGGTCGGAATTCGAGACTTCGGATCGGCAGAGCTGGCACGCATCCGGTCGGATGAGCGCATCACCACCTTCTTCGACCTCGAGATGGGTCGCCGGCTCGCGGGCGGCGAGTCGTGGCTGCGGATCTGCGAACAGATCGTGCACGCCCTGCCGGCCGAGGTCTACGTGAGCTTCGATGTGGACGGGCTCCAGCCCTCCCTCTGCCCCGGTACGGGTACGCCCGTGCCCGGCGGCCTCGACTGGAACCAGGTGCTCGCGCTCCTCGCCACCCTCGCCGGGGAGCGGCGGATCGTGGGCTTCGACCTCAACGAGATCGGCCCCGACGAGTGGGATGGCAACGTGGCCGCCCGCCTGTTCTACAAGCTCTGCGGCGCGATGCTGGAGAGTCAGGACACCGACCAGAAGTAGCCCTCGCTCCCCCCGGGCTCCGGCCAGAGGGTGCTGCCCTCGCCGCCCACCTCCTCGTTTTCGCGCCGGGCCAACGAGCAGGTGGCGTAGACCACCCGCCCGCCCATGCGCCGCGCACGGGCAAGGAGCTCGCGCTGCGTCTCCACCGGAAAGCGCAACTTCCACCGGTTTTCGGGGTGCCGGCGCAGCACCCCGGTGCCGCTGCACGGCGCGTCCACGAGCACCACGTCGTAGCTGCCCCGGGGCTCCGCGATCTCGATCGTGAGGCGGGCGCGGCGCGCCCGGTCGGCGAGCTCGTGCAGGGCGGCGCGGCGAACGTCCCACGCGGTCACGCGGGCGCCGAGCGCGGCGAGCGTGAGCGATTTCCCCCCCGCGCCGGCGCACAGGTCGAGCACCCGGCAACCCGGGCCGAGGAAGGCCGCCTCGGCAATCCGCTGGCTGCCGAGGTCCTGCACCTCGAGGCGGCCGTTCTGGAAGTCGGGAAAGACGTTCACGTTGGCCCGACCGTCGAGCCGGATGGCGGCCCCCTGACGGGTGTGCGGCACCGGCACGTCGGCCTCGGGATCCAGCGCACGCAGCCACACGGGCGCCCGCCCCGCCAGCGTACGCGCGAATGCGATGGCGGCGTCCGGGCCGAGCCGATCCCACCATTCCGCCGCCAGTGCGTCGGGCGCCGAGACGGCGATGGCGAAGGCCTCGGGCGGGTCCTCCAGGTCGGGAATGCCCTCCTGGCAGAGGCGCATCCACGCGGTGAGCGGGTCGGCGTCGAGCCGCGCGAGCGCCCGCTCGTGGCGGATGAGCCCGGTGAGCACATCGCCCGCCACCGGCCGTTCCTTGCTTCCGAGGCTGCGTTCCTCGCGCAGCGCCCGCGAGAGCGTGGGGCCCGCCATGGCCGGGTTCGCGCGCATCCGACCCCACACCCGCTCCACCACCCGCAACACCCGCGGGCTCGGCGGTTCCGGGGTGGGCAGGGCGCAGGACCAGACAGGCATGATCTCCGGCCCGTAACCGGCGGGTTATCGGCGCCGCGATGAAGGATGCCCTGATCGTCTCCGCGCTGTCCCTCGTGCCGAAGCGCGCGGCGTCGGGCTGGATGGGCGCGTTCGCCCGTACGGAGTTCCCGCGCCCGGTCCTCTCGCTGCTGCTCCGCTGGTACGTGTGGAAGTACAACGTGAACCTCGCCGAAGCGGCCGAGCCGCTGTCGTCGTACCGCTCGCTCGTGGCGTTCTTCACCCGCGCGCTGGTGCCGGGCGCGCGGCCCGTATGCCCCGACGCCGACGCGGTCGTGAGCCCCGCCGATGGGAAGGTGTACGCCTGCGGGGTCGTGACCAACGACCGCATCCCCCAGAGCGAGGCGCAACACTTCTCCGCGCGTGAGCTACTCGCTGGCAAGGAGGGCTACGAGGGCGGCAGCTACGTCGTCATCTACCTTTCGCCCCGCGACTACCACCGCGTACACGTGCCCTGCGCGGGCGTGGTGGACCGGTTCCAGTACGTGCCCGGCGCGTTGTGGCCGGTCTTCCCGGCCGCCACCGAGCGCATTCCCTTCCTGTTCTCCCGCAACGAGCGGCTCACCACGATGCTCCGCACGGCCTTCGGCGAGGTGGCGCTGGTCATGGTCGGCGCGTTCGGCGTGGGCCGGATGCGGGTGGTGTACGACGAGATCGTCACCAACACCGGCGGCCAGGAGGTGGTGGAGCGGGCGCTCAACCCGGCGCCCACGCTGGCCTCGGGTGCCGAAGTCGGGCGGTTCGAGATGGGCTCCACGGTGGTGCTCCTGTTCCCCCCCGGCCGCGTGGACTGGGTGGTCTCGGCCGGCCAGCCCGTCCGCTACGGCGAGCGCATTGGCACGGCCCGAAGCGGGCAGCCATCCGAGGTTTGACAGCCCCGGGTTCTTGGATAGGCCCGATGCATGTTCTTCCCCGCCACCCCCGAGTCCCCGCAGATGTTCGAGAACAAGTTTCTCGACGGCTTCTCGCGTGTTCCCTGGTACCTCGTGCCGCTTGTGTGGGTGCCGGCGCTCGCGGCCTCGTTCACGTACGGACTGTTGGCGTTGGAGCTTTCGGTGCTCGGCTCGCTCGCGGCGGCCGGCGGGGGCCTCTTCGTGTGGACCTTCAGCGAGTACTGGCTCCATCGCACCCTGTTCCACTGGGTGCCGAAGGCGTCGTGGGGGCCGCGCTTCCACTTCTTCCTTCACGGCGTGCATCACGACTACATCAATGACCGGTACCGTCTGGTCATGCCGCCCGCCGCGGCGGCCGTGCTCGCGCTGATGTTCTACGCGCTCTGGTGGCCGCTCCTCGGGCCATTGACCTTCCCCTTCATGGCGGGGAAGATCGTCGGCTACATCGCCTACGACATGACGCACTACTACATCCACCACGGCCAGGTGAAGGGCACGTGGTTCAAGAAGCTGCGCGCCCACCACATGAACCACCACCACAACAAGGTGGAGCGGAAGTTCGGCGTGTCCAGCACGCTGTGGGATCACGTCTTCCGCACCTACACCTGAGGCCGCCTTGCTTCTCCTGGTCGCCCTGTGCTTCGCCCGTGATGTGCTTCAGCCTCCCCCCGAGCGGGTCGACTCGGTGGCAGACGGCTTGAGCCTCAGCCGGCCAGGCGACCAGTACGAGGGCGAGTTCCCTCCCGACCCCGCAAAAGCCACCCAGGCCGCCTACGAGTCCTGGGTCTTGATGAGCGAGAAGTACAAGGACCGACGCGCCGATCTGGTGGCCCTCGACAAGCTGATGAGCCAGTTTGCTCCCACGGTAGCGAGCTGCGCCCTCGAGGCGGGAGATGCGATCGGCGCCGTCGGCACCTTCACCGTGAGCCCGACCACGCTCGCGGGGCAGCTCCGGGTGAGGGCCGCTTCGGGCAGCGCGCCCGGTCTGGCCGCGTGCATGGCCCGCGAGGTCGAGAAGCGGTACGCCCCGCTCGCGCACCACCCTCTGGGTGGCGGACTGTCCACGCTCGCCGCCACCTACACCGTCACCCTCACGGGGGCACCCGCGGCCGTCCCGGTCGGGCTCGACCGCTTCTCCGGCATCGCCGGGGCCACGTTCGGCAGCCGCTCCGACGACCTCGTCGAGGGCGCCCGGGCCACCTCCCACCGCAACACCGAACACTTCACCCGCGCGTTCGACGACAACGTCCGCTTCATGGGCGTGCCCTGCCTGCTCATCTTCAGCTACGACACGGAAGCCGGCCTGTACGGCTACCGCGTGCGGGTCACCGGCGATCAGAACGCCTTCGCCCTTCGCGACCGCGTGAAGCGCGCGGCCGGCCCCAGCCAATGGGACAACACCGTGAAGGGCTGGTTCTGGCGCACGCCCGAACAGGCCTGGGTCATGCAGCGTTCGCAAGACGGGCTCTCCGACGAGCTCACGGTGTTGCACGTGGAACGCGCCCGGGCTTCGGGGGTGGTGAGCTACCTCCCGGGGGATGAGAACCCGGAGGCCGCCGGCCCCTCGAAGCTGCTGCCCAAGGTGCTCCGCGAATCCCCGCCCGCGCAGGCCCCCACTCCGTAGGCGAAGGGCCGCGGCGGTGCCGCGCCGCTCAGGAGTCCCGCAGGAGCTTGTCGACCGTCTGCTGGTCGGCGCCGGGAAAGCGGTAGTCGCCGAAGGCTTCGGGGCGGACCCAACGCACGTCGGCCACACGCACGGCGCGCGGCTCGCCGACGACGGCGCAGCGGTACACCACCATGTCGAGCGTGTAGGCGGAGTAGGCGTGGGTCACGTGCAGCACGCGGTGGCCGAGCTGCACATCCACGCCCAGACGGTCGCGCAGCGAGCGGCGCAGCGCTTCGGCATCACTCTCGCCCTCCTGCACCCGCCCGCCCGGAAACTCCCAAAGGAGCGGGAGCTCGGCCTCGGCGCGGCGCTGGGTGATGAGGAACGCACCGTCGACCTCGACCTCGGCAGCGACGATGCGGACATGCGGAAGGGACATCTTCATCCGGGGACAGCCCCGCAAGATAACCGGCGCCGCCGCATCGGTGCGCCGGACTACCGGCGGAACGCCACGGGGTGTTTATACTGCACCCTACAGGTGAGGCCCCGGTTGATCCGTAGCGCAATCAAGACTGGTATCAAGCGTGTCTTCGGTGTGGACCTTCGTCCTGCCTCGGCGCCCCCCGCGCCCCCGCCCGCGTGGAAGGACACGCCCACGGTGAAAGTGGAGCCGCCGCGTCCGGCAGCCCAGGCCCCCGTGGTCGAAGCCGCCCCGGCCGCGAACCCCGCGCCCGTGGTTGAAGTCGCCCCAGTCGTCGAGGCGGCCCCCGTCGTGGAAGCCGAGCCCGCGGTCGCTCCGGTCGGCGAGGCCGCGCCCGCGGTCGAAGCGGCGCCGGTGGTCGAAGCCGCGCCCGCCAAGGGAAAGAAGAAGCCCGCGCGCGGCAAGAAGGCCGCCGAAGCGGCCGCCGCGCCCGAAGCGGCGCCCGCGCCCGCGGATGACACCGTCGGCCCCGCCGCGTTCAGCATGGCGCAGGTGCAGGAGCTGTTCGACGAGATGGTGCGGCCCGCCCTCCAGGGCGATGGCGGCGACATCGCCCTCATCCGGATCGAGGCCAACGACGTGTACGTGCGCCTCGTCGGGAGCTGCTCGAGCTGCCCCTCGTCGGTGCTCACGATGAAGATGGGCGTGGAAGCGCTCCTGAAGGAAGAGCTGCCCAACTTCGGCAGCCTCATCCAGGTCGACTGATCCAGCCTTCGGCGAGCCACTCACCCACCGGGTGATGAAGGCCCACCTTGCCCACGCCGAGGAGGGCAAGGTCGCCCCCCGCCGCCACGAAGCGGGAAATCGCGCACCAGCCCAGCCAGTACACCCGATCCTTGGCGTACACGCCAGGGAGCTCCGGGTCGCGCAGGCCGCGCTTGAGGCGCACGCAGGTCGTCCACGCCGCGTTGGCGCCCACGAGTGGTTCGAGGCCACGGTACAGGCCGGTGAAGCCCTGGTCGCGCGCTCGCCTCGCCGCGGCGGCGAAGAGCGCGAGCCGGTCGGCAGTACCCTCGGGCAGCCCCTCCACCTCCGCCTCGGCGAGGAGCGCGAGCCCCTCCTCCGTGGCCAGCGAGCGGGCCAGGCCCGTGGCGAAGAGCCGGAGCGGCTGGGCAGCGCCGGCCTCCGAGCGCGCCACGTGCACGCCGATCTCGTGGGCCACGAGCGCCCGCATCGCCGTGGGCGACACGACCGCCCTCGGGTTCACCCGCACGAGGCGGCGCGGGCTGTCCACCAGCACCCGCGCGCTCATGACGGGGTCGGTGATCACCCGCCAGCGCGTGAAGCCCCGCGCCCGGAGGGCTCCCTCGAACGCCGACACGATCTCCGGCAGCAGCATCACGCGAGCGTCCGCCGCCCGCACCCGCGGCGGGCGCTCGGTCGGGGCCTCGGCCATCTCCCACCACCCCGACGCCGTGGCCAGCGCCTCGAAGGCCTCGGGGGTGCGATCGCGCAGCGCGCGGATGGCGAGGCGGAGGTCGTCCACGGCGAGGGCGAGCTCGTGCCCCAGCGGATGGTCGGGGGGCCGGATGGCATCACACTCCCGCAGGAGATCGTCGGCGTTCCGCAGCAGCCGGTACTTGAACCGCGCCGGGCCCCCGGCGGAGAACCGCGCCCGCGCCTCGACCTCGTCGAGCGGATTCAGGAGGGTGGACGGTTCGAGACGGGCCTGGAGGGCGCCCAGCGCTTCGTCCGCACGGTGCAACGAGGCGGGGAGGGACACGTGGGAGGTGTAGCCGACGCGGGTGTGGCCTGCCTGCCCCCTTTCGGGCTAACGGCGACGCGATGGACCTCTCGATCCGCACCCTGGCCACGCTCCCCGCGGCCTCCATCCGGAGCGCGCTGCCCGCCTGGGTAGCCGGGCACCTCAATGTGAGCGCCGCCGAGCAGTCCACACTCGCGGCCACGCTCGCGGGGCTGATGGAGTCCACCACCGACGACGACATCCACATCTTGCAGGGCGCCTTCGAGCGGGCCGGCGAGGGCTGGCGCCTTCATCCGGCCGACCCGATCGCGCGCCGGGTCACCCGGGCCTACATGGGCGCCGTGGTGCAGCCCTGGCGGCTGGAGGGCGAGGCGCACCTCCGCGCCTTCCTCGGCTCCGCGAGCCGGCGGCGCATGATCGTGTGCAACCACCTCTCCTACACCGACACGCAGGTGAGCGATGCCGTCCTCGCGCTGGCCGGCCATGCCGACGTCGCCGACCGGCTCGTGGCCATCGCCGGGCCCAAGGTGTACACCGAGGCCTGGCGGCGCATGGCGGCCATCGCCCTGAACACACGCAAGACGGCGCAGTCGAGCGTGGTGGCCTCGGAGCAGGCCGCGCTCACCCCGCGTGAGCTGGCCGCCATCGCTCTCGAAACGCTGGCCGACTGCGAGCGGCTCATGGACCAGGGCTACATCGTGCTCCTGTACCCGGAGGGCAGGCGCTCCCGGGATGGCCGGCTGCAGCCCTTCCTCCGCGCCGCCGCGCGTTACCTCGCCATCCCCGGCCTCGAGGTGCTTCCCCTCGCGCAGACCGGCGGCGAAGCCATCTTCCCGTTCGACGCCACGCTGATGCAGCACGCCGCCGTCTCCCTTCGGTTCGGCGCAGCGCAGACGCCCTCCACCTTCCCGGGCAAGTGGGGCGGCCTCGAGGCCGTGCACGCCACGCTCGCAGACCTCCTGCCGGAAGCCCACCGACCGCCGCCCGACCAGGGCCGAACGCTGTAGGCGTCAGTCAGAGGCGAGCCCTCAGCTCCCCGAGAACTGGACCTCGTCGAAGAAGAGCGAGGGCGAGCGGGTGCCCGACCACGTCCACACGTCGCTGGCGGGCTCCACGAGGTGGCCGAGCACCTCCTCGATGCCGCCCGACACGTTCATCTCGCCGAGGTGCCCGGTGACCTCGCCATGCTCCACGAGCAGGCCCTGGATGCCGAAGCTGAAGTCGCCCGTGAGGCCGTTGCTGTTGCCGCCGAGGAAGCCGGTGACCACGATACATTTCGGTGTGTCACGAAGGATCTGCTCGGGGCTGCGCGCTCCGGGGGTCACCACCCAGTTGCTCCGCCCGCCAGTGGTGGCCGGCATGCCGAGCTTCCGACTGTAGTAGGTGTTGATGTAGTAGTTCGCGAGCACGCCCGCCTCGATCACGGGCATCGGGCGCGACACCAGCGCATCGCCATCCCAGGGGCGGGAGCCGAGGC
Organism: uncultured Pseudomonadota bacterium; assembly: GCA_903885375.1. GTDB lineage: Bacteria > Myxococcota_A > UBA796 > UBA796 > SXON01 > SXON01. Next base: position 42,633 of record CAISIK010000018.1, read on the forward strand.
CGCGACGGATGTTCGGCACGTCCTGGATCGTGAGCGCCGGGTTGGCGATGCGGGTGCCCTGCCGCCCGGCCAGGAAGCTGCGCTGCTGGTGCAGCTCGCTGCCGGAGAGGGGGCCGCCGATCACGCCGAGGATGCGCCCGGCCGCGTGGTTCTGCAGCAGCATCGGGTAGCGACCCGAGGGGATGGACTTGCTGCCCAGACGTTCGGCGGCCTTCCGCCAGGCTTCCGCGGCGATGAAGGCAGAGTCGGGGAGATCGGCGCGATGCAGCGCCGAGTACCAGGCGGTGGCCTCCGGACGCCGGCCGCCCGGCTCCTCGAGGGTGAGCTCCACCCCGGCCCCAAAACCGGTGCCCGCGCGGGCCCCCTCGAACCCGTTGGACATCACGCGCACCGACTCGTCGGAGGAGTCGCCCACGTGCACCGTGGCGCTGAGCACCTGCTTGCGGTTGGGCAACGCATCCACCGCGGCTTCGAGCGCCTCGGCGGCGATGCGGCGCGCTTCCACCGGGAGCAAGGCATGGCCGGCGTCGAACGCATCGAGCTCGGCCTCGGTGGCCCCCCGCCCGCAGGCGGAGAGCGGCGGCTGCCGACGTTCGGGCTCGGGTTCGAGCACCCGAGTGGCCGCGACGGCCCGCACGAGGAACTCGCCCAGCGCCTCGGGACGGAGGTCGGAGGTGCTGTGGGCCGAGAAGCGGTCATCCACCAGCAGCGAGAGGCTCAGCCCGCGGCTGGTGGCCTGCGTGGCCTGCTCGAGCTTGCCGGCGCGGCGCATGAGCGAGAGCTCGGTGCTCCTCGACACGGACACCGACACTTCTTCGGCGCCGAGCGCGCGGGCGCGCTCCACCGTGGCACGCGCCAGATCGACGATACTCATGCCGACACCCCACCCACCGAGAGCTTCGAGACCTTGACCGTGGGCATTCCCTGGCTGACCGGCACGCTCTGGCCGTCCTTGCCGCAGGTCCACCCCCCTTCGTCGATCTTCAGGTCGTTGCCGACCATCTCGATGGTGGCGAGCACCTCCGGACCGTTGCCGATGAGGTTCACGTCCTTGATGGGGCGGGTGAGCTTGCCGCCCTCGATGAGGTAGCCGCGGCGCACGTAGAAGGCGAAGTCGCCCGCGCCGATCTGCACCTGCCCGTTGGCGAAGTCGGCGCAGTAGATGCCGTTCTGCACGCTGGCGATGATCTCCTCGGGCGTGAACGAGCCCGACTCCATGTAGGTGCTCCGCATGCGCGGGAGCACCACGTGCCGGAAGCTCTCGCGCCGGCCGGAACCCGTGGGGGTGACGCCGTAGTGGCGCGCGCTGATCTCGTCGTGGAGGAAACCCCGGAGGATGCCATCCTCCACGAGCACGGTGCGCTCGGGGGCGTTGCCCTCGTCGTCGGTGTTGATGCTGCCGCGGGCGTGGGGGATGGTGCCGTCGTCCACCACGGTGACGCCGCGGGGAGCGATGCGCTGGCCCACGCGGTCCGCGAAGATGCTGATGCCCTTGCGGTTGAAGTCGGCTTCGAGGCCGTGGCCGATGGCCTCGTGGAGGAGGATGCCCGAGGAGCCCGCGCCGAGCACGACCGTCATCTCACCGGCGGGAGCCTTGGCGGCGTCGAACAGCAGGAGGGTGTCGTCGACCGCCTTCTGACACATCTTCGATACACGGGCCTCGTCGTAGAACTCCAGGCCCGCCCGCTGGGCGAGGTTGGCGCTGGAGCTCTCTTTCTTCTCGCCGTCCCGCGCGGTGCACACGACCCAGCCGCGGGTCATCGGCTGGTAGTCGTACACGAGCCGGCCGTCGGGGCGGGCGATGAGCACGTGCTTGAAGCTGTCGCCCAGCGAGGTCTCCACGCGGATCACGCGCGGGTCGGCGGCGAAGGCCCGACGCTCCCAGTCGCGCACCATCGCCACGCGGGTTTCGAGGTCCACCCCCTCCCAGGGGCGCTCGGCGGGGTACCGATCACCGAGGCGGCGCTCCGACAGCGGCACGGGCTGGACCTGCCGCGAGCCGCGGGCGATCTCGGAGGCCACCTCCGCCGCCTGCATCATCGCGGCTTCGGTGAGGTCCTCCGTGTAGGCGTAGCCCACCTGGTCCCCCACCACGACCCGCACGCCTACGCCGAGATCGACGTGCGTGCTCGCCCGGTTCACCTTGCCATCGGACAGGGCCACGGAGGTGCTGCCGGAGTGCTCGAAGAACAGGTCGGCATCATCCGCCCCGCGTGCGAGCGCCGTTCGCAGCACACGACGGCAGAGGTCGGCATCTACACCAAAGGAAGAAAAGTGGGTCAACCGGGCACCGGGGATGAAGGATTCAGGTACACACCGCTGGCGCCGGCGTCAGCCGCTCCAGCCAGTGATCGACGAGGACGAGACAGGTCATGGCTTCCACGAGCGCCACCGCGCGGGGGAGCACGCAGGGGTCGTGTCGCCCCTTCGGCTCAAGCACCACGGGTTCGCCGGTGCGGGTGACGGTGTGCTGGGGCTTGAAGATGGTCGCGACGGGCTTGAACGCCACGCTGAGCTCGACCGGCATCCCGTTGCTGATGCCGCCCTGCACCCCGCCCGACCGGTTGCTCGAGGTGAGCGGCCGCCCTCCAGGCCCCGGCACGAAGGGATCGTTGTGCTCGCTGCCGCGCGCGAAGGTACCGGCGTAGCCGCTGCCCGACTCGAAGCCCTTCGCCGCGGGCAGCGAGAGCATGGCCTTCGCGAGATCGGCCTCCAGCTTGTCGAACACCGGCCCGCCGAGTCCGGCCGGCACGCCTCGTGCCACGCAGCGCACTACGCCGCCGAGCGTGTCGCCCTCCGCGCGGGCCGCGCGGATCGCCGCCTCCATGCGCGCTGCAGGCTCGGGCGCGGGGCAGCGGACGGCGTTGGCCTCCACCTGCTCGCGCCCCACCCGCTCGCTGTCCACCGGCCCGGCGTCGATGTCCGCCACGCGCTGCACCCAGCCGACCACTTCCATGCCCGCCCCGGCGAGCACCTGCCGGGCAACCGCGCCCGCCGCCACGCGCCCCACCGTTTCGCGCGCGCTCGCCCGACCGCCGCCGCGCCAGTCACGCCAGCCGAACCGCGCCTCCCACGTGTAGTCGGCGTGGGAAGGCCGATACACGTCCTTAAGTTGGTTGTAACTTTCTGATCTGGCGTCTGTGTTACGAAACAGTATCGCGATCGGGGTGCCGACCGTGCGCCCCTCGAACAGGCCGCTGAGCACCTCCGGCGCGTCGGCCTCGGTGCGCGGGGTGGTGAGCGTGCTCTGGCCGGGGCGGCGGCGGTCGAGGTCGGCGCGCAGGGCGGCGAGGTCGAGCAGGAGGCCGGGCGGCACGCCGTCGATCACCACGCCCAGCGCGGGCCCGTGGCTCTCGCCGAAGGTGGTCACCACGAACCGGCGTCCGAAGGAGTTTCCGCTCACGCCGCCTCCGCCCGGCGCCACACCATCTGCACCTCGGGGGCAGCCTCGCCGGGCCAGGTGACGTCGCATTCGATGCGGTCGGCGAAGAACCGCCACTCCACCGAGGGCTCGCCGGGCGGGGTGATCCACACGAGGCCCTCGCGGGTGCGCTCCACCGGGTACTCGCGCAGGGTGGCGCCGGGGAGGAGGTGCAACACCCGCAGCGAGCCATCCTCGGGCTCGAACCGGTAGAAGCAGCGGTCCTCGTGGGCATCGCCCAGCTCCCGGACCTCCACGAAGCTGCCATCGAGCAGCGGGCGGGCCATCATGCGCGCGGCCACCGGCTCGCCGTGCGCCGTGCCCTCGCCGGCCCATTCGCCGAGGAAGGGGGTGAAGGCCTCCGCCTCCCGAAGCGCGCGCTCCACCCGCTCCCGCCAGGCCGCTTCTTCACTCACAACCACCCCGCCGCGCGCAGGTCGTCGAGCACCCAGCCGGCGAGGCGCTGGTGGCCCTGCACGGTGAGGTGGCAGTCGTCGAGGAAGTCGTCGGGGTCGCCGGCTTCGACGAACCGTTCGGCGGCATCGAGCGCGCGGGCGCCATGCTCGGCCGCGACCTCCTGCAGGAGCGCCGCGTACGGGCGCATGGGCGCCGGGTCGGGGTTGAGGCCTTCGGTGAGCAGGAGCACGTGGGTGTTGCGTTTCTCGGCGAGGCCGAGGATGAGTTCGAGGTTCTCGCGGGCATCGGGCAGGGGCACCGCCACCGCCGCCTCCCTTCGCCAGCTCTTGAGCAGGAAGGAGAAGCCCACATAGCTCCGAAACGCGCGCAAGCCGGCCAGCGTGCGGGTGACGACCGCGTTCGGTGGCGCCTGGTACTGCGCGAGCAGCGCCTTGTGGGTGGCCACCCCCGTGGAGAAGATGTCGTTGTGGCCGACGTAGAGCACGAGGATGTCGGGGGCGAGCCGCTCGAGCTGGCTCTCCGCGTACAGCCGGATGTGCAGGGTGTTCCAGCCGCCCACGCCCTGGTTCACCACCTCCCAGGCCGGGTCGCCGATCGCCGTTTCGAGCGCGCGCGGCCAGAAGAGGTTGATGTCGTCCATCTGGTAGGCGCCGCCGGTGCTCGACCCGCCGAGGGCCACGATGCGCCGCACGCCCGGCCTGGGCTCGGGCGGCTTCACGGGGAAACCATCCGAGGGGTAGTCCCGGTATTTCTTGAGCTCGAGGAGCTCGCGGAACTCGGTGGCGGCGCGCCCGTAGCCGCTCGTGTGCACCCATGTGTCGTTGACCGCGGTGTGGCGGAGGCCCCCCTCCACGAGGAGCCCCATCGCCGCGAGCGCCCCCCAGGACCACGGCCCGACCGCCCGGACGTGCCGGCTGTTCGCGTACACGAGGCCGGCCCAGGGCACCAACGCACCCGCCACGAGCGCCCAGCCGGGGGCGTCGGGGTAGCGCAGGCTGCACGAAAGGAGCGCCACCGACGGGAGCGCGCTCGCTGCCAGCGCAACCCGCAGGGGAAAGGCCTTCGCGAGCGCCCCGACGGCGAGCAGGAGCGTGACGAGACCGGGGAAGACGAGCGGGACCATCGCTTCGGGGAAGGACAGCAGACGCACCGATTCGAGCCAACGCTCGGCGGGGACGAGGGCAACGAGCGGCGCCAACGCCATCGGGGCCAGCGCCGCGAGCCCCGGCAAGCGGCGCCAGAGCGCGGTGCCCAGCGCGGCACCCAGAAGCCACGACGACGCCGCTGCCGCCATCCCCCGGGTGAACGGAACGCCACCCGACGAAGCCCGGGGCGCCTTCGGGCCGAGGTACTCCACGCTCCCCACGCGCACGCGCTCCACGCCGGGGCGGAGCACCCACGGCCCCGCGAGCCGGCCGCCGGTGCAGGAGGTGCTGCCGCTGGGGGTGGTCACCTCCACGCCGGCGTCGGTCACGCGGAGGGTGGCGGTGAGCTGGCCGCTGGGAAGCGCGAGCGGCGCGCAGCGAAAGCCGCCCACGCCGCGAACGCTGGCGGCCGGGCCACGATCGAAGAGGATGCCATCCCCCGAGCCCTGGGCGGCCGCGCCACCGGGAGGGCGTCCGCCCGGATGAACGCCGCCGGGAGGGCCGCCGCCGCCGGGAGGCGGCATCGGAGGGCGACCGGGCGGCGCCCCGATGGGGGCCGCGATGCCGCCGCTGCGGCCGGCACGAACCATCAACGAGCCGCCATCCGGAACGGTGGCCGTGATGCGCACGCTGTCGCCCACCACCAGGGGCTCGGGCGCCTGCGCGGCCTGGAGCCCCCGCAGCTCCACGCCCCACGGCACGCTCCGAAGCGGCCCCGCCAGCGCGGCGGTGGCGAGTTCCAGGGGCGGCGGCCCCGAGGCCCACCCCGGGCCCAGCGACTCGGGACGGGTGCCGGCCCAGCCCCACCAGGACGCGAAGAGCAGACCGGCCACCCCGAGGATTCCCGCTCCGCGCGCCGCGGTGGGGCTCAAGGCGCCGCCTCCGCCCGGGCACAGCGGAACCCGCTCGTCTTGCGCCGGAGCTCCACAGGGAAGGCGTTGTAGTCCATCGCGAGGTTCGGGCGCGGGTCGGCGAAGTAACTGAAGCCCCGAGCGCCGGCGTAGAGGCCGAGGGTGGGGGTGCGGAGGTCGAGGAGGGCGGAGGCGTCGGCGAACGTCACCTCCTCCCAGCTCCGCATGCGGACGGTCTCCACCCACTCCCAGGCGTTGCCGTACCCATCGAGCAGGCCGTACCGGCTCGCGCCCGACGGGAACGCGCCCACGGGCGAGGTCGTGAGCCAGCCATCGGCCTGGTCGTAGTTGGGCGCCGCCATGATGCCGCGGTTCATGCGGCCCTCGGCGTACTCCGCACCCCAGGGGTAGGCGGTCTCCGACGCGGCGGGGCCGAGCACGGCGAGCTGCCACTCGGGCTCGGTGGGCAGGCGCGCACCGCGCCACGCGCAGAACTCGCGGGCGTCGTACCAGTTGGTGAGCACCACCGGATGGTCCTCGGTGCCGGCGGGGGGCACGGGGCCATCCCAGTTCCAGTCCTTCTCGGCCCAGGGCTCTTCCACGTGCGGCGGGCGGTACCCGGTGGCGGCGAGGAAGGCGCCGTATGCGCGGCGGGTGACCTCCGTCTCGTCGATCCAGAAGCCCGACACCCGCACGGTCTTCGACACGAGCGGATCATGCGCGAGGCCGGGGCACCGGCCGGTAGAAACCTCATCCGCAGCGCATTGGAACGACGGCAAAACGACCGGGTGCTGCCCCGGCGGTGGGCGGCGAATGGCGCCGCGCGGACCGGTGTTCACCTCGGCGCCGGGAACGTGCACCATGCCGGCGAGCTCGCCCGTACCGCGCTCCACCGCGGGCGCGGCCGACCCGGGAGCGCCGGGACCGCCTTCCCCGGCGCAGGCAGCGAGGAGCAGCACGATCACGGGTACACGCAGCGGAAGCCCACCGTGAGCCGCGGTTCGTCGCGGCGGACGGGCTCGCGGTGGGAGCAGCCGGCGTAGCTGGGCAGGTTCATGAACGAGCCGCCGCGCACGGTGTTCCAGGGCGAAGCCTGCACATCCACCGGGTCGATGGACGGGAGCCGCGCGTAGGCGTCGGGGCGGTAGGTGTCCCGCGTCCACTCCCAGACGTTGCCGAACATGTCGACGAGGCCGAAGGTGTTCGCTGGCGAGGCGGTGGTGGTGGCGTGCGTGAAAACGCCCGGGAGGCTGCCGTGCTTGCCCTCCTCGAACCACCACGCCACGCCGGAGTTCTCCGCCGGCGGTGCCGGGCGCGGCTCCACTCCGCAGGCCGCGCGCTCCCACTGGGCCTCCGTGGGCAGGCTCCCGCCCGCGCAGGTGCAGTAGGCCTCGGCCTCCCAGTACGAGACGGCCACGACGGGATGGTCCCCCCCGCGGCCGGCCGCGCGCGCAGTGGGCCCCGCGCCGACCGGGTTCGACGCCCGCCACCGCGCGCCTTCCGTCGACCAGCACCTCGCGTTCTCCCCGCCCGCGAACGCCTCGAACGCCGCCACCGACACCTCCGCGCGGTCGATCGCGAACGCCGACACCTGCACCGATCGGGCGGGCCGCGCGTCGGGCATGTCCTTGTCGCCCATCGTGAACGTGCCGGCGGGGATCGCCACCTTCGGTTCGGGCACGAGCGCGAGGAGCAGGAGAACGGCGACCATCGCCGCCGAACCTATCCGGGTTAGCCCGAACCGATGAAGTCGCTGCTCGATCTGCGGGTGAACGGCGAAGACGTGCGCGTCGCCGTTCCCGAAGCGTGGACCCTCCTCGAGGCCCTGCGTTACGCCGCCGGCCTCACCGGCACCAAGCAGGGGTGCGACAAGGGGGATTGCGGCGCCTGCACGGTGCTGGTCAACGGCAAGCCCACCCTGTCCTGCCTCACGCTCGCCCACGCCACGCGGGGTGAGGTCACCACCATCGAAGGGGTGGCCGGCCCCGACGGTCCCGATCCCGTCCAGCGCGCCTTCGATGTGTGCGGCGCTCTGCAGTGCGGGTTCTGCCAGCCGGGCATGATCCTCTCGGCGAAGGCCCTGCTCAACCGCGCGCCCGACCCCTCCGACGCCGAAATCCGCGAGGCCCTCTCCGGCAACCTCTGCCGCTGCACCGGCTACACCAAGATCTTCGAGGCGGTGCGGCTCGCGGCGAAGGGCTGCGAACGCCAGGTGCCCGTACGCTACGGCGAACCCGCGCCCGGCTTCCTCGTGGTGGGCGCCCGCGGTCGCAAGGCCGACAGCATCGCGAAGGCCACCGGCGAGACCCTCTACACCGACGACATCCAGCTCCCGCGCATGGCCCACGGCAAGATCCTGCGCTCGCCTCACGCGCACGCGCGGATCCTGTCGATCGACACGTCGGCGGCCGAGGCCCTGCCCGGGGTCTTCGCCACGATGACGGGCGCCGATGTGCCCGTGGCCTACTGCATCATCCCGTGGACGCCCGACGAGACCGCGCTCGCGGTGGGCAAGGTCCGCTACGTGGGGGAGGGTGTGGCGGCCGTGGCGGCGGTCGACGAGGAGACGGCGAACCGCGCCCTCGCGCTCATCCGGGTGGAGTACGAGGTCCTGCCCATCGTGGCCGATGCCCAGGCCGCCATCGCGCCGGGCGCGCCGCTGGTGCACGACATCGACTGGAAGGGCCGCGCATGGGAGTCCAACGTCTGCAAGGACGTGGACCTGAGCTTCGGCGATGTGCCCGCCGGTTTTGCCGCGGCCGACGCCACGGTGGAGGGCCGCTGGTTCTACGAGGGCAGCAACCACGCCGCCATCGAGCCGCACTGCGCCATCGGTCGGTGGTCGCAGGATGGCGGGCTCACCGTCTGGTCCGCCACCCAGGTCTCGCACTACCTGCACCGCGAGCTGGCCAAGGTCCTCGGCCTCCGCGGGGAGGATGTCCGCGTGATCCAGCCCGCGCTCGGCGGGGCGTTCGGCGGAAAGTCGGAGCCTTTCGACCTCGAGTTCTGCGTGGCTGTGCTCGCCCGGAAGGCGGGCCGCCCCGTGAAGATCCTCTACACCCGCGAGGAGGTCTTCTACGCCCACCGCGGGCGCCACCCGATGGACATGGCCTTCAAGGTGGCCGGCACGAAGGATGGCCGCATCACCGCGGTAGAAAGCGACATCCTCATCGATGGCGGCGCCTACCACAGCTTCGGGCTCGTCACGACGTACTACTCGGGGCAGCTCCTCACTGGCCCCGTGGGGTTCGAGAGCTACCGGTTCCGATCGCGCCGCGTCTACACCAACAAGCCCTGCTGCGGGCCCAAGCGCGGGCACGGCAGCGTGCAGCCGCGGTTCGCGTTCGAATGCGCGCTGGACGAGCTCGCCGACCGGCTCGAGCTCGACCCGATCGCGCTGCGTCGTCGGAACGTGGTCGGCGCGGGCGAGCGTACCGTCAACGGGCAGCTCGTCACCTCCTCGGGTGCGCTGGCCTGCCTCGATGCGGTGGAGGCCGCGAGCGGCTGGAAGGAACGTCGCGGCAAGCTCGGCCGCGGGCGGGGGCTCGGCGTGGCCACGTCGATGTACATCTCCGGCACCGCCTACCCGATCTACCCGAACGACATGCCCCAGTCGGGCGTGCTCCTTCGCGCCGACCGGAGCGGCAAGATCACCATCTTCTGCGGCGCCAACGACATCGGCCAGGGCAGCGATGGCATGCTCGCCTACGTGGTGGCTGAAGAAACGGGTGTTTCGCCGGATGACATCACGGTCATCTCCGGCGACACGGAGCTCACCCCGGTGGACCTCGGCTCCTACTCCAGCCGGGTGACCTTCATGTGCGGCATCGCCGCGCGTGAGGCGGGCGCGAGCATGGGCACGAAGATGCGGGAGGCCGTGGCGGCGAGCTGGCAGGTGCCGGTCGAGCGCGTCCGGATCGGCTTCGGCGTGGTGGTCGACGCGGAGGACCCCGACCGTCGCGTGAGCGCCCGCGAGGCGCTGGTCCTGGCGGAGGCGGCGGCGGGCACGCCGCTGAGCGCCGTCGGCGGCTACCGCACCCGCAAGGTGGGCGGCGAGTACCGGGGCGGCACGATCGGCGCATCGCCAGCCTACTCGGCCACCGCGCACGTGTGCGAGGTCCATGTGGACGAGGAGACGGGCATCGTGCGCGTGGAGCGCGTCTGGGCGGCGCACGACTGCGGCCGCGCGTTGAACCCCCAGATCGTGGAAGGGCAGATCGAAGGCAGCGTGTACATGGGCTACGCCGAGGCCATCATGGAGGCCCACACCTTCGATGAGCGCGGCCTCCACACCGGCCCCAACCTGCTCGACTACCGGATTCCCACCTCGAAGGAGTGCCCCGACTTCATCGCCCAGATCGTGGAGTCGATCGATCCGGGCGGGCCCTACGGGGCCAAGGAGGCCGGCGAAGGCCCGCTCCACCCGATCATCCCGGCCATCGCCAACGCCATCGCCGATGCCGTGGGCGTGCGGCTTCGACGCATCCCGTTCACGCCCGACCGGGTGCTCGCCGCGATCCGCGAAGGGAGGGCCTGACATGCTGCGGATGGACGGTTTCACCTACCGGCACGCCACCTCCTGGGCGCATGCGCTGGAGCTGTGGCAGGCCAATCCCGATGCCCGCTACGTGGCCGGCGGTACCGACCTGTTGCCCAACGTGAAGCACGGCATCTTCAAGCCGCGCACGCTCGTCGGGCTCTCGGGAATCCCCGGGGGCGTCGAGCTGGTGCACGAGGGCGTGCGGATCGGCGCGGCCATGCGGCTCCAGGACCTCGCCGACGACCCCGTCGTGCGCGAGCTCCTCCCGCCGCTGGCGGCCTCGGCCGGCCTCGTGGCCAGCCCGCAGATTCGCGCCATGGGCACGCTCGGCGGCAACGTCCTGCTCGATACGCGCTGCTTGTACTACAACCAGACGGAGCCTTGGCGGCAGGCGCTCGGCTACTGCCTCAAGGCCTCGGGAACGTGGTGCCACGTGGTGGGCGGCCCGAAGACCTGCGTGGCCACCCAGTCGAGCGACACCGTGCCGGTGCTGCTCGCGCTCGATGCGCGCCTGCACCTGCTTGGGCCGGCGGGCGCGCGCGTCCTCGCCATCCGCGACCTGTACCGCTTCAACGGCATGGACCACCTCGCGGTGGAGCCCAACGAGCTGCTCACCGACATCGTCGTGCCGCGGCCCGGCGGTGGCTTCCGGGGCAGCTACCAGAAGCTCCGCACCCGCGACAGCATCGACTTCCCCCAGCTCGGCGTAGCCATCTGCGGCGAATGGGCGGGCACCACCCCCACCCGCCTCGAGATCGTCATCGGCGCCGCGAGCCCCCAGCCGAAGCCCCTCCGGGGCCTCGAAGCCTTCCTCGGCCGCCCGCTGGGCGACGAGGGTGTGCAGGAGATCGCCACGCTGGCGCACAAGCAGACCCGCCCGCAGGACAGCGTGCACGGCGGGGCCGCGTGGCGCCGCCAGATGGCCGCCGTCTTCGTGCGAAGGGGGCTCACCCAACTTCGCGAAGCAAAGTAGGGGAGCCCCCGAGCGTGAACCGGGGAGGGGCCGAGGAGGCCCCCCGAAAGGCCATCAGTCGTTCTTCTTCTTCTTCTTCTTGTCCTTGTGGTCGTCATCGCCCTGGCCGGCGCGGGGAGCGAAGGCGCTGCCCTGCTTGTGGTCGGGGTCGGCGGCGGTGGCGGCCGGCTCGGTGGTCTTCACCTCGACCGCGCCGGGGGCGGCGGGGGTGCCGGCGGCCGGGGTGCCGGGGGCGGGGAGGGTGCCGGGGGGCGTGGGCGCGGCGGTCGCAGCGCCGGTGCCGCACGAAGCGGGGATGGCATCCACGGCGGCCTTGCAGCCCATCGCCAGACCGGCCTTGCCTTCCGGCGTGGCGGCGGCGGCGCGCCAGGCGTCGGTCGTCTGCTTGAAGCCCGTCTCCGAGGCGGCCTTCATGGCCGGATCCATCTGCGCGAGGCAGGCCGACATCTTCTTCATGTAGTCGTCACATTCGGGAACGCCGATGGCCCCGTCGGCCGCGACGGGCGCCGGCGGCGGAGGCGCGACCACGGGCGCCGGCGGGGCGGCGGGGGGCGGCGGGGGGGCTTCGGTGGAGCCGCCGGTGCAGGCGAGGGCGAAGCCGAGGGCGATCGAGAGCGAGCCGAAGAGTCGATGGGACATGAAACACCTTGGGGGATCGAGGAGGACGACCGCCGACAGCGTACGCCCTTGCTCTTGCCACGTCAATCCCCGAGCATTCCAAACGACGGGGACATGGGCAGAAGGCTTGCGCGGAAGGGTGATCCCCGATAGCCCGCGCGACCCGCAGAGGAGCCACTCCCCTGCGCCCACGATTCGACGCCTCCGGAGCAGCCGTGCACACCGACCTGAAGATCATCCGCAACATCGGGATCAGCGCCCACATCGACTCGGGCAAGACCACGCTCACCGAGCGCATCCTCTACTACACCGGCATGATCCACTCGATTCACGAAGTGAAGGGCAAGGACGGCGTCGGCGCCACGATGGACTCGATGGACCTCGAGCGCGAGCGCGGCATCACCATCCAGAGCGCCGCCACCCACTGCGCGTGGAACGGCGCGATCAAGAACACCTACGCCGAGCACGTGATCAACATCATCGACACGCCCGGACACGTGGACTTCACCATCGAGGTGGAGCGCGCGCTCCGCGTGCTCGACGGTGCGGTGCTCGTGCTCTGCGCGGTGGCGGGCGTGCAGTCGCAGTCCCTCACGGTCGACCGTCAGATGCGCCGGTACAACGTTCCGCGCCTCGCGTTCGTGAACAAGTGCGACCGTCAGGGCGCCAACCCGCTGCGCGTGCGCGGGCAGCTGAAGGAGAAGCTCGGCCACAACGCCGTGATGCTCCAGCTCCCCATCGGCCTCGAAGACAAGCACGCCGGCGTGGTCGACCTCGTCGAGATGAAGGCCTGGTACTTCGACGGTGACAACGGCGAGAAGATCACCATCACCGACATCCCCGCCGACATGGCGGCCGAGGCCCAGACCTACCGCGAAGAGCTGCTCGACAACGTGTCGATGTACTCCGACGAGCTCATGGAGCAGATCCTCGAAGAGCGCGTGGAAGTCGGCACCCTGAAGGCCGCCATCCGCACCGCCACGCTCGCGCTGAAGCTCGTGCCCGTGTTCTGCGGCTCGGCCTACAAGAACAAGGGCGTGCAGAAGCTGCTCGACGGCGTGATCGAGTACCTCCCGAACCCCATGGAGGTCGTGAACGAAGCGGTCGACACCGGCAAGAACGACGAGAAGGTCGTGATGCCCTGCGATCCGGAAGGCACGCTCGCCGCCTACGCGTTCAAGCTGGAAGACGGTCGTTACGGCCAGCTCACCTACCTGCGCATCTACTCGGGCACGATGAAGAAGGGTGACACCATCATCAACACCCGCGGCCGCCAGAAGATCAAGGTCGGCCGGCTCGGCCGCATGCACTCCAACGAGATGCAGGAGATCGAGGACACCTACGCGGGCGACATCTGCGTCATCTTCGGCGTGGACTGCTTCTCGGGTGACACGTTCACCGATGGCTCGCGCGAGCTCGCCATGACGTCGATGCACGTGCCCGCCGCGGTCATCGACCTCACGATCAAGCCCAAGACCGCGGCCGGCCAGGCCAACATGTCGAAGGCGCTCCGCCGCTTCAGCAAGGAAGACCCCACGTTCCGCGTGGCTGCCGACCCGGAGACGGGCGACACCATCATCAGCGGCATGGGCGAGCTGCACCTCGAGGTGTACGTCGAGCGCATGAAGCGTGAGTACGGGTGCGAGGTCCTCACCTCCCCCCCCCGCGTGGCCTACCGCGAGACGATCAGCAACCGCGCCGACTTCAACTACACCCACAAGAAGCAGACCGGCGGCTCGGGCCAGTTCGCCCGCGTGGCCGGCTGGGTGGAGCCGATGGAAGGCAGCTACGAGTTCGTGGACGACATCGTCGGCGGCTCCATCCCCCGTGAGTTCATCTCGTCCTGCGACAAGGGCTTCAAGAAGTGCCTTGAGAAGGGCGAGCTCATCGGTGCGAACGTCGTCGGCATCAAGTGCGGTATCAACGACGGTTCGGCCCACCAGGTCGACTCGTCGGACATCGCCTTCCAGCTCGCGGCCATCGGCGGCTTCAAGGAGGCCTACCACAAGGCCAAGCCGATCGTGCTCGAGCCGATCATGAAGGTGGGCATCGAAGGCCCCGCGGAGTTCCACGGCTCCATGGTAGGCACCATCATGCAGCGCCGCGGCATCATCGTGGGCAGCAGCGAGGCCGATGGCTTCTCGCAGATCGAGGCCGAGGTGCCCCTCTCCGAAATGTTCGGGTACTCCACCACCCTGCGTTCCGCGACGCAGGGCAAGGCCGAGTTCTCCATGGAGTTCGCTCGTTACGACCGCGCCCCGGGCAACGTCACCGAGGACCTCATGAAGAAGTACCAGGCCGAACGGAAGGAGAAGTAGGTCCACGTGGCCAAGCCCGGGCAGGAGGGCGCAGCGGTTCGAGCGCTGCAGGCAATTCTTCCCGGCGGTCTCCGTCCCGGCGAGGTGGGCGCGCTCGTGTCCCCCGCCGGCATCGGCAAGACCCAGCTGCTCATCTACACCGCCTTGGAGCGCCTCCTCGCGGGTGATGTGGTCCTCCACGTCGCGATCCGGGAGTCGGTCCTCGCGGTGCGCGATGCGTACGACAGCATGCTCTCGAGCATGTACGGCGCCACCGGCGAGGCCCGGGCTGCGGCTCTCCACGGCGTTGAACGCCGGCGGATGATCCACAGCACCCGCGGCGGCGCGCTCGATGTGAACCGCCTCGTCACCATCCTCAAGACCCTCGCCGAGGTCGTGGAGTTCCACCCCCGGCTGGTAGTGATCGACGGCCAGGCCCCCGAGGCCGACACGCTGCCCGCCCTGCGCGCGCTCGCGGCCGAGAACAACCTCGCGCTCTGGTTCGCCTGGACGCCCGCGGCGGGCGAGGAGCCCGTGGGCGATGTCGTGCTCGCGCTCACCTACCGCGCGGGCGACCTGTGGCTCAACGCCGTGCGCGGGCCCGCCCACGAGCCCGTGCGCGTTCCCCGCGGCAGCCTCGCTTCGCCCGAGCCGCTCGGCGCCGGCGAGGTGGGTGCCGGAGGCGAGGGCGCCGTGCTCTACTCCGGCGGCGCCAGTGGCACGGAAGAGGCCTTCGGCGCGGCGGCGGAGCGGCACGGGGTGCGGGAGGTGAACTTCACCTTCACCGGCCACGTCCAAGCCCGTACCCGCGGCGCTCACCCCCTCACCGAGCGCGAGCTCGCCGAGGGGGATGTCTCACTCGCCTACGTGTCCCGGCGCCTCCGCCGCTCGTACAGCTCGAGCGCGATGATCCGCCGGGTGCTGCAGAGCCTCTGGCACCAGGTGCGCAGCGCCCAGGTGGTGCTGGTGGTGGGCACCATCCAGGAGGATGGCACCGTCACCGGCGGCACCGGCTGGTCGGTGGAGCTGGCCCGGATGTGGAACAAGCGCCTCTGGGTCTACGACCAGGAGAAGGAGGGCTGGTACCGCTGGTCGAACGACGAGTGGCTGCCCGACTCGCCGATCCTCGGCGCCGAGAGCTTCTGCGGCACCGGCACGCGCTACCTGTCCGACTCCGGCCGCGCGGCGATCGACCAGCTCTTCGCCCGGTCCTTCGCGGGCTGAACCTCGCCGTCAGGCGAGCAGCGTACGTTCGACCCAGAAGCCCTGGGGATCGCGCACCCGGTAGCGCACCACGTTGCCGACGGCCTCGATGACCTCACCCCGCTGGGCTGGCACCCAGGCGCCCTCCACGAGGCCCGCCGGCAGGTCGACCATGCGACCAGGCGTGCCCTCGGGCACCCGGGTGGGGCCGGCCGCGCCAAGCCCGCCGCTCAGCGACCAGGCCTCGGGAAAACCCTGCTCGCGCAGCCAGTGGGCCACGCCCCAGGACCGCGCCCCGGCCGCACAGTACACGGTGATCGGTCGGTCCTTCGGGAGCCGGTCGAGGTGGTGGGGCACGAGGTCCATCGGCAGGAGCATGGCCCCCACCGCCACGCCCGACGCCAGCTCGCCCGGCTCGCGGATGTCGAGGAGCAGCGAACCGGCGATGGGCGACTCCACCTCGAGATCGGCGAGGTCGGGCTCATCGGGCGGCACCGCACCGGGGTCGGCGCGAGTCCAGGAGGCCTCGGGCGGCGCTGTTCCACGTGAAACGCGCGGAGCCGGGCCCACGAAGGCGCGGTCGGCGAGGTTGCGGAGCAGGCGGCGAAGCATGGGAGCGCCGTATCTTGGTGCCCCGACCGGGGCCCGGGCGGCACCCCCGCCGGGAAGCGGGTAAGCCGCTCCCGTGACCCTCCTCCCCCTGATCCTCAGCCTCCTCTCCTGCAGCGCCGCCCGCCGCGCCGAGCTCCGCGAGGTGGGCGACCAGGCCCAGCTCGGCGCCGCCGTCGACACGTACTGGAAGGCCGCCCGCTGGGGGGATGTGCGCACCCTCGGCTCGTTCCTGCTGGAGCCCGCCGACCGCCTCGCCGTGGCGCGGGTCGTGGCCACGCCGAAGCTCCGCGTGACGGACGCCACGGTCCTGCAAGCCGTGGTCGGCCCCGAGCTCCTGGAGCCGAAGGCCCGCAGCAAGACCGACCGCGCGGAACGCTGGCGGGAGGGCACCGTGCTGGTGAAGGTCGAAGCCTACGCGCTCAACTCCGACCGTCTCACCGTAGAGACCGTGGAGCAGGCCTGGGTGCGCGACGCGCGGGGCTGGCACGTGGACACCGCGGCCTCCCCCATCGATCCCGACCGCCCTTGGTAACGAGAGGCCCACGATGTTGAATCTCCTCTTCCTCGGCAACAGCTACACCTTCCAGAACGACCTCGACGAGCGCACGCGCGAGGCGCTCACGCAGCTCGCCGCCGACACCTGGACGGAGGGAGAGACCCGGCGGCTGGCCGAAGGGGGATACACCTTCGTGAACCACCTCGCCCGCACCGAGGAGGCGGGGAGCGCCTGGCAGCTCGCCCTCGCCGACGGCACGGCGGCGTGGGACTGGGTGGTGCTCCAGGAGCAGAGCCAGATTCCCGGCTTCCCCACCACGCAGGGCGAGTACCGCGCGAGTGTGGACGCCGCGGTGGCGCTCGACGACCTCGCCGAAGCCCGCGGCGCGCAGGTGATCTTCCTCAACACCTGGGGCCGCCGCGACGGCGACGCGCAGAACCCCGACCGCTTCCCCGACTTCCCCACCATGGAGGGCCACCTGGAGGAGGGCTACCGCGCCTACCGCGATGCCACCTCCACCGAGGCCCGCCCCACCTACGTGGCCCCTGCCGGCCCCGCCTTCGCCCGCGTGTACAACAACGTCCTCGCCGCCGGGGGCGACCCCGCCGCGCCGGACAGTGACTTCACCCGCCTTTACAGCGCCGACGGCAGCCACCCCTCGCCGCTGGGCACCTGGCTCGTGGCCTACGTGCTGGCCGCCTCGCTCACGGGCGAATCCCCCGTGGGCCTGCCCACGCCATCCGGACTCGCCGAAGCGGACGCCCTCATGGTGCAGACCGCGGCCGCCGACACCGTGTTCGACGAGGCGCTCGGCTACACCTACCCCTGGCCCAAGCCGGTCGACACGGGCACCGACACCGGCACCGGCGGGGACACCGGCACCGGCACCGACTCGGGCGCCGACACCGCCGCGAGCGGCGACACGGCCGCAGACACCGGTGCTGCGCCCACCGGCTGCGGCTGCAGCTCCGCCGCTGGCGCCTGGGCACCCGCCGCCACCACGCTCGCCTTCGCCCTCAGCCGGCGGCGACGCCCGCGCGCCTAGAAGGGGATGTCCTCATCCGAGCCGTAGGGCGGCGCCTCATCCGCACCGCCACCGCCGCGACCGGCTCCACCGCCGCCGCCGCCGCC
>CAISIK010000019.1 GCA_903885375.1 uncultured Pseudomonadota bacterium
CCTGATCCCCGACGTCCCAGGGCGCGGCGAGCGCGGCGCCGAGCAGCGAGGCCAGGCGCGCGTCCTCCGCGGGGTCTCCCGCGCCGTGCCAGGCCACATCGACATCGCCGTCCGCGGGCTCGCCGGGGAGGCGGTGCAGCGTGTGCCACACCCGGTTCCGCAGGGCGCCGGCACCCACCCATGCGCCGGGAGGCCCGACCGCCTGTACCGCCTGCAGGAGCGAGAGCAGCCGCGGCGACGCCCTCACGATGGCCCGCACGCGCGCCTCGTCGGTGGCCACGCCCCACAGCGAAACGGCCACGCCGCCCCAGTTTCCGTCGGACCGGAGCCCCCGCACGAGCGGGGAGCGCTCCAGGAGCGCATGCACGCCCGCGCGCAGCGTGCCCCTGCCCTTCCCGTGGATGATCCGGACCTCCGTGAGGCCCGCCCCCCGACACACGGTGAGCCATTCAGGCACGAGGCTGCCGACATCGCCGGGGCGAAAGCTGTGGAGGTCCAGCGTGTCGCCGATCGGCAGCGGAACGGGGAGGTCGTCGTCGATGGCGGCCACCGGGAGGGCGATCCCGGTAACCGGCTTCCCTCACTTGGCGGGTTGGGGCGCTACCGGCGGTGGGGCGCCGTCGGGCCAGCCGAAGCCAGGGGCGGAGGCGAGGTGGAGGATGAGGTTGGCGTAGGCGTCGCCAGCGTCGCTACCCAGTATCTGGGTGATCCAGAGCGTCCAACCGGTCTCCCCGGCGACGCACTGGCGGATGCTGTCCTCGGCCCAGCGACCGCGGGCGCCGGGGTGGGCTCGCTCCCAGATGTGTCGGCAGCCCGACTCGTCCAAGGGGACCGCGTAGGACCCCTCGGGCGATAGCACCCTGACGCCCCACTCGACGGTTGCGGTCTGCGCCTGGCGCCAAGCGTAGTCCCGCAAGTCCAAATAGTAGTAAACTGGCTGGGACCCCTCGGGGCCAAAGCACTGCGAGTTCGTAGGGGGGGCTGGGCCGATAACCGGAAATTGCCCTGTACAGTCGAGAGCGCCGATCCGCACGTCCATCCACTCGCCACCGTCGCACCGGTATAGCAGTCGCAAGTCGTCACCAAATCCGGCCTTGGCCGGAAGGGACAAGCACAGCGCGCCCAGGGCGAGCAGCGCAGCAGGCAGCCTAATGATTGGGGTATGCATCGTAGGGCGGAACGCCAAGCATGAAGGAGATGATCGTTTCATTAGGGAGGAACCCGTACCCGCTTCCGGCGAACACCGCCGGTCCCGTATGGAAGTCCTCCTGAGTGCAGCCAGCGGCGTAAACGTCGCGGGCGTGGGGATAGGCCTCGGACCGACACAGGTGAAGCCGGCCGTCGATCCGGTCGAATACGCTGGGGTCGGTCACGCACGGGCCCACCAGAGCGGTGAGGAGCGCGCCGGTCTCGTCCACGATTCGCCAGTCGGCAGTCCCGGCCTGGGCCCGGCGCCACGGCAGGTCGGGAAACGCACCTGCGCCGCGAGGGCACCAGGTCCGCGACACCTCTCCTTCAGGAAACATCGGGTAGCGCCCCGTGCAATCGCGTGTGCCAAGCCCCCAGCGCACCCAAGCGTCCTGCCCATGGCA
>CAISIK010000020.1 GCA_903885375.1 uncultured Pseudomonadota bacterium
AGCGCCGCCGGCAGCCCCTCCCGCCCCAGCGCCTCCCGCCGTGGCACGCCCGCGCGCACCCGCGCGCCGGCTCCCGGCACGGCCCGCGCCGAATCGAGCAGCCCACGCGCCCGCGAGAGGAGGCCCCGCCCCCCGGCGCCGCGCTCCACGAGCCCCGTGACCACCCCGCCGGACACCTGAGAGGCGCGCAGCCCCGCGAGGTCGAGCACGGCATCCACCGCGGCGCTCGGGAAGCCCGCCGCGGCGTCGCGGATGAGCCAGGACTCGCGGATGGCGCCCACGAGGCGCCCCTCGCGCACGAGGACGGCCGCCGGGTCCTCCCCGACCGAGAGCGCGAGGAAAACGCTCATCGGCGGGGCCGCACCTCATCGGCCACCGACTCCTCGCCGAGGTCGAAGGGCGCCGACTCGAGCGCGCCGGCGTAGACCGCGGCCATGCGCTGCGCGTGGAGCTGCTGGCGGCGCCAGGCCACCACGCCGCCCACCCCGGCGCCGAGGCCCGGCACCATCCGCACCACGCGGCCCACGAGCATGCCGACCGACTGGCGCGCCACCTGCCGGCCCGCCCAGCCCACCATGGCCTGCCGGCTGCCATCACTGCGCGCGAGGCCGGTGAGGTCGGAGATGCGGGTGGTCACGCGGGCGGAGTCGGGGAGCTGCACCTCCCAGGCCGCGGCGAGGGCGCGGGCGAGCACGAGCTTGCCGTGGTCGGTGTCGGGGTCGAAGCCGTACACCACGGCCAGCCGCTGCGCGAGCCGCAGGGAGGCCACCGTCTGCGCGGCCATCTCGGGGGCCAGCGCCAGCAGGCCGGCCGCGCCGCCCACGGCGCCCACCGCCGCCGCCGTGCGGGCGGCGCCCTTCGACACCGCCACCACGCTGCGGGCGAGCGCCTCGTCGTCGGGCCACTCGCCGGCTGCCTCATCGACGAAGGCGATGCCCGCCGCCCGGAACTCCTCGCGGAGCTGGAACGTGGGCACGCTCGCCGCGCTGTAGAGCGCGGGGAGCAGGTCGGCGTCGAGGCGCTGTCCGAGCGCATCGGCGATGAGTCGCCACGGTGACACACCCCTGCGGTAACGGGGAGCGCCTAGAAGCGCACGAGCACGTCGGCGCCGAGGAGGATGCGACCCTCCACATCGAACTGCTCGCGGCCGGAGAGCTCGCCGCGGTTGCCGGCCACCAGCATCAGCAGCTCGGCGTGGGGGAGGAGCGACATCCAGTCGAACGCGCGGAGCTCGCAGCCGGCGCGGGCCCCGAGCACGGGCAGGAGCGAGCGGCTGCGCAGCGGCACCGCCGCGCTGAACGAGGGGAGCGCGAGCTGGGCATCACTCGCGAACAGGCCCGCCGACACCGCGAAGGTGGGCAGCACCCGGAGCACCGGCTTCCGCTCGGGGAGGTCGGCCCCCACCTCCAGCGGCACGCGCACGGTGAAGAGCAGGGCCAGCTCATCGCGGGTGCCGTTGAGCGCCCCGGCCGGCACGGCGGCATCGGGGATGAGCACGCTCGCATCCACGAGGTCGCGGCGCGCATGGTCCACCACGAAGCCGAGGGCCACCCGGTAGCGACCCACCTCGCCGGCGAGCTCGAACCGCTCGCCGAGGGCTTCGCCCCAGGCCGGGGCGGTCCCGCCCACGCCCCAGGTGGAGCCGAGGCCCATGGCCACGGTCACCGCGCCGCCCGCCTCGGGCCGGCGCTCCGCGGCCTCCGCCCCGGCCGATGCCGCGGCGAGGACCCCCACGGCGAGGACCCGCGCGACCCTCAAGTGGGCCCGGCGGCCGAGTAACGACCGCGCTCGTCGCGCACGACGCGACCCAGCGCGGCCTCGGGATCGTGGGTGAAGAAGACGCTCCCGCTGCGGGCGTGCAGGTCGGCGAGCAGCGCCTCCTTCTCCTCGATGAGGCGCTCGGGGAAGCGGTCGTAGCCCATGGTGATGGCGGTGTGCACCCAGGGGCGGCCGGGGATGGCGTCGGAGGCGAAGACCACCGGGCCCGCCTCGGTGGGGACCTCGGCGAGGAGCAGGCCCGGCGTGTGGCCCTCGGAGAGGTGGAAGCGCCAGCCGGCGCCGAGGGTGGCGGAGGTGGGCCCCTCGAGGAGCTCCACCCGGCCGGTGGCCGCGAGCTGCGCGTTGAGCGCGGGGATGAAGCTCGCCCGGTCGCGCGCGTGGGGCGCGAACGCCCGCTCCCACGCCGGGCGGGAGAGCACGAACTTCGCCTTGCCAAAGAGCAGCCCGGCGCCCTCCTCATGGGCGCCGAACAGGCCGCCCACGTGATCGAAGTGGAGGTGGCTGAGCACGACCACGTCGATGTCGTCGGGGGTGACGCCCTCCGCGGCGAGGTTGGCGATGAGGCGGTGATCCGGCTCCACCACGCCGAAGCGGTCGCGAGATTCGGGCGCGAAGAAGACCCCGATGCCGGCCTCGCACAGCACGCGCCGCCCATCGTCGGTCTCCACCAGCATCGCCCGGCACGCCAGCTCGATGCGGTGCCGCTCGTCGGGCGGCGACCACCGCTCCCACAAGGCCCGCGGTGCGTTGCCGTACATCGCGCCCCCATCGAGGCGCTGTCGGTTTCCGAGGATGGGCCGCACCCGCATGCCGCCTACCTATCCCAACCAGGGGTAGCCGCGCGCGCCCCCCCTCGGGTACCGTGGGCGAGAACCGGACCCGCCATGCCTCGTTACCCGCTCCTTTCCCTCGAAGTCCTGCTCCTCGCCGCGATCGGCTGCACCGGCGCCGACAAGGGCGGCCCCGACGACTCGGGCGGCGACACCGGCGCCGCCCCGGCCTGCGCGAACGCGGAGTCCATCCTGCTCGACAACGGCGACCCGAGCGGCTTCGAGCGCTGCGAGGATGGCGCAGTGAACCGCACCGCTCCGGCGGCGGTCACCCCCACCAACCCCGGCGAACGCTGCCGGGGCAACGAGGACCAGATGAGCTGCACCAACGACGGGGAGTGCACCGACTCCCCGAACGGCCAGTGCAGCCACTTCGACGACATCGGCGACGGCGGCTTTCCCAACGGCACGTGCGGCTGCGAGTACACCTGCAGCGGCGACGAGGACTGCGGCGAGGGCCGGGCCTGCGTGCCGAGCGAGGTGACGGAGGGTGAGGACCGGCCGGTGTGCGTGCCAGCGGAGTGCAGGACGAGCGCCGACTGCGAGAGCGGCGAGTGCGGCTTCGGCGAACACTTCAACGGCTGCTACTGGCAGATGGGCCTGCACTGCCGCGAGGCCGAAGCCGATGCCTGCCGCACGGACGCGGACTGTGAAGGCAACGTGGATGGCGAGGAGTGCGCCATCGTGGGCGAGGTCGAAGCCTTCGCGTGTACCGAAGCCGGTTGCGCCATCGGTCGCCCGCTGCTCGTGGGGGGCTCGGCCCGCGCGGCGGAGGCGACGGGCCGCGAGGACTGGCGCGCGGCGCCGACCGGGGCCGGTGGGGACCCGGGCCCGGAGGCGTGCGCGCTCCTCGCCGCGCACTGGGCGCGCGTGGCCGCCCTGGAGCACGCCAGCGTGGGCAGCTTCGCCCGCTTCACGCTCCAGCTCCTCGCCCTCGGCGCGCCCCCCGAGCTGCTCCTCGGCGCGCAGGAGGCCGCCGCCGACGAGGTGCGCCACGCCCGCTTCGCCTACGCGCTCGCCAGCCGCTTCGCGGGCCGCGCCGTGGGCCCCGGCCCCCTCCCCCTCGACGGGGCGATGCCCCCGCTCGACGCCGAGGGCTTCGTGACCGGCCTCATCGAGGAGGCCTGCGTGGGCGAGACGCTCGGCGCCGCCGAGGCCGCCGCGGCCGCCGAAGCGGCGTGCGACCCCGAGGTGCGCGCCGGCCTCGAAGGCGTGGCCCGCGACGAAGCCCGCCACGCCGCGTTGGCCTGGCGCTCGCTCGGGTGGGTGCTGGCGGCCCGGCCGGAGCTGCTTCCCCATGCGCGGGAGCGCTTCGCCGCGGCGGTGGCGGCCCACGAAGCGCGGCTGGCGCAGGAGGCCGACAGCGCCGACCTCGCGGCGTGGGGGCTCCCCCGCCGGAGCGAGCGGCGCGCGGTGCAGCGGATGGCCCTGCGGGCGGTGGTGGCCTCGGTGGGGGCCGCCGCGCTGCGGGGCGCCTACAGGTTGCCGTTGGCCAAGGCGCCGGCCACGCTCGACTTCTCCGCGCGGGTGGCTCCATCGCGGGAATCCGCGGCCGCATGCAGCGGCGGCGCCGACACCGGGATGGGCACGCGCTTGGGCCAGCCGTAGGCGTAGAGCTCGTCGGCGAGGGCCTCGCCGAGCAGGGTGGAGCCGGCGTTGTTCGGGTGCAGATCGTCGCTGAACAGGGTGCCCGAGTCCTGCCCCGAGCCGCCCAGCACCTTGAGCGCATCCACGTAGGGCACGCCGTGGGCCTTCGCCACGCGGTACTGCGCATCCACGTACACGAAGCTCGGGTCGGTGGTCTGCCGCCCGCGGCGCACCATCATCTCGGCGCACAGCCCGAGGAAGACGACCCCGATCTTCCGCTCACGGGCCTCGTCGAGGAGGGTTTCGAGGTTGCGGGCGTAGTCGGCGAGCGGCACGCGGCGCACGCCGAGATCCCCAGGCTGGGGCCAGGAGATGACACGCTCGGCGGGCAGGCCGCGGCTCGTGTTCACCGCGCGCTTCACCACGCGGAAGAGCGCCAGGCGCGAGAGCTGGAGCTCGATGCGCGCGGTGGGCATGCGGAGCTGGCGGTAGAGGTCGGCATCACGCACGATGTCGAGCGTAGTGTCGCTCCAGAGGTTGCCGATCACGAGCACGGTGGGCGCGAGCGACCACCCCAGCTCATCCATCACCTCGAGCGTCTGCATCGTGGAGTAGCCGGGCACCGCCAGCGAGCGCACCCGCGCGGGCTTGCCGCGCTCCGCGAGGCGGGCCCCCAGCGCCTCGTGGATGGTGAACCCGTCGTTCACCCCGTGCCCGAAGATGCTGGAGTCGCCCACCGTGAGCACCAGCGGCGCATCCGCGGGACCGGGCTTCTTGACCTGCCGGAAGCCATCGGCATCCACCCGGACGTCCTGCTGTCCGCCGCTGGCGAGCCGCCAGAGGCGGCGAGGGTCCGGGGTGAGCGCCTTGCCGGTAGGCGCCTCGCTGCCGAGCCAGAGCCGGCAGAGGAGCTCGGCCACGAGGAGGATCGCAGTACCGGTGAGCAGGCCGAGAAAACGGCGCTTCCTCTGTTCCATCCCGCGCTGGTATTGCGCGCCGGGGCGCCGAGCCAGTCGTGGACCGGGATAGGCAGACCGGAAGCAGGCACCCGATTTGCAACGCAACTTCCTGGTCTGGTTCACCCTCGCGGGTGTGCTGCTCGTGGGGTTCCAGACCGCCGCGATGGGCCAGAATGGCGGTGAGGCCTGCCCGCCGCTGGATGACGCCTTCATCCACTTCCAGTACGCCTCCGGCCTCGCCGCCGGGCACCTCTACACCTTCCAGGAGGGCGCCGCGCCCTCCTCTGGCGCCACGAGCCTCCTCTGGCCCGGCTTCCTCGCGGTGGGCATCAAGCTCGGCCTGCGGGGCATGGGCCTCTTCGAGTGGGCGCTCGCGGGCTCCCTCCCCCTGGCCGCCCTCGCGGCCTGGCACACGCAGCGGTGGCTCAGCCGCGTGGGCGGCGAGCGCACGGGCCGCGCCGGGGCGGCGGCCCTGCTCCTCACCGGCGCCTGGCTGTGGGGCGTCTTCAGCGGGATGGAGATCGCGCTCTTCTCCGCGGCCCTCGCCGCGGTGCTCGACCTCGGCTTCTCCCGCGAGCCCTCCGCGCGGCGGGGCGCCCTCGTCTGGGCCTGCGTGCTCGCGCTCGTGCGCCCGGAAGGCGCGCTCCTCGTCGGCGCCTTCGTGGCCCTGAAGCTCGTGGCGGCGCGCATGCGCACGCGGCACCGCGCCGAAGCCGCCGGCGCGGTGCTCCCCTGGCTCCTGCCGCTCGCGCTCGGCGCCGTGCAGCCGCTGCTGAACCTCGCGCTCACCGGCGTCGTCACCAGCTCCTCGGCGCTCGCCAAGTACAACCCGCGCAGCCCCGGTCCCAGCGAAACGGTGCTCTCCGACTTCGGCTGGGAGATCGTCGGCGGCGCCTACATGCGGCACTACTTCGGCCCGGCCGGCCTCCTCCCCTTCCTGCTCTTCGTGGTGGGGCTCGCCGGGCTCCTGGTGGCCGACCGCAAGCAGGAACGCCCGCACCTGGGCGCGGCCTCGGCGCTCGCCTGGGGCCTGCCCATCGTGTTCCTCGGGCTCTTCCTCCCCGTCACGTGGACCCACTACCGCTACGTCATGCCCTACCTCGTGGTGTACGTGCCCGTGGCCATGCTCGGCGCCGCGTATGCCGACGAGGCGATCGCCCGCCTGCGCGGCCCCGGCACCTCCCCCACGCCCTTCGTGCTCGGGGGGCTCCTCGCCCTCTGCGCCGCCACCGTGCCCACCTGGGCCGACCGTTACGCGAAGAACACCGTGGACATCCTCGGCCAGCACGTGGCGCAGGCCCGCTGGGTGCACGACCACCTCCCCCCGGAGGCCGTGGTGGCGGCCAACGACATCGGCGCGCTCGCCTGGTTCGGCCAGCGCCGCATCGTGGACCTCGAAGGCATCGCCTCCATGGACCGCCTCCCCGACGCCATGGCCGGCGAGGGCGCGGTTTTTTCGTCGCTCGTGCGCGAGCCGCCCACGGCCCTGGTGGTGTTTCCCGGGTGGTTCGTGAGCACGTTCCAGTCGGGCGCGCTCGTGCCCCAACGCCACGCCCGCCTCGCCGATCGCACGGTGTCCGGCGGCGACGACCTCGTCGTGGCCACCCTCGACCTCGAGCTGGCGCGGAGCGGCGCCCGCGAGCCCGATGGCACCGGCGCCGTGCTCGACACCCTCGATGTGGGCGACCGGCTCGACGAGCTCGCCCATGGCTGGCGGCAGGCCGACGAGCCGCGCTTCGCCGCCCGTGCCAACACCGTGCTCGCGGGCCGCTACCCGACCTCCGGCAAGGTCGTCGACAGCGCGCGCCGCCTCGTAGGCCCCGCTGCCTTCCAGCTGGAGCGCGGCGCGGGCCCGGTGGAGCTCATGGCCCGCTTCGGCACGAGCGAGGGCGCCGTGGCGGTGGCGGTCCGCGTGAACGACGAGGCAGTGGGCACCCTGCAAGTCCCCGTGGTGGGCAAGGGCGAGTGGGTGGACGTTCGCCTTTCCCTCCCGCCAGGCGATCCAGCCGCCGCGATCACGCTGGTGCCGGAGGGCGCCACCCTCGGTCCCCTTGGCGGCTGGCACCTCGCGCGCGTCTGGGCCACGGAGGCGGTGGGGGAGTAGGGGCGATGGCCGTTTCGCCCCACCTCGGGTGGGCGTCACCGCCGGCCATCGCGGCGCGTCCGAGGCTGGCCCCCCTGGGGTTGCTGACACGCGGTGCGCTCGGCGCGCCCTGCCGCGGCCCCGGGGTTGTCCACGAACTCGAAGCGACCTGCACATCGGTGCCGGTTCGTTGACGCCAGCCGGCGCTCCGCGTCGTCGGACTCGACCCGACCCCGAGGTCGGTGCCCGTTCGTGGACGAAACCGCCTCCGCCGCGTCAACGAACGCGGCGGGACCTGCAGGTCGGTTGGGGTTCGTGGACGGGGCGGGCCCACGCACCGCCCACCGGAGCCCGCACCGATCGCGCCGCGCTGCGCGCCGGACCCCGCCGAACCCCGAGGTGGGTCGCGGCGCGGCGCCCTACCCCAGCTTGTCGATGGTGATCACGCGCACGCGGCCCTTCAGATCGCCTTCGCGGCCGAAGGTCCAGCCCGTGCCTTCGGCGAGCCGCTCCACGAGGGGGTAGCTCTCCTGCCAGTCGGGGTCGTTGCGGCGGGCGTCGGGCTTGTCGAGGTACTCGAGGTCGGGAATGCGCACGCCGTAGTTCCCTTCTTGCGTCTTGAAGGAGTGCCCCTTCATGATGCGGACGCAGCGCCAGGGTTGGGACTCCCAGTCCTCCGCCTCGGTGGTCTTGAGGAGGAGCCGCGTGCCCAGCGGGGCGATGAAGGCGAGCGACTTGAGCTCGGCGGTGGGCACATCCACGCCCTGCCGGCCGCTCACCACGTGGATGTCGACCACCCGGCGCTCGCCAGACAGGTTCAGGCCCGCGTAGCAGACGAGGTCGGCGCGGAGCTTGGGGGCGATGTCCCACTTCATGCGAACTTCCGGGGTCGGGCTCCTTAGCCCACCTCAGGCGCGGGTGGGGAAGGTCTCCGGGGCGGCGAAGGACACGAGGGCCGTGAGCCCGGTGAGCGCGCCGAGGGTGATCCAGGGGCCCTGGCCGCCCCAGTCGCCGGTCATCGGCAGGAGCACGATGAGCGCCACGCCGCCAGCGTTGCCGGCCAGCATCACGAGCCCGGTGGCGGCGCCGTTGTCGCGCGGCTCCACCACCTCGCCCGTCATGGTGAGCAGGAGCGCGAAGGCGGGCATGAAGGCAAAGCCGAGGGCGGCGCCGCTGAGCAGGAGCATGTCCTGGGTCATCGCGCTCGTGAGCCAGAGGTTGGCCGCCGCCGCCGCGATCACGCAGAGCACGAGCGGCCAGCGCCGGATGCGGAGGTGGTCGGCCACCAGCGGCACCACGATGGCGCCCACGATGCCGCCCACGATGATGACGCCGCCCACGAGTCCGGCCTGCGCCGCGTCGATGCCACGGGGCTTGAGCAGGAGCTCGAGCCAGGTGGTGAGGCCGTTGAAGTAGCCGAGGCCGAGGAGCGCGAGCGCCACGAAAACGAGCAGCCTCCGGTTCTTCAAGAGCTCCGAGGTGGGAGAAGGGTTCTCCATGCCGGCCACGCCGCGCTCGCGGCAGAGCCCGTACCAGATGCCGACGGCGAGAAACGCCACCGCCGTGTTCACCGCCATGGCGCCGCGAAGGCCGAGCTCGGCGTCGAGGAGCGGGGTGGTGGCCAGGCCGAGCGCCATGCCGAGGAACATGCCGACGGTGCCGAGGCCGGTGGCGAGCGCCTGCTCCTCCCCTTCGAACCAGTCGGCCACGAGCTTGTTGATGGCGTTCACCACGAAGGGCTGGGCGCAGGCGATCACGATCTGCCCCACGAGCAGCGCCGCGAAGTGGTCGGTGTCGAGGCGGAAGCAGGAGCCCACCGCCGTGACCACCATGCCGAGGCCGGCCACCTTGCGGTAGCCGAGGCGATCGATGAGCCGCCCGGCCGGGATGGAGAGAAAGACGTACAGGAGCGGGAACGGCAGGATGAGCAGGCTGGCCGTGAACTCATCCACCGCGTAGCGCGCCTGGACCTCGAGCAGGATCGGCGCGAAGTTCAGCCAGAGGAGCTGGGTGACGAGCGCGGCGATCACGAAGGCGACGAGCACCTTCCAGCGCCCGGGGGCGGGCGCGGTTGCGGAGGGGGGCATGGGGCTCCGGGAGGGCTATCGGGCGTTCGCGCAGCAGCGAAAGCCGGTGGAATAGTCGTGGTAGCCCACGTCGTGGGCCGTCGTGGTGTAACTGCACCCAGGGCCGTTGATCTCGGCGTCGGCGTAGAAGCCGCCCTTGAACGTTCCTTCCGGGTCGGCCACCCACTCGTGCAGGTTGCCGTGCAGGTCGAACACGCCGTCGGGGGTCACGCAGGCCGGCAGCTCGCCAGTGAGGGTGACCGTGCCCGCCTGTTGGTTGATGCCGGGGTCGTTGAGGTGCTCGCTGTCCCACACCCCGGTGGAGGTGCCGAAGTAGTCCACCACGGGGTGGCCGCCGGCGTAGTGGTCGTTGCAGGCGGTGGCGTCGTAGGTGTTGCCGTAGGGCCAGGTGCGCGCCTCCTCGCCGGCGCAGGCCAGGAGCCACTCCTCCACCGCGCAGAGGCGCTTTCCCGCGGCCTCGCAGGCGAGCGAGGCGACGCTCCCCGAGATGTAGCCCTGCGGCACCACGCCAGAGGCGGTGTGGGCTACGCCGCCCTCGGGCACCTCGTAGGGCGAGTGGTCGGCGAGGGTGGCCTCCCAGCGGTCCACGCACAGGGCCTCGCCCACGAGCGCCATGCCCGCCGGACAGGGGCCGGTGTCGACGGTGCTGGTGTCGGTGTCGGTGTCGGTGTCGGTGTCGGCGGCGCCGGTGTCGGCGGGGTTGTCGGAGTCGGCCCCCGCCACGCGCCGGTCGCTCTCGGGGGCGCAGGCCAGGAACACCAGGAGAACGAGCATCGACCACCGCTGCGGGCCTCCCCGGTATCGCGCCGCCCCTCGCCCTGGGCGGCGGGCCACGCGGTGGCGGCCTCCCCGCGTTGAAACGGGGTAGCCGCCCGGGGCCCTGCCCGGGCGCCCCCACGCGGCGTACCCTGTCCCTCCCCGAAGGCGCCCCCATGGCCACCGTCTGCAACCCGCCGCCCGGCGACCCCGCCGCTGGCCCCGCCACGTTCACCGCGGCCTGGGATCAGCTCGTCAGCTTCCGTACCGCCTGCCCCGAAGGGGCCTTCTCCTTCTGGGACTGGTACGTGCTGGTGGGCAGCGCCGGCGGCGCGCTCTGGGTGCTCGCCTACGTCTTCATGGTCTGGCAGTCGCACAAGGACCAGCGCTACGGCATCCCGGTCACGGCCGTGGCGCTGAACTTCGCGTGGGAGGTCATCGCTACCGCCTTCCTCTACAACCCCATCTGGTTGTGGGCGTGGTTCGAGCGCGCCTGGGTCTTCATCGACCTCTTCATCATCGGCCAGGCGATCTACTACGGCAAGAAGGAGCAGTACAACGGCACCTTCGCCCGGTACTGGCACATCCTCGTGCCCTGTTTCGTGCTCGCCGCCTTCCTCGGCCAGTACACCTACATCGTGCAGTACCGCGACCACATGGGCTACCAGGTGGCCTTCCTCATCAACCTCGTGATGAGCGCGTCGTTCATCCTGCTGTTGTTCTCCCGCCTCGACCACGGCCTCGGCACCGCCGGCCTCTCGCTCCCCGGAGCGTGGCTCAAGTTCCTCGGCACGCTCGGCACCACGGTGATGTGCTTCTACCTGCTCCCCATCGTGGACGGGCCGGGCCCCATGGTGTTCATGTACTACATCTGGGTTGGCATCTTCCTGCTCGATGTGGCCTACATCGTCTTCCTGACGCGGGCCCGCAGCTCCGAGCGCCGCGGACTCACCCCCATCTCTCCCGGCAGCCAACCATGAACCGCTGGACGAACGACCTCCTCGATGCGATGCGCGGCGAAGGTGATCCGCTGGCCGACCGGCTCGTGGCCGACCTGCACGCGGAGGGGCGGCTGCAGGCGGCCGACAACTTCTTCCGTTCGCTCGTCACCGCGATGGAGCCGCCCAGCGGGTCGATGCCCCCGAGCTTCGAGGCCTACCTCGAGGCCACCGCGCCCGACGCCTTCGTGGTGGACCACGAGCGGCTCCTGGCCGGGCAGCGCCTGTTCGCGCAGTACGGGCCGGAGATGTCGATGGTGCTGGCCACCTACTCGCTCCCGGCCTCCTACTGCGCCGCGAACGGGGTGGAGGTGCTCTGGCGCGCAGGCCACCACGGACGGCGTGACCATCGTGCAGCTCATGCTGCACCAGCCGGTGGACCATGCGGATCCCGACGGACCGGGCTTCGACCAGTGGATGACCCTGCGGCACCGGAGCTTCGAGGCCCCCACGGTCCTCGAGTTCTCGGGCTACAGCAACTACTGGGGGGCGACCGAGCTCGAAGCGGCCTACTTCCTCCAGGGCAACCAGATCGCGATCGAGAAGCGCTACTTCAACATCTCCCGCCCGGAGGGAGAGGTGGACTGGACCACCTTCAACGCCGAGCAGTTCGCGGGCGATGCCCACCGCGTGCGGGAGCTCCTCGGCGCCCTGTACGTGGGCAACTGGGTGAACGAAGGCGGCAGCCAGGGCGGCCTCGACGCGCTTTACCACCGCATGTACTACCCGGACGATGTGGTGGGCACGATGGCCCTGAGCGTGCCGCTCATGCAGTCGCTGGCCGACCCGCGCGCCCTCCCCTACTTCGACGACCCGGCGCGGGCGGAGTGCCAGTCGCGCCTCGAGGCCATCCGCACGATGATGCTCACGCCGGATCTGGCGGGCGGCATGCGCGAGGCTGCGGTGGAGATGGCGGCCGAGTGGTACCCCGACGCGACCTTTGAGCGGCTCGGCAGCCGCGAGGCCGACGTGGGCATGTACGCCGTGGAGTTCCCGTGGGCCTTCTGGCAGTACTACAGCGCAGGCTCGTGCGAGGCGCTGCCCGACCCGCTCACCTCCCCTCGCGACGCGCTGGCCTGGGGCATGGGGTACTACGCGGCCGACCACTCCGATCAGGCGCTCGAAGCGCTCGGGCCGTACTGGATCCACGTGTCCACGCAGACCGGCTACCCGGTGGTGCCGCTCGATGGCATCGAGGACCTCGTGGACCCCGACTGGCCCGCCTACTACGAGATGCTGCCCCTCGGCGCCGAGCCCCAGCCCTACGAGCCGCTCGAGCCCGCCCTGCAGGCGTGGATCACCGACGAGGCCACCTCGATCGTGTTCGTGTACGGCGACGTCGACCCGCTGGCGTCGTTCCCGGCCGACGTGAGCGGCGCGGACCCGAGCGTACGGCTCTTCCGCCAGCCCGACAGCAACCACAACGCCTGGCCCTCGGCCTCCGAGCCGGAGGACTGGGCGGTGATCGCCGGGATGTTGGCGGAGTGGGCCGAGTAGGGAAACAAGGCGCCCGCCCCTGCTTGCGAGGGGTGGGCGCCAGCTTGCGGGGGTGGGCGCCCAAAACGGCAAAACGCCCGCCCGGGCTTTACCCCCGAACGAGCGCCGCTTTTTTGATGGAGCCGAAGATGGGATTTGAACCCACGACCTGCTGATTACGAATCAGCTGCTCTACCCCTGAGCCACTTCGGCGAGGCGCCGCCTGACTAAGCGCCGAGGCGGTGGGCGTCAAGCGTGCGCGAAGTCGGTGAGGTGCACCTGCCGCTCGGTGGCCCGCACCGGCGGCTCCACGAAGCGGCGCATGAGGTCGCGCAACGACTCCTCGCCGCCGATGGCGGCGGCGAGGTACTCGGCTTCCGCCTGCCCGCCGAGGGGGCTGAAAGTGCCGGCGCGACCCACGGGGGTGACCTTCACGTCGGCGAGGGCCAGGGAGTACCGGCGCATGCGCGCCGCCGTGGTGGGCACCCACACCGGATGGTGATCGGCGACGCGCTGCACCCGCGCGCCCACGTTGGAGGCGCCGGGCGCCGCCTCGTCGAGCGAGGTGAGCGCCGCCGCCACGACGGCGGCATCGTTGGCCGCCCAGAGGGGGTCGTTGTCCTCGACCGCGAACTGCACCGACACATGCCCCTGGAGGGCGCCGTTGCCCGGGAGGAGCGCGTGGCGCACGAAGCGGTAGGCCTGGCCCGGCCCATCCACCACGTGGGTCACGAACGGCAGGGTGGCCCCGCCGGTGAGCGTGACCTCGAGCGCATGGCGCGACCGCAGCCACCCCACCTCCTCGGCGAGGCCATCGGGCGCGAGGCTGCCGAGCAGCTCCACCACGCGGGCCGGCGGGAGGTCCACGAACACCTCCCCCTCGATCTCCCCGCCCTCGAACGTGACCCGGCCCGGCGCGAGCGAGGCGAGCTTCACACCCACCCGCACCTCCACGCCCGCCACGAGCGCCGCCAGCTCGGCCAGCACCCCCGCGGCCGGCGCCACCGCCTTCTCGGCGGGCTCCGACCCGTGCACGGCCCGCGCCACGTTGGCCGTTACCCCATCCGGCGAGCCGAACCGGCGCTCGCAGTAGGGCGCGAAGAGGCGCTCCACCACGGGCTTGCCGTAGCGCTGCTGCAGCCAGTCGCGGTAGGTGCGCACCTCCTTGCCGCCGCCGATCAGGCGCGCGAGCTCGAGCTCCACCCGCGAGCGGCCCCAGGCCGCCGCCGCGCCGGGAACGGCGCCCGCAGGGAAGAGCGCCGGCAGCACCGCGCGCGAGAGCGGGAGGGCGTGCACCGCGCCGCCCACGTAGAGCCCCGCCGTGAGCCCGGGGAGCGCACGACCGCCCGCCGGCACATCGCGCCAGCGCGAAAGGCCGAGCCCCACGGGAATGTCGGGATGCGCGAGGCCGGCGATGGCCGGACCCTCCTGAAGCAGCACGACCGACCGGCCGGCCGCAGCGAGCGCCGCCGCCGCACGAGCCGCGCCGATTCCACCGCCCACCACCACTGCGTCTGCCATCTTCGGAGCCCCGGGGTCGGCTCCGTAATGCGGGCCGCCCCGCCCGGCATCGGCCCTCCCCCGCCGAGCATGCCCTAGCCCCGCGAAACGGTTGTGGAATTCACATCTTCGACGCCCCCGGAAGCACCCGCGGGCGCTACAATCCGGGGATGTCCGACCAGAGCTACAAGCCGGCCACCACCCCCGCAGCTCCTGCCGTCGAGGCGCCCACGCCGAATCCCCGGGTGGGCCGAGGCAGTGGTTACCCCGCCCGGTTCGACGTCGCCCAGACCGCCAAGCCAGCGAGCGAAGAAAAACCCGCCAGCGGACCGGGTTTCTTCGACCGACTTGGCGCCCTCTCCGGCAGCACGCACCTCGGCACCCTCCTCGGCTCCAACGCCTCCGGCGTGGAGTGGGACAACACCGAGAAGGGCGCCAACAAGCCCAACGTCGACAAGTGGGGCGATGACCGCATCCGGCTCGCCAAGCTGCGGATCGCCAGCATCAACAAGGCGGGCTTCCAGGCAAAGAACCTCCACGCCGACGGCATCGATCTCAACGAGCGCAGCAAGGCGAAGGATGGCCGCTTCGTGGCCGATCTCGAGGTGCCCACGGCCTCCGCCGAGTCGATCGTGAGCACCTCGCCGGCCCTCCAGGCCGCCGGCGTGCAGATCGGCGGCGTGAAGGTGCACCGCGAGTACGTGGGAAGCGAGCTCACCGAGTTCTTCTCCAAGCCGGGCGACACGCGCGTGGAGGTGCAGTCCGCCACCGTGACCGGCCTCAAGACGGCCGACTTCCAGGCCGACCGCCTCGCCGCCGGCGGCATGGGCGCCACGACCGACGGCACCACCCACACGCTCACGGGCGAACGGATGCACGCCGAGGGCATCTCCGCCGGTGGGGTGAACCTCGCCCGGGCCGACGCCGAAGGCGCCTCCGCCACCATCAAGCCGGGGGATGTGTCCTTCGCCGCGCGCAACCTCGGCGCGAGCGGGGTCACCGCCGGCGCCACGCAGTTCGCCACCATCGGTACGCACGGGCTCAGCCTCCACTCCGGCGCCGGCGGCGTTTCCGTGCAGGCGCAAACCGCCACCGCCACCGGCTTTGCCGCCCCCGGCGTGACGGTGGCGGACGCGCAGGCCGACCGACTCGCGGTGTCCTCCAGCGGCAGCGCCACCACCGTCGGCGCCGACCGCCTCACCCTCGGCGCCACCGACGCCAAGGGCTTCCACGCCGACCAGACCGTGCTCGCGGGGGCCAGCGCCACCACGGAGGGCCGGGGCACCACGGTGTCGGCCCGTCAGCTCAACAGCACCGGCCTCGTGGCCGGCGGGGCCACCATCGGCGGCGTCTCCGCGGCGGATGCGCGCCTCTCCGTGGGCGAGGGCGTGTCGGCCCGCTTCGGCTCGGCCGAGGCGCGCGACATCGCGGGCGGCGGCATGACGCTGGGCGGAGCCTCGGCGCGCGGCGTGGGGGTGGATGTGGGCGCCAATGGCACCACCGTGAGCGCCGAGCAGCTGGCCGCGAGCCGGCTCGCCGGCCACGGCGTGTCGGTGGCCTCGGCCGATGCGAAGGGCGCCCGGATCGGCACCGCCGGCGGGCTGCACCTCGGGGTGGATGAGCTCCACGCCCGCGATGTGGCCGGCGCCGGCGCCAGCGCCCAGGCGGTGGATGCCACCGCGCTGGCCGCGAGGGTCGGCCCCAACGGGGTGAACGGCACCCTCGGCGCGCTTGATGCCACCGGCCTCCGCGCGGGCGACGTTTCGGCCTCCCGCGCCTCGCTCAGCGGAGCCACGCTCGACACGAACGGTGCCGCCACCAGCCTCGGCGTCCGGAGCCTCCAGGCCGATGGCGTGGCCGCCGGCGCCCTCAACGCCGGGCACCTCTCGGCCGAAGGCGCGAAGGTCGACGTAGCCGACGGCAAGAGCAACGTGCGCGCCCGCAACGCCTCCGCCACCAACGTGAGCGCCGGAACGGCCCGCGCCGCCTCGGTCAAGGGCTCTGGGCTCAACGTGAGCGCCGGCGGCACGGGCGTGTCCGCCTCGGCCGACACCCTCGAGGCCTCGCGCCTCGCCGTGTCGGGTGTCAAGGCCGACAAGGCCGATGCCAGCGGCGTGTCCTTCCGGAACGGCGCCGGCGAGACCAGCGTCCGGGCGCGCAACGCCTCCGCCACCAACGTGAGCGCCGGCACCGCGCGCGCCGCCTCGGTCAAGGGCTCCGGGCTCAACGTGACTGCCGGCGGCACGGGCGTGTCCGGTTCGGCCGACACGCTGAACGCCACCCGCGTGCGCGCCGACGGCGTGGCGTTGGAATCGGCCGAGGCCAGGCGCCTCGCCGTGAGTCAGTCGGGCTCGGGCTCGACCTCGAAGACCACCGCCACGGCGGGCTCCGTGTCGGGCGCGGGGCTCGTGGCGGGCGACCTCACCGCGCGGCGGGTGGGCGCCGAGGGCGTGAACGCCACGGTGGCCCAGTCCCGCGGCCAGAGCACGGTCACGGCCGGAGCCACCTCGGCGTCCGGGTCGGGCGTGGCCTACGCGGGCGATGCCGGCCGCACCTCCGCGGAGAGCGTGCAGCTCACGGGCCTCACCCACCAGCAAACGGGCGAGCACAGCACAACGGCCGCCCGCAGCACCAGCGCCACGGGGCTGCAGCACCGCAGCACGGCGGCCGCGGGCGCCGCCTCCAGTTCGCGGGGCGGGGCTTCCTCCAGCGGGCCCTCGGTGGTGCAGCAGGCCGCCGGCCTCGTGGACAGCGCGCACCTGCGCGGCAGCGTGCCGCTCAACCCCATGACCTCCGGCGAGGGCACCGGGCGGATCACCGTCAAGCCCGGCACCACCGCCTACGTGGAGGTGCAGGTGCAAGGCGGCCAGATCGTGCCGGCGGCCACCAAGGCCACATTCAGCCAGCCGCTCGACACCTGGGGGTGGACCAGCGTGCCCGGCGTGTACATGAGCCGCGAGGGCAAGCTCTACGCCGAGGTGAACGGCCTCTGGGACAAGGAGCTCACCGCCCAGATGAACAAGGCGCTCGGCCGCACCGGCTCCGCCGTGCCGCTCCGCGTGTCCGACCTCGCCGCCTCCATGGGCGGCTCCGGCGGCTCCGGCAGCGCGGGGAGCAGCGGCCCCTCGATGGCCCGCACCGACGAGCTCCAGGCCTCCGGCACGGTGGGCCTCCGCGCCGGCACCATCCGCTCCGACGGCATGAGCGCCACGCTCGGGTCGGCCCCCGGCGCCAACACCGCGAAGGTGGAGATCGACGGCAGCCGCTCGCTCAGCGTGGAGTTTTCGAAGCTCCTGCTCGAAGCCTTCGGCATCCGCGCCGGCGGCGCCCGCGTCGACGTGAAGAGCGTATCGGCCGGCAACGCCGCCCTGCACCAGTCGGGCGCCCGCACCGACGTGAGCGCCGGCACCCTGCGCACCGGCGCCGCGAGCATCACCCGCTGATCCCGCGTTAGCGGCGCCGCATGCTTCGTGTCACCGGCGGCAATCTCAGGGGCCGCGTCCTGCCCGCCATCCTCCCGGAGGGGGTTCGCCCCACCAGCGCCCGCACCCGCGAGGCGCTCTTCTCCATCGTGGGCCAGGACCTCGAGGGGCTCTCGTTCCTCGACGCGTTCGGCGGCGCCGGCCTCATCGCGATCGAGGCCTTCTCGCGCGGCGCGCGCCCCGTGACGGTGTTCGAGCGCGCCCTCCCTGCGCTGGCCGCCATCCGACTCAACATGGGCGCGGTGGGCGTGCCGCTCGACCTGCGCGCGGCCGATGCCGGCACGCTGCAGAACCCCGACGGCAGCCCCGCAATGCTCGCCGATCTCGTGTACCTCGACCCGCCCTTCGCCGACGACATCGGTGCCTGGATCGCCCGCCTCGGCGGCTGCGCCCGCGACACGCTCGTGGCCGAAGCCCGCACCGGCACGGACTTTCCCGAGGTGGCGGGCGCGCTCCCGCTCGACCGAATCCGCAAGTACGGCGAAAGCACGCTCGCCATCTACCGGGCCGGATAGGCTCGGGCGGTGATCCCCGCCTACGTCGAGTTCCTCACCGTCCCCCTTCGCGATGCCCTCCTTGCCGCCAGCGAGCCCTCCGGCGTGCCGGGGCTGCGCTCGGGCGCGGGGCTGCAGGCGGCCTTCCCGGAGCTCGAGTCCACCGAGGTGCTCGGCCTCGTGGTCGAGGTGTACCGCGCCGTGGCGCCGCGGCTCGCCACCGTGCTGGCGCAGCGCACGGCCGATCGCGCCTTCCTCGATGCGCGCACCGCCGAGCTCGCCCCCGCCAACGTCGGCGTCGACATCACCGACGCCCGCTGGAAAACGGCCATCGGCTCGCACGATGGTGCCGGCCGTGTGGTGCTCGGCCCGGCGCCGCGCCCCACCGAGGCGCCCGCGACCGCCATCCCGACCTTCCTGCGCGGCCACCAGGTCACCCTATTCGGCCCGCCCGACTCCGCGCGCATGGCCATCAACGCGATGAACGCCGTGCATCGCCGCCGGCCCGACGAGCCCGCGATCGTCGAGGAGCTGGTGGGGGCGAGCGTGGCGCGGTGGGGGGCCGACAGCGAGGACAGCAAGACCCCGCGCCTCCAGAGCCTCTACGAAGCCACCCGCAACCTCGCCGGGTGTTTCGAGGGCACCATCGAGGCCCAGGACGAGCGCACGGGCCGCCAGTACGCCCTGAGCCCCGAGCGGCGCTCGCTGCCCATCAAGCGGGTGGCGGGCCTCGCGCTGCCCGATGGCAACCATTTTCTCGACGGCGCCCCCCTTCCGCTGCACCTGCTGGAGCTCGTGCAGCACGCCTGGCTGCACCGCGCGCGTCCCGAGGCGCTCGTCTATTATTTTCCCAAGCTGGAAAACGAGGAGGAGGCGGCCTACCTCGCGGAGCTCTTCCGCGTCACCGAGGCGGCCATCGCCCGTCGCGACCCCGTCCTCCAACCCGGCACCCTCCGCGTCCTCGTCGTGTTCGAAAACCCCCGCGCGATTTTCCGCATCCGTGAAATGGCCGCAGCGCTGCACCCCTGGTTCCTCGGCGGCAGCCTCGGCTGGCACGACTTTCTCGCCAGCACCGCCCGCGTCTTCCGCAACGACCCCGGCTACCGCATCCCGGTGAAGGCCGATCCCAACATCGTCATCCGCAACATCCGCGAGAGCCACCGCATCCTCGTGCGCGACCTCGGCCCGAGCGGCGCGATGAAGATCGGCGGGATGTACGGCATCCTGCCCATCGAGGGGGATGCCCAGAGCTACACCGTCACCATGGTGGGGTTCGTGCGCGATGTGGCCACGCAACTCAAACGGGGGCTCGATGGCTTCTGGGTGGCGCACCCCGACTTCGTGCGCCTCGGCATCGCGCTCTGCGAGGCCTGGCGCCGGCGCGAGGCCAACCCCGACGATGGTGCGCTCCGCACGCTGGTGGCCGACATGGTCACCGACCCCGCCGAGCTCGAGCGCCTCCTGCCCTTTGTTTTCGGTCCCGACGTCGACGGCCTCGAACCGGGCGACCCGAGCTACCTCCGCGCCGTCCTCGCCGCGGAGCGCGGCGCGAGCCCGCTCGTGCCCAACGACGACCCCGAGGAGGTCCGCTACAACGTGTTCCAGGCGCTGCAGTACCTCGCCGACTGGCTGAGCGGCAACGGCTGCGTGGCCCTCCCGGCCTTGCTGCAGTCGGCGCGCGGGGAGCGGGTGGCAGTGCGGGTAATGGACGATCTGGCCACCACCGAGCGCAGCCGTTGGGAGCTGTGGGCCGAGGTGGCGCACGGGCGGGTGTCCCCCGCGCAGTTCGAGGCCATCCTCGCGGAGGAGGTAGCCTTCCTCCAGGCCGGCCGCAGCGAGCCCGGCCACCGACCGCAGGTGGCGTGGAGCGGCGAGGCAGCCCGGTGGTACCCCATCGCGGTGCGAGTGCTGCGGCAGCTCGTGCTGAGTCCCACGCCGCCCGAGTTCGTCACCGAGCTGGTGATGCCCTTCAGCTTCGATCTCGTGCGCGCCCACCCCGACCCCTGGGCGCGGGCCTGCGAGCTGTGTCCCGGCCGGTTCGAGG
This sequence comes from uncultured Pseudomonadota bacterium, assembly GCA_903885375.1. Lineage (GTDB taxonomy): Bacteria > Myxococcota_A > UBA796 > UBA796 > SXON01 > SXON01. Next base: position 20,076 of record CAISIK010000020.1, read on the forward strand.
CCGCGCCATGATGCAGACCGACGAGGTGCTCGAACGTTTCCTCGCCACCGGCGAGTTTCCCCCCGGCCTGCCCGGCTTCACCGGCCCGCCCGCCCAGCGCCGGCAGGCGGCGGAGCGTGCCGTTCGCGAGGTGCTGGTGCGCATCGTGGGGTGGCGCACCTCGCGGTGTCCCATCCAACTGCCCGCCCCACCCGAAAATGCCGAAGCCGTGGTGCGCGAGCGGGTGGAGCCGATGGTGCGCGGGCTCCTCCCCGCCGCCGACGCGATGATGGTCCTGCGCAAGCTCCCCGCTTGCGTGGCCGTGGTCACCCCCCAAACCTACCCGGCGCTCATCCGGGGCGTCCCCGCGCGCACCGCGTGGGACCTCGCCAACCTCCTCCTCGATGCGGTGGGCGCGCCCCCGCTCGCCGACGACACCCCGGAGCTCGATGGTCTCTGCGAGGGCAGCAAGAGCTTCGTCCTCCCCACTGCGTTCCTGCCCCAGGCCGGCACCGACGACATCCTCGTGCACGAGTTCGCCCACCTCCTGCACAGCGCCCGCCGCGGCGATGTCGGCCTCGGCCCGGCGGCCGACCCCATCCTCCGCATCGCCGAGCGCGACCGCGAGACCTTCGCCTGGGCCTGCGAAATCTGGTCCGCCCTCGAGCGCGATCCCCTCACCGCCCGGGAGCGGCTCGACGTCTGGCTCGCCGGCCCCACCCCCGACGACGCGCGCATCGATCAGCCGCGCCTGCGCGCCATCGTCGAGCGGGCCGTAGGCGGGGCGGGCTGGGCCGCGCTCCGCGAGCTGGTGGGCTGAAGGGGAGATGCGCCGGGCCCCACCTCGGGGGTCCCACGGGCAGGGGCGCATCTCGGCGCGGGGCGGGCGCCGGCGCCGGCGCGCCCTACATCGCCGCCGCCGTGCTGTTGTTCAGCACATGCAGCACCCAGCCCGGCAGCACGCTCCCGCTCCGCTCGCGGAGCCATCCGCACGCAAAGCCGATGAGCACCAGCGGCGGCACGGCCCAGAGCCGGTCGGTGTGGATGGCGCCGAAGATCAACGCCTGCGCCACCAGCGCCCGGCGCGCTCCGAACCGCTCCCGCAAGAGCGGCTGCAACCACCCCCGGAAGAAGGCCTCCTCCGTGAGCGGCGCAACCCCGATCACGAAGACGAGCACCACCCCGCGCACCCAGCCCGCCTCGGTGGCCAGCGCCGTGGCGAGGTTCTGCGCCTCGGGCGAAAAACCCAGCGCGTCCAGACCCAGCGCGTAGCCAGCCGCCACCGCCATCACCCCCACCGCGGCAGGAACCCCGGCCAGCGCCCAGCGCCAGCCCGGCCACCCGCCCAACCGGAGGCTCCCCCCCACCGCCGCCGCCACGATCGCCGCGAGGGTGCCACACCCGGTGCCGAGGGTGCCCCCCACGAGCCACGGGCCCGTGAGGAGCGCGGCGGGGTCGAGGCGCAGCGGCGCTCCGAGCACCAGCGCGCCCACCACGCCCAGCACGTTGCCGAGGGCGAAGCCGAGGCCGCCCACCAGCAACCCCTGCGCCCACCACACGCGGGCAGGCGCGAACAGGCGCAACCCGAAGCCGAGCGCCAGTCCGCTCGCGAGGGCCACGACCAGGCCGCCGGCCACGAACGCCATCGCGGTGGCGGGGTGCAGGCCGAAGCTCACGGCAGCGCCACCGTGTAGACCGCGCCGGTGCTGCCGCCTTCGTGGGGCTGGTAGGGCGACCCCACGAAGAGCCACCCCCCTCCCCCGGCCACGCGGAGCGGCTGCCCCACGGCCCCGCCCTCCAGCACGAGCACCTCCCCACCCGCCAGCGGGACGATCCGGCCCCGCTCGGGAACGGCGTGCTTGTTGAACACGCCCGCGGCGTAGCCGGCGCCTATCGCCAACCCGAGGTGTTCCCCTTCGACCCCCTCGGCGTCGCGGCCATCCTCGCAGGCCACGCGACCGGCGCCGCGCGTGTCGGCGAGCTCCGGATCGCCGGCGCAGAGCCCATCACCGTCGAGCGCGAGCGCGCCGCCCTCGCCGGCCGGGAGGTCGGGTGCCGCCACCTCGGCGGTGAGCTCGGGGTTCCAGGCGCGGAGCCCGCACCCCTCGTCGCACACGAGCGCCACCACCCGCGTTTCACTCGCCGCGAGGGCCTGCACGCCCACCACGGCGACGCTCCCCCCGCCCTGCCGGAACAACTCGCGGTCGGTGGCGAAGTACACCGCCGTTTCGCTCACGGCGAAGGTGCTGCCGCGGCTCAGCTCCGGCGCCGACTCCTCGCCGATCACGGCCTCACGGATCCCCACCCGCACGAGCTCCTCGCCCCGCCAGCCCACCCACTGGCCGTTGCCCTCGCTCCACGCGCCTTCCACCCACACGCCGGGCAGGCCCGGCGCCGCCGCCGCGAGGCGACCGTCGCGGGCAGCCAGCACCTCGCCCAGTCGGGAGTCGGGCTCGCCGAACTCCGCCTCCACGGGCAGCTCGGCGCCGAGCACCGTTTCGCCGGGGAGCAGGTCGTCGGCGCACCCCCCCAGCCCGAGGAGCAACAGCGCTACTTCGTGCAGACGAGCCGCCGGTAGAAGCCGTGCCGTTCATCCTCGATGTCCGGCCCGAAGGGAGAGGCTTCGGCCACCGCGCGGAGCTGCGCCCAGCGGCCGGCATCCATCCCGAACTTCGCCCACTGGCCGCGCACGAAGGCGTCGGTGGGGAGCCCCGCCTTCCGCACGATCCAGTCCGCGGGGACCTCCGCCTCCGGGTCGGCCTCGTACACGTAGAAGCGCCCGCCCTCCACGAGCACGCGGTACACCTCGGCGAAGATCGCCGCGGGGTCGCCCCAATGGTGCGCCGACTGCACCGCCGCCGCCGACTCGAACGTGCGCTCGGGGTAGATGATGTTCGTGGCGTCCATCTTGCGGAAGGTGACGTTCAGCCGATCGCGCTTGTTGGCCTCGGCGTAGCGCAGCATGGCCTCGGAGGTGTCGATGCCCACGGCATCCACCTCGCGGCGCCCGCTGGCCACGTGGATGGCGAGCCAGCCCGTGCCGGTGCCCACATCGAGGAAGCTGCCCCGCTCGGTGCCCACATCCGCGGCGATGAACCGGTAGGCGGGCTGGTAGTACCGGCTCGGCCCCAGCTGGTAGGCGAGGGCGGTGAGAGCGGCGCGATCGGGCAGGAGCGACATCGACGGGTCCGGAGGCGGGCTAATGTGCAGGGCGATGCCCCCTTCGTCAACCTCCATCCTCCCCTTCCGACGCTGGGCGGTGACCGGCGGCACCGGCCTCGTCGGCAACAACGTGGTTCGCGCGCTGGTTGCCGCGGGAGCCGAGGTGCGTGTGCTCAGCCGCCGCCCGCCCCGCCGCGAGTTCGCGGGCCTCGCCGTGGAGGAGGTGGCCGGCGATCTCGACGACCCCGCCTCGCTCCGCCGGGCCTTCGAAGGCGCCGAGTGCGTGGTGCACGCCGCCGCCATGGTGGAGATCCGGTACGGCGGGCGCGCCGAGATGGAGGCGGTGAACGTGCGCGGCACCGAAGCCGTCGTGGCCGCGCTCCCCCCGGGCGCCCGCCTCGTGCACGTGAGCACCGTCGATGCGCTGGGCATGCGCTCCCGCGGGTCCCCCGCCGACGAAACCTGCGCGCCCGCCGCCCACGAAGGCGGCGTCCCCTACGTGGACACCAAGCGCCTCGCCGACCGCGTGGTGCAGGAGCGCGCGCCCAACGCGGTGATCGTGTACCCCACCTACATGATCGGCCCCTGGGACTGGCGCCCGTCGAGCGGCAAGATGCTCCTCGAGATCGGCGGCGGCAAGGGGCTCCTCGCGCCCCCCGGCGGCAACAACTTCGTGGACGTGCGCGATGTCGCGGCCGGCATCCTCGCGGCCGCCGCCGCTCCTGCCGGGGGCCGGTGGATCCTCGGCGGCGAGAACCTCTCCTACCGCGAGGCCTGGGCCCGGATGGCCGCCGTCACCGGCGCGCTCCCCCCGCTGGGCGAGCTCCCGCGCTGGGCCGCAGGTGCCGCGGCCGCGGGGTTCGACCTCGCCCGCGCGGTGGGCCTCCCCGAAGGCGAGATCAACGCTGCGGCCATCCGCATGAGCACGCTCCCGCACTACTTCTCGCCCGCGAAGGCCATCGCCGAGCTGGGCATGCCCCAGACCCCGCTCGACACCGCCCTCGCCGACGCCTGGGCGTGGTTCGGCGAGCACGGGATGCGGGCGTAGATCGCAACGAGAGCCCCCCGGCGCGGGAGCGCCAGGCGCCGCCCGGAACCCGCGAGGTGCGCGTTACCCCTCCCCCACCCTCGCCACCAGCTCCACATCCCCGGTGAGCACGGCCTCCCCGCCTACGATCAAGGCGCCATCGGCGCGGATGCCCGAGGCGAGGCCCTCCCGCCCCCCCACGCGCACCACGCGCCCGAGCGTGTGCGAGACGCGCCGCCACTCGTCGAGGCGCGCGGGGTGGGTGCACCACGCGAGGATGGCGGTGCGGGCCTGTTCGGCGATGGCGGGCACGTCGAGCGGCTGCGGATCGGCGCGGAGGGCCCGGAGCGAGGTGGCCGGGAGGCCCCCGAAGGCGAGCTGGTTCACGTTGAGGCCGAGGCCGAGCACGACGAAGCCTACGCGGTCGCCGCGTGCGTCGAGCTCGGCGAGGAGGCCCCCGACCTTGAGCCCCTCGACGCTCATCAGATCGTTGGGCCACTTCACCCGGAGGTCGAACGTGATGGCCAGCCCGGCGGCGGCGCCGAGGGAGAGGAGCGGGGCTTCGGCGATGGGCACGTCGGGGCGCAGCACCATCGACATCAGCAGGTTCTGGCCGGGCTCGCTCTCCCAGGTGCGCCCGAGCCGGCCGCGGCCGGTGGTCTGCGACCGCGCCACGAACGCGGTGCCGTGGGGAGCGCCCGCCGACGCTGCCTCACGCGCGAGGCGCTGGGTGCTGTCGACCTCGCCGACGTGGTGGATCACGCCGAGGGGGCGGGGAACCGCTCGCGCAGGAAGCGCTCCACGCGGTGGTTGATGGTTTCGGGCTGCTCCACGATCGCGGCGTGGCTCGCATCGGCGAGCACGAGCAGCTCGGCGCCGGGAATGCTGGCGGCCATCTGGCGACTGAGGCGGATCGGCGTGAACGCATCGCGCTCGGCGCCCACGATCAGCACGGGCACGGTGATGCCGGCGAGCAGATCCCACGCATCGTGCTCCTGCATCTGCAGGACCGTGCGGATGAACATGCGCATGTCGAGCACTGCGAGGTGTTCGAGGTAGGGCGACATGTCGGCCTTGCTGGCGTACATCGGGTCGACCAGCTTGGCGCGGCGGGTGAAGGCCCAGGCGATGCGGGAGTTGAGGATCGGGCGCACGATGCGGTGCGTGCGGTCGCCGAGGGCGGCCACGAGCTGGCCGGCGAGCCGGAAGAAGATGGGGGAGCGCGGGTTGTCGGCGAAGGTTTCGAGCGCGCGGCCCGCGGTACCGAGGATGAGCACGTAGCCCCGGATGCGGTCGGAGTGGCGGCGCCAGGCCTCGAGCCCCACCTGGCAGCCCATGGAGTGCCCGCAGATGAGCGCCTCCTGCACGCCTGCCGCATCCATCACCGTGATGAGGTCGGCCGCGTGGCGGGGGATGCCCACCTCGCCGGAGGTGGGGTCGTCGAGCGGGTCGCTGCGCCCGTGCCCCCGGTAGTCCCAGGTGATCACGGTGAAACGGTCGGAGAAGTGCTCCTCCGTGTAGCGCCAGAAGAACGTGGACACGCCCACGCCGTTGTTGCACACCATGGCGGGGCCGGAGCCGACCGCCCGCCAGTAGAGGTGCAAGCCGTCGTCCGCCACCGCGAGGCCGGTCCGGATCGGTCGTGTGCTGAGGGGACCCATGGCGGCGCGGCTAACAGGAAACCGGGGAACGGGCTCCGGGGGACTCATGGCCGGGCGAGGCCGAGCCGATCCCGCTTGCAAGGAGTGTCCATGAGCCAGACCCAACTTGTTGAAGCCGAAGAACTGCAGGATCGGCGTGCCGTTCCGCGGTTCCAGATGGAGGCGCAGATCACGGCCACCTCCCAGGACAACTTCTATTGCGGCTTCAGCGAGGACCTCAGCGAGGGCGGGGTGTTCATCGCGATGCGCCCTCCCCCGCCGGTGGGCGAGCCCGTGCACCTGAGCGTGCGCGTGGGCGCCGAGCCGCCGGTGAGCGCCATCGGGGTGGTGCGCTGGCACCGCCACGACGCCTCCGGCAACCCCTGCGGCTGTGGCGTGCAGTTCGCCATGCTCGAACAACGGGCGGCCGACCTGCTCCACGGGCTGCTCGCCCGCTCTGCGCAGACGCCACTCCTCGTGGAGTGACCTACACGGCGCGCGAGCCCTGAAGCTCCGCGCCGTCGGCCCCCGACCACACCACGCCCGCTTCGAAGAGGGGCTCGAGCAGGTCGAGCGTCTGGTGCTCCGTGGCATCCACGAGGGCCGCCAGCTCGGGGAGGCGCACCGGGCCTTCCTCCAGCCGACCGAGGAGCCGCTCCTGCTGCTCGGAGAGCTCCGGAACGTGGACCTGTCCGTGGAGCAGCGCCACCGCCACCCCTGGACGCCCACGGCTCCGCTCCCAGGCGCGCTGCACCCGCTCCGAGCCGAGGCCGAGCGCCGCCGACAGCGAGGCCACCTCGGCCCGCGAGAGCGCCACCGGCCGAACGTGGATCGCGCCACGACGCGCCAACGACCGCACCGGCACACTGGCCCGCACGAGCACGAGGCCCGCCTCGGTGCGCCCCTCGAGGGCCACCTCGATCTCCTCGGCCGTGCGCCCGTCGGCATCGAGGCAGAGGACATCCTCGTCCTGCGCGCGGGTGAGCGCGAGGGAGGCCTGCTCCACGGCGAGGTGCTGCACCGGGAACCCCTCCCCGACCGCCCGCGCGGCCAGCTCGCGCAGGAGCGTGGCCCGCCCGCTGCCGCGCGGTCCGTGCACGACCACCATGGCCGGCTCGCCGCGCAAAACGTTGACCAGGATGCGCCGAAGGCGCTCGCGCTCGTCGTCCATGCCCACCACCACCTCCTCCGGTGGCTCGGGCCGGGCGTGCCGGAGCAGCTCCACGAAGGCGTAGGCCGACGGCGGGCGCGCCGAAGGCCGGTAGGCCAGCGCCGTGAGGGCGAGCTGGCCGACCTCGGCGGGAACGTCGGGCGCGAGCGAGGACACCGGCACCGGCAACGAGCCACTGCCTGCGTAGCCGAGGGGGTGGGCACCGCTGCGCTCGTAGGGCGGGCGCCCGGTGCACACGGCGTACAGGAGCGCCCCGAGGCCGTAGACCTCGCTGGGAATGGATGGGCCCTCCCCGCGCAGCCGCTCCGGAGCGATCCACCCCAGCGCCCCGCCGCGCGTATCGGCGCCCACGTCGAGCAGGTGCGGCTCGCCGGCTTCATCCACCAGCACGTTGGCCGGGCTGAGGTCGCCGTGGAGCACGCCCGCGCCGTGGACCGCCACGAGGGTTTCAGCCACCCGCCGCATCACCGAGAGGCGCTCGGCGAGCGGGCGCCCGTGCGCCCAGCTCGTGAGCCGCGCGCCGGCCACGAACTCGCGCGCCATCCACATGCCCGCGCGGTCGGCCGCCACGAGGCCGGGAACGTTGGGGTGGCGCAGCCGGGCCAGGGCGCCGATCTCCGCCGCGAGGCTCCGCCCGTTGGCCGCGACCTTCACCGCGAGCCGGCGCCCGCCCTCCTCGGCGTACCAGACCTCGCCGGCCGCTCCGGCACCAAGGCGCTGCAATCGATTGAATGGAATGGGGTCCGACACACGTACCGGATAATCCGCCCCACGAGGTTTTTCCGATGCTCACCCTGCTGCTCCTTGCCCAGACCACCGCCCACGCCGAATCCCCCGAACCCGCCTTCCCCGAAGTGAGCGTCGATGCCACCGCAAAGTCCAAGAAGAAGGACGGAAAGGGCAACGACGAGAAGAAGGAGGACAAGAAGAAGAAGAACGACGATGACGACGAGGGCATGGGCGGCAAGATCCTGGGCCTGAACTGGGAGCCCTACGTGCAGCCCGGCGGCGGCGTGCAGATCGACGCGAGCGGCGACACCGCCGTGACCGCCGGCGCCGACGTGGGCATCCGCTACTGGAAGGGCAAGCTCAAGGGCGACCTCTACCTGGGCGGCCAGTACATCACCTCCGACACCATCGGCGGCTACGACCTCCACCTCGGCGACACCACCGGCTACCGCGCCAAGTACTTCGGCATCGCCGGCGGCCTGGAAGCCAAGTACGACGGCCAGACCGACATCGTGACCGGCGAGGACATCCTCAAGCCCGCGTTCGGCGTGGGCGTGCCGGTGGAGCTCACCGTGGGCCCCAAGAAGTACTACGCGAAGGCGGGCGTGATGCCCTCCTGGTACTTCGACGAGGCCCGCAAGCCCGCGGCCGGCGAGGTCCCCCTCGGCGACGAGTTCCAGTGGAGCGTGGGCGCGGGCCTCAAGCTCGGCCAGTTCAAGGGCGAGATCGGCTTTGCCCAGCTCATCACCAGCGCGGGAACCTACAACACGCCCACGCTCGTGCTCGGCTACAATCCGTAGTCGGCCGCCGCGCGCCGGTACAGGAAGCGCAGGGCCTTCGGGAGCCGGCGCCGCCAGCTGCGTTCGTGGTGCGTGCCGTTCTGGTCCGGCCGCCAGAGGAGGCGGTCCGGGCCGAGGCCCCGGTGCGCGAGGAGGGCCGCCATGCGCTCCGCCTCGGCGAACATGAGGCCACGCTCGCGCCCGCCGGCGTCGAGGTACAGGCGGCCGGAGGGCGGCAGGCGCACGCTCCCGGCCTCCAGCGCGCGAACGAGCGCGCGGTGGTCGAACCACAACGACGGCGACATCACCATCGCGTGCGTGAAGGTGTCGGGGCGGCGGAGCCAGCCGAGCATCGAGGCCAGGCCGCCGAGCGAGGCACCGCCGAGCGAGATGCTCGTGGGCTCGAACCGCGCCCGCAGCCGAGGCACCAGCTCGACGGCGAGGGCATCGAGGAAGCGCGGCGCGCTCAGGCCCAGCTCATCGAACCGGCGACGCCCGCCGTTCTCCAGCGCCACGATCGTGGGGCGGTCGAAGGTGCGAACGCCGAGCTTCTGCACGGCGTCGTGGGCGTGCCAGCCGCCGGCGTAGCTGCCGTCGTCGCCAAAGACGTTCTGCCCGTCGAAGAGGATGAGCAGCGGGCGCGGGCGCGCCGGCCCCGGGGGCACGAACGCGCGCACGGGCCGGGTCACGAAGCCGGGAGCGACGAACTGGCCGAGCTCCATCCAGGTGGCGGTCGCCGCGGCGGGGGCGCGCGGGCTCAGCCCAGCGCCATCATCGCTTCGAGCGGCGCGAGGGCGCGCAGGCGCAGGCCTTCGTCCATCTCGAGGCGCGGCTCGAGGTCGCGGAGCGCGAGGTACATCTTCTCCAACGTGTTCCGCTTCATGTGCGGGCACTCGTTGCAGGCGCAGTTCTCATCCATGCCGGGCAGCGGGATGAGGTTCTTGCCGGGCGCCGACTTCTTCATCTGGTGCAGGATGCCGGCCTCGGTGGCCACGATGAAGGCGGGCGCCTCGGTGACCCGCACGTACTCGAGCAGGGCCGATGTGCTCCCGATGAAGTGCGCCTGCGCGAGCAGCGTGGGCTCGCACTCGGGGTGCGCCACCACCCGTGCGCCGGGGTTGCGCGACACGAGCTCAACCAGCTTCCGCTCGTTGAAGGTTTCGTGCACGATGCAGGTGCCCGGCCAGAGGTGCATGGCGCGTCCGGTCTGCTTCGCCACGTACTGGCCGAGGTTGCGGTCGGGCGCGAAGATCAGCTCCTGATCGGCGGGGAAGCTGTTCACCACCCGCTCGGCGTTGCTGCTCGTGCAGATGATGTCGGAGATGGCCTTCACCTCGGCGGTGCAGTTGATGTAGGAGACCACCTTGGCCGCGGGGTGCTTGTCCTTCATGCGCTGCAGGAGCGGCGCCGGGCAGGCATCCGCAAGCGAGCAGCCTGCCTTCATGTCCGGCACCAGCACGATGCGGCCGGGGTTGAGGATCTTGGCCGTTTCTGCCATGAAGTGCACACCGCAGAACAGGATCACGTCGGCGGTGGTCTTCTGGGCCGCACGAGCGAGCTGGAGGGAGTCGCCGATGAAGTCGGCCACGTCCTGGATGTCGCCCTCCTGGTAGTAGTGCGCGAGGATGACGGCGTTGCGGGACTTGCGGAGGTCGTCGATGGCGCCGAGGAGATCGAGCGGGAGTCGTTCCATGACGCATTCTAATTCAGCCGGAGGCAGGGCGATGCGGCGCGACCTGACGCGTTGGGAAACACGTAGGCCGGACCGCATCGCGCGCCGATCGTGCCGGCTCAGCTCTCCGCGAACACGAAGGGGTAGTTGATGACCGCGATCCCGCCGCCGCGGAGCGCCGGGAAGGCCATGTGCAGGAACCGCCCCTTGATGCACGACTCCACCCGCTCGTTGCCCATGGTGCTCTTGCCGATGCTCGAGCTACTGACACTGCCGTCCTTGGCGATGATGAACTTCACGCTCACCTTCCCCGCCAGCCCGGGCGTTCGGTTGAGCTCCCGGGTGTAGCAGTACCGGATCTGGCTCATGTGGCGTTTCACGACTGCGTCCACGGCGGAGCGGTCGATGCCGCCCATCATGATCGGGTCCTCGATGGCCACGAGCGCCGCGGCCGGCTCCCGCTCCCGCTTCTTGCCGGGCCCGTTGGCGAAGGGGTCGTACTCGCCGCCGCGGCGCTCCCCGGTGGTGTTGCCGATGCCGGGGCCGGTGGCGAAGCCCACGCCGGTGCAGTCACGCCCGAGGCAGCGGCCACTGAGCTTGCCGTCCACGCCCGGGAGCTGGGTGCCCTTGCTGCCGATCAGGTCCTTCACGCCGGCCGAGATGTCCGACGGCATCGCGGTTTCGCTGAGGGCCGCGTCGATGCCGGCGAAGAGCTCGTCGATCTTGTCGTGCACGACCTTCGCATCGCTGGAGCCGGGGCGCTTCTCCAGCGAGGGCTTCGGGTCGCGCGGGCCCTCGCTCGACCCGCCGCCGGGGGCCGGGTCTTTCGTGTCGAGCGGGGTCTTGGGGGTCTCGGGCTTCTCGGGCCGGTAGAGCTCCACGAGGGTCTCCACCCGGGCGTCGTCGAGGGTGGAGGCCGAGGGGGGCGGCGTGAGCGCGCCCACCACGCCCAGCAGCGTGGCCACGAACCCCACGCCGAGCGCCACCACGAGCGCCGCGGGGTCGACCTCCCCCACCAGCGGCACCGGCAGCCGCCGGCTCAACCACACCGTCCGCACCACGAACAGCGAGGTGCCCACCTCGAGCACCAGCGTCTGGTCGTCGCCGAGGCGGAGCGAGTCGCCGCCCGCGAGGCAGTCGATCAGCGCGGTGCGGCGCTCCCCCTCGTCGAGGAAACCCGCCCAGTGCGGATCGCAGCGCACCACCCAGCCGGCGCCGTCGTGCTGCACGAGCGGATGGTGATCGCCGGGGATCATCTCCAGCGGCACGGGGAAGTCGTCGGCGAGGCCGAGCCGCACGGTCTCGGTGCGCGGGAAGTGGCGGATGTCCACCACGGTCTCGCCGAAGACCCGCGCCACCTCGAGCACGCGCCCCGCGCTCTTGTCGTACACGGCCGGGTTGAGCGCCTCGGGGCGCAGGAGGAAGGCGAGGGCGGCCTCGCCAGACGATTCACGGTCCAGGACAGATTCAGTGTGCATGAAGCACCTCCGTGGGGTGCAGACATGCGGGGCGCCGGGCGGTTCGTCAGGGGGAGGTCAAGCTGCGAGGGGGGGAGCGAAGCGGCCGTGATTGGATTCGGCGGGAAGCCGCTCGCCCCCCGGGCCGAGCCCCGACCCTTTCCCAGGACCCGCCATGCGATCCCCGCTTTCAACGGGGCCGGTCAACGTGCCGGCGTCGGGGACCACCCGGCGTCACCAGATGGCGAGTTCGGCGTGCTCGACGGTCTCCAAAAAGAACACCATGCCTGGACCAGACGCCCTGGCGTCGGCGGCCTCGGAAAACTTCGGCACGAGGTAGCCGAGGCTGGAGTAGGTGTGGCTTCCGCAGACCGGGCCATCGATCAGCCAGGCCTCGACCCACTGGTCCTGCCCATCGCGTCCGACGTTCGTGACCAGAAAGGAATCGTACCCGTTGTCGTCGAGATCCCCCATCGTTCCGATCGCGTAGCCGCCCATGCTGGAAACGTCGTCGCGGTCGTCCGAAATCCTCCCCACCATCTGCAAACCCGCTCCCGACACGACCTGCACAATCATCTCGCCGTTGATGTCGATGGTCTGTTCGGTGAAGTCAGGCACCCCATCACCGTCCAGATCGCCGGCCGGGCGGGTGTTGCCCGGCTGGTCGACCATGACCGGAACACCCGCGCCGATGCCCTCATCCACCCGCATGTCGGCCCCGGAGGCGACGTAGAGCCAACCGGCCCGGAAGGCAAGGTCGCTCAGCCCATCTCCGTCGACATCCCCGATGTCGACGATGGCCACACCCAACGAGTCACCCGCGTTCAGTCCGTGGTGCACCGCCGCCGCATCCTCGAAGTTGCGCGTCCCGACGTGCGGCGCTTCGAACAGGGCGATCACCCCCTGCTCGGCGCGGCCCTGGTAGCGCGAACCCACCACGAGGTCCTCGTCGAGCCAGGAGGACCCTGAAACGTCTTCGTCAGGCGCCTCGATGACGGCGAGGGTTTCACCAGTGAGCCCGGCCAACAGGCGCACTTCCCGCTCCGTCTCCAAGGGCAAGCCGACGACGGTGGCGATCACGGCTTCGTCGCCGAACCCCACCACCGCCGAACCTCCGCTGCCGGATGGATGGCCAAGATGAACATACTCCTCCGCCGAATAGGCACTCCAAAGCAGCGACAGGTCCGGCACGGAGTAGGCCGCAATCGGCGTGCTGCACCTGGGAACGAAATCGTCCGTACAAATCGCGCTCGTGAGGTAGAGTTCGGTCGGAGGATTACCCAACCCGAACTCCGCCAACATGCCGAAGCTCGGGACTTCACCGGCCCCTTCGATGACACGAGTCTCGCGGGGGGGCTGTGCCGGTGTTGGCAGCTGCGGGCCGTCGCACGGGAACTCCTCCCCAGTGTCCAACTCGGCAGAGTCACCCACGCTGCCCGCGGTGTCGTCGGAGTCCGCGGGCGGCCGCGCGCCGCGGGAGCCCTCGGGGGCCGTGGCTGGGGAACACCCACAGAGCGACGGAATCACCACCAGAACGAAAAAAAGCAGCCGCCATCGGGGCCCCCGCTCACCCACGAGGCTTGCACGCACAGGGCTGGGCGCTGGCCCGGGCCGCTGCCGCGGCGTCGGTCAGTCGGACCGAGTCGAACTCCCGAAATAGCCACCTCCCCTCGGCCGTGGTGCGAAGCGCGTCGACCGTAATCCCCATCTCCCATGAGCGCTGAAGCTCGTTCGCGGTGATGCAGAAGTACCGCTTCACTATGTTCGCCTCCGAAAGACCGACGGCCGGGAGGGGACCCGCGCCAACACCCCCCGGGCCGAGGAACTGGAACTCCACGGCTACTTTCACGTGGTGGCCGAACAAAGGGAAGGCATGTGGGTCCATCGCCGGCCTCCGCCGCGTGCCCGGGATGGGCGCGCCCTGTGGTGCCGACAACCGTAGCTTGGAGAAGGTCGCGAACGCCCGCAACGCCTCGATCACGATCACGATCACTTACGGCGTACAACCAGCATATTTCGACTTGTCAAGATTGTGTGTGCGGCCACCCGCCGGCGGCCAACGCGCCACCCCCCGCCGAAACCCGCCCCTGCCCACGCCCACCCCGGAGCCGGGCAAACGCGGGTTTCCCCCAACCCTTCCCCTTGCCCGGGACCCGCCATGCGGGCCCCGCTTTCCCGCGGAGCGGTCAACTTGCGCCGGCGGTCGCTCGTGGGTGCGCGAGCTCGGTTGCCAAGGGACACTCCGACAAGATGGCCGCCTGTCGCCCACAGGCTACCACTCGCAGTCCAGTTGGCAATAACCCGGGACCTCGGTCCCGCACATAGCGCAGCTGCTGAGCCCCTGGCCGTGTACGTCGCCACACGAATGCCCGTTGTACCCTGGGCACTTCGTAACCGGACATTCCTCATTCTCCGAGCATTCGAAGGTACACAACTTCCGCGGCTCCCCCCGCGCCGCCCCGTAGTCGACACATACCAGCCCCTGTCCTTCCGGGCAGGCCGCGGTATCACAGGACTCCATGTACGCTTCCGGTCGCTCCGGATTGCAAGCAAGCGCGAAGACCGCAGCGAACACGAGCGCGAGCCGTTCCGCGCTCATGGCAGCACCTCGAAGGGGTCCATCGGCTGGTCGGGGGGATCAGGAAGGGTCGGAACGAACGCAGGCGGAGTCGGTTCAGGCAGGTCGAAGCTG
>CAISIK010000021.1 GCA_903885375.1 uncultured Pseudomonadota bacterium
GAACCACCCTCGAATTCCGAGCCGCATCCCCCCCGGTTCCCGCCCTCGCGGCCCCGAGCCCGCAGCTCCGCCCTCCGGCCCTGCGCGCGGCCGCCCGCTACGCCCCCCGGTCCGCGTCCCCACCGCCTCCCTCGGGCGGCGTCCGTGCGGCGATGGCGTGCGCGCATGCGCCACCGTTGCCACCGCTTCGGTTCGACGATCAAGCTCGAGCCGCCGCGCAATGACGCTTCAACGCACGCGCCGCTTCGGACCACTTTCATTCCATCCGCTCATACGGAAAAGCAGTCCGTCGCCCACCACCAGTCGAGTCTCTCTCGAACCCCAATTCCGAGTGGGGAAGCCAACCACAGGCAGATGGCGACAACGGAAAGCGCAGCGGCTTCGGCACCACGCGCCGCCCGGTGCCTGGCCGTTGCCCGGAGGAACACCCACGCCGGAAAACCCCAGACCACCTGAACGAGCCATGCAAATCGAACCATCCAATCACCTGGGGTGCCCATAAGAAGGTCCTCGCATCGGCCCTGGCCGTATGGCCAGAATGTGATGGCGAGCGTCGGCCCGAGAACGACCATCCATCCGACCAATGGAAAATCGGCCATGATGGCCGGCTCGGAATCCAGGTTCCCAGTCATGGAATGATCATCTTCCATCCCGGTGGCACCGCCCACTCAGGGTAGGTGAAGTGGAGACCGCAGGACGAAATCAGCGAATGCGCCACAGAGTTGCTATTCGGCCCCATAAGTTCGTAGGCAATGGAAGCATCCACAATTTCTGCTGCTACCCGACTCAGGCACATCAACGCTGCGCAGGCCTCCGCCCCCTCCGCCACCGTCACTGGAGGGAGGTCGGAAACGCGAAAGGTAATGCCATCCTCATCCTCGAAATGAATTCGAATGCACCCAAAGTCATAGCCGCCGCACACCTCGCTCTGATGACCTCCCGGGGCCCCGTGGATGGCGTATTTCTTGCCGTCGGAGTCGGTGAGAATCACGAACAGGTGATGAACCCCCTTTCCAACGCTTTCCAATTCACCCCAGACCCCAAAGTGCCTCGCACCAATCTCGATTCGGCACTTTGCTTCCGGGTCTTCCAGCGCAGACCCGAGCAGGGATGCCACCCCTCCCGCGTCGGAAAGGTCCAACTCTCCGCCAATTGGAGGCTCACAACGCGTGTCTCGCGCACCAGCCGAGTAGCACGTTCCGCGGCAACAGATGTAGCGGCGGCATCCCTCACCCTCGCTCCTCACTTCGTAGCTGATTCCTCCACTACATCCACCTTCTGCCGCAGCCAACGCCGCAAGAAACGCCTCGTCGATCATGCAGGCACAGCCATCGGACACGGTTCCCGAATACCCTGGTGCCTTTGAAGCCGCAGCGTGCGAGGCTGCTGACCTGCTGGTGGCCCGCGCCCCACCCGCCCACGGATTGCTCGCTCCGGACCACATGCTTGCCTCCTATCGGATGAACAGTTTGACGACCACCCCACGTTCGCGATGCGCTCGGCCGTTTCAGGCCGAGAGTTGCCGCGCTCTACAGGAGCATCGGCGTCAAGATTCAGCCGTGAGCACCACGTCGACGTGATGACGCCCTCGCGTACACGTGACCGTGACCGGGAGCGGAGCAGGCCAGGCATCGGATCGTGCGACAACCCAGAGCCTGGGCAGCGTGGCGACACAATCGACCTGGGGGTGCGAAGACTGCCAGCGGCCCCAGGCCCACACCCCCTCTCCAACCTCCACGGCAAGGAAGTCGGACCCGGTCGGTGGGCGGGCTGACAGCGGGACTTTCACCTCGCCTCCTGGGGGGCCGCAACCCAACAGAAGAACGACGATCGCTGCCATCATACGCGCTTCACCGGTGTCCCGTCGCACGGCCCGCATCCGCCGTAGCACTCGCACTTGCCTGGGGTCTTCACGTAGGTGTTGATGAACGCGCAGCACTGTCCGTGCGCGGCGCAGTGCCCATCGCACAGGCTCTCGCACTCCCATTGCACTTGAGAACTTTTGCACGGCCGAGGAAGCGCGTACGGCGCGTGCGATGCAAGCGACCCGCCATTACCCTCGCCCCCCCGAAGCGCCCCCAACACCAGACCGGCGGGCGCGAAAGCCCCGCCCCCCGCCCACGGATTGCTCGCTCCTGACCACATGCGTGCCTCCTATTGGATGAACAGCCCGATAACCAAGCCGACGTTCGCGATGGCCACGGCCGTGCCGGAAGCCTGCTGGGCCCGCACCACCCACCGGATTCGCCGCTTGAGGTTCCCAGCAGGCGTGTGGATGCTGTAGCAGAGCGTGTTGTTCCCCGTCAGGAACTCCGGCGTGCC
>CAISIK010000022.1 GCA_903885375.1 uncultured Pseudomonadota bacterium
GCCGTCCCCCGCGGGGTAAGCTGCAGCCGTGCTGATTACCGCCCTCGCCTTCGTCTGCCAGCTCGCCTTCGCCGAGGCCACCCGCGCGGAGGTCGTGCTCGACGATGGGCAGGTGCTCAAGGGCCTCGTCGAGAAGGAGGCGGACGGTTCGGTGGTGATCACGCTCGGGAGCGGCTCGGCGCTGCGCTTCCCCGCGGCCATCGTGCGCGAGGTCCGGCCGATCACGGCCACCCCGCTCCCCCTTCCGGCCGTCACCCCCGGGGTGGCGATCAACCGCCCGAGCACCGATCCCAACGCCCCGTGGGATCCGGACCCCAACAAGAGCCGATACCTCTACTCGCCCTCTGCCTTCGGCCTCGGCCAGGGCAAGGGCTACGTGGCGCAGAAGCAGCTGCTCCTCACCGAAGCCGCCATCGGGGTGACCGACTGGTGGGACATCCAGGCGGGCACCAGCGTCATCACGCTCTTCATCCCCGATGCCGCCTTCGCGATCGTGGGCACCAAGGTGTCCTTCAAGGTGGCCAAGGATGTGCACCTCGCGCTGGGCGGCCAGTCGCTCTTCGTGGGCGAAGGCATCGTGGGCCTCGGCTTCGGCACGGTCACCTACGGCACAGCCGACCGGCACGTCTCCCTGAGCGCCGGCGGCCTCGCGGGGTCGTTCAACGGGTCGGTGGAGAGCGTCGGCACCGTGCTCGTCACCCTGAGCGGCAACTACCGTCTGGGCCCGCGCACGGCGCTCGTCTCCGAGAACTGGTTCCTGATCGGCGGCGAGCTCCAGCCCGCCGGCGGGGGTCTGTTCGTGGTGCCGAGCCTCGCCGTGCGGATGTTCGGCCCCTCCTTCGCCACCGACCTCGGTCTGGTGCCCATCATCACGGGCGACAGCTCGCTGAGCGTGATCCCCATCCCCTGGGTCGGGTTCACCTGGAACTACGCGATCGGCAAGAAGGGCTGACCGCCCGCTACTCCGGCGCCCCCGCCGCGAACCAGCGCTTCACCATCTCGTAGTCCTCCACCGGGAGGGCCGGCTGGCCGAGCGGCATGCCCGGGAGCGCCTGTAGCGGGCGGCTCGCGGGCACCTCGCCGGGCCCCACATGGTCGCGCGCCTCCTCGCCGTAGCGCCGGGCCAGGGCAGCGAGGACGCGGTCCTGCGCGGCCACGACACCGGCGCGGGTCTGGAGCTCGAGCCCCGTGGCGGGCCAGCCGAAGCCGCCGGCGTTGCCCGGGCCGGCGCGGCCTTCGTTCTGTGCCGGGTCCATGTGGCAGTGGACGCAGATCTTGCCGAACACCCGCGCCTCCACGTCGGCCCAGCGCGGCGCGGCGCGCCCGGCCGCGGGGGTGGGCGCCGCCGGCTTCGCGGGGGGTGGGCCCGCGTCGGGATCGGCGAGCACGAGGTAGTCGCGCAAGGCCGCCGACTCCTCGGCGCCGAGCCCGAGCGCAGGCATCGTGGCCGCCCCCGAGATGGCCGCAGGGTTCTGGATCCAGGCGGCGATCATGTCGTCGTCCATCCGGTCGCGCGCCCAGCGGAGGTCGGGCGCGCCGGCGATGCCCGGCCCGAGGGATTGGCGACCGAAGGTGTGGCACCCCGCGCAGCCGCGGGTGGCGAACAGCGTGGCCCCGCGCGCGACGTTGGCGGGGTCGGGCGCCGGCGTGGGGGGTGCCGTGACCTTGAACCGGGCCGCCCAGGCCACGAGCGCATCGAGCTCGGGACCATCGAGCCCGAGCAGCACCATGCTCTCGGGCATCGCGGGCCGGAGGTCCCACGGGTTGGCGAGGTAGCCGCGGAGCCAGGCGGGGTCGAGGCGCGCGAAGCTCGCGCCCAGGTGGGGCACGGCGAAGTAGCTCTGCACGCTCGTCTCGTACCGGGCCCAGTTCGGGAAGACGGTCATCGCCTTCTCGCGGGCCCCGGGGTTGGCCGCCACGGTGCGCACCCACTGGTGGCAGGTGGTGCAGTTGGCGGTGCGCGGCGGGGCCGCCACCTCCGGGACGAGATGGCACGCCGCACACTGGGCCTCGGTGGCCACGGCGTGCCCATCGAGGGCCGCCCCGCCGGCGTGCGGAACGCCGACGAGGAGCCCCACGATCACCGCGCTCGCCGCGCCCAGCCGTGCGACGAGCGACCGCACGTTCAGCTCGCGGGCGCTGCGGCGGTGGGAGGGGCGCTCACGGCGCGGCCCACCCTGACCGCGTTGGCGTTGGCCGGGGCCACGGGGGCCGGCGCGGTGGCCGCCTGGTCGATCTCGGCGAGCACGTCTTCCAGGTCCTGGGCGGGCTTCTGTGCCTGCTCCGCTTCCTTGAGCGGGGCGGGCTGGGCCTTCACCATCTCCATGCGGGGCATGGCGCAGGCCGAAGCGGGCTGGACGAAGGAGAGCGCGAGGGCGAGGAGAAACATGGGGAGCTCCGAGGTTCGTGGGCAGAACGCCGGTCCAGGCGCGAGCTTACAGCACCGGCTGCGGAATTTCGACAACGCCGGCGCCGCCGGGTTCCCCGCGACCCTACAGCGCGCGGAAGATCCTCAGCTCCACGATCTTCACCGGCGTGAGCGGCCGGCTCATGCTGCTCGGCACCCGCGCAATGCGCTGCACGACGTCGAGGCCGCGCTCGACCGCCCCGAAGACCCCGTGCTTGCCGTCGAGGTGGGGGCAGGCGGTCTCCGTGATGAAGAACTGGCAGCCCTGGGTGTGCGGGCGGCCCTGGTTGGCCATGCTGAAGATGCCCGGACGGTCGTGCCGCAGCCGCAACGCGCCCACATCGTCCTTCCAGCGGTAGCCGGCGGTGCCGCTGCCGGTGCCCGTGGGGTCGCCGCCCTGGATCATGAAGTCGGGGATGACCCGATGGAAGAGGGTGCCCGGGTAGAGCGGGCGGGCCGCGGTGCGCCCCTTCGGGTCCGTCCACTCCACGGTGCCCAGCGCGAGCGCCACGAAGTTGGCCACGGTGCGCTCGGCCTCCTTCTCGAACAGCACGCCCTCGATCTCGCCGAGCGTGGTCACGAGCACCACCCGGAGCCTCCCCTCCCCCTCCACCGACACCGGCGGGGCGGGCGAATCCTGCGGCTCTCCGATTCCGAACATGCGGGCGTCCTCCTCGTCCGGCGTATCCGGCGCGCGGGCAGGATCGGCAAGAAGGATGTCAGGAGCCTCCCCCGACCCCCGCGGCCCGGCTAGCCTCCCGCATGCTCTGGCTCCTCTGCGCCTGCGACCTCCTCGGCGAGGCACCCATCGGGTTCGAGCTCGCCCCCGTGGAGCTCGGCGAAGCCCGCGCCGCCTCGAGCGGGCTCGACCTCGCCGACGGGGATGCCGCCGGCGCCGCCCTCTCCGCGGTGATGCCCGGCTGGGAGGCCGGTGGTCAGCCCTTCTGGGATGTACCCGCCGCCATCTGGGAGATCGCCCTCCACGAGCGCGTGGCCGAGGAGGGCGTCTGCCCGTTCGTGACCCTCGACGGCGCCGACGCCACCTACCAGTCCGACTGCCGCTCCAAGCACGGCTACGAGTGGGCGGGCACGGCGAAGGTCACCCGGAGTGATGACGACGGCGTGGAGCGCGAGCGCTGGGACTTCGACCTCGAGGTGACCGCCGACGTGGAGGCCCCCCGCTTCGAGCGCCTCTCGCTCCGCGGCGCAGTGGCCCGCGCCGACGACGGGGACCTCTCCCACGTGGACGTGAACCTGCAGGCCGAGCTGCTCGGCTACTTCGAGGCCCGCGGCGTGGAGGACGCCCGCACCACCACGTGGAGCGACTGGCAGGCCTCCGGCAGCGTGGAGCAGGAGGGCGAAGCGTTCCGGCTCTCGCTGGCCGCCGAGGTGGCCGGCAGCGGCGGCTTCACCCTCGCAGGCGAGGAGCTGGCCGCCGCGGAGAGCTGCCCCGTGGAGCCCACCGGCGAGGCCAGCCTCAACGGGGAGGACAGCGCCGCGTTCGAGGGGGCTGGCGGCTGCGACGCCTGCGCCACGCTTTCCCATGCCGGCAGCACCACGAGCGCCTGCGCGCCCTGAGCGGGGTTCAGGGGCCGCGGGCACCTCGGCGGGCGCCGGCTCGCCGCTCCCTCCCGGTCGCCCTGGCCGTTGTTTCGGGCCGAGCCGCGCCGGGACGGGCACAGCCGGCCGGGCAGGACGCGGCGACCGGGGGCGCGGCTTGGCGGTGGGCGGCGCTCGACGGGGGGCGACGACCGACGCAACGAAGCGTTGGCGCCGGGGCCTGCCGGCGCGGTCACCGAGGCTGCGGGGCGTCGGCCGCGGCGGGTAGCGCGCCGCACACCGCCAGGCCGCGACGGTCTGGCTGCACCGGCCTGACGGCGGTGGGCGGGGCGCCGTGGCCCTGCCCCGCGGCACCGACGGCGCCCCGGTCGCAGCGCGAAAGGCCCCGGGCCGAATCGAACCACAGCCGCCAGGGAACCGCCTTTCGCCCCCTCCCCGCTCTCCTACAACGGGCGGGGAGGCATCCGGTCCAGCAGGGCCTCCACGCAGCGCCGGATGTCATCGCGACTCGAGCGGTAGCGGAAGATCCAGCTGCCGTAGGGGTCGGCCACCTCCATGAGGCCGCCGAAGGTGCCGAGCATCTGGATCTTCTCGTCGGAGGCCGGGAAGTTCTCGCGGACGAACTGGGCGTGCCGCATCTCCATCACCAGGATGCGGTCGGCCCAGGCCACGAGCTCCTCGGAGACGGGCTGGCTGCGGTGACCGTTGAGATCGCCGCCCACATCGCGGATCGCCTTGATCGAGTTCGGCGCGGCGGGCTCGCCCTCGTGGGCGTGCGTGCCGGCGGAGCGCACCTCGACCGCCCAGCCGCGCTCGGCCGCGTACAGGCGGGCAAGCTCCTCCGCCATGGGCGAGCGGCAGATGTTCGCGGTGCACACGAAGAGGAGGCGGTGGGGCGAGGCGGGCATCCGGCCCGCTCATAACGCGCCGAGGCTTCCCTACCCGACCACGATGAGGCGGATGTGCTGCGGAAGCTGGGCGAGCAGGTCGCCGATGAACTTGCCCCGCAGCGCCACCCACAGCATCGTGCGCTGGGTGGCCCCGATCACCACGGTGTCGCAGCCGAGCTGCTCGGCGGCGTCCGACACGCTGGCGGCGGCCGAATGGGAGAGCGTCCACACCGGCACGCAGCGCATGCCCATCGCCTCGATCGCGGTAGAAGCCGCCTCGAGCACGGTCAGCCCCTCCGGGGTGGGCTGCGCGAGCTGCGGGTAGAACAGGCCGGGCACCTCGTCCACGTAGATGGCGAAGACGTGGTCGAGCTTGCGGGCCCGGGCCCGGTCGACCGCCTCCTTGAATATCTTGCGAGTGGCACCGCGGCTCGCCACCAGCACGTTCGGACCGGTGGCCCCGAACTGGCGCACGGCGGAGTCGAGCGTGAGGAAGGAGGCTTCCGTCACGTCGACCTCGCGCGGCGGCTGCAGGCGCGGGATGCGCTCGAGGAGGGCCTCGAGGCGCCCCGAGCGGGTGAGCCAGGCGATGCCCAACCCCATCGCCGTCAAGGAGATGCCGAACCCGGTGGCCAGCGGCTTGGCCACGAGGTTCACGGTGAAGGCCACCACCACGGCAAGGCTCGTGAGCACCCCGAACCAGAAGCCGACGCCCCGCTCCCCATCCTGCCAGCGGAGCTTGTCGATCCCCACGCTGGTCAGCACGAAGGAGCCGAGCAGGCCGAACGCGTAGAGCTCGCCGAGGATCACCATGTTCGCGTTCACGGCGATGAGCACCAGCACCGGCACGAACGTGCACACGACGATGGCGCGCCACGGGGTCTGGTAGCGGCGAGAGAGGGCGCCCAGCGAGGGCGGCAGGAACCGGCCGCGCACGAGCGCCATCATCACGTGGTAGTTGCCGATGATCGCGGTGTTGGCCGCAAACAGCAGGAGCGAGGAGGCGCTGAGCACCACGGCCGTCTTCAACCCGAGACCGCCCCAGAGGCCCGCGAGCTCGGAGATGAAGCGCTCGGACTCGTGCGCCTTCACTTCGGCGTTGAGGCTGGCGGTGCTGAGGAAGGTGAGCGCCGGCGCGGTGAGGATCACGCTCACGGCCACGGCGATCATGCCCTTGCGGGGCGTGGGCCCGAGGTCGCGCATGGCGGGCGCGATCTGCGACATCGACTCGAGGCCGGAGAAGGCCAGCCAGGCTCCGGAGTAGCCCACGAGGAGCTGGGTGGCGCTCAGGTCGGGCAGGGTGGCGAGCTCGGCCGGGATGCGCGCGAGCACCTCCATCGGCGCCGTGAACACGGTCACGCCCACCACCACGAGGTTCACCACGAGAGCGAGCACCGCGAGCACCATGCTCACGCCGGCGCTCTCCTTCACGCCCACGATGTTCAGGCCGCACAGCACGGTGAGGCAGGCGAGCGTGGGGGCGAGCACGCCCCCGAAGTGCACGATGCTGTCGAGGTAGTAGACGCCCGAAACGGCGCTGATCGCCACCGTGAGAAAGTAGTCAACCATGATGAGCTGACCGCCGAGCGCGCCGGCGAAGGGGCTGAATGCCCGCTCCGCCAGACTCACCACGCCGCCGCCGCCCGGAAAGCGCCGCGTGACCTCCACGACCTTCACGCAGAGCAGGACGAACGCCAGCATCGTGGCGAGGACGAAGAACCCGGCGCGATCCCCCGTGGTGCCGTAGAGCAGCCCGGGCACGTAGTACACGCTGGTGCCGATGTCGCAGAAGACGACCGCCCAGACCAGGAACCAGCCGATTCGTCCCGCGCCCTTCGACATGCTATCTCCACGCGGCTCGGGTACGACCCCTTCGCGGCGCCCGAGCTTCTACACCCGCGTAGGCCGCACCGCAATCCCGCCCCCGAGTTCGCTTGTCGCACCGCCACTCCGAGCTGCTCGCCTCACTGGACCGCCGACTCTGGCGAGACCTCGGCCTCGCCGACCCCGAACCCGCCCTGCTCCGCTTCCTGCCGATGGTCGTGGTGGCCTGGAGCGATGGCAAGCTCGGCGTGTCCGAAGCCAACCTCATCCGCGATCGCGCCCGGTCGCTCCCCGAGATTCCTCGTGAGTGGGTGAACCAGCGGCTCCGGGTGCCACCGGGGCCCTACTTCCGCTGCCAGGTGAGCCACCTCCTCGCGTTCATGGCCAACACCTGGAGCGGCACCGAGGGGGATGGCTGCCAGGACTGGTCGGAAACGGGCGAACGCTGGGCGCGGGAGCTCATCGCCGATCAGGGCATCTTCCGCCGCATGTTCGGCGGCCTGGAGCGCGAGAAGGCCGAGCTCTCCACGCTCAACGCCGCCATGCACGAACACGGCATCTTCGTGAGCGACCGCATCTGGTCGCTGGCGCGCGGCGCCCACGCCGAGGCCGACCCCACGCGGATCGCCTACTGCAAGAAGGACGCCGACCAGGTGAACCAGGTGCTCGGCCTGTCGTTCATGGGCGAGGGCGAGCACCTCGCCGTGGGCACGATGAACGCGCTCGCCCGCGATGAGGACCTCAACCCGCACCGCGTGGCCGAGCTCCTGCGGCAGAGCGCCCACCTCCGCGAGGGCGAGCGCTGGGTGCTGCTCGGCGAGGAGTTCGTGAACAGCGGCCGCCCGCTCACGCAGCTCCAGCGGGCCGAGCTCAAGCGGGCCATGGAGATGGCGTCCGGCTGTGCCTTCGAGGAGTGTTCGTTCGCCGAGCTCTCGTACCTCGAGGATGCGCTGGCGGTCGATGCGCGCTGGATGAGCTGGGTGGCCGGCCGGGTGGAGGAGCTGCGGGTCGACCATGGTTCGGTGGTGCGGCAGCAGGTGCCCGGCACCTTCCAGGCTCCCCGCGCCAAGGTGAAGGCGCAGATGATGCAAACGCTGGTGCCTGGCCCGAAGGGCATGGGTTTTCGCGTGCTGGAGCTCTTCTTTGGCGACGAGGTGCTCCGCCTCGCCTCCCCCGTGCTCCAGACCGAGCCTCCCCCGCAGGAGGCCGCCGAGTGGATCGCGCGCTTCCTCCCCGCCATGTGCGACCCGTGGACGCAGCTCGTCCTCGACCTCGACGGCCCGCGCTGGGTGGCCGAGGTGCTCCCCGAGATGGCCGACGCCGCGAGCAGCCGGCCAGAACCGCTCCTCCCCGGCCGCGCGCTCCTCGTCCCCCCGTGGGTGTGGTTCCGCGCCGCCGATGCACTCGGCGTCCGCTTCTTCGCCGGCCGCCGCAAGGTCAAGTCCCCCGAATGACGTGCTGACGGTCCTCTTCCTCGACGACGATCCCGAGCAGGTGGAGGCCTGCGCCGAGGCCATCGCCGGCGCCGGGGTGGCCGAGGTGCTGGTGGTGCGCACCGTGGCCGAGGCCGTGGCGGCCCTGCACCGCACCCGCATCGACCTCCTCGTGATGGACCTCTTCATCCCCCTCGGCGAAACCCCGCGCGCCACCTTCGGGCCCCGCGCGCGCAAGTACGCCGAAAACGTCGATCACCTCGGCGGGCTCGTGCTGCTCGACGAGCTGGAGCGGGTGCCCTCCCCGCCGATGACGCTCCTCCACACCGCCTGCCGCGAGCCGATCGTGCTGGAGCTCGCGCGCGACCGCATCCACGCCCGCGTGCGGAAGCCCGCTTCGGCCGACGTGCTCATCCAGGCCGTGCTGGAAGCGTTGCGGGAGCTGAAGGAGGGCTGACGGGAAACCCGCGTGCGCCTGCTACCGGGGTGGGCCGGGGCAGGGGCGGGTTTCGGCGCCACCGGGGCGCGGGCTCAGGCGTCGATGGGGCCCGGCGCCGGCAGGGCCGGGCGCGGCGTGAGCCAGGGGAGCACCAGCAGGAAGAGGAGGCCCACCCCCACGTCCACACCCAGCGCCTCGGGCACCGTGAGCCCCCAGCCGCCCTTCTCCACCGCGGTGAGCGCCTTGCCCTGCCACCAGTAGGAGTACATGGTGACCACGTTCAGGAGCGCCATGGAGGCGGTGAACTGGGTGGCGGCGATGCGCGGCTCGGCGAGGTCCATGTAGAGCGCGCTGCGCACGCCGTACATCATGCCGTAGGCCACCGCAAAGGCGAGGCTGGCGAGCCACCAGGCGGAGATCATCGCGTCGGCGCGTGGCCAGGTGCCGTCGGCGAGCGGCTCGGGCGCGTGCAGCCAGCCCGCCGACTGGAGCTTCCAGGCCATCCAGGCGGTGGGCAGCGCGCTCGCGCCGGCCATGAGGCCCAGCGAGAGCCGGCGGCCGAGCCGGTCGGAGATGCCGCCGCCGGTGAGGCAGGCGATCGCGAACACCACCGAGGTGGCGAGCCCGAGGCGGGCGATCTCGTCGTCGGACATGCCGAGGGTGGGGGCGATGACCGCGCTCAGCGTGAGCGAGAGCGAGAGGCAGCCGGCGGGCAGGAGCGCGAGCACCATGCCGAGGAACCCCCGGCGCGTGGTGAAGAACACGGTGAACACCTGCCGGAGGTAGTCGACCACCTCGCGCGCCGCGCCCGCGAAGCCCGCCGGCCGCTCCCGACGCCAGGGCGCCTCCTTCACGCCGCGGAGCACCGTGAGCAGGAGCACGAACAACAGCGCGGGCACGAGCAGCGCGGCCCCGCCGAACCCGAGCGTGGACTTCAGCGCCACCACGCCCGAGCCG
Source organism: uncultured Pseudomonadota bacterium (assembly GCA_903885375.1). Classification (GTDB taxonomy): domain Bacteria; phylum Myxococcota_A; class UBA796; order UBA796; family SXON01; genus SXON01. The sequence continues at coordinate 9,511 of CAISIK010000022.1, forward strand.
CCGGCGGCCATGCCGAGCTGGGCCGCGCCGAACATCACGCCGTTGGCGCGCCCGCGCTCATCTTCGGGCAGCACGGTCACGGCGAGGGCATCGATGGCCACATCCTGCGTGGCGCCGCAGATGTTGTGGATCACGAGGCAGGTGGTGAAGAGCCCGAGCCCAGCGATCTGGCCATCGGCGCCAGCGGTAGGAAAACACGCGAGGGCCACCCCGAGGCCCACGATCATGCCCACCTGCGCGGCCACGATCCACTGCGAGCGGCGCCCGAAGCGCGCGAAGTGCAGGTTGTCCACCAGCGGACCGAGGGCCCACTTCCAGGCCCAGGGCGACATCGCCGTGGCGAGGAACGCCCCGAGCGCTTCCGCCTCCATCCCGAGCCGCTTGAACTCGAGCGCCACCGCCGTGGCCACGAACCCCTGGGGCAGGCCCTCGCCGAAGTAGAGGAGGCCAAAGAGGCCGAGACGACCGCGGGGCGTGCGCAGCAGGTTCATGCGGGGAGGTCCGGGGGGCGAGGCATGTAACGCTTCCCTGCGTTTTCACTGGCAACGCCCCTTGCCGGTGTCGGCCATTTCGTGTATCCCCGGAGGATGCAAGCGCACTCTCCCCGCCCGAAGGGTGGTTCGGCCGCCTCCGAGTCCGTCTCCCCCGTCGCCGGCGCGCAGCGCGTGGAGAAGGGCAACGCCGCCGCCATCGAAAAGATGGCCTCATCGGCCAGCAAGTCGGCCAACACCGAGCTGCCCTTCCTCGACCGCATCCAGCGTGCGTTCGGCCACCACGACCTGTCCGACGTGCGTGTGCACGTGGGCGGGAGCGCGGGCCAGCAAGCGCAGGAGGAGGGCGCCCAGGCCTACGCACACGACAAGACGATCGTGTTCTCGGGCGCGCCCGATCTCCACACCGCCGCGCACGAAGCCGCGCACGTGGTACAGCAGCGCTCCGGCGCGTCGAGCGCCACGGCCGCCCACGAGTCGCACGCCGACCGCGTGGCCGACCTGGTCGTGCAGGGCCGCAGCGCCGTGGCCGTGCTCGACGAGATGGTGGGCAAGGTCACCCCCGGCCGCCAGCAGGCACAGGGCAAGCTCACCCAGATGAAGTGGGGCGAGGCGCCGAAGAAGAAGGTGGGCGCGGCTTCGATGAAGCGTCTGGCCGCCGCCAAGGAGGCCATCGCCCACACCAAGTCGGTCATCCAGTTCGGTGCCGGCAACCAGTACGATGCGCTGAAGGCCACCAACTTCAACAGCTACTTCCGCATGAAGGCCATGCGCGACATGAGCTGCTGGCAGATCGACCCGAGCGTGTACGCGCTGGCCAACAAGCATCCCAACGCGCTCACGGCCGCCATGGGCGATCTCGCGGGCGGCGGCAACTGCGGCGAGCACGCCCAGATCGCCTACGACTACCTCACGGTGGCCCTCCCCGGCGAAACCATCAACCAGTGCGATCGCGAGGGCCTCGACCACGCTTTCGTCATCCTGGGCGACGTGAAGGGCGACTCCGACAGCAGCCTCACCGTGAGCGACCCCTGGCCCACGGCACCGACCGCCTGCCTTTGGGAAGACCACTTCGCCTTCGACGCCGACCGCACCAAGCTGAACACCCGCCTCTCCGAGACCGCCAGCGGCGATCGCGTGAAGGATGTCATCGCCCGGGGCCTGAAGCTCAGCGCCAAGGGGCTCGCGATGATCAACCAGAAGTTCGATGAGAAGCAGACCGAGGAGGAGCTCAAGAAGGGCACCTCCCGCGAAAACGGCGCGCACCCCTGGATCTGGCGGCACGGCCCCACCGCGAGCACCGAGTACGACTACGAAGCCGGAGAGTAGTGCTCCCCGCGCTCCTGGCGCTCGTTCTCGGCGCCTGCGCCACCGCCGCTCCCCTCGCCCCCCCGCTGGAGACTGCCCCCATGGCGTCGCCGATGACCCCCGCCCCCACCCTCCGCTTCGTGGATGGCCCCGCGCTCGACGATGCCCAGCTCCTCGCGTGGCTCGGTGAGCAGCAGGCGCGCGGCTCCACGCTCCGGCTGCCTGTGGTCGTCGACTTCGGCGGGCCCTACCGCCTCGGCGTGCCGCGCGCGTGGCTGGGCTCCGACCTCGCCGCTCCGGGCCCCTCCACGGTGCTCCTCGACCTCGACGACACGCCCATGAGCGTGTCGCTGATGGACCATCTCCGCCGCGCATGCCCCGAAGGCGAGCGCTGTGCGGTGTGGATCGAAGCGCGCTGGGGCGCCCCCGTGGCGATGCCGGCCGCGATGGCGGCCTTCGCCGAAGATCCGCCGCGGCTGCCGGTCACCGTGCTGCGGTTCGGCGAGGTGGCGGCCACGCCGGCCGTCCACGTCCAGATCGCGCGGTAGGTCCGGTGCTGCTCGCCGCCGCCCTTGCGCTCGCCGCCGACCCGGTCGCGCTGCGTCGTGAGATGGAAGCCGAAGCCGGCTGGGCGCTCGTCGAAACGAAGACGGTGCCCGACGTGGGCCCCGTGGCCGTGCGCCACAAGCAGGTGCTCGGCGAGGACTGCCTCGAGGGCAGCATCACCGCCCCGCTCGACCCCGACGCCCTCCTCACCGCCGCGGTCGATGTGGAAGGGCAGCCGAAGTGGAGCTCGTGGTCCCTCCCGGCCGCGCAGCGGCTCACCACCGGGGCCACCAGCTTCGACTACTACCAGCTGCTCGACAACCCCTCCCCCGTGGCCGACCGCTTCTGGTTCGTGCACGCCACCGCCGGCACCGAGGGCACCGCCCGCATCTTCCGCTGGGACCAGATCGACGCCGCCGCGCGCTACCCCGCCGCGCTCGCCGAGCTGCAGTCCCGCTTTCCGGGCGCCGTGAGCACGCGCACCAACCTCGGCGACTGGACCTTCCGCCCCGGCGCGGCGGGCACCCTCATCCGCTACCGCATCTGCACCGATGCGGGCGGGAACATCCCCCGCTGGGTGGGGGAGATCGCCGCGCGGAGTACCTTGCCGGCCAACGTGGGCGACTTCGTGAAAGAAGTGCGCCGGCGCGCCGGGGCCCTGTAAGCACCGTCGAGGTGGCGGCGTTGTGGGCACGAACCCCGGCGCTCCCATGCACTTCCTCGACAAGGTCCAGCTCGCCTACTCCTGCCCCCTCGCGTGGGAAAAACTCGTCGGCGGCGAAACCCGCCGCTTCTGCGGCGACTGCCAGAAGCACGTGACCAACCTCAGCGCGATGTCGCGGCCCGCGGCCGAAGCCTGGGTCGCGCGCAACCACGACGTCTCGGTGTGCGTGCGGGTGGAAGTGGATGCGCAGGGTCGCTCCTTGCACCGCCCGGCCTTCCGCGCCACCGCCCTCGCCGCGCTGAGCCTCGGCGCGGCCGCGTGCACCACCGACGAGGGCTTCGACTCCGGAGCGGCCTCCTCTCTCGCTTCCCCCAGGGCGAGCCACGCCTTCCGCAACGCCGCCCGGGAGCACGCCGCCGCGCTGGAGGAGCACCTCCAGCCGGTCGCCCCCGTGATGGGCGAGATGCCGGCCATGCCCCAGCCGGAGCGGGTGATGATGGGCGCGCCGCCGAGGCTCGACGACCCGGAGCCCGCCCCCGAGGTGCGCCCGCTCATGGGCCGCCGCGCCCCCCCGCCCGACGTCGAGTAGCCCCGCGCGTGCTGGGCCGGCGCCCGCCGGATAGCCCCGCACATGCTCGCCCTCGCCGATCTCACCGGCCGCTTCCTCGCCCACTCCGTGTGGTGCGTGGCCGACCCCGAAGTCTTCATCCCCCTCATCGGCCACGAGAAGGCCGGCAAGCGCGGGCTCCTCCGCCTCGCGGGCACCACGCTGGAGGACTCCGTGGCCTCCGGCCGCGCGTGGCTCGCCGCCAACCCCGAGGGCGTGGAGCGCGCGGTGCTGATCTTCGATGCCTACCTCACCGTGGGCGATAGGAAGATGGATGCGCTCTTCGTGCGCGCGGTGGAGTTCGGCGACCAGCCCATCACCGTGGAGATCGCGCTGCCCTACAAGCCCGGCGGCACCGCCGAAGGTTTCCGCGTGGGCAGCCCGAAGGTGCTCGCCAACGAGGGCATCGGCGAGTCCTGGGATGAGTTCTTCGCCCAGTTCTGGAAGGGCGTGAAGAGCCACGCCGAGGCCGCCACGGCCTGGGCCAACGCCCTCGACGACACGCTGTAGGCGCCGCGGCCGGGCCGCCCGCCCTCAGGCCAGCGCTTTCCGTTGGCCCGCCAGCCAGACCCTGCGCAGGATCGCCTCCGAGCCGGGCCCGCTGTGCAGGTACTGGAAGGCCAGGTGGGTCATCAGGCCCGCGCGGCGCCGGCGGCTGCTCACCAGCCGCGCGCTGATGGCCACCGGCGGCTCGCCCGGGGCGTGAAAGGTGAGCGGAATGGCGGCCGCGCCCGACCACTCGGAGATGGGCAGCCGGCGGAGCCCCGCATCATCCACGACCGCCCCGACTCCGCCGGGCCAACCGTCGGTCGGAATCGAGATGTCCTCGACGACCAGGGCGACCTCGCCAGCGCGAACCCTGGCCTTCAGGACCGCGCCGGGCGCCATCGCCCGGAAGCAGCGCCGGCGGTTGGCCTGAAGCGGCGGCGCCGGCGGCTCGGCCAGCGCCTCGAGCTCCGGGCGATCGAGGACGGAGCCCCGGCGGAGCGACAGGGCGCGCTCCAGCTTCGGGCGCAGCATCTGCCCGAGCGAGCCGGCGGTGATGAACTCCGCGGCGCCGCACTGGATGAGCTCGGTGGCGATGTCGATGTCCACCCCCTCGCCGATGAGGAGCACGGGCACGTTGGGCCGGAACGCCCGGCTCTGTGCGAAGCAGGCGATGCCGTCGGCGATGGGGATGCGAATGCACACGATCGTGCCGTCGGGCGCCCGCCCGAGCTGGGTTTCTTCCGGACCGCTCACCCGGACCGTCCCGAACCCGACCAGCGCCTGCCGACAGGCCGCGATCGTCGGCGCGTCGGCGCCGATCAGCTCGAAAATGAATTCACCAGCCATGGGTGGGCAGCCGTCCTCTTTTGCCTATCGGAACGTTCGCGGTTCGGCGTAACGCCGCCCCGACAAGGTCGTCGAGAAAACTACGATTCGGCCTAACGACCGCCGACGACACCCCGCCGGATGTGGGCGCAAACCGCCACCGCGGCCGCCAGCACCGCCAAATCCGCAAACAATCGCCCGTCCACCGGCGCTCGCGCCTCCCATCCGGCGTTCAACCCTTGGCACTCGCGGCGCGTCCCCGCCCACTCGGTCGATTTCGTTCACAGTTGTCAGCGAATCGCGGGCGAGGGTTGGGTGGACGGGCCGTGCCGCGTCACCACCGACTCAAAGCCCGTTGCGCTTGCACTCGAAGGTGAGCGGGATGGCCTCGCCCTCCCAGGCGAGCACCTCGAAGTCGTCGGGCTCGATGCCCACGAGCGCGTGGCTGCCCTCCTCGAAGAGGCTGTCCCACTTCGCGGTGGTGCGCGCATCGCTGCGCGCGGTGAGCGCGACGTTGCCACCGTCGGCGAGGAACATGCCGTAGCGCTGCAGGGCCTCCGCCACCACGCGCGCGTCGGGGTCGGCGAGGCGCTCCATGTCGAAGTCGGCGCGCAGGCGCAGGCGCGCGCCGTAGGGCATCGCATCGGTGCCGCCGCCTTCGCTGTTGGTGGCGTGGCTTGCCGGGTGCACGAACTCGCCGTCGCGGATGCGGTCGTTGGGCAGGATGAACCGGATCGCGTGGTCGATCTCACCGGCCGCCACCTCGTCGGCCGAGAACAGGAGCGGCGAGATCGGGTAGCCGGCGGCGTCGGCGCTGGTGCACTGATCGCCGCGCCCCTCCGCCGGGTAGAGGGTGTCCATCGACCACACCGCGAGGCAGCCCCCCCGGAAGGTGTCGCCGCGGATGTCGGCCCGCCACATCTCGTAGAGCGTGGCGGAGGCCTCGTCGCGCACGAGCAGGTGGCAATCGCCGCCGTTGCTGCACGCGTAGCCCGACTCGCCTTCGAGGTTGCCCTCCGCCGGCACCGGCATCGGCACGTTGTCACAATCGGGCGAGTAGAAGTCGCCGGTGGGGGTGAAGCTCCGCAACTCCACGTCGGCTTCGGCGGTGAGCACCTCCATGGAGAAGTCGATCTGGAAGCGGTCCATGCCCCAGTTGCGCTCCTGCAGGGCGGCGATCAGGGTCTCGCTCTCCTCGGCCACCGTCGCATCTTCCACGGGCGTGGTCCAGGGCGCGCCGTCGGGGAAGTAGTGATCGCCGGTGCGGGCGTTCGGGTCGCCTCCGGTATCGCCGCCACCACCACCGGTGTCGGCGGAGTCCGCGGTGCTCGGCGTGGTACACGCAAGAGCGACGAGCATCGCGAGCGAAACGAGACAGCGTGAACTGGACATGGCGGCCCTCCCGCGTACCCTTTAGCCTTCCGCCGGAGCCCGATGACGCCAGAGACCCTCGAAGCCGTCACCTCCTTCGTGCAGGTGAACCTCGCCACGCTCGGCGTGCGCATCGCCGGCTCCGCGGCCATCCTCGTGGCGGGCTGGTGGGCCGCGGGGCGCCTCGGTCGGTTCGTCGGCTACACGGCGGAGACCACGCACAGCGTGGACAACACGCTCAAGCCGCTGCTCATCTCGCTCGTGCGGAACCTCACCCGGGTGGTGGCCATCATGGCCGCGCTGGCCAACGCGGGCGTGGAGACGTCGAGCCTGCTCGCCCTCTTCGGCGCCGCCGGCCTCGCCGTCGGCCTCGCGCTGCAGGGCACGCTCTCCAACGTGGCCGCCGGCGTGATGCTGCTCTTGCTGCGCCCCTTCCAGGTGGGCCACGACATCCTCGTGCAGGGCCACACCGGCACGGTGCAGCGCATCGGCCTCTTCACCACCGAGCTCGTCACCGCCGACCACCTGTTCGTGTCGCTCCCCAACGGCGTGGTGTGGGGCGCCCCCATCGTGAACTACACCCGGCACCCCACCCGGCGCATCGAGTTCACGGTGGCGATCGACTACGGCGACGATCTGGATCGCGCCATCGCCGTGGGCACCGCCGCCCTCGCCCGCGACCCGCACGTTCACGCCGCGCCGGCGCCGCTGGTGGCCGTGTCCTGCCTCGCGCCCACCTCGGTGGAGCTGGTGCTCCGCGCCTACGTGGCGCAGGGCGACTACCTCGCCGCGCGGTACGCCCTGCAGCGGGCGGTCAAGACGGACCTGCAGGCGGCCGGAATCCACCTGCCGCCCTCTCCTCGCCCTCCCCGGGCCTGAACCCGCCCAGCGCGTGCTCCGCGATGACCGCCTCGGCGAGCGAGCGGGCGAGCGCGATCGACCCCGCCACATCGCCGAGGGAAAAGAAGCTCGCGCCGCTGCGGGGCGTGCGGACCACGGGCAGGCCATCGAGCGGAACGGGGCTGTCCACGCCGCCGGTTCGTTTCACGAGGTGCACCAGCACCCGGCGCCGCCCGCGCCAGGCCTCCCAGGGGGCGAACATGAGCCGGTCGGCCACCCCGCCATCCTGCCAGGCCACGCCGCCGGCCGTGATCGGCTGGAAGAGCCAGGGGATGGCACAGGAGGCCACCACGGCGCTCGGCAGGTCGCCCTCGGTGAGGAGGCGCGGCACGCCATCCATCCCCACCACGCCCGCCGCGAAGGGCCGCGGGAGCTGGTCGAAGCGCTCGGGCAGCCGGTCGCGCACCCAGGCGAGCAGCGGCGACAGCGACAACAGGCCGCGCCAGGGCGTCCACGTGGGGCGGAGGAAGCGCCAGGGGGGGTGCTCCGCGAGCGCCGCGCCGATGGCCTCCGGCGTCATGCCCGCGCTCCACAACGCGCCCACGAGCGCGCCCGAGGAGGTGCCCACGACCGCGTTCACCGCCACGCCCTGTGCGTCGATCGCGGCGAGCACGCCGGCGTGGCGGGCAAACGCAAGGAAACCGCTGGAGAGGAGGAGGTCCACTCCCGGGTCGGCGGCGTTCCCCTCCCCGCTCACTCCGTCCTCAGGCTCGCGCAGTAGGTGCTCGTGTCGTCGAAATACCCCTTCATGCCATCGAGGATGAGCGCGCGGATGATCTCCGAGTCCTGGGTTGTGTCCGGGTTGATCTGGAATTGCCGCCACATGCCGTAGGTGTGTATCATCCCGCCATCCCCCGGGAAGTACACCTCGATCTGGTAGTCCTGATCGAGCTTGGTGGCCTCCTCGTCGCTGTTCGCTTTGTTGGGCGCCCAGGTACGGGTGGCAAATCCTTCCTCTCCATCGACCGAAATGCGGTAGGCGCCACCGTGTACGAAGGTGGTGTACGCGCCAGCGATGGGAATATCCACGGAGTAGGTGGTGTCCCAACGCACGATGTCGCTCTCCCCCGCGAGGAAGCTGTCGAGATCGTCGATGAATTCGCGGTTGTAGTCGGTGTAGTTGTCGGGGAAGACGAGGCGCTGGTCGGGCTGGGTGAGCGCGTCTGCCAACTCGGGGGCCGAACAATCCAGCGTGTCCACGAGGTAGAAACCCGCGGCATCCGCCGGGTCGGCATCCCACTCCACCTCCACGAGCGCGAACTCCTCGTCGGTGAGGTCGCTGTAGTCGCCCTGAAGGGGGAACTCGGCGGGGTCGAGCGTGGCGCCGAAGGTGGCGGTGAGCTCGCCGAGCCCGGCGAGGTCTTCCCCCGCATAGTCCACCCACGAGGCGTGCAGGAACTCATCGAGGGTGGGCGGCGCCGGCGCGGCATCGGGGGAGAGGCAGCCGGCGAGGAGGAGGAGGGTGGCCATCGCGCGCAGGGTAGCCGCTCCTCGCGGAGTTAGCATGCGCCGATGCTCGCCCTCCTCGCGTTCGCGTTCGCGCGTTCCCTCCCCTCGGATGCCCCCGCGCGCCCGGCCGACCGCATCCTCGACTCGGTGGAGTGGTCCACCACCACCCCCGAGCTCACCCGCCTGCTCTCCGAGCTCCTGCAGATCGAGTCGGTGAACCCGCCCGGCAACGAGCTCGCCGCCGTGGACTACCTCGACCGCATCCTGCAAGCCGAGGGCATCCTCACGGAGCGCGTGCCGCTGGAGGATGGCCGGGCCTCGCTGATCGCGCGCCTGCCCGGCAGCGGCGAGCAGGCGCCGATCTGCCTGCTGAGCCATGTGGACGTGGTGCCCGCGGAGGCCGACCGCTGGAAGGTGGAGCCCTTCTCCGGGGCGGTCAAGGACGGTTTTGTGTGGGGCCGCGGCGCCCTCGACATGAAGGGCATGACCGCGCTCGAGGTCATGACGATGATCCAGCTCAAGCGGCTCGGGGTGTCGCTCAACCGGCAGGTCATCCTGCTCGCGGTGGCCGACGAGGAGGTGGACAGCAAGGGCATCGACTCGGTGGTGAAGCTGTGGGACAAGGTGAACTGTTCCCACTCCATCAACGAAGGCGGCTACGGCCTCCGCGACCTGTTCATCAAGGGCCAGACCTTCCACGCCATCTCGGTGGCCGAAAAAGGTGCGGTGTGGATGAAGATGATCGCCTCCGGCAGCCCCGGCCACGGCTCCACGCCCGTGCCGGGCCGCGCCCCGGAGGTGCTCACGCGCGCGCTGGAGAAGCTCTCGCGCCGCAAGGACGTGGTGCACTGGGCGCCCTCGTTGATGGAGAGCTTCCGCCGGGTGGGCGCAGAAGGCGGGGGCCTCACCGGCGCGATCCTGCAGAGCCCCTTCCTCGTGAAGCTGCTCGTGCGCGACCGGCTCATGAAGAGCCCGCCCACCCACGCCGCGCTCACCAACACCGTGAACGTGACCGGTTTCTTCGGCGGCAAGGCGCCGAACGTCGTGCCCAGCGAGGTGGGCGCCGTGCTCGACTGTCGCATCCTCCCTGGCGAAACGGCGGAAGGCCTCGTGGCCGAGCTCAAGGCGCTGGTCAACGACCCGGCCATCCGGTTCGAGATCACCAGCACCACGAACGCCAACGAGAGCACCTGGGACGACCCCTTCTTCCGCGCCCTCGCCGACCGCGCCGTGCTCGGCCAGGAGCACGCGGTGGCCGGGCCCATCGTGAGCATCGGCTACACCGACAGTCAGGCGCTCCGCCCGCTCGGCGTGCACGCCTATGGCTACGTGCCCTTCGTGATCGACGGCGAGCTGCTCGCCACCGCCCACGGCGACGATGAGCGGGTGCCCGTGGCCGAGCTCGAGCCGGGCCTGCGCCGCCTCCTCGGCGCGGTGCTCGATGTCAGCACCGGCGGCGTTGTGGGACCGCGGGCGCGCCCCGACGTCGAGAAGGCGCGGTAGGCCCCCGTGCCCCGCCCCTGGCTGCTCGTGGCCGCGGAGGACACCGCCGACGGCCGCCTCGAACTCCGGCGCCGCCCCGACGGGGAGTACATGATCCAGATCGCGGGGCGGGTGCTCATGAACAGCGCCGCCCGCCGCTCGGAGGAGGTGCTCTCCACCCGCGGGATCGCCGCGAGCACCGCCCCGAGCCCCCGGGTGCTCATCGGCGGCCTCGGCCTCGGCTGCACCCTGCGGGCGGCGCTCAACGTGCTCCCGCCCACCGCGAGTGTCACCGTGGTGGAGCTCAACCCCGTGATCGAAGCCTGGTGCCGTGGGCCCCTCACCGAGGTGCACGGCAGCGCGCTCGACGACCCACGGGTCACCCTTGTATCAGGCGATGTATCACGACACATCGCACGCGTTTCAGCGGGAAGTCAAGATGTGATCCTGCTCGACCTCTACACCGGTCCCAACGAAGGAACCGACGACCCGGGCGACCCGTTCTACGGCCTCGCGGCGCTCGCCCACCAGCGGCAGGCGCTCGCCAGGCGCGGCGTGCTCGCGGTGTGGGGTGAGCGCCGCGACCTCGCGTACGAGAAGCGCCTCACGCAGTCGGGGTTCACGGTCCAGCCCCGCTCGCTCGAAGGCGGCGGCGATGCGTGGAAGCATGCGGTGTACGTGGCGGTGCGCGGGTAGGGCTGCGCCGAGTTTCATTCACGATTCCATTCGTTGTTATCAATGTTGACGTGACTATTTGTGGTGATTAGCCGATCTTTTGCACATGATGTCCATGCAGGCCGAAGCCGTCGTCTCGTTGCTGCGCCGCCGAGGGCCCCTGGCCTCCGCGGAGCTCTGCGCCGCGCTCGGGGTGAGCCAGCCGACCGTGTCACGCGCCATCGCCGGGCGCGAGGACATCGTGCGGATCGGCGCAGGTCGGCACTCGCGCTACGCCGCCCGCCGCACGATCCCCGGCCTGCCGGCGGCGCTGTCGGTCTACGAGATCGGTGAGCACGGCTCCACGCTCCTGGCCCGCCTCCACCCGATCCACCCTGGTGGCTTTCACGTGGAGAGCGACACGCCGTTGGCCGGCCTCACGGCGGACCTGCCCTGGTTCCTGCACGACCTGCGGCCCCGCGGGTTCCTCGGCCGCCGGGTTCCCGAGGAGCACCCGTCCCTCGGCCTGCCGCGTGATGTACGACTCTGGCGCGCCGACCACGTGCTCGTCTGGCTCAACCACGAAGGCGTCGATGTGCCCGGCAACCTCGTGGTCGGCGGCTCGGCCGCGCGCATGGCCGTGGCCCACCCGGGCACCAACCCGGTAGCGGGCACCGGCGAGGAGTACGCCCAGTTGGCCGCCCGTGCGCTCGCCGAAGGTTTCCCCGGGTCGAGCGCGGCCGGCGAGCAGCCGAAGTTCCTCGCCACCCGCGCCGGCGTCCCCGTGCTCGTGAAGTTCAGCCCGCCCGGCACGAACGCGGCAGCCCAACGCGTGGCGGACCTGCTGCGCGCCGAGGCGCTGAGCCTCACGCTCCTGGGGGAGCGGGGGTTCGAGGTGCCGCCGGCGCGCGTGCTCACCGGCGGCGGGCGCACGTTCCTCGAGGTGGATCGTTTCGACAGGGTGGGCACTCGCGGGCGGGCAGGCATGGTCTCGCTCGAAGCGCTCGATGCGGAGTTCGTCGGCCGCGGCCTGAGCTGGACCGACACCACCGAGGCGCTCGCCCGGCAGGGTCGCGTCTCGCACCGGAGCGCCGCGGTAGCGCGGCGGCTCGATCGTTTCGCGGCGTTCATCGGCAACACCGATCGCCACCTCGGCAACCTCTCCTACGCGCTCGAAGCGGGGCGCATCGGCGCGCTCGCCCCCGTCTACGACATGCTGCCCATGGCCTTCCACCCCCGGGATGGAGAGGTGGTGGAGCGTCCCCTCCCCTTGCCCGAGCTGTCCGCCGAGGATGGCGCGGGGTGGCGGGCCGCCCACGCCGATGCGCTGGAATACTGGCGTCGAATCGAGTCGGACGGCGACTACACCCCGGACATGCGCCGCATCGCCCGTGAAGCCACGGCCACGCTCTCGAGCATCGCCGACGTGGTGCGGCGGCTGCCCGACTGAGGCGAGCTCGGGGAGATGCGCCGGGACCAGCCTCGGGGGTTTCGGGGGCAGGTGCGCATCTCGGCGCCGCAGTGCGCTACCATCCCGCCATGGGTTTTACGTGGTGCACCGACGGCGGCGACGAGGTCGGGCTCGTGGAGCACGTGGATGCGGCGTTCTCCGCCTGGTTCGCCCTCGCGCCCTGCGCCGATCTCGATGCGGTCTGGGTAGGCACGTGCACCGGGGCGGACAAGCCGGACCTCGCGGTTCGGTGGGGCGACCCGTCCGACGAGCTCGAGCCCGGAGTCCCATGGGCCACCTTCACGGAGATCGAAGACGGTCACGTCGTCGCGACCGAGCTCGTGTTCAACGACGGCGAGGCGTTCTCCACGGATGCGGAGGTCGCCGCGGGCGAATGCGAGGCGGCCACGAACCTCGATCTGGCGCTCCGCCACGCCATCGGCCGCTTCCTCGGCCTCCCCGAGGTCAACTGCTCCGACGCCGATCCGTGCGCGGACACCGCCGAGGCGGAGGCCGTCATGTTCTGCGAGCTCGCGCCGTGCTCCGCGCGCATGCCCAATGCCGTCGACGCCACGCTCCTCCGCGACGCTTACAGCCCGTTCGCCTCGGCCTACCCCGGCGAGGAGCCCCTCCGTGTCGTGGGCGCTCCGCCACTTGATGTGTGTCTCGCCCTCGCGGCCGACGCGAGCGCGCCCGCGGACGCCGTCATCCTGTGGGATTTCGGCGATGGCGGCGCGGCGGGCGAGGGGCTCGAAGCCTGCCACACCTACACCGACGAGGGCAGCTTTACGGTCGCGGTGTCGGTCACCTACGCGGCGTGCGAGGGCGCCGACACCTTCGACCCCTATGCGCTCGTGAGCGCCTACCGCACTCCGTCCGACGAGGACACGGGTGCCCCGGACCGGGAGCCGATGGGGTGTGGCTGCGCGAGCGCGGCTGGGCCCGTGGGCGCCTTCGGAGCGAGCGCCGGTCTCGGGCTGGCGGCGTTGCTCGCCGTGGGCCTCGCGCGGCGCCACACCGAAGCATCCGGGCCGACCCGGCGTGCGCGAGGGGAACTACCGCGTAAATCCACATCGAGGTCGCCGTAGGCGGACACTGCACTGCCATCGACCACGGCCGTGAGCGGTCGCTTGCGGGCGCGGCAGGCGATCGACCCGCCCACTCCCCTCCGCGCTCCGCCGCTCCGCTACAACCCGCCGCCGAACACGATGTACACCGCGCCGTCGGCACCCTTGACTGAGTAGCCGCCGACGAGCAGGTCGGAGGCGCCGTCGCCGTTGAAGTCGCCCGCACCATCCACCGCGGCGCCGAGCGAACCACTCGCGGAGATGCCGAGGAGCGTCGCGTTCGCCGCCGAGGCGCTCAGCGAGCCCGCGCTGAACGGCCCGTCGAAGAGGTAGGCCGCGCCCGCCGCCGCGACCTTGCCGTCCGCCCCGGGTGCGCCGATGAGGATGTCCACCTCGCCGTCGGCGTTCTCGTCGCCGATATACGCCACGTCGAAGCCGAATGCGTCGCTCGCGCTCGCGCCCTTGAGGATGAGGTCGCAGTCGGAGGCGAGGGAGGACCCCGACAGGGGGCCGAAGCAGCCGTACGCGACCCCGCTGGAGGTCTCGTCGCCCTTGGCGTAGATCGCGCCCGCGAGGAGATCCGCGTAGCCGTCGCCGTTGAGATCGCCGTCGATCGCGATGTGGTAGCCGAAGGAGTCCCCGGACTTCGTCCCGTTGATGGTGGCGTCTTCCTTGGTCGTCAGGTCGACGGCGCCGGTGAACTCGCCGGAGTAGACGGTCACCGCGCCGGCGGAGGCGCTGAGGTTCGCCACCGCGAGGTCGTCGGAGCCGTCGCCGTCGAGGTCGCCGCCGCTGGCTACGTCCCCGATGTAGTCGCCGGAAAGCGTGCCCTCGAACTCATTGAGCGAGGTGATGTCGTTGCCGGTGCTCGAGGAGATGGTGCCGAAGTCGCCGTAGACGAAGCGCTCCACGCATCCGAAGAACGCGTCGTCCTTTGCGTCGCCATTCCAATCACCGACGGTCAGCGAATAGCCGAGCTCATCGAAGCTACCGTAGTTGTTCGTCCAGATCGTGTTGGCGCTCCCTGCCGCCTCGCTCGACGACAGCGAGCTGGTGAACAGGTAGACCCGCCCGCCCGAGCTGTACGACGAGCTGTAGGTGTACTCGGGATCGCCGATGATGACATCGGCCTTGCCGTCCTTGTTCAAGTCCCCGCCTTCGACGGAGAAGCCGAACGAGTTGCCCGAGGACTCGCCCGTGAAGGTGACGTCGGCGGACGAGGCGTTGAGGGCGCCGCTCGCGCCTCCGTAGAACGCGTAGGCGGTGCCGTCGTTGGAATAGGCGAACGCGCCGCCCACGATGTCGTCGAGCCCGTCGTTGTCGAGGTCGCCAACACCGGCGAGCGAGTACCCGAGGTTTCCGTTGGCGGGACCAGCGATGCGCACGTCGGCGGTGGTCAGATCGATGTCCCCGGTGAGGCCGCAGCCGTTGCCGGAGCCGTCGCAGTTGTCGTCCTGGCCGTTGCCGCAGGTCTCGGTCTCGCCGGGGTTCACGTTCTTGTCGCCGTCGTCGCAGTCTTCGTCGTTCGCCGCGTAGCCGCTCGGCGCGTCGCACTGGTGCCTGGGCGATGAGCTCGGATCGCCATAGTCGTCGTTGTCGTTGTCCTCGTACCAGTAGGGCAGGACGCTGTCGTCCATGCTGTCGTCGTCGCTGTCAACGAGGCCGTCGCAGTCTTCGTCGCCCCCGTTGCCGTCGCAGACCTCCTGCCCGTCGGGGTTGATGGTGCGTTCGGTGTCGTCGCAGTCGTCGGCGTTGTCCACGAAACCTTCGGGCGGGTCGCACGCGTCGGTCGTGTCCTCTGGGTCGCCGTAGCCGTCGCGATCTGCGTCGGCGTACCACGTGGTCAAAGTGAGGCTGTCGTCCTCCTCGTCGGCCATGCCATCACAGTCTTCGTCGGCGTCCACTGCGTCGCAGATCTCCTTGGCGCCGGGGTGCGCCTTGGGGTCCTGATCGTCGCAATCGGTCTTGTCTTCCACGTAGCCGGCGGGCTTGTCGCAGGCCGGCTCCTCGTGCGTGGGGTCGCCGAACCCGTCCCCGTCCTGGTCGCGGTACCAGACGCAGGGGTCGGGGGCGTCGCCGGCGGACGTGTCTCCCGTGTTCCCCCCAAGGACGCCGGTGCAGGCGAAGGAGAAGAGGAGGGCGGGCGCGAGGGGGAGCAGGATCGGACGCATGGTAGACCCGACGAATGGCCGGATGTAGACCGGGATCTCGCGGTTGGCAAGCGCTCCACGTACATCGGTGTCGGGCTCGGGGAGATGCGCCGGGACCGGCCCCGGGGGTTCCGTGGGCAGGCGCGCATCTCGGCGCCGCCTCAGCCCCACCAGCTCTGCAGGGGCGCCAGCACCACCGGTTGGGCCCCGCCGGCCCGAATCTCCTCGACGAAGCCCTCCACATCCACGCCGGGGAGCTGCCGTGGCGGCGCCTCGATCGGCTGGCTGAAATCATCCCAGTGGCAGGGGATGACCACCCGCGGACGCACCCGTTCGAGCAGGTTGCGCGTGTAGTCCTGCCGGTACTGGCGGCCCACGGCGCAGAGCAGGAGCACATCGGCGGGAGCGAGCGCCTCCTCGAAGTAATCGGCGGAGTCGATGTGCAGCACCCGCACCCCATCGAGCTCCATGTGCCAGTGGAGGACCTCGCCGTGCGGGAGGTCGCCGATGCGGGGGGGCCAGGGCGGCGGGGCGGTCAGGCGGCCGGGAAACGGGATGCGGCCGAAGATGGCCTTGCCGTGTCGGGAGGGCCAGGCGGTTGCGCGGGCGGCGCCGCATTCCACCGGCTCGCGGGGCGTCACCGTGACGAAGCGGGACAGGTCGAAGCCAGCCGCAGAGGCGATCTGTCGTGTGTCCTCGCTGCCGAGCAGGCGGGCGCCGGTTTGGGTGGCCACCGCGGGACCATCCAGCGCATGGTCGTAGTGGCTGTGCCCGATCAGCACCTCGTCGGCCTCGGGGAAATAGCGTCGGACCCGCTCGGCATCCACCGGCAGGCGCCCAAATGCGGTGCGCCAGAGTCCCGCGCGGGACACGTAGGGGTCGAGCACGAAGGTGCGCGACTGCCCCTGCACCACGAAGCCTGCCGTGCCCATGAAGGTGAAGCGGACCTTGCCCCGCGAGGGTTCGAGGTGGAACGGCGGCGGCGGGCGCGTGAGCAGGCGGCGAATCACGCCGGCAGCATGCGCATGCTGAGGTCCACCCAGCGCGCCTGGTGGATGAGGCCGCCCATGCTCACCCGATGCACGCCCAGGGCACGCAGCACGGGCAGGCGGGCGGGCGTGATGCCGCCGCTCACCTCGAGGCGGGCGCGGCCCGCGGTGATGCGCACGGCGTCGGCCAGCATCGCGTCGGTCATGTTGTCGAGGAGGATGTCGTCGGCGCCGGCTTCGAGGGCCTGCGCGAGCTCGTCGAGGTTCTCCACCTCCACCTCCACGCGCAGGAGCGGGTGCGCCCCGGCGCGCGCGCGCTCCACGGCCGGGCGGATGCCGCCGGCGGCCACGATGTGGTTGTCCTTGATGAGAATGCCGTCGAAGAGGCCGAAGCGGTGGTTGCCCGCGCCCCCGTGACGCACCGCCTGCTTTTCCAGCTGGCGGTGCAAGGGAGTGGTCTTGCGGGTGTCCACGAGGCGGATTCCCGGCGCATGCTCCACCACCTTGCGCACGTGGGTGGCGATGCCGGAGAGCCGCATGAGGAAGTTGAGCGCCACCCGCTCGGCAGTGAGCAGGCTCCGGGCCGGGCCGTGCGCGAACGCCACCGGTGCCGGCCCCGCCTCGCCGGCGGCGCCACCGTCGGGCACCACCACCTCGTAGGCGCAGCCCACCTGCCGGAAGACCTCGGCGGCCACGGTCTGGCCGCTCACCACGAGGGCCTCCTTCGCATCGAACCGGGCGCGGCCGATCGCCTCGGCGGGGACGGTGGCCTCCGTGGTCAGATCACCGTGGCCGACGTCTTCTTCGAGGCTGAGGCGCACCAGTTCGTCGAGCTTCATGCCCACGGCCTAACCCGGCCGCCGCGGCCCTCTACCGGGCGATGAGCGCGACCTCGTCGGCCCAGTAGGTGGGAAGCGTGGTGAAGGCCGCCGCCTCCGGGGCATCCGTCACGTACACATGGCCGATCCCCAGCTCGCGGGCGTGCTCGAACACCCCGGGCAGCGCGGCCGCGTCGGCCTCCCACACCCAGGCGGCGAACCGTTCGGGCGATTCCGCTCCCATCCAGTCACGCGCCGCACGCGCGCCGAACGCCGACGCGGACTCCGCCGCCACCACCACCACATCGGCGGCATCGAGCAGCTCGGGGCAGTCAAGGTCGCTCTGGATCACCACGAGCGCATCCTTGTCGGCGTCGGCCGAATCGGCATGCCCGGCCGCTTCGGTGTAGGCCGCCACCGCGCTGCACGCGGAGGCGCCGGAGGTGGAGAGCCAAACGCCGGCGCCGTCGTACCAGGCCACGTACCGGCCCAGCTCGCGCGCCACGTCGTCGCCATCCCGTGCCCCGCCTTCGGTGGGCACGAACCCCACCACGGGCACGCCCGCCGCCGCGCCGGCGCTGAAGAGGGCGCCCCAGCTCCCATCCCGGGCGGTGCCCGGACCGTCGGACGGATTCACCGCGAGCGAGCCGCGCGAAGCCGCGAGCCCGCTCACGAGCTCGGCCTGCGCCTCGGCGGTGCCGAGCGCGGCCAGCGGGGCGAGGAGGTGCATTCCCGCGTAGGGCGGCGCCTGCACCTCCTCGCCGCTGTCCCCGGCGGTGTCCGGCGGCGCGGTGTCGGCGGCCGAATCCTCGGCGGTGGCGCCGGTTTCCCCCTCCCCCGCACCCGGTCCCGACCCGGCCACCCCACAGCCCAACGCGAGGAGCAGGAGCCCCATCTAGTAGGTGACCGTGAGCGAAGCGCGGATGCTGCGGGGCTCCTGCCGGTACAGCACCAGCCCGAAGTTCTCGTCGTCGTTCTCGTAGTTGGTCACGGCCTCGCTCAGGTCGAGGACGTTGAACAGGTCCACGGCCAGCTCGGCGGACTGGGCCTTGCCCCACTTGAAGTTCTCGGCGAGGTGCAGGTCGAAGTACTGCACGACCGGCATGAACCGGCTTCCGCGGCCCTCCGGCAGGGCCGAGTAGTCCTGGTAGTTCGGCACCCAGCCGCGCTTCTGCCAGGCATGGCCGCTGTCGAACTCGTACACCGCACCCACGGTGTGGTTCCAGGCGCCCGTGGTCACGGTGTAGCTGCCGTTCACCTTCACCGAGTGCAGGGAGTGGTAGGGCAGGTAGCCATAGTAGCCCGCTTCGTTGGAGTAGCTCCCGAGGCCCGCGTAGCCCTGCACGTAGTCGCCGGCGCCAGCGTCGAAGTAGTCGGCGCGCGTGTCGGCGTTGCCGATGTCATCGCCCCACACGCCCACCTCGTTGCCGTTGCCGCCGAAGTCGGTGCCCGAGGCGCTCTCGAACTGCCCGGGCAGCGTGCCCTTCGATTCGGACAGCGTGTAGCTGGCGAGGAGCTGCCAACGCTTGTCGAACTGCTTCTCCGCGGTGAACTCCACCGCCCAGTAGTCGCGACGCTTGTTCTCCGGGTTGGTGATGACCCAGGTGTAGTCGTCGTAGTTGATGTCCTCGGGGATGTCGATGGTCTGCGAGAGGATGCCCCGGACGCCGAGCGCCAGCGTGGGGATGACCTCGCGCTGAACGGCCACCACCGCCTTGTCGAGGTGGTAGGGGCGCAGCTCGCCGTTGCAGGCGGCCTCCGCGGCCTTGGCATCCGCCCCCAGGGTGGCGAGGCTCTCCTCGGTGCAGAAGACCAGGGGATAGGCACCCTGGCTGAAGTAGGGCTCGGTCTGCGAGTAGGGACCGTAGTAGTAGTCGTACCCGGCGCTGCTCTTGCTGTCGCCCCACTCGGCGAAGGCGGCGCCGTTCACGTCGTAGTACTGCCCGGCGTTCAGGGTGACCTTGGTCTTGTGATCGCCGGTGGCATCCCAGGCCACGCCGAGCCGCGGGGCGGGCATCACCTGATCGAGGATGCGGGTGCCCTGGACCGTGTAGAGCGCCTCGTAGTCCACGCGCATGCCCGCGTTGACCGTGAGCACCTCCACGGGCTGCCAGTCGTCCTGCAGGTACCCCGAGAAGACGATCGCCCGGTGCGTGAGCGGGCCGACGTACTGGAACTCCTGCCGGGTGTAGCAGTCGGTGTAGTCGGGGGCGGTGCAGGGGTAGCCCTCATCGCGCGTGGCGACGAGGCCATCCCCGGGGCCGTTGTAGTCGAGCTCGCGCGTTTCGCTGAGCTGCCAGGCCTCGATGCCGCCCTTCACACGATGGTCGCCGGTCTTGCCCTCGGCGAGCTGGGTGGCGGAGAGCGTAAAGCCCGCCCGGCTGCGGGTGTTGTAGTCGAAGCTCGAGCCGTTGCCGGTGTATTGACCGGCCTGGGCGTCGAAGATCTGCGGGGTTTCCGTGTCGCCCGACATGGGCGTCACGTCGAGCTGGCTGACGTTGTAGATGCCCTTCAGGTCGATCTCGGTGAAGATGCCCGGGCGCCACACCACCTCGATCTGGTTGCCGAGGTCGGTCGAGTGGTAGCGCTCCTGCGCCTCCGGCAGCACGGTGGAGCTGGTGAGCTGGTTCTCGATCTCGCTGAGCTGCCCGTTGAACTGGTAGCGGAGCTTGGCGTCGGGCGTGGCGAACCACGTGAGCTTGCCGAACCCGCCGCCATCGTAGGCGGCGTAGGGCGCCGAGGGGTCCTGACCCTCGTACACCGAGTTGTCGGCGCCGAGGTCGATCGACGCGAGGTACCAGAGCTTCTCCTTGGCGATCGGGCCACCGGCGAGCAGCGACACGGAGTGCGTCATGAACTCGCGCTTCTCGGTGGGCACCTCCTCGTGCTTCTGCAGGTCGACGATGTCGTAGGTGCCGGAGGAGGCCGCGGTGTTGAGGAAGTACCCGGCGCTGCCGAAGTGTTCGTCGCCACCATCCTTGGTGACCACGTTCACCGTCATGCCGGTGGCCTGCCCGAACTCGGCGGGAGCGCCGTCGGTGTACACCTGGATCTCTTCGATGGCATCGAAGTTCACGTTGGTGCCGAAGGTCTTGGTGGCGGGGTCGCGGGTGCTGATGCCGTCCACCAGGTAGTTGTTGCCGTACTGGCCCTCGCCGCGCACGCTGGGGTTGCCATCGCCGGGGCCGCCGCTCGAGGTGTCCACGCGGCCGGACACGCCCGGCAGCACGTTCACCACGTCCTGGTAGCTCCGGCCCACCGGCAGGTTGTCGAGCGCATCCTTCGTGAGCTGGGTGCTCACGGCGCTGCGCGAGGTGTCGAGCGCGGGCTGCGTTTCTTCGATGACCATGACCTCGGCGCCGACCGTGAGCGAGATCGCCACGAACGCCGCCTCGTCCAGCTTCACCCGCACCTTGCGCTCGGCGGTGGGGAAGCCGGTCTTGAACACCTTCAGCTCGTGCGTGCCCACCGGCACCGACACGAAGCGGAAGTTGCCCTCATCGTCGGTCGTGGCCTGGAGCTCGCCGGCGATGAGCGGGCCGCTGAGCACGACGGTGGCGCCGGGAATGCCGAGCTCCGTTTCGTCGGCGATGGTGCCGCGAACCGAGCCGGACTGGGCCGCTTCCACAAAGGGGATGAGCAGGAGCGTGAGCATCGGGATCATTCTCCACCCCCGTAGGTCAAGGTCTGGTCGGTGCAGCTACTGCCGGTGTCCCCCGAATCGGGCGGTGGGCAGGGCGCCCCGCTGAGCACCGTGCCGTCGTCGACCCGTACCAGCTCGAGGTAGTACTCCCCGTCGGCGAGCGCGGGAGCGGTGAAGCTGGCCGTGCCGGTGCCGCACATGGAGATCAGCGGCAGGTCGGCGCCCTGGGGGGTGCCATCGGCGCTCACGATACGCGCCGCGGCCACGGTGGTGTCGAGCCCGCAGCCGTTCAGGGTGACGGTGAGGCCATCCGCGAGGCCGGTGGTGGGCGTGACGGCATCGACCGTTCCCAGCCCGGGGCACTCCACGTAGTAGTAGCCGGCCGTGCCCTTGAGGGTGGAGGTCACGCCGCCGGACCGGAGGGTCACCTCCGCGTAGCCATGCTGCCCCGCGGGAGCGGTGCCGCTGAGCACGAAGCCCTTGTCGGCCTTGCGCTCGGGGAGGGTGATGTCGGTGATGTCGGAGCCGCCGATGGAGGCGGTGGCATCGTCGGAAAAGCCGTGACCCGAGAGGGTGACCGGGTTGCAACCATCCACCCACCCGTAGATGGGGGAGATCGACACGAGGCCGTAGCCGGCATCGTTGCACGCGCCGAGAAGGGCGAGGGTGAGGAACACGCAGGGCTCCGAATGGTTCCCGGTTCTATCACACCCTCCGCCGCTTAGAACGAGATGGGACGCCCCGCTGCGCCGGGAGAGGTCGGCCGGGGCTCGGCCGGGAGCTCGGGAGGAGCGGGCGGCAGCGGGGCTTCTTCGAGCACGAATTCGGTCGGCGCGAACTCCCCGATCGCCTCCTCCTCCACCTCCTCCTCGACCTCGGCTTCCACCACCGCCTGCGCGGGCAGGACGAGCGCCTCGGCGGTGCGCTGGAAGCTCTGCACCCGGTGGCAAGGCACGATGAGGATCGCGCCCTGCAGGTCGCCCTCCAGCACGCTCATCTGGCAGTCGCCATGCACCTCGTAGCGCGCGAGGTCCACCTCGAGCACCACGCCGTTGTCGAGGGTCACGCTGTCGGCGAAGGCGAACGAAAGAAGCAGGAGCATCGAAATCCCCAGGATGCGCTACCGACACCCGACCCGGCCGGAAGCGCTACCTGCGCCCGGAAGTTCGCCCCCTCCCCGCCGCGCCGCCCGGCCCGGCGAGCACCGGCACGCCGGAACGAAGATCGATCTCATCCGCGGTCGCCATTTGTCACGGAATTCGTAGTACCCTCTCGGCGCGGCATTCCGCCGCCCCCGGAGACGACCCATGAGTGAATCAAGCCGAGCGCGGCAGCTGCTCGAGGAGCTGGCGGAAGAGCGGCGCAAGGGGACACAGACGCGTCGCATCATCACCTACGTGGTGCTTGCGATGTTCGCCCTGAGCGTCGGAAGCGTTTACTACAAGGTGAAGAACTTCGATGTGGAGGCCTTCACTGGCACCCTCCAGAAGGAGACCAGCGCCCGGGTCTGGCCGCTGGTGGAGCGCGAGATGGATGCCCTGGCCAAGGACGCCGGCCCCGCGCTGAGCGCCGCGCTGGCCGACGAGGCCGCGAACTTCGCCCCCAAGTTCCAGGCGAGGATCGACGTGGAGGCCGCCACCTTCAGCGAGAACCTCCACGGGCACATGAAGAGTTCGCTCGACTCGGCCTTCATCGTCGCGATGGCCAAGGACAAGGACGCGCTCATGGCGCGCTTCCCGCAGTTCAAGGATGACTCCGCGAAGTACGACGAGCTCGTGGCACGCCTGAACACGGCCACGCAGGCGTGGGCCATGACGCAGCTCGACACCACGTTCAAGGAGCACATCGCCGTGCTGCAGTCCATCAACGAGCAGGTCGCGATCCTGAGCAAGATCAGCGCCGAAGATCGCGCCAAGAACGGCGACCCGCAGGCCGAGGAGGTCATGGAGCTCTTCGTGCAGATCATGAACAGCCGTCTGGAAGGGGGGGCAGCCAAATGAGCGACGCCATCAAGGAAATCGAAGGGCTCCTCGAAGCCGAGATCGCCAAGGAGCGCGCCTCGAACGCCATGACCATGAAGGTGGGCGGCGGGTTCGCGGTCTTCGTGGGCTGCTACCTGTTGTGGATGACGTGGAACGTGAGCACCCTGCTCGACCCGCACGGGCTCGCGCTGGCGGCAAGCGGCTTCGCCATTGGCGCCGTGCCGGAAGCCTCCGGGGAAATCCGCAAGCTGGTGATCGACGGCGCCCCCGACCTCGTTCGCATGGGCTCCGACGAGATCCTCGCCATGGTGCCCGGCTACCGGGTGCAGCTCGAGGGGGAGATCACCCCCGTGATCGACGAGGTGTGCACCGTGGTCGCCAGTGCGGCGGTCCACAAGCTCGCCACGCAGGCCGGCTCGCCCGGCGCCACCTACACCTCCTCGGAGGCGCTGCAGGCCGGCGCCGACGCGGCGGTGGCCCGGGTCGACGCGCTGCTCGAAGATGCGATGGACCTCCCCGACCCCGACGATGAGGGGATCACCCCCCGTCAGCGCATCGACGAGTCCCTGAAGGGGCTCAAGAAGATCGACGCGCAGCTCAAGATCATGAACAAGAAGGGCGGCGACCCCGCGGAGCGCGAGCTCCTCGTGGCGTGGCTCGGCCTGATCACCTCGCACGTCGAGGAGAGCGACAAGGCGCTCGTGGAGGACCACAAGGCCGCCGCGCGGGAAGAGGCCGCGGAGAAGAAGGGAGAGGCGCCGGCCGCTCCCGCTCCCGCCGCCCCGACCGAGGCGCCCGCGACGCACTGAGCCAACGCTCCGCACCCCACGGGGGCTTCGCCGCGAGGCGGGGCCCCCGTTGTTCGTTTGGGGCAGGAACGGCGCCAGCGTCACCCGGAGGAGGCGAGGAGGCGAGGAGGCCGACGATACCTGCGATCACGATGATCACGGGCTCCGGCGCCTTCTTGAGGAAGGACATGGCCGCCAGGGCCGCAACAGCGATGAGGGCGGTCGGAACGTCCACGATCGCCCGCCGCCCGAGCACGAACGCCGCGCCGGCGATGGCCCCGGAGGCGGCGGCGGTCACGCCGTCTACGAAGCCCTTGATGACCACATTCCTGGCGTACTTCCGGAAGTACGGCGCCGGACCGACGACGAGCAGGTAGCAGGGCAGGAACGTGGCGAGCGCCGCGATGCAGCCGCCGATCGGCCCCGCGGCGAGGTAGCCGATGAACGCCACGGTGATGACGACCGGCCCCGGCGTGATCATCGCCACGGCCACCGCGTCGAGGAACTGTCGCTCCGTTAGCCAGCCGAACTCGTTCACGACCCCGCCGTGCAGGAAGGGCACGATCGCGAGCCCGCTGCCGAAAACGAACGCACCGGCCTCGGTGAAGTACCAGGCGATCTTCCAGAGCACGGAGCCGTCGGCCGGACCCTGCAACCCGGTGAGAAGGAGCGGCCAGGGCAACACCGCGGCCGTGACCCTGCCAGCGGGCGGTCGCGCGGCGATCGCGCCGAGGACGCCCGCCACGAGGAACACCCCCACCATCTCCGTTTCGGTGATCGCGGTCACGAGCGCCGAGGCCCCGAAGAACACCCACAGGAGCTTCGCCTTCCCCATCGTGGCCTTCGCCAGCTTCCACGCGCTGCGGGCGATGATCCCGATGACCGCGGCGCCGATCCCGTAGAAGGCGCCCTGCATCCACCCGATGCCGCCGAAACGCAGGTACGCCGCGGACAGGGCCATCACCATCAGGAAGGAGGGGAGCACGAAGGCGAGGCCCACCAGCGTGGCACCTACGAGCCCGCCGCGCACCCAGCCCAGGTAGATCGCCAGCTGCGCCGCGAGGGGCCCGGGCGCGAGCTGGGCGAGGGCGAGCCCCTCCTTGTAATCCTCGCCGCTGACCCACTTCCGGTCCTCCACGAGGTCGCGCTGCATGTACCCAACGAGCGCGATCGGCCCGCCGAACCCGACGGCGCCGAGCTTCAAGAAGTAGGCAACAAAGTCGCGGAGGGTCGGCGGGCTCCTCGCGGCGGACTCCATCCAGGTTGAACCATCGGAGCAAGGGGAGTATCCCAACGGGGTCCTTCCCGGCGGCGCGGCACGAGGAGTGGGCCGCCGGGATTGTGGTGGCGCACACCCTCCGCCACCGCGCTACCTCCTCCGGATGAGCCCGATCACCAAGGGTGTTTTCCTCGCGCTCGCGGCCGCCGCGAGCTTCGGCGTCACCACGCCGCTCATCCAGCGTTTTGGCAACGGCCTCGGCCCCTTCACCCTCGCTGCGCTCTTGTACGCGGGCGCCGCCGGGCTGGCCGCGGTGGTCGGCCGCACGGCCAACGAGGCATCGCTCGCGCGGGCGCACCTGCCGCGCCTCGCCCTCGTCGCCCTGTTCGGGGCGTTCATCGCGCCGGTCCTGCTCGCGCTCGGCCTCCGGGCCACGAGCGGAACCAGCGCGTCGCTGCTCCTCAACCTCGAAGCGGTGTTCACCGTGGTGCTCGGCGCGCTCGTACATCGCGAGCCGGTCGGGCGCCGGGTGGTGGCGGCGGTGGCGGTCATCGCGGCCGGCGGCGCCGTCGTCAGCTTCGCGCCGGGGCAGGCGCACACGACGCTCTTCGGCTCGCTGCTCGTGGCGGGCGCCACCGTGGGGTGGGCGCTCGACAACACGCTGTCGCGGCCGCTGTCGGAGCTCGATCCCGGGCAGGTGGTGGCCGGGAAGAGCGCGATCGGAGCGAGCCTCTCGTTGGTGCTCGCCCTTGTGTTTCGCGAGCCGCGGCCGGCGGTCCTTCCTGGGCTCGCGGTGCTGGCGTGCGGCGCCATCGGCTACGGAGGCAGCCTGCGACTGTACCTTCGGGCCCAGCGCATCCTCGGCTCCGCGCGCACCGGCTCCGTTTTCGCCGTGGCGCCGTTCCTCGGCGCCGTGGTGGCGCTCGCCCTCGGCGAGCCCTTCGGCGGGCTCGGCACGGTGATCGGCGGCGCGCTGATGGCGCTCGGCGTGTACCTGCACCTCACGGAGTCGCACGACCACGAACACGAACATCCCGCGTTGACCCATGCGCATCCGCACCGCCACGACGACGGGCACCACGACGACCACGCCCACCCGGAGCTCCCGCCCGGCACGGTTCACGCGCACACGCACACGCACGAGGCCCGGGCGCACCGCCACGCGCACGGCGAGGACATCCACCACCAGCACCACGGCTAAAGAGGCGCCGCAACGCGGTCCTGCCCCTTTCGCCCCAACGCTGCCGGTCGCGCCGCGTTGCCCCACGCCCTCAAATCTGGATCGGCCCCTCAAGCCGGCCTTCCACGAACTGGCGCACCACGGGATGGTCGGTGGACCGCACATCTGCCGCCGTGCCCTCGAAGATCACCCGCCCCTCGTGCAGCATGGCCACCTTGTCGGCGATGCGCAGGGTGGCCTCCATGTCGTGGCTGATCACGAGGCTGGTGAGGCCGGGGGTGGCGTTCTGGGTGTTGCGGATGAGGTCGTCCACGTGGGCGGTCATGATGGGGTCGAGGCCGGTGGTGGGCTCGTCGTAGAGCAGGAACTCCGGCTTGCGGACGAGCGCCCGGGCCACCGCCGCCCGCTTGCGCATGCCGCCGGAGAGCTGGTGCACGTCCTTGTGACCGTGCTCCACGAGGCCCACGCTCGCCAGGGCGGCGTTCACGCGTTCCTTGAGGGCGGGCTCGCGCAGCCGTTCGTGCTCACGGAGCGGGAAGGCCACGTTCTCGAACACCGTCATGGAGTCGAAGAGCGCGGCGTGCTGGAAGACCATGCCGAAGCGGTTGCGCACCTTCAGGAGCTCGCGATCGCCGAGGCGGGTGATGTCGGTACCGCCGATCACGATCCGGCCGCCGTCGGCACGCATGAGCCCCATGAGGATCTTGAGCAGCACCGACTTTCCCGTGCCGCTGCGGCCGATGACCACCGTGATCTTCCCGAAGGGAATCTCGAGGTCCACCCCGCGCAGCACCTCCTGCGCGCCGAAGCGCTTCTGCAGGTTCTCGAGGCGGATGCAGTCGTCGCTCACATCAAGCCCGGTTCACGCTCATGGGGGCGAGGATCACGGTGATGAAGTAGTCCACCACGAGGATGGCCACGCCGCTCGCCACGACGGCCCGTGTGGTGGCCCGCCCCACGCCCTCGGCGCCTCCGCGCGCGGTGAACCCGCGGTAGCAGCCCACGCTGGCGATGATGAAGCCGAAGACCGCGGACTTCAGCATGCCGCCCCAGATGTCGTCGGGGTCCACGAACCATTCCATGCGCGCGTAGTAGGGCCCCGGGTTCACGCCGAGCACCTGGGTGGCCACGTAGGACACCCCCATGGCGCCGACGAGATCGAAGGCCGCGCACAGGATCGGGAGCATCAGGATGGAGGCGCCGATCCGGGGCGAAGCGAGGTACTGCACCGGGTCGATGGCCATGGACTCCAGCGCGTCGATCTGCTCGGTGACCCGCATGGTGCCGATCTCGGCGGCCATGGCCGAGCCCACCCGCCCGTTCACCATCAGGCTCGTGAGCACCGGGCCGAGCTCGCGGGTGAGCGCGAGCACCACGGTGCTGCCGATGAGCCCGCGGGCGCCGAAACGCCCGAAGGCGAAGTCGGTCTGCACGGCGAAGACCATGCCGGTGAAGGCGCCGGTGATGAGCACGATGGAGAGGGACTGGTTGCCCACGAACTCCATCTGACGGAAGAGGTTGCGGAGCCGGTAGGGCGGCCGCACGATGCCCCAGAGGGCCCGGGCGGTGAAGACCGCGTACTGGCCGAACTCCTCCACCGCGGCGAGCATCCACGCGCCGAGCGCCGAGATGGGGTTCATGCCACGCCCTCGTGCACCCGCGGCACGCGCGTGGAGAAGCCGCACAGCACCTCGTAGGGGATGGTACCCGCCCACTCGGCCACCTCGGAAGCCCGGATGCGCACGCCTTCGGGGCCGCCGAGGAGCAGCGCCTCGTCGCCGCTCTCCACGGTGGCGCGCACGTCGGTCACATCGGCCATGCAGAGGTCCATGCACACGCGGCCCACGACGGGGCAGCGCTGGCCGCCGACGATGACCGAGGCCCGGCCGCTCACCGCGCGCGGGTAACCATCGGCGTAGCCCACGGGCAGGGTGGCGATGCGGGAGGGGCGTTCAGTCACGAAGCTGCGACCGTAGCTGACCGGCGCCCCCGTGGGCAGGTCCTTCACGAAGAGAACGCGGGTGCTCACGGTCATCACGGGCTGGATGCCCGGCGTGGGCACGGGGGGCTCGCCGTAGAGCGCGATGCCCGGGCGCACCATGCCGAACCAGGAGTCGGGGTGGCGGAGAAGTCCGGCGGAGTTGGCCGCGTGCAGGTAGCCGGGGGCGAAGCCCCGGCGGCGGGCCGTGGTGGCGGCGGCGCGGAAGCGGCGGAGCTGCTCGCGGGTGAAGACGTCGGTCTCGCCATCGGCCTCGGCGAAGTGCGTCATCAGCGCGGCGATGGAGAGCCACTCGAAGGCGGCGAAGCGGTCGAGGAAGCGCTCCCAGTGCGGCAGCGGCACGCCGAGCCGGCCCATGCCGGTGTCCACCTTCAGGTGCACCTGCAGCCGCTCCCCGGCCTTGCGCGCCGCGGCGTCGAGCCGCTCGGCATCGCCCTCGTCGTACACCACCGGCGTGAGCTGGCGCGCCACCGCCTCCTCCGCGCCATGACGCCCCACGCCACCCATGCACAGGACCATCCCGTGTACGCCGGCATCGCGGAGCTGGGCCCCCTCCTCCACCAGCGCCACCCCGAAGGCATCGCACCCGGCGGCCTCGAGCGCCCGCGCACAGCCCACCGCGCCGTGCCCGTAGGCATCGCCCTTCACCGCTGCCAGCACCCGCACCGCCGGGCCCACGCGCTGCCGGATCACCCCGAAGTTCGCCTGCAACGCGGCGAGATCGACGTGCGCGGTGGTCGGCCGGAGCTGGGAGGGCGAGGCGGGCATCCTCAGAGCGAGCGGAAGTACGCGACCGTTCGCGAAACGCCCTCTTCGAAGTCGACCTGCGGCTCCCAGCCGAGGCGGGCGCGCGCAAGGGTGATGTCGGGCTTGCGACGGGTGGGGTCGTCCTTCGGGAGCGGCCGGTGCACGATGCCGGCGGTGTTGCCGGTGAAGCGGTTGATGTACTCGGCGAGCTGCAACATGGTCATTTCGTGGGGGTTGCCCACGTTGCAGGGCGTGCCGAGGTCGCTCTCCATGAGCCGCGAGATACCCTCCACGAGGTCGCTCACGTAGCAGAAGCTGCGGGTCTGGAGGCCATCGCCGAACACGGTGAGCGGCTCGCCGCGCAGCGCCTGGCTGCAGAAGGCGGGCATCACGCGGCCATCATTCGGGCGCATGCGGGGGCCGTACGTGTTGAAGATGCGGACGATCCGCACCTCGACCTGGTGGTAGCGGGCGAACGCCATCGAGAGCGCCTCGGCGTAACGCTTGGCCTCGTCGTACACGCTGCGGACGCCGATGGGGTTCACGTTGCCCCAGTAGTCCTCCACCTGGGGGTGGATGGCGGGGTCGCCGTACACCTCGGAGGTGCTCGCGAGGAGGAAGCGGGCGCCGTCCTTCCGGGCGCGCTCGAGCAGGAGGCGCGTGCCATCGCTGCCGGCGTAGAGCGTTTCGAAGGGGAGCTCCACGTAGTCGATCGGGCTCGCCGGCGAGGCCATGTGGTAGATGCGGTCGAACCGGCCCTCGACCGGGAGCTCGCGGCTCACGTCGGCCTGGACGAACGAAAACCCCGGGTGCGCTTCAAGCGTGGCGAGGTTGCGCCGGTGCCCGGTGACGAAGTTGTCGAGGGCCACCACCTCGTGCCCGCGGGCGAGCAGGAGGTCGCAGAGGTGACTGGGAACGAAGCCGGCCCCACCCGATACGAGGATACGCATGGCGCCGCGCTTATACCGGATTAGCCCGCGAGCCCATGGAACTCACCGCAAAGCAGAAGGCCTACCTCCGGGGTCTGGCCCACTCGCTCAACCCCGTCGTGTTCGTCGGGAAGGAGGGCGCGAGCGAAGCGGTGGTCCGAAAGGTCCACCTCGAGCTCCTCGCCCATGAACTCGTGAAGGTGCGCGTGGGCGATGGCGCCGAGGTCACTGCCGCCGAGCTCGGGGCGCTGCTCGCCGAGGGGTGCGCGGCCATCGTCGTGCAGCGGATCGGTCACGTCGTGGTCCTCTACCGGAAGCGCAAGAAGACGCCCGAGATCGTGCTGCCCTAATCCGGGGCGCCCACGTCTTCGGTGCGCACGACCCGCCCGCGAGGGTCGTAGGTGTGCACGGTTCGGCCGCCGTCGGTGCGGAGCTCGGCGCCTTGGAGGCGACCGCCCTCCAGCTCCACCTTCGCGCCGGCGGGCACGGCCTCGCTGCCGCGGAACGAGTGGGCGCGCGCGAGCATGCAGCCGCGGAGGTCGCCGTCGTCGCCGATCTCCACCTCGCCGGCGCAGGGAACGCCCGACAGGACCGTCGTGCGCTCGCCGGGTTCGGACCAGCCGATGAGCTGGCCGGAGCCCACGGCGAACCGGAGCCAGGCCTCGGTCGGCAGGGTCAGGCCGCCTACGCTCCAGGGCGCGCGGAGCTCGCAGGTCCAGGAGCCGTCGGGGAGCACGTGCACCGACCCGCGGCAGGGCACCCCGCGCACGCGCGCAGTGCCGCGGAGCTCCACCTCGTAGAGGAAACCGTCCACGGTGTCGCTCACGTAGAGGGTGCCGAGCGCCGCGAGCTCGTCGGCCACCATGCTGGCCTGGTCCTCGTCGAGGACACCGCTGGGCACGAAGGCGGGCGGCGCGCTGCGGAGCTGGTGGGGGTCTACCGTGACGGCGGCGAAGGCGGCGAGCTGGCTGAGCACGAGGAGCATGGGACTTCCGGGTTCCCTCCCCTGCATCGCAACGATCGTGCCGGGGCCCGGAATGCGAGATGTTATCTTGTTATGAACTGCATCTTTCAACTGCGACGCCCGGCACTCCGCCCTTGACCGCCCCCGCTCGCTCAAGAACCGGTAGCAAGCGATCTACGAATCATGGAGAAGGCGGGCACCTCGCGGCAGGCGTCCGCCGCCGCGCGCTCCCGCGCGCCCGATCCGCTCGCGATCGGGTGGGGCGGGGTGGTCGCTCACC
The DNA here is from genome assembly GCA_903885375.1 of uncultured Pseudomonadota bacterium. Classification (GTDB taxonomy): domain Bacteria; phylum Myxococcota_A; class UBA796; order UBA796; family SXON01; genus SXON01. Next base: position 40,502 of record CAISIK010000022.1, read on the forward strand.
CCCCCGCGAGCGCCGCCACGCTCCACACCTCGATCGCATCCTCCTTCCCCCGCACCCGCTGCGCGGGCAGCCGCTGCCAGGCGAAGCCATCGCCCGCTGCATCGCGCGCGCTGCCCGTCACCAGGATGCCGACGCCCACGCTGCGCGTGAGCCCTTCCACGCGGCTCGCCACGTTCACCGCATCGCCAATCGCGGTGTACTCGCGCCGCTGCCGCGGGCCGATGTCGCCCACGAGCGCCCGGCCCGTGTGCACGCCCACGCCCATGTGCAGCGCGGGCAGGCGCGACTGCGCGCGTCGTTCGTTGAGCGGCCCGAGCGCGGCCTGCATGGCGATGGCGCAGCGCACGGCGCGGGCGGCGTGATCGGCCTGATCTCCCGGCGCGCCGAACCAGGCGAGCACGCCATCGCCGAGGAACTTGTCGAGGGTGCCGCCGTTCTGGAAGATCACCTCCACCATCACGCCGAGGTAGTCGTCGAGCCAGCGCACCACGGCGTCGGCCTCGGAGGCCGCGGCGAGCGCCGTGAAGCCCTGGATGTCGGCCACGAGCACGGTGATCACGCGATGTTCGCTGCGCACCTCCTCCTCGCCGCCTTCGAGGATGCGGTCGGCCACCGCCGGCGAGAAGTAGCGCTGCATGCGGCCCCGCGCGGCCACCTCGGTGGCGGCCACCGTCACCAACCGCAGGAGCTGACGCCGAAGCAGGGAGACCACCCCGGCCGAGGTGCCCAGCACCAGCGTGGCGGCGATGACGCGGCTGGCGCTGAGCTCCCCCATCCCCACCAGCATCACGATCTGCGCGCCGAGGCACACGACGGCGAGGGTGAGCGTGAGGCTGAGCCGGAGCGCAAAACCCGTGGACAGCACCACGAGGCCGAGGAGCGCGTTGTTCATGCCCAGCAGGTACGAGGCGCTGTCGCTCGCCCCCACCCAGGCCTTCCACTGGGCGAGCTGGAGCATGGGGAGGTCCACGAGGCCGATCCCCCAGAAGCTCGCCTCGAGGTACCTCGGAAAGCGCCGGACCCCCAGCCAGAGCAGCGTGGCCAGGCCGAGGTAGACGAGGATGATGCCCTGCTGGGGGCGCCAGCCGAGCAGGATCGCCGAGCAGGCCCAGGCCACGGTGGCGACGAGGCGCACCTCCGCGAACCGGCGCGCGTTGGACCGGCGCTCGCGTGCGAATGCCCTGCTCCCGCCCAACGGGGAACTCAGAGCCGATCCAGGGCGCGCAGCCCGAGGAGGCCGAGCGCGTGGACGAGCACCCGATCCGCCGCCAGCACCAACGCGAGGCGGGAGGCACGATGCTCCACCTCGTCGAGGACCTTCAACTCGAAATAGAAGCGGTTGAAGGCCTCGCACGCGCGGTACACGCCCTCGGCGAGCAGGTTCGGCGCCGAGGCGCGCAGCGCGCCGTCCACCGCCTCGGGCAGGCGGAGGAGCGCGAGGGCGAGCTCGCGCTCGAGCGGGTGGGCCAGCGTGGCCACGGCGGCGGCGCCAGGGCCGCCGTCGGCGGCGGCCTTCCGCAGGATGCTCGCGGCCCGCGCCCGCGCGTAGAGCAGGTAGGGGGCGCTGTTGCCATCCATCGCGAGCATCTTCTTCCAGTCGAAGGTGATGTCGCTCGTGGGCGCCTGCACGAGGTCCTGGTAGCGGACCGCGCCCACCCCCACCGCCTCGGCGATGGCGGCGCGCTCGGCCTCCGGAAAGGAGGCGCTCTTCTCGTCCACCACGGCGCGCGCGCGGGCCACGGCTTCGTCGAGCAGGTCCACCAGCCGGATCACGTTGCCCTTGCGGGTGCTCATGGCGCCGTCGGGCAGCTTCAGCATGCCGAAGCCCATGTGCACGAGGTCGGCGGTGCAGCCCCAGCGTTTCGCCACGGCAAAGAAGTTCATGAAGTGCTGGTGCTGGCGGGCGTCGGTCACGTACACCATGCGCTCGGGGCTCCAGCGGCGCACGCGGTACTTCACGCAGGCGAGGTCGGTGGCCGTGTAGGTGGCGGCGCCGTCCTTCTTGCGGACCACGCTCACCTGCTCGCCGAGGCGCACGATCACCGCGCCCTCGCTCGTTTCGGCGGTGCCCGCGGCGAGGAGCTCCTCCACCACCGCGTCGGTCATCGGGCCGTACTCGGACTCGCCGAGCACCTCGTCGAAGCGCACGCCCATCCGCTGGTAGACCGCCTCGTACTCCTCGAGCGAGCGCGCGCGGAAGTCCTCCCAGAGCGCCCGGTTGCGCGCATCGCCCCGCTGGAGCTTCGCCGTTTCTTCCCGCGCGCGGTCCTGCAGGATGCGGCTCCGCTCCTGGGCCTCCGGCGTGCCCTCGCCGGGCTTCGCCGACGCCTCGTCGCCGAACTTCACGTAGAGGCGCTCCAGCTCGCCCACGGGGTCGGCCGCGTAGGCGGCCTCGTCGCGCCATTCGTCCCACGCCACGATGAGCTTGCCGAAGGGCGTGCCCCAGTCGCCGATGTGGTTGTCGCGGATGACCTTCCAGCCCGCGGCCGCGTGCAGGTTCGTGAGGACGTGCCCGAGGTGGGTGCTGCGCATGTGGCCCACGTGCATGCGCTTGGCCACGTTGGGGGAGCTGAAGTCCACCACCACCGTCTTGCCGGCGCCCGCCGGGGTGAGCGCGGCGCCGGGGGCGGCGGCCTGCTCGGCGAGCCGCTCGGCCAGCCACGCATCACTCAACCGCAGGTTCACGAAACCGGCGCCGGCCACCTCCGCGGCGGCCACGCCAGGGTGGGCGGCGAAGAAGGGCAGGAGCCGCTCCGCGAGCGCGCGAGGGTTCTCCTTGCGGGCGCGCGCCATGCGGAACGCGAAGTTCCACTGGTAGTCGCCGTGGGCAGGGTTGTTGGTCGGCACCAGCACATCCACGTCGGCATCGGGATCGAGGCTGGCGGCGGCGGCGAGGGCACTCGTACGGAGGAGGGCGGGGATCATGGCGGCGGCGGTATAGCCCGCGGCGACGGCGACGCATCTCGCGCACAGGCGTCGGCCACCCAACGCGCGCTCCACTCCGGGGCCTGGCCCGCCCACACCCAGCCTTCCACCGCGTCGGGCGGGCGGGCGCAGAACCCGGCGGGATCGGCCCTGTGGAGCGCCCGCAGCGACTCGAAGAGCGTCTCGCGGGCGGCGTCGACGCACTCGGGCTCGGGGCAGTCCTCGGCGCTCACGCGCCGCCCCTTCGCCCGCCCCTCCCGGAACCACGCCTTCCAGAACAGCCGCGACGCATCCCCCACGCCCTTCACACTTCGCCAGGGACCCAACGCCGCCGCGGCCTCGGCCGGCGACCGGTCGAGCACCCCGCGGGCCACCTCGCGCAGCAAGTGGTAGCTGCACTCGCGCGAAAAGCGTGTGTGGCTGCAGAGCTCGAACGCCGTGCCGGCCTCACCGCGGCTGGCGAGCCGCTCGGCGAGTTGGAACACGCACTCGTCCTTCCACATGGGGTCCTCGACGAGGGCGCAGGCCGCGAGCTCGTCGTGGCCGTGCAGGGCGGCCACCTCCACCCGGCATCGATCGGCCCGTACCCCCTCGAGCGCGTTGCATCCGGCCACCGCCGCGCCGTAGTCCGGCGCGCTGAGCGCACGTTCGAGGAGCACCCCTCCGACGGGGCGCAGCCGCCCAGGAGCAGCGTGAGAGCGAGCACCGGCCGGAGCGTCAGTCGTAGGAGCAGGCTTGCGGCGTGCCGCAGTGCCCGCAGCCCGAATCCGCCGGCACCTCGGACGCCCCCGACTCCGACACCCGGTAGGCCGACGCGCCACCGTGGCCCACGTTGTGCGCGGAGATGAGCTTCTTCAGCTGCCCGGAGGTGTCGCAGTAGTGGCCGACATCGCGCGCGTCGATCGGCTCGCGGCCCCCGCGCACGAGCGCCTCCACCACATCCCCACACTCGCAACGGTACTCGTAGATGGGCATCCGACCCTCCTCGCAAACGGTATCACCGTGCGCACCGAAGGCGCAGCATTCAAGGTTTCGCGGGCGGCCGGTGGAGCACCCGACCGAGCGTGGTGTAGGCATCCCCACCGAGGCGGGCCACCGGCCGGTAGTCGGCGAGGCGAACCGCGCCGTTCTCCCACAGCTCGTCGGCCACGTGGAACTCCACCACCTCGCCCACCACGAGCAGGCAGTTGCCCACCTCGAGCGTCTGGTGGACCCGGCACTCCAGGGCCACGCGGGCCAGCGCCACCCGCGGCGGCGCCACCCGCACGCTCACCGCGCGCGCGATGCCCACCCCGTCGAACTCCGACCCGGTGTAGGCCGCGCTCGTCTGGTGCATGGCGTCGAGCGTGGCCTCCTCCGGGATGGAGACGGTGAACTCGCCCGTGGCCAGCACGTTGCGGGCGGTGTCTTTCAGGCCACCATCCCGGGTGCGCGCCACCGAGAACGCGAGCATCGGCGGTGCCGAGCTCACGCCCATGAAGTAGGAGAAGGGCGCGAGGTTGTCCACGCCTTCGGCGCTGATGCTGCCCACCCAGGCAATGGGTCGCGGCACCACCGCGCTGATGAACAGGCGGTAGGCGGCGGCGCGGTCGAGGGCGGCGGCAGCTATGTGCACGGAATCCGCTCCCGCCAGCGACGTTAGCGCATGCCCCAGCGTTCGCCCGTCTTCTTGATGCGCAGCTCGCCGGCCTTCTGCTTGAGACCTTCGCGCTCCATCTTGCGGAGCTCGGCCTTGATCTCGCTGTCGGTGATGTCCTTGAAGGGGCTGCGGTGGCGGATGCCGCCCACGAGCACGCTCTCCTTGATGCCGTTCTCCACGCGGGCGAGCGTGTGCATCACGTCCTGCCGGATGTAGTCGGCGCGGCGCGGGTCCACATCGGCGGCGGGGGTCTTCGCGCTGGAGGAGCGGGCCTTCACGGGCGCGCGCGTCTTCGGCACGACGGCCTTGATCTTGGCGATCGGGAGCACCACGGGGGTGGGGGTCTCCTCTTCCCAGACCTTCGCCATCTCGTCGATCATCTTCACCGTTTCGGCGCTCGACTGAGCGGCGAGGGCGGCCACCGCATCGCGGAGGCGCTGGGGCACGAGGCCCGCAGGGATTTCCGACACTTCCGCGAGGAACGAGCGGAGGATGTCGCCATCGGGGAGGTCGAGGATTTCACGGGTGGCCCGCGCGGCCCAGCCCTTGAGGTCGGCGGAGAGCGAGGGGCTCAGCTGGCCATCGGCCACCGCGAAGAGATCGGCCACCACGCGGGTCTCGATCCGCTGGATGTGCAGCCGGAGGAGGTCATCAACGAGGATTTGAACCGTCGTTTCGTCGCTACCGCGGAGATTGTCAACACTCGACTTCTGCACCTGTCCAGCCACTGCTACCTCCAAACCATCCGGCGTCTATCATGTCGTGGGGGCGATGGCGGCGCCTTCTTCAGCCTCCCTTGGGCCCCGGCTTGGGGCGATCCCACAGAAACTCCGGTTCACCCAACTGCTTCGCGGCCCAGCGCCCGAGCACGAAGAGATAGTCCGACAGCCGATTCAGGTACTTCATGGGGAGCGGGTCGGTGTCGGGCTCCTCGCGGAGCAGGGCGACGACCTCGCGCTCGCCGCGCCGGCAGACCGTGCGGGCCTGGTGGAGGAAGGCGCCCACCGGACCGCCGCCAGGGAGGATGAACTCCGTGAGCGGCCCCACGTCGGCATTGAGCGTGTCGATCCACCCTTCGAGGCGCTCGATGTCGCTCTCGTTCACACGCACCATGCCGGCCCAACGATCCTCAGGGCGGGTGGCGAGGTCGCTGCCCACGTTGAAGAGGTCGTTCTGCACCAGATGGAGCATCCCGTCGATGCGCTCCACCACCGCGGGGGTCGCGCCGCTCACACGGTTGTGCCAGCGCACGATGCCCACGATGCTGTTGAGCTCGTCGGTGGTGCCGTAGCTGGCGATCCGGACGTGGTCCTTCGCCACCTTCTGGCCGCCCACCAGCCTCGTTTCGCCCTTGTCGCCCGTCTTCGTGTACACGCGTGTGATCAACATGCGCGCTGCTATCCGCGCTATCCGAGCCGGGCGATCACCAGCTGAGCGCCATCGCCGCGAAGCGTGAGCGACACCCCCGGAACGGAAAGCAACGACACCCGCGCGCCGCTCGCGAGCCAGTCCTCGGGCGTGTGGAGCGTCACCTCGTCGAGCGGCACCATGACCTCCTTGAAGAACCAGGAGGCCGGCGCCGAGAAGCCCACCCACAGCGTGTCCTTGCTCACGACCACCCGAGCGAGGGCGTAGATCGAGAAGGTCGGCCCGAGCCGAATGGTCTGTCCGCCCACCCGATGGGCGTTCGCGGGGGGCGGGAGCACCATTCCGTGCGCGGCCACGACCGCCGACCACGGGCTCACCACGCGCACGAAGGCCAGCGCGGCGAGCAGGCCCACCGGCACGGAGAGTACGCCGGCGAGCAGCAACAGGGGCGGGAGCGCGGGGTCCGACACTACTCGCCCGCCGTCTGCTCCATCGACCAGGTCGAGAGCACCTTCACCCGGGCGCCGCTGCCGTTGATGCGGGCGTGGCAGGCCAGACGCTGCCCCGGCTTGCCCTTCTCGCGGAGGAGCTTGGCCTCGGCATCGGTGGGCGCGGCGAGGCCGCGCTCGTCCACCACATCCACGCCGCAGCCGCCGCAGCCGCCATCGGGACAGCCGGTGGCGATGGGGGTTTCGAGCGACTGCGAGGCCATCACCAGCGTGTAGCGGGCTTCGGCCTTCACCTCGTGCGCGGTTCCATCGGGGAGGATGAGCGTGAGGGTGTAGGTTTCGTCGCGCTCGGGCTCGGTGCGGCCGAGTGCGGACTTGATGCGCTTGCGAAGGTTCCAGGGGGTCATTTCGGGGCCTCCTTTTCGGTGGAGTCGAGGTGGGCGGTCAGGAAGTCGAAGGCATCGTCCACACTGTTGCTGCGGTGCATGAGGAGCCGGTCGGACTCGCTGATGGTGCCCCAGCGGATCATCGCCTCCACGTCGATCACCTCGTCCCAGTAGTCGGTGCCGTAGAGCACCATCGGCATGGGCTTGGTGATGCGGCGGGTCTGGCGCAGGGTGAGGATCTCGCACATCTCGTCGAGCGTGCCGAAGCCGCCCGGCATGACCACCACCGCCTTGGCGAGGTAGCTGAACCAGTACTTCCGCATGAAGAAGTAGTGGAACTCGAAGGCGAGCTCGGGGGTGACCCAGCGGTTCACCTTCTCCTCGAAGGGGAGCGAGATGCCGAGGCCCACGCTGCGGCCGCCGGGAACATCGGAGGCGCCGCGGTTTCCGGCCTCCATGATGCCGGGCCCGCCACCGGTCGTGATGACCATGTCGCGGTGGTGGTCGGGGCGCGCGAGGCTCCACTCGGTCAGGCGGCGGGCGAGCTCGCGGGTGTCGGCGTAGTAGCGGGCCAGGCCGAGGCCCTTCTCCGCCTTGGCGATGGCCGCGGCATCCGCGGACTCCCGCGCGGTGGACATTGCCAGCGCGGCCTCCTCGGGGCTCTTGATGCGCGCCGAACCGAAGACCACGATCGTGTCGCGGAGGCGGTTGCGGTAGAAGCGCTCCCGCGGCTCCTCGTACTCGCACAGGATGCGAATGGTACGGGCGGCAGGACTGTTCAGAAAATCAAGGTCCTTGTAGGCCTTCTGCGTGTTGGGCAACGGATCTCCGAGGGATGCCCGTCTCGGGCGTCCTGCCATGTAGCACGCCGCTCCCGGCGTGGAACGTGGCCTCGCCCACCTCCACCCGGGCCGCCAGAAAACTTCGCCCGGGAGATCCGCTTCCGGCCCGGGCCGGTGTCGACATGGGCGCAGATGAACTGCACCCCCTCGGAGACGCGATGACCCGACTCTTCCCCCTCTTCCTCCTCGCCCCCCTCGCCACCGGCTGCGTCATCTACGACCGCACCGGCTGCGGCAAGCACGACGATGACGCCTGCTCGATCGAGGGCGACACCTCCGGGTTGACCAGCGGCGGCGGCAATGGCGACACCGCCGAGCCCGAGGCGCCGGCCGCCACCTTCGCGGTCGACCCCGCCGAGCTCGAGAGCGGCAGCACCACCATCGTGTCGCTGACGGCCGAGCACTTCGACCTCGCCACCGTGGAGGGCGTGGAGGCCTACGGCCCCATCGAGGTGGTGGCCACCACCAACCGCGGCACCGAGCTCCTCCTCACCGTCGTGGCCAGCGCCGAAGCGGCCGACGGGCAGACCGCCGACCTCCTCCTCGTGGTGGGCGACGACGGCGAATACCTCGACGATGCCTTCACCCTGCGCACGCCCGAGGCCGGTTCGGGCGGCAGCGACACCGGCGAAGACTGCGAGTGACCGCGAGGGCCGCCACGCTCGGTGTCATGGAAAGGCGGGACAGCCCGCGCGCCGGCTCGGCGCGCCCGCTACACTCCGCCGCGGAGCAGGACGCCGCGGTGGAGCACAGTCTTGACATCCCGGCGCTCTACCGCCGCTACGGCGATCTCGTGCTCGGCCGCTGCCGCACCATCCTCCGCAACGATGCCGATGCGCAGGATGCCATGCAGGAGGTGTTCCTCAAGCTGCACCGCTTCCGCGACAGCTTTCGGGGCGATTCATCGCCCTCCACCTTCCTCTACCGCATCACCACCACGACCTGCCTCAACCGCATCCGCGCCACGCGGCGGCGCCCGGAGGACCCGGTCGCCGACCTCCCCTCCATCGTCCGCACCGACTCCGTGCTCGACCAGCTCGCGCTGCGGCAGCTCCTCGACCAGCTCCTGCTCGATAGCGACCCCACCACGCGGGAGTGCCTCGTGTACCACTACGTCGATGGCATGACGCACGACGAGGTGGGCGAGATGGTGGGACTCTCGGGCGCCGCCGTCCGCAAACGTATCGCGGGTTTCCGCATCCAGGCCCAGGGGGCGCGCCCATGAACCACATCCACACCCTCAAGCTCCACCAGCTCCGTCTGGGCGAGCTCGCCCCGGCCGAGGAGGGCCGCCTGCGCGCCCACCTCGGCGAGTGCGCCGACTGCAGCGCGCGGCTCCGTCACCAGCAGGCGCTCCGGCAGGAGTTCCTGCGCGCGCCGGTGCCGGAGGCGCTCCAGCCGGCGGCGCGACAGGCCGCGCCGTGGTGGCGCTGGCTCCCCGTGGCCTCGCTCGTTCCCGCCGCGCTCGTCGCTTTCATCGCGCTCCGCCCCCCCTCCAATCCCGGCCCCGCGGGCTCCATCCCCACGCCCCCTCCCCGGCCCGCCTCGCTCGCCGCCGAGCCGGCCCCCGTCGCCGCCTCGCCCGCCGCACCGCCCCCCGCCGCGCCAACCGCCGCCCCCGCCTTCACCGCCCGCCCCCGCCCGCTGCCCGAGGCGGCGTCGCCCCCCGTCGCGCCCGATGGCGACGTCATTCGCGCCAAGGGCCTCACCCCGCGGCTCGAGGCCTGGGTCCAGGCCGGCGACAGCGCGAGGCCGCTCTACACGGGCGAAGCGCTCGCCGGTGGGGAGCGCGTTCAGCTCCGTTTCGATGCCCGCGGCCGCGGGTTCGTGACCCTCGGCGGTCGCGACAGCAACGGGCTCGTGGAGGTGTACGGCACCGTGGCCGCCGGCGAGAGCGGGCTGCGCGCCGCCCCCTTCTCGCTCACCCTCGACGGGAGCCACGGCGAGCAGACCTTCTTCGCGCTGAGCACCGATGAACGCCCCGACCCCGAGGCGGTGCTCGCGGCGTTGCGCCGGAACCCGGTTCGAATGGAAGGGGCGCACGTAGCGTCGGTGGTGGTGCGCAAGGACTGACGTGCTGCTCCTCGTTGCCACGGCTGCCGCCACGGTCCTCCGCCACGCGCTGGTGGTGGGTGCGAACGTGGGCGGGAGCGGCCTCGAACCGCTGCGCTACGCAGAGGAGGATGCCCGCCGCTTCGCCGACGTGCTCGTGGAGCTGGGCGACTTCGAGCCGGTGCACATCACCGTGCTGTACGGCCCCACCGAGGCCGAGCTCGTGGCCGCGCTCAAGGCCCACGAGGAGGTGGCCGGGAGCTTCGACGAGGACCTCTTCCTCTTCTACTACAGCGGCCACGCCGATGCGCGCGGGCTCCGCATCGGCAACGACAGCTACGCCTGGGAGAAGCTCCGGGGCGACATCCGCAAGCTCCCCGCCGAGGTGAAGGTCGGCGTGCTCGACGCCTGCCGCTCCGGCAGCATCACCCGTCTGAAGGGGGCCGCGCTCAGCGAGCCCTTCCTCGCGGGCGAGTCCCGGCTCGCGGCCGAAGGGGAGGCCTGGATCGCCGCCGCCTCGGAGGATGAAGATGCTCAGGAATCCGAGAACTTGAGGGGGAGCTTCTTCACCCACTACCTCATCTCCGGGCTCCGCGGCGCGGCCGATCGGAACGACGGCGCCGTTTCGCTCGAGGAGGCATGGAAGTACGCCCGGGATCGCGTGGTGAGCCACACCGGCGAGAGCGGCGCCGGCGTTCAGCACCCCAGCCGCGACTTCCGCCTCAAGGGGCAGGACGATCTCGAGCTCACCGAGGTGCGCCAGGGTCGCGCCACGGTCACGCTTCCGGAAGAAGGCAGCGGCCAGATCACCGTCGTGCGCCTGCCCGACCGGACGCCGGTGGCCGAGCTCGCCAAGGTGGAGGGGCTGGCGGTCACGCTCGCGTTGCCGCCGGGCACCTACGCCATGCGCCGGATGGAGGGGCAGACGCTCCTGCAGGCCGAGGTGCAGCTCTCGGAGGGGGCACGCGTGTCGGCGCCTCCGTTCCTGCCGATGGTCACGCCGCCGAGCGACCCGCCCAAGGGGGAGGAGCTGCCCGCCTTCGATGCGCGCGCGGCGGCCGCGCAGCGGCTCGACCTGTTCTCCTCCACGCAGGAGCTGGCCAGCGCCAACCGCGGCTGGTGGGCGGCGGCCGTGAACGACACCGACATGCGCCACAGCCCGCTCCTCGCCAGCGGCCTGAGCGTGATGGTGCCGGGGGCCGGGCAGATCTACAACAAGCAGGGGGTGAAGGGCGGCCTCCTGATGGCCGGCACCCTCGCGCTCTTCGCCGGGAGCGTCTTCGTGCCGGACCGGGGCTTCTTCAGCGGCAGCATCACCGGCCCCGACCCGCTCGCCCTCGGCGCGGCCATGCTCTACGGCACGGCCGTGGCCGACGCCGCCCACGAAGCCAACCCTCACCCCGGCCGCGAAGCCCGCCACCCTTCAGGGGGCGGCACCCTCTCCACCTACGCCGGGTGGGACCCCTCCGTGGGCGCCGATGTCCCCTACGTGGCGGGCCTCACCGGCGAGTGGATGGTCACGCCGAACGTGGCGCTCGGCATCGATCGGGTGGGCTGGACGAGGCAGAGCGCCACGGACAGCCGCTGGAACTTCGGCAGCCGCGTGAGCTTCGCCATCGACGGCGAACGGTGGCGGCCCTACGCCTTCGTGGCCGGCGGCGGCCGCGTGATCGAGACCGCCACGCGCGCGTCGGCGGCGGCGCTCCCCACCTCCCGCGGGGCCGCCGCGGTGTCCGACGACACCCCCCTCACCTCCGGCGCCACCGGCGAGAGCCGGCTCGTGGGCGTGGTGGGGGGAGGCCTCGGGGTGCGGTACTACGTGACCCCCCGCTACTTCCTCGAAACGGAAGCACGGGTGGAGGTCGAGGATGCCGATGCCCGCGTGCTCCTCGGCGGCGGCATCGGCGTGCACCTCGGCGGGTGAGGGTCAGCCGAGGACGCTGCGGGCCACGGCCACGAGGTTGGCCACGTTCAGACCGAGCTTCTCGCTCACCACCTTGCCGGGCGCGCTGGCGCCGAAGCGGTCGATGCCGATCGCGGCGCCGCGCTCGCCCACGTAGCGCTCGAGGCCGGCCGTAGCGCCGGCCTCCACGGTGACGCGGGGCGCGCTCCCGAGCACCGCGGCGCGGTACTCGGCGGGCTGCGCGTTGAACACGGCGGTGCAGGCGAGGTTCACCACGCGGGCGGTTATCCCCTCGGCGGCCAGCGCATCGCGGGCGAGGAGCGCCAGCCCCACCTCGGAGCCCGACGCCACGAACGTGACGGCGGCGCCCTCGGCCTCGGCGAGCACGTAGCCGCCGCGGCGGATGCTCGACGCGGGCGGCGCGACCGACCGATCGATGGTGAGCAGCTCCTGACGAGTGAAGGCGAGGGCCACCGGGCCGTCGGTGCGTTCGAGCGCCATGGCCCAGGCTTCGTTGGCCTCGTTGGCATCGGCCGGGCGGATGAGCCAGCCGTTCGGCACGAGCCGGATGCTCGCGATCGTTTCCGTGGGCTGGTGCGTGGGGCCATCCTCGCCCACCCACACGCTGTCGTGGGTGTACACGTACACGACCGGCAGCCCCATGAGGGCGGAGAGGCGGAAACTCGGCCGGTGGTAGTCGTGGAAGATGAGGAAGGTGGCGCAGAAGGCGCGCAGGCCGCCGTGCAGGACGAGGCCGTTGCACATGGCCGCCATGGCGTGCTCGCGGATGCCGAAGCTGATGTTCCGGCCGGCGTACTGGCCGCGGCGAACCTCGGGGCTCCCCTTGATCTGCGTGAGGTTGCTCTCGGCGAGGTCGGCGCTGCCGCCGATGAAGCCGGGCAGCGCGGCCGCGATGGCCTGGATCGCGGCCTGGGAGGCCTTGCGAGTGGCGAGCTTGCTGCCCGCCGCGTGCTCCGGCCATGCCACGCCGCCCGTCTTCAGCACGCCGCTGAGCTGCTCGCGGAAGGCGGCGCCGAGGGCGGAGGCGTTCACCCGCGCCTCCCAGGCGGCGCGCAGCTCGCGGCGTGCGGCATCGCCCGCGCGGAAGAAGGCGAACGCGGACGCCTCGCACTGGAAGGCCACCTCGGGGTCGAGGCCGAGCGCGGCCTTGGTGAGCCGCACCTCATCCACCCCGAGGGGGGCGCCGTGGGCGGCCGACTTGCCGCCCTTGTTGGGCGAGCCGAAGCCGATGGTGGTGCGGCAGCGCACGAGCGAGGGGCGGTCGGTGACTTCGCGCGCGGCGGCGATGGCGTTGGCCACGGCGGCGTGATCGTGCCCATCCACCGACAACACGTGCCAGCCGAGGGCCTGGAACTTGCCCGTGGTGTCCTCGGAGAAGGACAGCTCGGTGCCCCCATCGATGGTGATGCCGTTGTCATCGAACAAGACGACGAGGCGGCCGAGGCCGAGGTGGCCGGCGAGGGAGGCCGCTTCCACGGCCACGCCCTCCATGAGGTCGCCATCGCCGCAGAACGCCCAGGTGCGATGGTCCACGAGGTCGGCGCCGAAGCGCTCGCGCAGGTGCGCCTCGGCGAGCGCCATGCCCACGGCCATGGCGATGCCCTGGCCGAGCGGGCCGGTGGTGCACTCCACGCCCGGGCACTCGCGGTACTCGGGGTGGCCCGCCGTGCGGCTGCCCCACTGCCGGAACTGCTGGAGGTCCTCCACGCCGAGCGGCGAGAGGTGCGCATGGCCGGAGATGCCCTGGCCGGTGAGGTACATCATGCCGTAAAGCAGCATGCTGCCGTGCCCGCCCGAGAGCACCACGCGGTCGCGGTCGTGCCACAGCGGGTCGGCCGGGTCGTACTTCACGAAGCGCGACCAGAGGGTGGTGGCCACATCGGCCATGCCCATGGGCATGCCGGGGTGGCCGCTGTTGGCCGCCTGCACGCCATCCATGGCGAGCCCACGAAGGAGGTTGGCGACGCGCTGGGATTCGGCGGACATGGACACCCCGGGAAAGGCGGGCGCGCCTAACCGAGCGCCGCGTTAGCCGGGAGAGGTGCCCACGCGGCTGCTCCTCTTTCAGTCGCTTTTGTTGGCGGTCGTGCTCACCTGGCCGGCCGCCCTGCACCCCGCCTCCGCCGCGATCGGCTCCCCGAACGGCGATGGCCTCAAGCACGTATGGAACCTGTGGTGGATGCACCACGAGCTCTTCGAGGGCACCTGGGGCCTCCGCACCACGCTGATCAACTTCCCCGCGGGCATCGACCTCTACCCCATCGAGATCGCGAACGGCCTCCTCACCGCGTGGCTCCCCCTCCCCCCGGTGCTGGTGGCGAACCTCCTCGCGATCCTGCACGTCGTGCTGATCGGCGTGTGTACGGGCTGGCTCGGCTGGCTGGTCACGGGCGAGCGCCGGGGTGCCCTCGCCTCGGGCGCCGCGGCGCAGGCGAGCGCCTTCACGGCCTTCACCCTGCATGCCGGGGTGGGCGAGCTGCGGCAGGCCTGGTGGATTCCGCTGGGGCTCGCGTTCGCCGTTCGAGCCCGCCGCGATCTCGCGCCGGCCGACTTCCTGCGCCTCGGCCTCGTCGTAGCCGGCGCCACGCTCGCCTGCTTCTACCACGGCTTCTTCCTCGCCACGGCGGTGGGCGTCTATGCGCTTGCCACCGCGCGCCTCGAGCGTCGCCTCTGGGCCGGGTGGGTGGGCGCGGCCGCCGTGGGCCTCGTCATCGTCGTCCCCACGATCAAGCTGTTCTCGAGCACCTACGGCAAGGGCGACAACGCGCACACCGAGGGGTTCTTCGCGTGGATGGCCGGAGGCCTCCCGACCGACAGCTTCGCCGTCACCTCGCTCCGCCTCCTCGAGCTGTTCACGCCCGACGGCACGCTCGCGCCCTCGCCGCAGGTGCCCTTCGAGGCGTACCTCGGCGGGCGCTACCTCGGCGCGGTGGCGCTGGCGCTGGCGGCGGTGGGGGCGTGGTCGCTCGGTCGCCGGGCGCTGCCCTGGCTCGCCATCGCCGGGGTGGGCGTGGTGCTGGCCATGGGCAACCTCACCTGGTGGGGCGGCGAAGGCGGCACCCCGCTCCTGATGCCCCTCGCGGTGGTGAACCGCGCGCTCTCCTACTTCGCGCAGCCGCTGAACTTCCCGGTGCGCTACCTCTCGATCACGTCGGTGGCGCTCGCAGTGCTGGTAGGCGCCTCCACCCGCTACCGCTGGGCGCTGTTCCTGCTCCCCCTCGCCATGGTCGATGTGCTGGTGAACGACCGGGTGAACTTCCCGCGGAGCAGCTTCGCGCTGCACGGCGTGGCCGATGTTGCGGCGCCGGAGGGCGCGGTGGCCGAGATTACCTGGGTGCTCAAGGCGGCGGCGGTGAGCGGCGATCGTGTGCCCGTGGCGCTCTTCGACGCGGAGGACCGTTCCCGGAGCATCGCCGCCCAGATCCACCTCGACCGCGCCTTCCAGACCGTGCCCATCGAGCGGGTCGACCACTGGACGACCGACGGCATCGACTGGGTGGCCGCCAACGCGGTGGCGCGGGTGGCCCAGGGGCGCGAGGTGCCTCGGGAGGAGCTCGACCGCCACCTGGCGCTCCTGTGGCGGCGGGGCTTCCGGTCGGTCCTCATCACCCACGACTGCGTGAGCGAGGGCAACCTCGCCGCCGTGGCGCGGCTCAACGCCGTGCTCGGCGAGCGTCGAGAGGGGGACTGCCTCTCCCTCTGGCCCCTGGCCGAGCCTCCTCCCCTCGCCGACCCCGAAGCGGCCGAGCGCGCCTACACCGTGATCCCCTCCAAGCTCGACGGCGGCATCGCCGGGCCGCCGGTGAACCACGAGGTCGGCGCACCGCACAAGGGCGGCGCGCCCTAGGCTCCGCCAACGTTGAGTCCGGCGGGCGCGCGGGCTATGGGCGCCGCCCCCGCAGGTTTCCCATGGCCGACCAGAGCATCACCCCCCGCGCCACCGACTACTCCCAGTGGTACCTCGACGTCATCTCGGCGGCCGAGCTCTCCGACTACTCGCCGGTGAAGGGCTCGATGGTGCTTCGCCCCCACGGGTTCGCCGTGTGGGACCTCATGCGCAACGAGCTGGACACGCGCTTCCGCGAAACCGGGCACGTCAACGCCTACTTCCCGCTGCTCATCCCCATGTCTTTCCTCTCCAAGGAGGCGGAGCACGTGGAGGGGTTCGCCAAGGAGTGCGCCGTCGTCACCCATCACCGTCTGCGCGCCGCGGCGGGCGGCGGGGTGGAGCCCGATCCCGCGGCCCGCCTCGAGGAGCCGCTGATCATCCGTCCCACGTCGGAAACGATCATCTGGCACATGTACGGCAAGTGGATCCAGTCCCACCGCGATCTCCCCATCCTCATCAACCAGTGGGCCAACGTGGTGCGCTGGGAGATGAAGACGCGCCCCTTCCTCCGCACGGCCGAGTTCCTCTGGCAGGAGGGCCACACCGCCCACGCCAGCCGGGCCGAAGCCGAAGCCGAGGCCAGCCAGATGCTGCGCGTGTACCAGGAGTTCGCGCGCAACGTGCTGGCCATCCCGGTGCTCGCGGGGGCCAAGAGCGCGTCGGAGCGCTTCGCCGGCGCGGTCGACACGCTCTGCATCGAGGCCATGATGCAGAACGGCTGGGCGCTCCAGGCGGGCACGAGCCACTTCCTTGGCCAGAACTTCGCCAAGGCCTTCGATGTCACGTTCACCGGCGAGTCCGGCGTGCGCGAGCACGTGTGGGCCACGAGCTGGGGCGTGAGCACCCGTCTGGTCGGCGCCGTCATCATGACCCACTCGGACGACACGGGGCTCGTCCTCCCGCCGGCCATCGCGCCCGTGCAGGTGGTCATCACCCCGATCTGGAAGGGCGATGCCGAACGGGCCGAGGTCATCGCGTTCGCCGAGGGCGTGGCGGCCCGGCTCAAGGGCCTGCGCGTGAAGATCGACACGCGCGACCAGCTCAAGCCCGGCGCGAAGTACTTCGAGTGGGAGCGCAAGGGCGTGCCGCTGCGCCTCGAGATCGGCCCCCGCGACATGGCCAAGGGCGCGGTCTTCGCGGCGCCCCGCACCGGCGGCGGCAAGTTCGCCATCCCCGTGGATGATGCGCTCCTCGGGGTGGTGCAGGAGAGCCTCGCCGGCATCCAGCAGGCGCTCTACGAACGTGCCGAGGCGCGCCTGAACGAGCGCACCTTCCGGATCGACAGCTACGCCGAGCTCAAGGAGCGGATCGACGGGGGCGGCTTCTTCGTGGTGAACTGGTGCGACGACGCCGCGAACGAGGCCGCCATCAAGGAGGAGACCCGGGCCACCATCCGGTGCTACCCCCTCGATGGGCAGAGCCCCACCGGCCCGTGCTTCTACAGCGGGCGCCCGGCCACGCACGTAGCGGTCTTCGCGCGGGCCTATTGAGCGTGTCGTGAGCACCCACATCTCGGTGTCCGACCTCCCGCGGGTGCGGGATGTGGCGCTCACGCTCGCCGGGCACGGCTTCGGCGAGCTGGCCCGCATCGTCGGCATCGACACGGCCACCAGCGCCTCGAAGGAGCCGATGGCGCGCCGCGTGCGCCTCGCGCTGGCCGACCTCGGCCCCACCTTCATCAAGCTGGGGCAGGTCCTCTCCGTGCGGCCCGACATCCTGCCGGCGGCGGTGCTGGCCGAGCTCTCGGAGCTGCAGGACAACGCGCCGCGCGTGCCCTTCGAGCACGTGCGCACGCTGGTGGAGGCGGAGCTCGGTCGGCCGCTGGCGGAGGCCTTCGCCCGCTTCGACGAGGAGCCGATGGCCAGCGCGTCGATCGCGCAGGTCCACGCCGCCCGGCTCCACGATGGCCGCGAGGTGGCGGTCAAGGTGCAGCGTCCGGGCATCCAGGCGGTGCTCCAGAGCGACCTCCACATCCTCTACACGCTCGCCCGGCTCATCGAGGGGCAGGTGCAGGTGCCGGGGCTCTACACGCCCGTGGAGATCGTGCAGGAGTTCGAGCTGGCCGTGCAGGTGGAGCTCGACTTCCTCCAGGAGGCCCGCGCCGCGCAGCGGTTCCGCAAGAACCACCAGCCGATCGAGGGGGTGGTCATCCCCGAGGTCTACGTGGAGCTCTGCACCCGCCGCGTGCTGGTGATGGAGAAGATGGTCGGCCAGAAGCTCAAGGACGTGGTGGGCGGCTCGGAGGAGGGGCGCACCGCCATGCGAAAGCTCATCGAGAGCTGGTACTACCAGCTCTTCGAGCACGGCTTCTTCCACGGTGATCCGCACCCCGGCAACATCCTCGTGCTCGAGGGCGGGCGCATCTGCTTCCTCGACTTCGGCCTCACCGGCACGCTCACCGCCCAGATGCAGGACGTGATGACCGACATCTTCGCGGGCCTGGTTTTCCGCGATGCCGAGAGCGTGGCGATGGCGGTGTACCGGGCGGGCGCTACGGCCGAACGGGTCGACCTCAAGGCCTTCCGCAACGAGATCGAGCGCCTGATGGCCAAGTACCACGGCGCCTCGCTCAGCGACCTCAGCTCGCGCGGCTCGCTCATGGAGTTCATCGAGGTGGCCACGCGCTACCGCATCCAGCTGCCGCGCGAGTTCGCGGTGGTGGCGCGCGCCGGCAGCCTGGTGGACGGTGTGGCCAAGCGCCTCCTCCCCGACACCGACATCATCGAGGAGGTGCGCCCCTGGGCCCAGCGGCTCGTCACCCGGCGCTTCGGCCCCGAGCGGCTCGGCGCCGACACCCTCCGCGTGCTCCAGCACGCCCAGACCGCGTTCCGCGACCTCCCAACGCAGGCCAACCAGCTCCTCAACGACCTCGAACGCGGCCGCGTGTCCATCACCGCGCGCGACCCCGACGCCGAGGAGCTGCGCCTCGAAATCCGGCACGCCGCGGTGCGCATCTCGCTCGCGCTCTGCGCGCTGGCGCTCGCCGTGAGCGGAACCATCCTCATCGCCACGTGGGCGCCGAGCCCGTGGGGGGTGCCGGTCTGGCCCTTCTTCGGCTTCGGCATCGGCCTCGTGGCGCTGGGCATGTTCTTCGGCCTGGTGATGCATTGGCTCTTCGCCGCACGCATCCACCCGCGCGAATGGTACCGGAGGCTGGTGGCGGTGTTCAGATTCTTCGTCGGTGATCGCGGCCCCTGAACGGGGTAATTCCGCGCTTGCCGCCTCATTCCATTCGGCCGTCGCAACACGCCCGGTCGCCAGCATGGTAGCCTGCCAGAACCGTCTGGATCGGAGAGCTGCCGTGGCAGGATCAGTGATCACATTTCGCCAAGGCGATGTCGTCGCGAAAAAGTACGAGGTGGAGTCCCTCCTCGGCGATGGGCCTGCGGGTTCCAGTTACGCCGCCCGCAGCCTGGGTTCGGGCAAGCGGGTTTGTGTCAAGGTGCTCGCGGGGCCTTCCGTGGGCCTCGCCATCGGCGGCGCCGTCCTCGAGCGCACCCGGGCGGGCCGTAGCGAGGCGCTCGTGCCCGCCATCGAGATCGGCGAGCACGGCGGCGCCCTGTTCGTGGTCACCGAGTTCTTCGAAGCGGAGTCCCTCCGCCGCCTGATGGACCGCTACGCGGGCGAGCGCAAGCCGTTCACCCTCCAGGAAGCCTGCCAGATCGTGGTCCGCGTGCTCGATGCGGTGGAGGCGGCCCACGCGGCCGGCCTCGTGCATCGGCACATCAAGCCCGCGAACGTGCTGGTGAACAGCCGCTCCGTCGGCCCCGGCGAAGGCAAGACCGTTCGCACCATCAAGCTCAACGGCCTCGGCCTCTCCGAGATGATCCAGCCCGGCACGCTCGCCGAGAACCTCGCCGACCGTCCCGACGTTCGCTACCTCGCCCCCGAGCTCGCCTCGCCCTCCTCGGGCGGCACGGTGCAGACCGACGTGTACTCCGTCGGCGTGCTCTTCTACGAGCTGCTCACCGGCGTCACCCCGACCGGCACCTACCTCTCCCCCACCCAGGTCCGCGACGACGTGCCGAAGCACGTCGATGACATCGTGGACATCGCCATGAGCGCCAACGCGGAGGATCGTTACCCCTCTGCGCGCGACATGATCAACGACATCCAGCGCAGCTTCACCGACGATGACAAGCCCGCGGCCCGCACCAGCATGCGCAGCATCGGCATGGTCGTGGGCGGCAGCGTGGCCCTGCTCCTCGCGGTGGGCGGCTTCTTCGCCATGAACGACCCCGGCAAGAAGGCCTCGGGCGAGGATGCGTCGTTGCGCGCGAAGATCATCAAGGAAAACCCGATCGATGCGGCGCTGATGGAGTCCAAGGTCGCGGGTCATCCCAACATGGCCTACATCCCCAAGGGCACCATGATCGCGGGCCGCATGCACAGCGAGAGCGACAAGGTGGCCCGCGCCACCGAGCCCCTCGCGCTCGTGGCCCCGGTGGATGCCTTCTACGTCGACCTCTTCGAGTACCCCAACGAGCTCGGCGCCGCCCCGCTCGTGAACGTGACGCGGCCCGACGCCATGACCCTGTGCGCGGCGCAGGGCAAGCGGCTCTGCTCGGGCCTCGAGTGGGAGCGTGCGTGCAAGGGCCCGGAGATGAACGAGTACGGCTACGTGGGCGCCTACACCGTGGATCGCTGCGGCGCCGACCCGGGTGGCGACCAGGATCGGGATGACCACCTCGATCGGCTCTCGGGCACCTTGGAGGGCTGCAAGTCCGGCTGGGGCGTGTACGACCTCTCCGGCGGCGCCATCGAATGGGTGGGCGGCAAGGGCTCCGACCCCCGATTCGGCCTCCTTCGGGGCGGCAAGCTCGGCCAGCCCGAGCAGGGCTCACGCTGCGCGTTCAGTACCGAGGTGAACGCCTCGAGCTCCAACCGTGCCACCGGCTTCCGTTGCTGCATGGATGACAACGGCCAGCTGCCGATCGATCCCAGCGCGCCGCCGCCCGAACCGGCCCCCGTCGCCACGCCCTGAGGCTCAGGGCGCGCGTCGCTCCGGCGGCCGCTGCTGGTACAGCTCGGCGGCCTCGCGCAGCTCCTGCCG
Source organism: uncultured Pseudomonadota bacterium (assembly GCA_903885375.1). Lineage (GTDB taxonomy): Bacteria > Myxococcota_A > UBA796 > UBA796 > SXON01 > SXON01. The sequence continues at coordinate 61,029 of CAISIK010000022.1, forward strand.
CACGAGGCCGTACACGCCCGGGTCGTAGGTGAGCGCGGTGTGGCCCACGCCCTGGACCACGCGGTTCTTCATCGACGTTTCCCCCGGCTTGGGCGCCAGCACGCTCGCCCACCAGGGGCACACCACGTCGTGACGGCTGTGCACGCTCACCAGCGGCACGTCGGTGGGGAAGACATCGGCCTTGAGCTTCCGCACGAACCCGCTGTTGGGGAGGAGGTCCCAGGGGCTGCGCGAGAGCGCGCCCATGCCCATCAGCGCCACACCGAGGGCGGCGGTGGGGGTGCCGTGGTGCGGCGTGCCCAGCGTGATGACGGACTTCACGCGCCGCGCGCCCCCGAGGTGCTGCACGTACTCGCGCGCGATGAGCCCCCCCTTGCTGTGGCCCACGATGTGGAAGCTCCGGAGCCCGGTGCGCATGCACAGCCGCTCGAGCTTGTCCGCCACGCGCTCCGCGAGGTCCTGCGGGCGGTGGGTGTTCAGCCCGAGCAGGCCGCCGAGGTCGAAGGAGAAGACGCCGAACCCATCGAAGCGGAGCCGATCCTCCATGACCTCCCACACGTTGCGGGTCTGGAAGAAGCCGTGGAGCAGGAGCACGGTCTCATCGAAGTTCGCGAAGTCATCGCGGCGCACGATGCGGTTCTGCGCGCCGTACACGCCGCGCAGGCTGCCGAGCTGATCCCGCAGGGCGCGCCAGGTGCGGAGGGGCGAGGTCGGCTTGTTGACCACGGCTCGTCCCTATCCCGCCAGCGCGCCCGCGGCGTGGTACGTTGGGCCGAACGAGGCCCAAAGATGCGCTACCTTCCCCTCCTCTGCCTCCCGCTCCTCGCCTGTGATGGCTCCAAGGCGGAAGACTCCGGCAACGGCACGCTGAACCCGAGCGACTCCGCCGAGTCCTGCTCCGGCACCGCCCCGGTGGTGGAAGACCTGTCCGTGGAGGAGGGCGATGTCATCAAGGGCACCGACGGCGAGGCCGACCAGCCCAGCGTGCTCATCACGGTGGAGTTCTCCGACGAGGATGGCGATGCGCACGTCGTCGCGGTCGACTTCTGGTTCGACGACGCAGTGGATGACACCGTGGATACCAGCGGCGCGCCCGACCGCTCCCTGCCGGCCGGCGCCATGCTCGACGCGGCCGATCGCCCCATCGAGGAGTGCGCCGGCGATGGCGGCATCCTCGGCATCAGCCTCGGCGTGACCGGCAGCGACCTCGACTACGACACCCCCTACGACTTCGCCGCCGTGGTCATCGACAACGCCGGCCTGCGCTCCGAGCCCGCTTTCGCAAGCGGCACCACGCCCTCGGAGCTCTGAGCCTCTCCCTCGCGCGCCCGCGGCGGGTTAGCCGCGGCGCATGAGCCGAGACGCCTACCGCGACGCTGGGGTTGACATCGAAGCGGGCGATGAGGTCGTCGACCGCATCGGCAAGCACGTCCGTTCCACCTACCGCGATGGCGTAGTGGGCGACATCGGCGGCTTCGGCGGGTTCTTCCGGGTGCCGGAGCACTACAAGGAGCCCCTGCTCGTGGCCGGCACCGACGGCGTGGGCACCAAGCTCCTGCTCGCCCAGCAGCTCCAGCGGCCCGAGACCATCGGCATCGATCTGGTGGCCATGTGCGTGAACGACGTGGCCGTGTGCGGCGCCGAGCCCCTCTTCTTCCTCGACTACTTCGCCACCGGCAAGCTCGACCCGGCCGAGGCCGAGGCCGTGGTGGCCGGCATCTGCGAGGGCTGCCGCCAGGCCGGCTGCGCGCTCATCGGCGGCGAAACTGCCGAGATGCCCGGCATGTACGCCCCCCGCCACTACGACCTCGCGGGCTTCTGCGTGGGCGTGGTGGAGCGCAGCCGGGTGATGAACGGCAAGGACATCGAGGTGGGCGACCGCCTCGTGGGCCTCCCCAGCAGCGGCGTGCACAGCAACGGCTACTCGCTCGTCCGCCACCTGCTCGGCAGCCACGACATGAGCGTGGACAACGAAGGCCTCGGCGCCCCGCTCGGCGAGGTGCTCCTCCGCCCCACGCGCATCTACGTGAAGGAGCTCCTCGCCCTGCGCGAGCAGTTCCCGCTGCGCGGCGCCGTGCACATCACGGGCGGCGGCTTCACCGGCAACGTGCCGCGTGTCCTCCCCCGGGGCCTCGGCGCCGTGATGCACAAGGGCTCCTGGCCCGAGCTCCCCATCTTCGCGCTCCTGCGCCGCGCCGGAAACCTCTCCGACGAGGAGATGTACCGCACCTTCAACTGCGGCCTCGGCATGGTGCTCGTGGTGCCCGCCGCCCACGCCGAGGCCCTCGCGGCCGCGGCCGGTGGCTGGGTGGTGGGCGAGGTGGTGGCCGACCCCGAAGGCAACTGCGTGGTGCGCTGAGCATGTCCCGCACCGCGCGGGTGGGCGTGCTCGTTTCCGGCCGCGGCTCCAACCTGCAGGCGCTGCTCGATGCGGCCGCCGACCCCTGGTACCCCGCCGACATCGCCGTGGTCGTGAGCAACGTGCCCGGCGCCTACGCCCTCGAACGCGCCGCCGCGGCCGGCGTGGCCGCCCACACGGTCGACCACCGGGGCAAACCCCGCGCCGACTTCGAACGCGAGCTCATCGCCACCCTCGGCGAGGTCGACTTCGTGTGCCTCGCCGGCTTCATGCGCGTGCTCACGCCCACCTTCCTCGATGCCTTCCCCGAGCGGGTGCTCAACATCCACCCCGCGCTCCTCCCCGCCTTCCCGGGCACCCACGGCGCCGCGCAGGCCCTCGCCGCCGGCGTGACCCAGGCCGGCGCCACCTGCCACCTCGTCGATGCCGGCGTGGACACCGGCCCCATCCTCGCGCAGGGCTCCGTGCCCGTGCTCGCGGGCGATACGGAAGCCGCCCTCGCCGCGCGCATCCTCGCCGTGGAGCACCGCCTCTACCCGCTCTGCCTGCGGTGGATGGCGGAGGGCCGCGTGGTCGTCACGAACCGCCGCGCCAGCGTGCAGCTCCAAACAGGCGAGTCCCGCTGGATCACCGGGGCGTAGAGGGGCTGCGGGCACCTCGCGGGCCGCCGGCTCGCCGCTCCCTCCCGGTCGCCCGATCGGCTCGCGGTCGGATTCCTTTTCGGCGGCGGCCGGTTCGCGGGTACAATGAGCGTGATGATCCGCCGCTCCATGTGGTTTGCGCTCGGCCTCGTCGGCGCCCTCTCGCTCGCCTGCACGGGCGGGGCCGCCGGCACCACCACCGACGCTTCCGCGGGTGGGCGCGACACCGCCGACGTGGAGAACGACCAGGACGTGCGCGGCATCTACGCGGTGACGTGGAGCGACACCGTCACCGTCACGCTCGACCTCGGCGGCGCCGTGCAGACCGCCCAGACCGACACCTCGGGGGTGGTCACCTTCACGGGCCCCGATGGCGCCCCGCTCGAGCTCGACCTCGCCGCGTGGTGCGCCGACCCCGGCGTGAACTGCCCGAGCGAGGCCTGGCCCGCCCGCGTGGCGATCGACGAAGAAGCGCCCGCCACCCCCTCGCAGTTCCACACCATCCAGGTGTCGGACGCCGACCTCGGCGGCGAGCGCCGAGCCGGCCTCGTGGATCACGCGCTCGACACCTTCCTCGTGGGGCTCGACGGCGGCTCCGGCCAGAGCGGCAACTGCGGCGCGGTGGCGCTCTCCCTCGCCGGCGGCACCTTCGTGTACCCCGTGCCGGCCGACACCGCCCCCGCCGAGGACCCCTTCGCCGCCGGCGTGGCTGCCCCGGGCGGCCCCAACGGCATCGCCGACGGGCAGGTCGCGCTCGGCTGGCTCGGCATCTGCGCCTGGCCGGGCCTCGCCGTGGCCGCCACCCTCCGCATCGACACCCCCTTCGAAGCCCTCCGGGTGGGCGACCTGTAGGCGCCCGCCCCGCCGCCTACCCCCCGATCCGCCACATCCGGCCTTCCTCGCGCACCGCGACCCCCGCGGCGGCCAGCTCGCGCCGCAGCCGGGCCACGCCCCAGCCGGGCAGCGCCGCCACATCCACGAGCACCGGCCCGCTCGCCGCGAGTGCGGCCACGAGCGGGTCGCCGTCGTGCTCGGTGGCCAGTTGCGCGGCGGCAGTGTCGATGCCGGCTTCGGTGTAGCGGGCAAGGAGCATGAGGGTGGCGTCGTCGGATTGTTGCTTCATAAGTCGTCGCCGCTTTACAGTTTGGA